>JAVVDU010000015.1:45367-48848 GCA_032251515.1 Gemmatimonadota bacterium
ACCAGGCGCCCCAGCAGCCGCAGCCACTCGCTGACCTGCCGGAACACGAGAAACTCGGAGTGGACGCGGCGCTGCGCGTTGCGGCCCCACAGGTCCCGGTTCCGGTGCGCCCCCAGCATGGCGGACATCGTGCGCGCCAGCTCGTCGGAGCTCTCCGGGTCACGAACCAGGCAGCCGTCCACCCCGTCCCGCACCTGGTAGCGCGGCCCGCAGGCGCGGGAGTTCGTCAGCACCGGGATCCGCTTCCACATCGCCTCGGTCACCGTCAGCCCGAACCCCTCGCGCAGGGAGTTCTGCACCACCACGGTCGAGGCCCGCTGCAGGGCGTTCACGATCAGCGCGTTCTGCCGGCGCGACGACATGGGCAGGGTGACGACCGCCACGTCGTCCTGGATCTCCGGCGAGAGCTCCAGGTAGGCGTCGTGCAGCTCGGCCACCACCTCCTGCCCCTCCGGGTCGTCCTGGATCGACGCGGGGTCCGGGCCGGCGAGCACGAGCCGCACGAGGTCCATGCGCCGGCGGTACGACCACTCGTCCTCGGGATCCGTGCCGTCCAGAAACCGCTGCTTCAGGAGCACGAACGCCTCCAGGAGTGGCTTCCAGCCCTTGAGGCGATCCCAGCGCGACACCTGCGAAATGATGGGTCGGGTGAGCAGCCCGATGTCGTCCCACATGTTCGCGGGGCGGAACGAGCCGTCCCCTTGCAGACGATGCACGAAGTCGCCGAACGGCGGCGGCACGAGCGGTCCGGGGCTCGTCGCGAACGCCGAGTTCGCGAGGACCCCGACCAGCTTGTGCAGGTGCAGGTCCACGTTCTTGTCGGCCAGCGGGTCGATGGCCGGCGTGATCACCGAGGCGCGCCGGATGAACGCCTGCGGCACGTACTCGGGCGTCGAGAACACGCCGTGCTCGTAGGCGTCGGTGAAGGGGTGCAGGAACTTCCACGCCGCGCGGGTCGCCTCGTTCTCCTCGTCGAGCCCGATGTGGCAGCGCCACACCGCCGTGATGTCGAGGTCCTCCTTCAGGATCCGGGCCAGCGGCATCGGCTGCGGATCGTGCACGACCAGGATGTCGCCCGGCTTCATGCGCTCGGACAGGAAGGCGGCGTTCGCGCGGTTCTCCGACTCGAACAGCTCTGGCGCCTCCGGCGGAATGCCGGGATCCCCTTCCCCGTGGATCAGGTTGTGGACCCGCTTGGTGAGCCGGAAGAAGCCCGGGTCCGACGACTCGATGACGGCCCACTCCGTCTCCACGCCGAGACCCCGCATCAGCGAGATCATCGTCGGGAGCATCTCGGCCACGCCACCGCCCCTGGCCGTGGAGTTCACCATCCACACCCGGCGACCGGCCAGCCGGTCACGGACCGCTTCCGCCGTCGTACGAAGGTCCACCACGTGCCGCGTCAGGTGCGCGACCGCCTCGTAGTCCTCCAGCCGGGGCGGATCACCGATGTCGACGATGCGTGCCATGCCGTATCTCCTTCAGGGTCTCACGCGGGTGCGGGACTCCGCCCGCACCACCAGGGGCATGTCGAATCCCATGGCGCGGACGGTGCCGCTCGCCTCCGACTCGGACTCCGAAGCGAGCAGTACGCCCCGCGCCGGGTCCCAGACGTACAGGGTGCGGCTGTCTCCCTCCGCCTTCATCTCGATGGGTCCGGGAGCGCCGGCCGGCGTGCCGCTCCCCTCGAACGTCACCCGTCCCTCGGAGAGGATGCGACGCGCCGAGATCCCCTCCCAGGTGGTGTCGCCCGCGAACCGGGCCGTACCGCTGTACGTGATCTCTCCCGACACGCCGCCACCCATCGGCATGGTGAAGCCGTGGTCCCACGGCCCGGCCGCTGCATCCCCGCCGGGCGGCAGCGCGGGCAGCAGGTCCGGGACCACGCCGGCCAGGCTGCCGGCGTCGAACGACCCCGCCGACACGTCCGGCAGCGAGTCGAAGGCCAGGGCGCCCGCCGGACCGCTGGCGCCGGCGATGCGGAGACCGGCGAACCCGCCGCCGTCCACGCGGCTCGGGGCTCCGAGCCCGGCATCGACGGTCGCCTCGAAGGACGCGTACGTGACGGAGAAGGGCCTCTGCCCCCCGGCGGTCACCGCACCGATCGACACGGCGACTTCGCTTTCGGTGGTGATGTCCGTACCCGTCGGTCCGCCGGGCGTCTCGACGAAGTTGCTGACCTCGGATGCCAGCTCGTAGCGGAGCGGCTCCGGCGTGGGCCGCAGCGTCCAGGCGGGGTCGGATCCGCCGCTGCACGCACCGGCCAGCGAGGCGACGAGGACGAGGGCCAGCGCCTGCCCGGCCCTCCGGCCTGAGGAACCGCGGGGCCGTGGACCGTGGACGTGGGGCCCGGGGGTGCGGCGCGGACGCACGTTCGGCATCCTTCCTCCTCGTTCGAGAGCACGCCGGAGAGGCTGCTCGCGGCGGAGTACAGCCATGGATACGAGCCGGCGCGTGCCGCAAGGTCCGGCCCGGCAGGCGCAGGCGCAACACCGGGCGAGACCCGACGCTGGACCGTGCCGGCGGGGCTGCGGCCCGCGGCTGGCGAGGGGGGTCTTCGCAGACCGTAGGCCGGATTCCCAATTTCCCACTGTGGGAATTCCGCCTACGCTCCGGAGCGCCCCCTCACCCCGCGCGGACTCCGCCGCGCGAGCCGAAGGAGAGATCGTGTGAGGATCCGCCGTCGCCGCAGGGCCATCGCCGACATTCGCCGGGAGACGCGTCCTGGCCTCCGGTCCACCGCCCTGCCGGTCGCCCTCCTCGTGGCCTGCCTGACGGTCCAGGAACTGTCAGGTCCGGTCACGCGCGTGTTCGACGGGGACACGATCGATGTCGAACTGGCCGGCGGCCGCGAGCGCGTCCGCTACATCGGCATCGACACCCCGGAGATGGACGACGAGCGCCCCGCCGTGCGGGCCCGCGCCCGGGAGGCCGCCGCCGCGAACCGCCGCCTCGTGGCCGGACGCACGGTCCGCCTGGAGCTCGACGTGGAGGAACGCGACCGGTACGGGCGGCTCCTCGCCTACGTCTGGATCGGCGACACGCTGGTGAACGAGGTCCTGGTCCGGGAAGGGCACGCGCGCCTGCTCACGATCCCGCCCAACGTCCGGCACGCCGACCGCCTCCGCCGCGCCGCCCGCCTCGCACGGGGCGAGCCCGCGGGGCCCGGGGACGCGGGGCTCGAGGCTGCGGGGCCGGAGGCCGACGCCGCGCCTCCGCCCGCGCCCGCCGACACCGTGCCCGCCGCGGCCGCCGCCGCCCTCGCCGGAAAGGTCGCCGTCGTGTGCGGCCGGGTGGCGGGCACCCGTTACCTCGGGCCCGGGCGCCTCACCTTCCTGAACCTCGGCCGGCCGTACCCGGACCAGGAGTTCACCGTGGTGATCCACCACGCGGACCGGGAGGCCTTTCCCGAGCCGCCCGAGCGGGCGTGGCGCGGGCGGGAGATCTGCGTCACGGGCCGGGTCTCGCTCTACCGGGGCAC
>JAVVDU010000016.1:0-39729 GCA_032251515.1 Gemmatimonadota bacterium
CCCGGGCGGGCTCCCCGCTCCCCACGTAAACCCGGGAGCGGGGGATCCGTCAACGCCGGGGCCGGAGATGCGCCTCAGGCCGCGGCGACCGAACCGGCGCGTATCAGGCCGCGGCGACCGAACCGGCGCGTATCAGGCCGCGGCGACCGAGCCGAGGGGGGCCAGCGCCTCCGTGACGATGGCGGCCGCCGCGCCCGGCCGGCCGAGCCGGCCCGCGGCGGCCTCCAGTTCCGCCAGCGGTCCGCCCACCGCGAACAGGGCTTCCACCGCGCGGGGAAGCTCCCGGTCCGACCCGGGAAACACGGCGGCCCCCTCCCGCACCAGCAGCGCGGCGTTCGCCTCCTCGTGGCCGGGGATCGGCCGCGACAGCAGCAGGGGACGACCCACGGCGAGAGTCTCGGCGACCGTGAGGCCGCCCGGCTTGGTGAGCACGAGGTCCGCGGTGGCGATCGCCGCCTCCATGCGCTCCTCGTAGCCCCGCACGACGAGGTCCGGACGCCCGAGGGCCGCGAGCCGGGCCCGCGCGGACTCGTTGCGGCCGCACACGACGAGGACCTGGAGTCCGGGCACGCGGGCGGCGAGCGCCGCCCGGACGGCCCGCTCCACCCGCAGGCCCATCCCGCCCGCCACCGCCAGGAGTACCGGCCGTGACGGATCGAGGCCGAACGCCCGCCGGGCGGCGGCGCGGTCCGGGACCGCCGCGAAGCGCGAGGCGACGGGGATCCCCGAGACCGAGACCGGCGTGGCCGGCAGGCGCAGCCGCGACCGTCGCGCCAGCGCCTCCGTGGCCACGTGGAGCCGGGTCGCCGCCGGCTGCACCCAGTAGCGGTGCAGGGTGAAGTCGGTGACCACGAGGTGGATGGGCGGCAGGCCCGCCCGCCGTGCGCCGCGCACCAGCTGGCAGGGCAGGAAGTGCGTGGCGAGGATCACGTCCCACGGCCGGGAGCGCAGCAGGCGGCGGAAGCGCCGGAACAGCGTGCGCTCGGCCGCGGCCCACACCCGGGAGTCGCCCGGGTCGGGTCCGTCGGTTACGCGGTACAGGCCGCGCCACACGGCGGGCGCCCGGCCGGCCAGAAGCTCGAACCCGTCGCCGTAGCAGGCGCTCACCCAGCGGGGTGCGAGGTCGAGGGCGTCCACGTGCCGCACGGCGGCTTCCGGCGCGTGGCGTCTCACGGCGTCCGCCAGCGCCTCGCCGGCGCGCAGGTGCCCGGTGCCGGCCCCGGCCGACAGCACGAGCACCCGCGGCGCGGCGGTCGGCTTCGGGTACGGCTCCAGCCCCTGCCCGGCCGGGCCGCCCCCCTGCCGGATCCGGCCGCCCCGGGCTACGATGCGGCGGCCCCGGAAGCGCCGACCCACACGAGGACCCAGCCCGTGCTCGAGACCGCCCTGTTCTGTGCCGCGCTGCTGCTCGCCGCCTGGCTGTTCGCGCGACTCGAGATCGAGATCGAGGGAAGCGAGGGATGGGCCGCGAGCCTCCCGACGTGGCGCAAGGAGGTCCCCTGGCTCGCCTGGCTGTTCGGGTCGCGTCCGCTCACGGGATATCATCTCTACGCCTTCCTGTTCATCGCGGTCGCCGTCCACGTGCCCTTCGCCGTCATCCCGGCCGCCTGGAGCGCGGCGGCCGAGCTGCAGGTGCTCGGCTTCCTGGTGCTGTTCTGGGTGCTGGAAGACTTCCTGTGGTTCGTGCTGAACCCGGCCTTCGGGCTGCGCGCGTTCCGGCCCTCGCGGGCCTGGTGGCACGCGGACGGCTGGCTGGGCCCCCTCCCGCGGCCGTACTGGATCTTCGTGCCGATCGGCATCGCACTCGTCACGTGGGGACGCCTGCTGGCCGCCTGACGTCCGCTGCCGCGCCCCCGAACGTCAGGCCGCACCCCCTGCCCGGCCGCCTCCGGCCTCACACCAGCCCCGCTGCGGCCCGCGCCACGAGCGTGCCGAGCAGGGCGCCGGCGAGCACATCGGACGGGTAATGGACCCCGAGCAGCACGCGGCTCGCGCCCACGGCGGCCGCCCACAGGAGGAGCGCCGGCAGCAGGACGGGCACCAGCGCACCGACGAGGCCGGCGGCGAGGAAGGCGGCGGAGGTGTGGCCGGAGGGGAAGCTGAACCGGTCGGGCGGCGCGACGAGGGCCCGGACCGCGGCGTGGCTCTCGAACGGGCGGGGCCGGCGCAGGGCCGACTTCAGGACCTTGTAGACGACCCTCTCGATCGCGAACGCGGCGGTCCAGAGAAGCATCAGCCGCGCCCCGGACGCGCCGCGCGCCAGGAACGGCGCGGCGAAGAGCGCCAGGTAGCCGGGCCCGTCGCCCGTCCGGGTGAGGAACGTCGCGAGCCGGACGCCCCGGTCCGTCCCGCCGGCGAGACAGAGCCGCAGGAGCAGCCGGGCGTCCCAGGTCCGCAGTCGCGCCGCGATCGCGTGCATGTCGCCTCTCCGGTCGGTCCCCGGGATGGGGAATCCTCACGGACAGGCTGCGGGTTCCCCGTCACGGCGCGGCACGGACGCCGTAACGGGGACGTAAGGGACTCGTCGCGGTTCAGCGCCGGCGGCGCGCCTCCTTCACCGCCCGGTGCTTCGCCGCGTTCTCGATCCAGGGCTTCCGCTCGAAGTAGCTCCGCGTCTCCTCCAGGACCTGCGGCGAGAGCAGGATCAGCGCGATGAGGTTGGGCACGATCACCATCGCGAGGAAGATGTCGCCCAGGTTCCAGATCGTGGTGAGCGGGAGCACCGCGCCGATGAAGTGCATCGCCACGAACGCCATCTTGTACGGCAGCACGGCCGGGGCCCCGAGCAGGTAATTCGCGCAGCGGTCCCCGTAGTAGCTCCACGAGATCGCCGTGGAGAGGGCGAACAGGAGCACCGCGAACACCACGATCGTGCCGCCCCACGGCCCGAACGGCGACAGGCCGCGGCGGAAGCCCTCCTGGGTCAGCGGCGCGCCGCTCTCCGCCGCGTGGGCCCACAGCGACGCGAGGCGCCGGCCGTCCGGCGCGACGGCCACCGCCTCGGCGGGCCGGATCGTGCCCGTGAACGGGACCGTCATGCCGGCGTCCTCGAACAGCCGCTCCACGGCCACGTCGTGCCACGCGATCTCGGGCGTGCCCGGGCCCGCCGCGGGATGGCCCTCGGCGATCTCCAGCTCGGCCGGGGCGGCCGCCGCGACGTGACGTCCCTCCCCCGAGACGGCGACCCAGGACAGGTCCCCGCCCGACAGCACGATCTCCGTGGCAATCCGGTCGTTCCACACGCCGGTGGTGAGGATCACGAGCCCGGTCATCGTGCAGATCACGATCGTGTCGATGAACGGCTCGAGCAGGGCCACCACGCCCTCGGACACCGGCTCGTCCGTCTTCGCCGCGGCGTGCGCGATGGGCGCGGACCCCTGCCCCGCCTCGTTCGAGAACAGCCCGCGGCGCACGCCCCACATCATCGTCACCAGGAACGCGCCGACGCCCGTGCCCGCCACGCCCGCCGTGGGGTTGAACGCCTCGCGGAAGATCAGGCCGAGGGCCGGGAAGACGTCGGCCGCGTTCAGGGTGAGGATGACCAGGGCGCCGAGGACGTAGATCGCGGCCATGAAGGGGGCGAGGACCGAGGTGACCTTCCCGATCCGCCTGATGCCGCCCAGGATCACGAGCGCCACGACTCCCGAGGTCAGGAGTCCCGTGACCCACACGGGGACGCCGAACGTGGAGCGCATGGTGTCGGCGACCGTGTTCGCCTGGATCGCGTTGCCGGTCAGGAAGGCCGTGATCCCCAGGAGGACGGCGAACAGGACCGCCATCCACTTCCAGCGTGGACCGAGCCCCTTCTCGATGTAGTACATCGGCCCGCCCGAGACCGTCCCTTCCCAAGCGTGGCCGTGCGTCTCCTCCACGTTCCGGTACTTCTGGGCGAGCGTCACCTCGGTGTACTTCGTGGCCATGCCGACCGCGGCGGTGGCCCACATCCAGAACAGCGCCCCGGGGCCGCCCCAGTGGATGGCGATCGCCACGCCCGCGATGTTCCCGATCCCGACGGTGGCGGAGAGCGCCGTGGTCAGGGCCTGGAAGTGGGATACGTCACCCGGCTCGTCCGGGTCGTCGTACTTGCCCGAGGTGACGGCGAAGCCGTGGCCGATCCGGCGGAGCTGGATGAAGCCGAGACGGAGGGTGAGGAAGATCCCCGTGCCGAGCAGCAGGATCACCATGTAGGGGATCGTCTCCCCGTTCACGGTGAAGCCCAGCTCCGCCACGTAGCGGTTTCCGATGTCGGTCAGCCACTCGAAGAATTCCATGCTCGCTCCGCCCGTGCGTGCCCCGGTCGCACCGTGCCCGATGCGCGAAAGGTCGCCCAAGATAGGCGGAACGGCGTCGCCGGCGCGAGGCGGGGCTCGGGAAGGGGGTGCGTGCGAGCCGGGCGGGGCGCGCGACCGGGCGCGCCCCACCCGCCCGGGTCACTCAGTCCCGCAAGACCTTCACGCGCACGGCGGAGGGCCGCGACCGGTCGTGGAACACCCGGTGCGTCGCCTTCCGGAAGTCCTCCTCGCCGGCCTCGTAGATGTTCACGAAGGTCTGCGGGTTGCGGTCCACGAGCGGGAACCACGAGCTCTGCACCTGCACCATGATCCGGTGCCCCGGCGCGAACGTGTGCAGCACCGCCGGGATCTCGAAGCGGACGCGCGTGGGCTCGCCGGGCGTGAACGGCTCGGGGGCCTCGAACGAGTTCCGGTAGCGGCCCCGCATCACCTCCCCCCGCACGAGCATCTCGTAGCCGGCCATCGGCACGCCCGCGTCGTTCTCCGGGTAGTCGCGCAGGGAGTCGGGGAACACGTCGATGAGCTTCACCACCCAGTCGGCGTCCGTGCCCGTCGTGCTCACCCACAGGTCGGCCACGATCGGGCCGGCCAGCGTGACGGGCTCGGTCAGCACTTCCGTCTCGTACTCCACGACGTCGGGCCGGCGGGACGCGAAGCGCTGGTCGTCGGTCATGTACTCGGCGGTGCGTCGCAGGTGGACGTCCTCCGTGTACGGGACCGGGTTCTCGGGGTCGGAGACGTACTCGTCGAATCCCGAGGTCGCCCTGGGCGCGGACCAGTCGAGGCCCCCGCCCGGCTGGAAGTAGAGCGCGGACTCGGTGACGGGCTCCGGCGGCCACGCCGCGAACTCGCGCCATTCGCGGGCGCCCGTGTCGAACATCGTCGCCTCGGCGATGGCGGGCCCGTCGGCGATCGCGGGCTCCTCGGCGCCGGCGCCCTCGCCCTTCAGGTGGAAGTCGAAGAAGCGGCGCTCGACCTCCTTGTAGCGCTCCGACGTGGCCGCGTTCCAGTGGACGTTCCCGAGCTTCTCGCCCGGGTCCCAGGCCCACTGGCCGTGCTGCCACGGGCCCATCATCAGCCGGTTGTCGGCGCCGGGGTTCTGCGCCTCGATCGCCCGGTAGGTCGCGAGCGCGCCCCACAGGTCCTCGGCGTCGAACCAGCCGCCCACCGTGAGCACGGCCGGCTTCACGTCCGTGAGGTGCGGCAGCGGCGTGCGCGCCTTCCACCACTCGTCGTAGTCCGGGTGGTCCATCACCTCGGACCAGAACGCGATGCTGTCCCCGAAGAACTTCTCCTCGACGTTCCGGATCGGCCCCAGCTCGAGGAAGAACTCGTAGGAGTCCCGGTTCGGCCAGGCGAACCGGCCCTGGCCGCGGCGCGTCGGCTCGGGACGGGGACGGCCGAACGAGGAGTAGAACGAGAACGCATCCATCAGGAAGAACGCGCCATTGTGATGGAAGTCGTCGCCCAGGAACCAGTCGGTGACCGGCGCCTGCGGCGAGACCGCCTCCAGGGCCGGGTGCGCATCGAGCAGCGACATCGTGGAGTAGAAGCCCGGGTAGGAGACCCCGAAGATCCCCACGCGGCCGTTGTTCGCCGGGACGTTCTGCACCAGCCAGTCGATCGTGTCCCACGTGTCGCTGGCCTCGTCCGACTCGTCCGCCGCCTTGTCCGGGTCGTAGGGCCGCACGTCCACGAACTCGCCCTCGCTCATGTAGCGGCCGCGCACGTCCTGGAAGGCGAAGATGTAGCCCGCCTCCACGAGGCCCGCGTTCACCGACAGGTAGCGGCTGAACGACTCCTCGCCGCCCGGCTCGATGTTGTACGGCGTGCGGGTGAGGAGGATCGGGTAGCGGCGCGTCGTGTCCTTCGGCACGTAGTACGACGTGAACAGCCGCACGCCATCGCGCATCGTGACGTACGTCTCCGTCTTGGTGAGACGCTCCGCCAGCCACTCCGGGCTGCCGCGCGGCGCCTCCGGCATGTCGCGGCCGAGCTCGAGCGGAAAGGACTGCCCGCCCTGCCGGAACGTGCCCGCGATGCGGGTGGCTCCGGGGTCGACCGTGCCCTCGAAGGACAGGCCGGCCGCGGCGGCGGAGAAGGTGACGGCGCCGTCATCGGCGGCGAACGCGTCGAGGGGAAGCTCGCCCGGGCCCTGGTCCGGGCTTGCCAAGGTGGCGGCGAGGCCGTCCGGCGTGGAGGACACGTCGAGCTCGATGCGCAGCTTCGCGGCCCCGACGTCCAGGGTGCCGTACCAGGCGCCGGTCACGTCCGGCGCGGCGGCCTGCTGCTGGGCGATGAGGGGCGCGGCGGGCCAGGCGGCGGCCGCGACGGCGGCGAGGGCCAGAAGGACGAGCGCCCGCGCCGGCAGGGCGACGCGGCGGCAGCGTGAGGCGAACATGGGTCCCAACCTCCGGTGAAGCGGAACGGGTGCGGCGAGCGGGTCCGACGCGGAACATACGGGATTCCGCGTCGGCGTGTTTCGGGCCGGCGGCCGCCGTCCGCGGCGCGCCCGGAGGGGTCTGCGATGCGGCCAGGCCCGCGCCCCCGGGACGGGAGCGCGGGCCTGTCCGCACCGGGCGAAGCGGCGCCGCGTCAGAAGCTGACGGTCGCCTCGTTCGAGCAGGTGGAGGTGCCGGCCTCGCAGACCTGGTACGTGAACGTGCCGCCGCCGCGCTGGCCGGTGTCGTCGGTGTAGACCCCGTCGTTGGCCGTGGTCGCGACGTTCGCTCCGTTCCGGAACACGTCGACGTCGGTGGACGTCGCGCCCGACCAGGCGAGGTCGGCGCGGATCACGCCGCGTACCTTGAAGCCGGTGGCCGTGAGGGAGAAGTCGCCCGGCGGCGGCGGGGGCGGCTCCGGATCGCCGCCACCACCACCGCCGCTCCCGTCGAACAGGCTGTGGAGCAGGTGGTTGTTCGCGGTGGACGAGGACGTCACGACGTTCTTCGTGGTCGCCGCGAACAGGGCGTCCCGCACTTCGGCCGTTGAAGCGCCGGGGTTCGCGTCGAGGTAGAGCGCCGCCACGCCGGTCGTGTGCGGCGTGGCCATCGAGGTGCCGCTGATCGTATTCGTGGCGGTGGTGCTCGTGTTCCAGGCCGAGGTGATGCCCACGCCGGGCGCGAACCAGTCCACGCAGTCGCCGAAGTTCGACCAGGAGGCCTTGGCGTCGGAACTGTTCGTGGCGCCGATCGTCATCGCGTCCGGCACGCGGGCCGGCGAGAAGCCGCAGGCGTCCTGCTGCCTGCCGCCGCGATTCCCGTTTCCGGCCGCGACGGCGTACGAGACGCCCGCCGCGATGGAGGTCTGCACGGCCTCGTCGAGCGACGCGCTCGCCCCGCCGCCCAAGCTCATGTTCGCGACGGCGGGGGAGGAGCCGTGGTCGGCCGTCACCCAGTCGATGCCGGCGATCACGCCGGATGTCGTGCCGCTGCCGCTGCAGTCGAGGACGCGTACCGCGACCAGCGCGACGTTCTTCGCGACGCCGTAGGTGGCGCCGCCCACCGTGCCGGCCACGTGGGTGCCGTGCCCGTTGCAGTCCTCCGCCGTGCCGCCGCTCGTCACGGCGTCGAACCCGGTCTGCGCCCGGCCGCCGAACTCGGCATGGCCGAGCCGGATCCCCGTGTCGATGATGTAGGCGGTGACGCCCGTGCCGTCGGTGGCCCAGGCGTAGGTGCCGTCGAGCGGCAGGGCGCGCTGGTCGATGCGGTCGAGGCCCCAGGTCGCGTTCGTCTGCGAGCCGGATCCCCAGGCCTCGACGATCCCGTCCGGCTCGATGCGGCGCACCCGGCGGTCGGCCAGCAGGCCGGCGCGGGCCGCGTCGGAAATCGTGCCGGCGAACCCGTTCAGGGCGGCGCCGTAGACGAACTGCGGCGCCACACCATGATCGTGGGCGACCGCGGCCGGGCTCGCCCCCGGCTGCAGCGTGACGATGAACCGGCCGGGGATCGTGCCCGCCGCGGGGCGCGTCGCGAGCTGCGGCGCGCTCTCCGGACCGAGCGGATCGCGGGAGTCGTCGCCGCACGCGGCCGCCGCGACGGCGAGCCCCGCGGCGAGGAGCAGCGTGGCGGGGCGCGGGACCCGCCGCCTGACATGGATGGACATGCGCACGTCTCCTTGTCTTCGAGACACCGTTCCGGGGCACTACACGAACGCCGGAATTCCGCGATCCGTCAAGTCCGGCGATTGCCCGTCCGCCGCCGCTCCGCGTAGTCTCGTCTCCATGCTGCGCCTGGAGTCGGCCCGGAAGTCGTACGACGGCCGCACGGTCCTCGACGACCTGTCGCTGGAGGCGCCCGCCGGCCGCACGACGGTCCTCATCGGGCCGAGCGGCTGCGGGAAGTCCACCGTGCTGCGGCTCCTGCTGGGCCTCGCCCGCCCCGACGCCGGCCGCGTCCTGTTCGACGGAACCCCCGTGTCGGACGCCTCGGCGGGCGAGGTGCGCCGGCGCACCGGCTACGTGATCCAGGAGGGCGGGCTGTTCCCCCACCTCACGGCGCGCATGAACGTCGCCCTCAAGGCCCGCCTGCTCGGCTGGCCCGCGGCGCGGATCGAGACGCGGCTGGACGAGCTGCTCGGGCTCACCGGCTTTCCCGCCGACGGCCTGGACCGCTACCCCGTGCAGCTGTCGGGCGGGCAGCGCCAGAGGGTCGCGCTGATGCGGGGGCTGATGCTCGACCCCGACGTCCTGCTGCTCGACGAGCCACTGGGGGCCCTCGACCCGATGATCCGCTGGGAGCTGCAGGAGGACCTGCGGCGGATCTTCCGGGAGCTGGAGAAGACGGTCGTCCTCGTGACGCACGACCTGGCGGAGGCGGCGTTCTTCGGGGACCGGATCGCGCTGCTGCGCGCCGGCCGCCTGGTGCAGCAGGGCAGCTACGAGGACCTCGTCGAGCGGCCCGCCGACCCGTTCGTCACCGACTTCGTGCGGGCGCAGCGCGGGGCGGGCGGCGCGGCGGGAGGACCGGCGTGATGATGCGGGCAAGAGCGCCGGGCCTCCGGACCCTCGCGCTCGCAGCGGTGGCGCTCGCAGCGATGGCGCTCGGGGCGGCCGGAGTCGCGGCGCTCGCGGCGGCCGGTCTTCCGGATACGGGTCCGGTCCCGGGTCCCCGGGAAGCGTCGACGAGCGTTCCGTCCCCCGCCGACGAGGTCGTCGTGGGCTCCAAGAAGTTCACCGAGGCCGTGATCCTGGGCGAGATCGCCGCGGGCGCCCTGCGGCAGGCGGGCCTCCCCGCCGAACACCGCCGCGAGCTCGGCGGCACCCGCGTCCTGTTCGAGGCCCTCCGCTCGGGGGCGATCGACGTGTACGCCGAGTACACCGGCACGCTGCGCGAGGAGATCCTGGCGGGCCGCGACGTGGAGAGCGAAGAGGCGCTGCGCACCGCCCTCGCCGGGCTCGGCCTGCGGATGACCGCGCCCCTGGGCTTCGACAACTCGTACGCGATCGCCGTGCGCGCCCAGGTCGCCGACAGCCTCGGCCTGGAGCGGATCTCGGACCTGCGGGCCCACCCCGGCCTCGACCTCGGCCTGACGAACGAGTTCCTCGACCGGGCCGACGGGTGGCCGGGACTGCGGCGGCGCTACGGCCTGCCCGGCCCGGCGCCGCGCGGGCTCGACCACGACCTCGCCTACCGGGCGATCGGGGCGGGCGAGATCGACGCGATGGACGTGTACACCACCGACGCCGAGATCGAGTTCTACGGCCTGCGCCCGCTGGAGGACGACCTGGGCTGGTTCCGCAGCTACGAGGCGGTGTTCCTGTACCGGGCCGACCTGGCGGAGCGGGCGCCCGGGGCGGAGGCCGCGCTCGCGGCGCTCGCCGGCACGCTCGACGCGCCACGCATGCGCCGCCTGAACGCGCGGGTGAAGCTGGAAGGCGAGTCCGAGGCGGCGGTGGCGGCAGATGTCCTGAGCCGCATCCTCGGGGCCCCGGTCGCGGCGGCCGAGGACGGCTTCCGGCGCCGCCTGTGGCTCCGCACCGTCGAGCACCTGTTCCTGGTGGGCGTGTCGCTCGCCATGGGGATCCTCGCCGCGATCCCGCTCGGGATCCTCGCCTTCCGCCGGCCGCGGCTCGGGCAGGGGATCCTCGGCGCCGTGGGCGTGATCCAGACGATCCCCGCCCTCGCGCTGCTCGTGTTCATGATCCCCCTGTTCGGAATCTACGCCCCGCCCGCCATCGCGGCCCTGTTTCTGTACAGCCTCCTGCCCATCGTCCGGAACACGCACGCCGGGCTCGCGGGGATCCCGCCCGACCTCGAAGAGTCGGCCGAGGCCCTGGACCTGTCGCCGCGCGACCGGCTGCTGCGCATCGAGCTGCCGCTCGCCTCCCCGTCCATCCTGGCCGGGATCCAGACGGCCGCCGTCCTCAACATCGGCTTCGCCACGCTCGGCGCCCTGATCGGGGCGGGCGGCTACGGACAGCCGATCCTCACCGGGATCCGGCTCGACGACACGCTCCTGATCCTGGAGGGCGCGGTGCCCGCCGCGCTTCTCGCCATCGCCGCCCAGGTCCTGCTCGGGGCGCTGGAGAAGCGTCTCGTGCCCCGGGGGCTGCGGCTGGAGCGGGCGACGTAGGGGCGGAGAGCCGGGACGCGGGCGGCACGCATCCTGCTCCGGGTTCGGGCGACGTCCGAACCGTCCGGCCGTCCCTGTCCCCGACGGAGGCGATGCCGGTGCGCTTCGTGACCGCACTTCTCGGACTCACGCTGCTCCTCCCCCGGCCGGCGCCCTGCCAGGTCCCGGCCGACTCCCTCACGGCCGGCGACCTGGTGCGCTACGCCGCGGGCCCCGTCCTCGTGCGCCCGGCGGAGCGGCCGCGGGCCCGCCTGCTCGCCCTGAAGCCGTCCGGCCTCTCGGTGATCCCCCTCGACTCGGACCGGGCGGTGGAAGTCCCGCTCGACGAGCTGCGGATGCTCGAGGTGGCCCGGGGCACGAAGGACATCCGCGGGATCCTGAGCGTCGTGGCGGGCGCGGCGGGGTGCGCGGCCGGCAGCGCGATTCTCACCGCGCGGGACAACGGCGACCTCGGCGCTTACGTCGGGGGCTGCTTCGCCGGCTTCCTCGTCGGAGGCACGGCCGGCTGGTTCGTGGGGCGGTCGATCCGGGATCCGCGCTGGCTGGAGGTGGAGCTGGGCGGCGCGCCGCCCGGCGCGGGGGCGGGACTGTCGCTCGGGGTGCGGGTGCGGACGCGGGTGCGCTGAGGGGCACGGGAGTCCCCGCCGTTCCGCTGCGCCTCTTCGCGCAGCCGGTCGCGCAGCATGCGGCGGAACGGAAGCGCGTCCTCGTAGAGCATCAGGGCCCGGACCTTCTCCTCGATGAACAGGCCCTCTTCCGCCTCGAAGATGGGGAACCCGCCACGGAAGATCTCGAACCGCAGGACGGGGTCCGTCCGCAGGTGAAGGAAAACGAGATCGGCCATGGCGGCGCCGCAGGCGTCCTGGGCTTCGCCGATCAGCTCGAGACGACGCTCGGGCGGCGGGAGAGTCGCGAAATCCATCGCGATGTCGACGTCGCTCCGCCCGGACGAGGCGGAGCGCGTGGTCCCTGCGCCGGCACGCGACCCGAAGAGGACGCACAGCCGGCGCCCGGAGCCCGCGGCCCACGTGCGCAGGCGCCCCTCGAGGGTCGGATCGCCGGTCTTCGTCACGGGCTCGTCATCTTCCCGGGCGGTCGAGAATGGCTTCGCGGCCAACTGAGGTAAGGTAGCACGTCGACTTACGCGGTTCCACGCGGCGCGACCGCGCGACTACGGCATGTCCAGGAGACCGCAGGCGCCGCGCGTCCCACCCCGGAACCTTCCGCCCCCCTCCCGCATTCGTCTCTGGAAGGCCACCTTTTTCGCGCCGGCGCCCGCCTGGGCCGCCGGGCGGGTGGGTCGTGCCGGTCATCATCGAAGCGCGAAAACGAGAACCGGGGGTGCGGATGCCGGGGACAACGCCGCCCAGGAGCCGTCCGCGGACCGGTGCGACGGTCCCGCCGGGGCCGGCCGCCGTCTTCGTGCTCGCCGGGCTGGCGCTCGGCGCGGCCCCGGCCGTCTCCGTCGCCGACGTCCCGGCCGCGGGCCACGGGGCTTCCCGGCACCCGACGGCCGTTCGCGCCCCGATCACGACTGTCGCCCCCGACACGGCCGCCCGCCCCGCTCCGGACCCCTATCCCCTCGACGGGTACGCCCGCACGGGGATCCGCCGTCTGGAGGCCTATCGCCGCGTGCTGGCGGGCGAGATGCCGGGCCGCCTCGCGATCCCGCCGGGCGGGCGTCTCGGCACCGAAGAGATCGTGCTTCGGCTCGCGGACGCCGCGCCGGGCTTCGACCTCGGGCCGGAGACGCCGATAGATCCGGAGCTGCAGCGGGTCCTGGAGAGGGTGCTCGGCTCCCTCCACCCGTCCTACCGGGCCGCCCTGCTCGACATCACCGACCCGGCCCGCCCACGGTACGCCGCGATCCGGCCCGACGAGGGCTACCTGCCGGGGAGCGTCGGGAAGATCCTCGTCATGACGGGGCTGTTCGAGCAGCTCCGCCGCCTCCACCCGGACGACGTGGAGGCCCGCGTGCGCCTCCTGCGCGAGACCCGCATCGAGGCGGACGACTTCGCCTTCCCGAACCACCACGCCGTGCCGGTGGTGGCGGACGACTGGAGCGGCGTGCGGCACCGGGCGATCCGGCGCGGGGACGTGTTCACGCTGTGGGAATGGGTGGACCACATGGCCTCGCCGAGCTCGAACGCGGCGGCCTCCATGGTGTGGAAGCAGATCCTGCTGATGGACGCGTTCGGTCCGGACTACCCGCCCACGCCGGAGCGGGAGGCGGCGTTCCTGGCGGAGACGCCCCGGTCGGAGCTGTCGGACCGGGCGATCCGGCTCGTCGAGGAGCCGCTCCTCGCGGCGGGAATCGACACGGCGGACCTGCGGATCCGCACCTTCTTCACGAACGGCGCGCAGCGGCGGATCCCGGGCCGCGGAAGCCATTCCACGCCCCGCCAGCTCGTGCGCTGGCTGGTGCGGATGGAGCAGGGGCGGCTGGTGGACGAGTGGAGCAGCCTCGAGATGAAGCGCCTCCTCTACTTCACGCGGCGGCGCTACCGCTTCGCGTACTCCCCCGCCCTGTCCGAGGCGGCCGTCTACTTCAAGTCCGGCTCCCTGTACCGCTGCGTGCCGGAGGCGGGGTACTCCTGCGGGCAGTACCGGGGGAACGCGCAGAACCTGATGCACAGCGTGGCGATCGTCGAATCCCCGGCGCGGAACCCGGAGCGGGTCTATCTTGTATCGCTCATGTCGGATGTCCGGAAGGTGAACTCCGCCTCGGAACACGCGGAGATCGCCACGCGACTCGAGCGGGCGATGCGGGAGCTGCACCCGTGACCGCGGCGGAGAGGAGGCACATGCGGGGAAGGCGCGTCGAGATCCAGGTCCTCGCGGCGGCGGCGCCCGTGTTCGCGGTGCTCGCCTGCGCCCTGCCCCTGCGGGCCGCGCCGCAGGAAGGGCACCGGGAAGCCGGCGGGCCGGATCCCGACCGCTCCGGGGCCCTCCCGGCGATTGCCCGCCACGAGTCCCTCTTCCCGGCCCGCGCCCTCTCGGTGACGCCCGCCATCATCCCGCACGAAGTCGAACTGCCCGCCGTCGCCGGACCTCCGCCCGCGCCGCCCGCCTGGCCGCTGGACGAGCGGGACCCCGGGCTCCAGGCCGGGCTTCTGCGTGTCCTCGCCGAGCCCGGCTTCCGCAGGCACGTCCGCGACGACGGGCTGTCGGTCGCCCTCGTCGACGTGACCGACCCCGAACGGATCCGCTACGCGGGTGCCGATGACGACCACATGCGCTACGCCGCGAGCCTCCCGAAGATCGGGATCCTGCTGGGGGTCTTTCAGCAGGTGGCCGACGGGGCGCTTCCCTACACGCCGGCGCTCCGCGCGGACCTGGAGGCGATGATCCGCCGCAGCGACAACCGGCTGTCGACGGCGCTGATCGAGCGGGTCGGCTTCCGGGAGATCGAAAAGGCCCTGTGCGCTCCCGGCCGCCTCCTGTACGATGCCTCGTACAACGGGGGGATCTGGGTGGGACGCGACTACGGCGGCGGCCGCGGGCTGTGGAAGCGCGACCCGCTGCACGGCGTGTCGCACGGGGCGACGGCCCGGCAGGTCGCGCGCTTCCTCGTGATGCTGGACGAGGGCGACCTCGTGAGCCCGTGGGCCTCGGCGGAGATGAAGCGGATCCTCGGAGAGCCCGAGATCCACCACAAGTTCGTGCGGGGCCTCGAGAGCCGGCCGTCGCGCATCTTCAGGAAGTCGGGCACGTGGAAACAGTGGCACGCCGACGCGGCGATCGTGGAACGGGCGGGCCGGAAGTACGTCGCGGTGGCCCTGCTGGAGGGCGCGGGCGGCGGGAAGGTCCTCTCGGACCTGATCCTGCGGCTCGACGACCTGGTGATGGGATCGCATCCCGGAGACGAGGCCGGGCCCCGTTCCGGCGGCGCGCCGCCGGCCGCGGGCCGCTGAGGCGTCACCTCCCGCGCGCCGGCGCCCCCGCGGGACTCGCCGGCGCCATCTTCCTCGCGCTGTTCGTCCCCGCGCCGCTCGGCGCGCAGGAAGCGGGACCGGTCCACCTGCCTCCACTCTCCGAAGCCGAAGCCGCGGAGGGCGCACGGCTCGTGGAGGCGATGCGCGACGACCCGCGCGGCCCCTACTTCCGCATCCGCTGGTTCTGCGCCGACGGCACGTCCCACCCCGTCCGGCCCTATCCGTGCGCTGACCGCGGCGGCGGCGTCCAGCACGCGAGCTATTCCCCGCAGCGCCGGCGTCTCGCCGAACTGGGCATCCACGTGGGCACGATCCTCGAGGCCGAGGGGCCGGAGGCGCTCCTCGATCCGGCCGGCGACTGGTACCGGCTGCGCGAGCTCGTGCTCGAAACGTGGCTCGTCGGGGTCGACGGCGGCTGGGTCCTGCACCGGGGACGCTACTACCGGGGAGCCCGGCAGGTCGAGGACGAGGAGCGGCGGGGGCAGGAGATTCTCGAGACCCTGCTCGCCGACACGGCCTTCCTGCGCACCCGGCCCCTGCTCGCGCGCCGGCTGGTGGAGACGCTCCCCCACCCGTCGGCGGCGGGCGGCGGGCGCACGGCGCGCATCCGGGCCCTCGCCACGGAGGCGGCCGCGGCCGACCCCTCCTTCCAGGCCCTGCGGGCGAAGATCCACTCGATGCCCTCGCGCGAGGACCTCGACTCCGTGCGGGCCCGGCTCGCGGCCGGACCGCCGGAGGCGGCGCGCGGCGCGCTCGAGTCGCTGCGCGCCGCGCTGGAGGAGCGGCATGCGCCGGGCGCGGCCGCCGCGCTCCTGGAGGGCTTCGGCGCCGGCCCGACGACCGGGCACGCGGAGGCGCTCGCCTCCCTTCGCGCCGCCATCGCCGCGGGGCGCCGGGCGGAGGCGCTGGCCGGAGCCGCCCGGCTGGCGGTGACGCTGCGCCGCGAGACCGAGTCCCGCGCCGACGGACCCGGCAACATCGCCCGCCTCGAGCTGTCCTCGGCGCTCCAGGAGGTGGCTTTCGAGCTGGCGGCGGCCGGCGGCGTGGACGATAAGGCGCCGCGCGCCGATCGCGTCCGGGAGCTGCTCCTCTTCTGCGACCTCGCCTACGGGGACGGGCTGCTGTCGGAGCGGGAGCGGTCGGCGCTCAGGGAACGGGCCGAGGCGCTCACCGGCGGAGGGGTCCTCACCGTGGGCGCGTGGCGGGACGGGGTCGGCTACCTGGCGCGGTCGCTGGACTGGGCCTGGGCCGCCCTGCGGGCCGGGTTCGGGCCCGTGGCGCACCGCTGGGCGCGGGTCGAGCCGCTCGCGGCGGGCTTCCTGGACGCCGAGGCGCGCGGCTCCATCCTGCTGCCCCTGTCGGCCCGGCTCGACGTCCTGCACGCGGACGCCGACCGCGCCGTGGGGGCGCCCCACCTCCTGTTCGGACGCGAGGCGCCGTCCGGCGTGCGCGGCCTGAACCCCGGGTTCGCCGTGGGTCCCCTGCGGATCCTCGATCCCGGCGCCGGCCCGGCGGAGATCGACCCGGACGGCATCTACGTGCTCCCCTCGTCCGAGGCGGACCTGCGCCCCGTGGCGGGCATCCTGACGGCGGACGCCGGAAACCTCCTGTCGCACATTCAGCTCCTGGCGCGGGGGCTGGGGGTGCCGAACGCCGCGCTGGGAACGCGCCCGGCGCCCGAGGTCGCGGCCGCGGCCGGCCGCACCGTGGCGCTCGCCGTCTCGCCCATGGGCCGGGTGTGGCTGGGCTCGCCCGACTCGCTGCCGCCCCGGCTGCGGGAGCTGGCGCGGGCGGGGGGAGGCGCCGGTGGCGCCGATCCGGGCGCGGCGGCGGAGCCGGGCCCGGACGCCGGCCCGGTGCCGGTATCGCTGGACGTCGGCCGCCTGCGCCTCGACCGCTTCGCGCCGGAGCCCGTCGCGCGGCTGCGCGCTACGGACGCGGGCGTGACCGTGGGCCCCAAGGCGGCGAACGTCGGCGAGCTCGCGGCGCGCTTTCCCGGGCACGTGGCGCCCGGCGTGGCCCTGCCGTTCGGGCTGTTCCTCCGGCACGTGGACCGCCCGTTCGCCGGGGCGCCCAGCGCGCTCGGCGCCCTGCGCGCCGCGTTCCGCGAGGCGGACTCGCTCCGGGCGGCCGGGCGGCCGCAGGCGGAGGTCGACGCACGGATCTTCACGGCCCTCGCCGGCATGCGCGAGGCGATCGCCGGCCTGCCGTGGCGGCCCGACGACCTCGCCCGCATCGACGCGGCACTGCGCGAGACGTTCGGTCCCGACCTGTCGGACGGGGTGTTCGTCCGCAGCGACACGAACGTCGAGGACCTGGCGGGATTCAGCGGCGCCGGCCTGAACCTGACCGTTCCGCACGTGGTGACCCGGGAGGGCGTGCTCGCGGCGATCCGCCGCGTCTGGAGCTCGCCGTTCGGCGAGCGCGCCTACCTGTGGCGGCGGCGCGTGGTGGCGAATCCGGCCGACGTCTACCCCTCGGTCCTGCTGCTCGCGAGCGTACCGTCCGAGAAGTCAGGGGTCCTGGTCACCACAGGCCTCGAGGGGGACGACCCCGTGCGGGAGGCGGACCAGCTCACGATCGCCACCGCGGAGGGGGTGGGCGGCGTGGTCGACGGGGGCGCCGCGGAGACGCTCCTCGTCGAGGCCGACGGGTCCGTGACCCTGCTCTCATCGGCGCGGCAGACGGAGCGACGCGTCCTGCGGCCCGAAGGCGGCGTGGCGCGCGTCCCGGCGAAGCGGCCCGAGCGACTGCTGTCGGAGGACGAGATCGCCGCGCTTCGCGACCTGGCCCGCCGCATCGAGGACGAGCTCGGCGGCGGCACGCCGTGGGACGTGGAGTTCGGGTTCGCCGAGGGCCGGCTGTGGCTGTTCCAGGTCCGCCCGTTCGTCCGGTTCGGCGGGCGCGGCGTGCTGTCCCGGCTCGCCGATGTCCTGGACGGCGGGATCCGGGCCGCGCTCGCCCGGCCGCTCGACCCGGACGAGCCGATCTGACCGGATCTCCGGCCCGGCCTCCGGTCCGGGGTCGGCGCTGGGCGCCGGGGAGGCCGCGGACGCGACCCTCCCGGCGCCCGCCGTCCGTCAGTCCGTCTGCGCGGTGCGCGACGCCCCGGCCCCGCCGAGGAGCCGGACCTCGCCGATGCCCAGCGCCCGCACCGGTTCCTCGATCGTCTCGCGGTCGCCCACCACGACCCACACCATGCGGTCGGGCGCGAGGAAGTCGCGCGCCACGGCGCTCGCTTCCTCCGCGCTGACCGCGCGGACCTCGTCCGCGTACGTGTCGAACCAGTCGTCGGGGAGCCCGAAGCGGACGATCTCGCCCAGCGAGCCGGCCACCCGGCCGATCGTCTCCCACCGCCCCGGCAGGGACAGGGTGAGGTTGTCGACCGCCTTGCGGAGCTCGTCGGCGGTGACCGGCCGATCGCCCCGGATCCCGTTCAGCTCCGCCAGGATCTCGGTCATCGCCTCGGCCGTCCGGTCGCTCTGCACCGGGGCGTACACGGCGAACGGCCGCGGGCCGGCGGCGTCCCAGGCGATGGCCCGTGCCCCGTACGACCAGCCCTTGTCCTCGCGCAGGTTCAGGTTGATGCGCGAGATGAAGGCGCCGCCGAGCACCGTGTTCATCACCTCGAACGCCCGCTCGTCGGGGTTCGCGGTGGGCGGGATGAGTTGGCCCGCGAGGATCACCGACTGGGGCGAGCCCGGCCGGTCGAGCAGGTAGATGACGGGCGCGTCCGGGCGCTTCGCCCCCGCGAGGTTCTTCTCCGGCACCGCTCCGGCCTCCCAGCCCCGGAAGGCCTTCTCCAGCTCCGGCACGATCTCGTCCAGCGTCACGTCGCCGGCCACGACGAGCGTGGCGTTACCCGGCCGGAACCACGTGGCGTGGTAGCCGCGCAGGTCCGCGGGGGTGATCGCCGCCACCGATGCCTCCGTCCCGGACCCGGTGAGCGGCTGCGCGTAGGGGTGGCCCTCGCCGTACAGGAGGGGCGGCAGGGTGCGCATCGCCATCCCCATGGGCTGGGACTTCTCCTGCTGGATGCGGGCGAGCGTCTGTCTGCGCAGCCGCTCGAGGTCCGTCTCCGGGAACGAGGGGTTGCGCACCACGTCGGCGAACAGGGCGAGCGACGGCGCCAGGTTCTCCTTCAGGGCGGACAGGGACACCAGCACCTGGTCGAGGTTGGCGCCCGTGCCGAGGTTCGCGCCGAGCAGCGCCAGCTCCTCGCTGATCTCCAGCGCGTCGCGGCTCGTCGTGCCCTCGTCCAGCATGTCCATCGTCAGGTTCGCGAGGCCCGGGCGCTCGGCGGGGTCCGCCGCGTAGCCGGCGTCGAGCACCAGCTGCATCCGGACGAGCGGCAGGCCCGGGCGCTCGGCGAGCACCACCTGCATGCCGTTCGCGAGGGTCGCCC
Organism: Gemmatimonadota bacterium; assembly: GCA_032251515.1. Classification (GTDB taxonomy): domain Bacteria; phylum Gemmatimonadota; class Gemmatimonadetes; order Palauibacterales; family Palauibacteraceae; genus Carthagonibacter. The sequence continues at coordinate 19,206 of JAVVDU010000016.1, forward strand.
GCCGGACCTCCGGAAAGTCGGGGGCGGGCGGCGTACCGGGCACCGGCAGCGCCGCGCGGTCGACGCCCTCGGCCGCGGCGGCGAGCGACGGGAAGGGCCGCACCTCGAGCACGTACACGCCGTCGGACAGCCAGCGCCGCGCCGCGTCCCGGACCTCCGCCGCCGTGGCGTCCTGCAGCCGCTCCTGGCGGACCTGGTAGAACGCGGGGTCGCCGGCGTAGACCTCTCCCTGCGCGAGGACGTCGGACTTGCCGCCGAACCCGCCGATCCGCTCGATCCCGCGCAGGAAGCCCGCCCGCTCCTGCGTCTTCACGCGGGTCAGCTCCTCGGCCGTGGGCCCCTCGGCGAGGAAGCGCTCCAGCTCCTCGCGCATCGCGGCCTCGACCACGGAGGGATCCACCCCGGGCCGCGCCGTGCCCATCATCATGAACTGGCTGCCGATCTCGCCGCCCATGAAGAACGCCACGGCGGAGGTGGCCGTCTGGTCGTCGTAGACGAGGCGCCGGTACAGGCGCGACGTCTTGCCCGAGGCGAGCACCGAGGACGCGAAGTCCAGCAGGTCCGCGTCGGTATGCTTCCACTCCGGTGCGTTCCACACCATGTAGACGCGCGCCTGCGGCACCCGGTCCTGCATCACCTGCCGGTGCTCGCCGCTCCGCTTCGCGATCCACGTCTCGTGCTTCGTGATCGGCGGGCCGGGGGGAATGTCGCCGAAGTAGCGCTCCACCTTCTCGATCGCGGTGGCCGCGTCGATGTCGCCCGCCAGCACGAGCACCGCGTTCTGGGGCCCGTAGTAGGTGCGGAACCACTCGTGCGCGTCCTCGAGGCTCGCCGCGTCCAGGTCCTCCATGGAGCCGATCACGCTCCACGAGTAGGGGTGCCCCTTCGGGTAGGTGTTCTCGCTGATCTCCGTCCAGGCGCGGCCGTAAGGCTGGTTCTCCCCCTGCCGCTTCTCGTTCTGCACCACGCCCCGCTGCTCGTCCAGCTTCGCCTGGTCGATCGCCCCCAGCAGGTGCCCCATGCGGTCGGACTCCATCCACAGGGCGACGTCGAGGGCGGAGGTGGGCACGTTCTGGAAGTAGTTCGTGCGGTCCTTGTTCGTCGTGCCGTTCAGGTCCGTGGCGCCCAGCGGCTCGAGGACCTGGAAGTAGTCCGTGTCCGCGTGCTCGCTGCCGTTGAACATCAGGTGCTCGAACAGGTGCGCGAAGCCCGTCTTGCCGGGCTTCTCGTTCTTCGAGCCGACGTGGTACCACACGTTCACGGCCACGATGGGGGCCTTGCGGTCCTCGTGGACGATGAGCGTGAGCCCGTTGTCGAGCACGTGCTTCGTGAACGGGATCGCCACGTCCTGCCCTTCCCCCGCGTCCTGCTGGGCGAGGGCGGGGACGGGAGCGGAGAACGCGGCCGCGACGGCGGCCAGGACGACGAGCGCGGAGCGCGGCATGCGCATGGAATCACCTCCGAACGGGTTTGCCTCGACACGACTCTCCCAAGCCGGCGGGGAGCGGAGAAGGTTCCGGCAGCATCCGTGCCCGGAAGGGCGGCGGCGGCGGGGGACCGGTGGGAACGGGCGGGAAGAGGCGGGGAACGCCGGAGAACGGCGACATCGGGGTACGCCTCTTGCTTTTACCTGTCGGCCCGATCGGGTGCCGGTCCGGAAAGTGGCGATGCGGCAGCGATCCGCCGGCTGCGCGCCCCGCCGTTCCCGTGACAGTGTGTCCCAACGCTTGGGACATTCTGGAGCGCCCGGAGGGGGGCGCCGAGCAGGATACTCTGTGGAGCCGCGAAGCTCCCACCGGGCTCCCGGGAGGGCCCGCGGGGTAACAGGGGCATGCGGGGATGGAACCACCCGACCAGGAGACACCGACCCGAGCGCACACGGAGAAAGGACTGCCCCATGCCGTCTCCCGGACGCCGGATGACGCTGTACTCCGTCCGTGACCTCGAGACGCTTCCGCCGCTGCAGCGGTTCACGGCCGCGGAGCGGAGCGCGATGCGGGTCGTCGCACACGTGCTGCCGTTCCGGGCCAACGACTACGTCGTCGACGAGCTCATCGACTGGGACCGCGCCCCGGACGATCCGATCTTCCGCCTGACCTTTCCCTGGCCCGACATGCTGGAACCCGAGGACTTCCGCCGCATGGAGGCGGCGCTGGCCTCGGGCGACGCGGAGCGGGTCCGCGGCGCCGCCACGGAGATCCGGCGGCGCCTGAATCCGCACCCGGCCGGCCAGTCGGACGCGAACGTGCCGAGGCTCGACGGCGAGCCGGTGCCGGGCCTGCAGCACAAGTACCGCGAGACGGTCCTCGTCTTTCCGGCCGCGGGCCAGACGTGCCACGCCTGGTGCACGTACTGCTTCCGCTGGCCACAGTTCGTGCGCAGCGAGGCGAAGCGGTTCGCGACGGCGCGGGCCCGCCCGGACCTCGAGTACGTCCGCCGACACCGCGAGGTCACGGACGTGCTGCTGACCGGCGGGGACCCGCTGATCATGAAGACCGCCCGCCTCGCCGCGTTCGTCGAGCCGCTGCTGCAGCCCGGCTTCGAGCACGTCCGCACGATCCGGATCGGGACGAAGGCGCCCGCCTACTGGCCGTACCGGTTCCTGTCCGACGACGACGCCGACGACGTGCTGCGCCTGTTCGAGCGCGTCGTGGAGTCGGGCCGGCACCTCGCGTTCATGGCGCACTTCAGCCATCCCCGGGAGCTCTCGACGCCGGCCGCCCGAAGCGCGCTGCGCCGCGTGCGGGGAGCCGGGGCCGTCATCCGGACCCAGGCGCCCATCGTCCGGCACGTGAACGACGACGCCGGCACGTGGGCCCGCATGTGGAGCGAGCAGGTCCGCCTCGGGTGCGTGCCGTACTACATGTTCGTGGAGCGCGACACGGGCGCGCACGCGTACTTCGCCGTGCCGCTGGCGCGGGCGCTGGAGATCTACGGGGCCGCGTTCCGGAGCGTCTCCGGCCTCGGCCGGACCGCCCGCGGGCCCGTCATGTCCGCGTGGCCCGGCAAGGTGCTTGTGGAGGGGACGGCGGACGTGGCGGGGCGGCGGGTGTTCGTCCTCCGGCTGCTGCAGGCGCGCGATCCGGAACAGGCGGGACGGGTGCTGTTCGCCCGCTACGACCCGCGCGCCACGTGGCTCACCGATCTCGTCCCCGCGTTCGGCGACGTGCGCCCGGGCGATGCCGCGGTGACCGGACGCACGGCGCCGGGGCACCCGCCGGCCCTGTGGCGCCACCTCGCGCGGCCGCGCAGCGCCGCACCGCGGGACGGGTCCCGGTCGACGCGGAAGCCGACCTGAAGGCGGGCGGGGGTGGGCCGGGTGGGCCGGTCCCGCTGCCCGGCGCGGACGAGCCGGACCCACCGCCCGCCGGCGGACCGGTCACCCGGGTCAGTCGGCGCCGGGACTCCCGGCCGCCGTGACCTCCCCGCCCTTCAGGTACGCATCGAACCACCGGAGTTGCTCCCACAGCACGTGCTCGATGCTCTCGCGCGCCCGGTAGCCGTGGTCCTCGAACGGCAGCAGCACCATCCGCGCGGTGCCGCCCGCCCCGCGCACGGCCTCGTAGAAGACCTCCGACTGGATCGTCAGGGTGCCCGGGTTGCCGTCGTCGTCGCCGTGGATGATCAGGATGGGCTCGTCGACCCGGTCGGCGAAGAAGGTCGGCGAGACCTGGATGTAGACGTCGCGCGCCTCGAACAGCGAGCGGCGCTCGGACTGGAAGCCGAACGGCTGCATCGTCTTGTTGTACGAGCCGCTGCGCGCGATCCCGGCCGCGAACAGGTCGGTGTGCGCCAGGAGGTTCGCCACCATCAGGCCGCCGTGGCTGTGCCCGATGACGCCGACCCGCTCCGGGTCGGCGACCCCCATCTCGACCGCCTTCGCGACCGCGGCCTCCGCGTCCGCCACGAGCTGCGGCACGAACGTGTCGTAGGCCGTCTCCGGGTCGCCGAGCATCGGCATCGCGGTCTGGTCGAGAACTGCGTAGCCGGAGAGCAGGAAGAACAGGTGCGACGCGCCGTACAGGCGCATGAAGCGCCGGTCCGAGCCCCGGACCTGGCCGGCCGTGGCCATGCCCGAGTACTCGAGGGGGTAGGCGTAGACCACCGTGGGCAGCGGCGTTCCCTCCTCGTGGCCCGGCGGCAGCAGCAACTGGAAGCTGAGCGGCAGGCCGTCCGCCCGCTCGTAGCGCACGAGGCGCTTCTCGATCGCGCGGAGCTCCGGCGCGGGATCCTCGAAGCTGGTGATCGGCTCGCGCGTCAGGGCTCGCTCGGCCTCCCCCTCGGGCGCCTCGATCTCGCCCTCGAGGGTGGCCAGCCAGTAGTTCGGCACGTCGACGGGCGACTCCGAGCTGAGGATGAAGCGGTCCGCCCCGCCCGCGAACGCCACGAAGTACTCGTAGCGATCCGGATCGCTGCGGAACAGGCGCTCCGTCTCGCCGCTGCCCAGTTCGCGGAGGTCCAGGAACGGCCGGTCGCCCTCATCCGTGGCGCCGCTCCCTCGGAAGTAGACGGCGTCTCCCCGCTGCCGCATCACCCAGTGGCCATTGGGCAGCGGGCGGAACACCGGATTCCCCGGGTCCCCGTAGCGGTCGTCCTCGTCGATGTCGAACCACAGGCGCGAGGTGTCCTGGTCCACGTCGAGGAGCCAGACGTAGAGCCGGCGGCGAATCCGCTCCCGCTGCGTGAGCATGAGCGTGCCCTCCTCGCCCCACGCCCGCCCCCCGACGAGCCGGTGCTCGGCCCGGAACGCCTCCTCCGGCTCCGTCGTGAACGGGGCGGAGAGACGGACCAGCCGGTCGCGGTGCGGCACCTCGGCCACGGGGTCGCCCCCGTCCAGCGCTTCGACCCAGTAGAGCGTGTGGGGAGCCGTGGCGCGCCACGACACGCCGCGCGGGCCGAGCGGCACGCCGTGGACCGGCACCGCGTCCGCGACGGGCAGGGAGGCGATCGTCGCCACCCGTTCTCCATCGGCGTTCCACACCTCGATCTCGCGGGCGAACCGCCACCAGGCCACCTCGTGCGACCACGGCCCGACGAGGCGCTCGACGAGAAGATAGGCCCCGTCCGGCGAGAACTCGGCCGTGGCGTAGGGGGCCGGCGGGCCCAGGACCGTGCGCTCGCCGTCGGAAGGGGCGAGGACGACGAGCTCGGAGGTCGTGAAGTACTCGAACAACTCGTCGTCGTGCGCCGTCTCGAGGAGGTTCCGCGCCTCGTAGGTCGAGCGCGCCGAAGCCCCTGCCCCCTCGACGATCTCCGGTCCGGCCGGGATGACCGGCGGCTCGGGAGGCGGCCCCCGCCGCGGGATGCTCCGCACGAGCAGCCGCTCCTGGTCCGGCAGCCAGGTCACGGCGCCGCCCAGCAGCGGGTTGAGCGCCAGGTCGGCCATCTCGGTCACGTCGCCCTCCACCGACCCGGTCCACAGGCCGATGCGGTCGGCGTACCCGACCGTGAGCGCGAAGCGCCGGCCGTCGGCGGTCCACTCCACGTCCAGGACCTCGGCCTCCGGCGGCAGGGAGAGGGGCGTCACGGTCCCGTCCTCCACGCGGACCAGCCGCGGAGAGGTGCCGCCATGCCAGCCGTGGTATCCATTCGTGGCAGGGTTCACCCGCATGCCGGCCAGCTTGTGCATCGGGCCGGCCAGCTCGGCGAGCGGCGGATAGAGCACCGGATCGGCGAGGAGCATCGTCTCGCCGGTCGGCGCCGTCCACGCCCGGGGAAGCTGCGGCGCGTGGAGCACCTCCAGCCACTCGGCAGGGGGCGAGCGCCACTCGCCGGCCGCCTGCGGGCGCGCGTGCTGCGCGGACGCCTGCGCTGCCGACAGGAACGCCGCGAGGAGGAGTGGGGAGAAAGCCGTGAGAATCCGGTATCGCCTGCGCATCTTCGACCTCCGTGTCCGACGCGTTCCTGCCACTGCTCCGGTGGGCGCCGACGGGCGTCGGCAGCACCGCGAGCGGAGCGTCCCGCGGGGATTCCGGGGCGGCCGGCAGCGGAGAGTCGGGCGCCCACGGAGCCGCAGGGAGCAAGGTTCCGGAGAAGATACCCGGAAGTCGGGGCCGGCGCGAAGCCGGAAGGCCCATCGTGTGCGGGAAGTCGGGGCGCCGGGATCTGCCTTCGGGCCGCGCGCCAGCGCGGACCGACCCTCCGGCCGCGCAGCGGACGGAGTACCCGGGACCCCCTGAACCCCATGCCCGAGCCATGCGCTGATGGGCGCTGATTTGTGCGGGTGTGCGGGTAGTTACCGCTGGTGACGCGAGCCCGATGGCGACCGAAAAGCCAATCAGCAGGAGAAGCGCCACAAGTCGCCAGGTCCAGTCGGGGAGAAGAAGCGCGGGGACGGCGCGGATGCGCAGAACGGCGGGAAAGCTTTGTATCTCTCACTCACCGTGTAGAAGCTGGAGCGGGGACGACAGCTCGGGTTGGGTCATTCGGTGGTATCGGGTACGCGGACCGAACAGGAAAGTCGCACTGACCTGCACCCCAAGTTCGGGCCGTTTTTCATGCTACCGCGTGTGGATGTCGATCACCGACAGCACGCGGTTCTTCCCGCCACCGGCAAGCGTGTCGTGACTGAAGTCCATCGGCTGCCGCTCGCTGGCCGCCGTGGAAAGAGCCGCGGCCCCGCGATTCGCCGCCGCCTTGCGGTGCCGTGCCTCGCGGAGGGTCATCAGCGTCAGCCCCTCCGCGGTGTAGAGCCGTAGACCCGCTTGTGATTCACCGGCCAGCTCTCGCGCCTCAGGAATACGTGGATCGGCCGGTAGCCCGAGCGCATCCGCACGCCTGCCCGGGCTGTAAGGGGACGCCCTGGAGACCGAGGGGTTCGAGCTCGACTACTCGGAGCGCGCCGCCGGCACGATTAACACCCGGCCCTCGGAGCGCGAGGCTGGCGCTTCCGCTGCCCCGCCGCTCACCGGCCCCTCGCCGGGGGCGTCCCCCGGCGGCGGCCCCGACCGACGAGCGGGAACACGGTCAGCTTCCGGAAGCGACGGGGGAGCGCGAGCGCGATGTCGAGTATGTGGCGTTCCTCCTCGAGAACGATGGACCGACGAAGAATAGCCGGGAGCCCTGAAAGCCGGGCCGCCGACTTCACGGGCGGCGCGGCGGGCGCCGCTCCACCGGGAACACCCGCCGGGAACGAGGTGCGGCGGTAGCGGCGTTCCTTCGGTGGGAAGGCCGGGCAGCCGGCCCGGTGGCGGAACGAAGGGAGGCGGGATGCGCGTGGGCAAGTTCTACGGGAGGCAGGTGCGATATCGCGGCGGGCGGATGGCCAGGGCGGAATCGTGCGCGTACGCGCACGGCGGGAGTGCGGGTCGGAGGCGTCGGGGCGTCCCGGCGGCGATCGTGGCGATCGCCGTTCTGGCCGCGGCGTGCGGAGACACGAAGCCCGACCTCGAGCGGCTGTACGCGGTCGCCTCCACGCGCAGCGACAGGACCCCGGTCATCTTCGTCCCCGGCGTCATGGGGTCGCGGCTGACGGACGACAACCGGGGAAAGGAGATCTGGCCCGGCGGATTCTTCACCTTCCTCACGGGGCGACACTTCTCCGAGCTCTCGCTTCCGGTGGGAGCGGAACGGGTGACCGACAACCGCGACGCGGTCCGCCCCACGGCGCTGTTCTACAAGGCGGCCGGGAAGGACTTCTACAACAACATCGTCGAGACGCTCACCGGTCCGGGCGACTACCGCTGCGATCCGGCCGACGACCCGGGACCCTACACCGACTGCTACCTGTTCGCCTGGGACTGGCGGCGCGACCTGGTGGAGGCGGCGACGCGGCTCGACGAGCTGATCGAACACATCCGGCGCGTACGCGGAGAGCCCGACCTCAAGGTGGACATCGTGGCGCACAGCGCCGGCTCGCTGGTCACCCGTTACTTCATCCGCTACGGCGGCCGCGACGTGCTCGACGAGGAGCGGCCGGTGGTCGACCAGGCGGGATCCTCGAAGGTACGGCGGGCGATCCTCATCGCGGCACCCAACTACGGGTCGGTGAGCGGCCTCCAGCGGGCCATCATGGGAAGCCCGGTGGGGCCGCTGGCGAAGCTGCAGCCGGAGGTTCTGGCCACCATGCCGAGCCTGTACGAGCTGCTCCCGCACCCCGACCGGGACTGGATGATCGACAACGAGGGGAAGCGGATCGAGCGAGATCTGTATGCGGTCGAGACGTGGCAGGACTGGCACTGGTCGATCTTCGATCCCAAGGTGCGCGAGCGCATCGCCGAACGCTTCGCCGACCGGGAGGAGGCCGAGCGCTACCTGGTGCGTCTGGAGACCTTCATGGCGCGCGCCCTGGAGCGCGGCGAGCGCTTTCACCGTTCCCTCTCCATTCCGGTGGCGGAATCGCAGACCGAGTTCATCGTGTTCGGGGGCTCCTGCGTCCTCACTTCCTCCCACTGCGCGCTCGAGAAGATCGACGGGAAGGTGATGATCCGCCTCAACCCCGACGAGCTCCAGACGCGGATGCCCGGCGTGGACTACGCGCGGCTGATGCTCGAGCCGGGAGACGGAACGGTGACCAAGTCCTCGCTGATGGCCCGCGGCACGCTGGACCCCGACATCCCGGCGGCCGGGTACTTCCCGCTCGACTACGTGGTGTTCATCTGCAAGGGCCACGCCGAGCTCCCTGGCGACATCACCTTTCGGGACAACCTGTTGAACATCCTCCTCTACTGAGCCGGTGAGGAGACGCTCGCCTGGGACCACGCCGGCGGCTTCTCCCTTGACGCCACCGTCCGCATCGCCGCCCACGACCGGGCGGGCCTGCAGCGGTTGCTCCGGTGCTGTGCCCGCCCCCCCTTTGCGCTGGAGCGGCTCGACCCCTCCGAGCCCGAGCCGATTCCTCCCTGCGAGATGGACCAGACCCGGTCCTGGTGACCCGAGGGGACGGCTCCCAGCCCCCGAGCCAGAGGCTCGCTCCGGTGCGCACCTCACACCATCGGTCGACTGGAAGGGGCCGTTACTGCCCGCCCGCGTGACCCCCGATCGGCTCTTCCGCACACCCTCCACTCCTGTTGCCCGGCCCCTCCACACCGCTCTACGTTGCGTCCGCAGCCGATCGGAGCACCTGCCTTCGAGGCCGCACGGCCGTTGAATTCCCTATTCTTTTTTCTGAAGAGCATGTCGGAGTCCATCGGCACGTTCTTCACCGTCGGCGAGGTCAACAAAGCCGAGCGGGCGCTGCAGCTCTCCGAGAAACGGCTGGCCGAGGCCCGCGCCCGTGCGGCCGACGGAAAGTCGGAAGAGACGGAGTAGGCGGTCGAACGATACCGGGTACAGCTGGACCGAGCCCCGACCAGGGCCGATCGGGCCCGGGCGAACGCTGACGACGTGGACGAGGTCCTGACCGACGTGTCCGAGGCGACCACCCGGCACCAGGCGGTCCTGGCGGAGGTCTACGAGAAGGTCCCCGAGCAGGCCCGCCCCGGTAGCCAGCGGGCGATGGAGGCCAGCCGCCGCGGGAACGCGCAGGCGAGAGAGGCGAGATCCGGCGCGCGCGCATCCCAACGCCTCCGGCCGGCCAGAATCCGCCGGCCCGCCGGGCTCACGGGGTCAGAGCCGGGACCCGCCGGATTCCCCGGACACCGACCGGACCGGCCGGACGCTGAAGAGCGGCCTGACAGGCCGGACAGGGAAGGCGGCGGCTGACTCGGGAGGCGGCGGTTCCGATGACTCCTTCGCTTCGGCCCGTCGACGCCACCGCGATCAGCACGATCAGCTGAGGCTCTTCCGGGGAAACATGTGAGGAGCCCGGAGCCTTTAGACTCTACATAGCAACGTGAAGGCATACCATGGGCAAACTGATCACACTGCTGCTCACCATCCTGCTGGCTGTCACCTCGGTGGGCGGCTACCTGTTTCTCTCCGTGAAGATTACCGAGGGGGAACGGCAGATGATCGAGGCCGAAAGACGACTTGCGGAGGGCCGGACGAAACTCGCGGGGGGAGAGGCTGCGCTCGTGGAAGGCCGGGCCGCACTCAGAGAGGGACGGGCCGAGCTCGCGGAAGGAGAGGCCAAGCTGGAGGCGGGCAAGCGAGACCTGGCGGCAGCCAGGGAGGGGGCCGAGGTCGCCGGGGACATCCCGCTGCTGGGGAGAATCGACGAGATCCTGGGCGGAAGTGTCTCCGGCGAGGCCGAGCGACGGCTAGCCGAAGGAGACGATCAGGTCGCCGAGGGAGAGGACCGGATCGCCAGCGGGAAGCAAAGGATAGCTCGGGGAGAAGACAGCCTCGCCAGCGGAGAGGAGAGGATTGCTTCCGGGCGAGAGCGGATCGCCGCCGGAGAGCGGGAGCTGCAGCGGGGGAGGGAGCGGCTGGAGACCGCCGGGCACATCCGGATCGCCTTCGCGTTCGGGGCGGGGGGCTTTACCCTTCTGGCGATCGTGCTCGGGGTCCTTTGGAGGGGATCCCTGGCCCGGACCCTGAGTCGGACCGAGGCCTGACGCGACGCTCTCTCGTCCCGCCCTGGCCCTGAACGCCCGCGGGCGGGCTCGGCGGAATTGCGACCTTGCATGGACCTCTCGCTCGGCGGAAGGGGACCGCTTCGGCACCGAAGAGAGCTACGCATCCGCTCTTTCGGACACCGTCCCGAGGGCGGGGGTTTTCAACGGCCTTCCAATGGATGTGGCCGATAAGATTGACTGGCGACTCCCTGCAGTTCTGAGGCTCGCTGAGGCGACGGGCCAGCGGATCGGGTCCATTCTGAAGCTCAAGAGAACCGATCTTGATTTGGAGGCGCTCCCCCACGCCCGAATCCGGTTCCGACCCGCGAATCAGAAGACCGGGGTGGCCCACTCAGTCCCCATCAGCGACGGCACAGCTGAGGTCCTGCAGAAACACCTACGCTTGCTTCACCTTGAGCCCGACTGGTTGTTCCCCGCGACAGGAAAGCCAGAAGTTCTTGTTTCAGTATCAGTTATGAGCAAAGCGCTCCGGACCGCGTACTCGAGAGCTGGGCTTGAGACACTTGCCGGTGGGCTCTGGCACCCCTGGCGTCGCAAGTGGGCAACCGAGAGAACGCACATGCCGTCCAAGGACGTCGCTGCAGCCGGGGGCTGGAAGGACACTCGGACCCTTCTGGAGTGCTACCAACAGCCTGACGAGGAAACTCTGGCAGCCGTGGTTCTGGAGGCACCGAAGCTCCGATCGAGGCCGGAGGTTACCCCAATTTCTACCCCACAGGGTGAGAAGCAGAGTCCGGTTCAACCGCTGCATCTCAAAGCAATCTAGCGAGTTGGAGGAAGTCGGGGCGCCGGGATTTGCCGTCGGGCCGCGCGCCAGCGCGGACCGACCCTCCGGCCGCGTCAGCGGACGGAGTACCCGGGACCGACCAGTCGATCCGGAGGGCCCATCATGTGCGGGAAGTCGGGGCGCCGGGATTTGCCGTCGGGCCGCGCGCCAGCGCGGACCGACCCTCCGGCCGCGTCAGCGGACGGAGTACCCGGGACCGACCGGCAGATCCGGAGGGCCCATCATGTGCGGGAAGTCGGGGCGCCGGGATTTGAACCCGGGACCTCCTGAACCCCATTCAGGCGCGCTACCGGACTGCGCCACGCCCCGATGCGAAGCGCCCGAGACCAGCCCGGGCGCCAGCGATCGCGGCGCAGAATAGCCCGCGGCGCGGGGCGGCGTCAAGCGAAACCGGCCCGATTCGTGCGGCGCTGCCGGAACATCATGGACCCGTTACTCCTCGCGGCTCTCGCGCTGGTCGGCGCGGCCTCCGCGTGGCGCCTGTTCCGCTGGTACCGCCGTCCGCGACTCCGCCTGTCGCCCGTGCCGCGCGTCGCGGGCGACGCGTGGGTTCTCGATGTCCGGAACGAGGGTGCCGCGACCGCGCGGGCCTGCCACGGCACGCTGGTCCGCATCGACCGCCTGGTGGACGGGACGAAGACACGCCTCGTGGCCGACCCCGACCTCTTCCCGCTGACCTGGGAGGGGAACAGGCCCCGGCGCGACCTGGCGCCCGGCGAGGCGGGGGTGCTGCGCGTGGCGCGCCGGAACCGGGTTCCGCCGGGCCGGTATGGCCTCGTGGTGGCCGTGATCGACGGCGAGGAACACCGCGCCGCCTTCGAAATCGAGATCGGGCCGGATGACGACCGCCAACCTGCCGCACGGGAGAAAGCCCAGTGAAGCGAACGCAGACCGGACTCGCCACCCCGGACCTCGGGCCCGCATCGCGTCTCCGCCGCGCGCTGCCCGCCGTCCTCGCCGCCCTGGCCCTCGTCCTCGCCGCCGGCTGCGGCGACGACGCCACCGGCCCGGGCGATACCGACCGGCTCAGCTTCGAGGCGGCGGCCGCCTCGATCACGGAGGCGGACGTGGCAAGCCACGTCGAGGCGCTCGCACACGACAGCGCGCGCGGCCGCTGGTCCCCCAGTCCCGAGCTCGACCGGGCCGCCGCCTGGATCGCCGATGCCTTCGCCTCCTGGGGCCTGCGCCCGGGCGGCGACGATGGCTTCTACCAGGTGTTCGAGGTCTCGAACCTCGTCAAGAACCGTCCGGGCGGCGCCGGGCCGGTGCGAAACGTGATCGGCTGGATCCGGGGCTCCGACCCCGCGCTGCGCGACGAGGCCATCGTGTACACGGCCCACTACGACCACCTGGGCTGGGCGGTGAACGAGGGACAGTTGGACGGGACGGGAGACGAGATCTTCAACGGCGCGGATGACAACGCGTCGGGCACGGCCGGCCTGCTCGAGATCGCGCAGGCGTTCGCGGCAGCCACTCCGCCGCGGCGCAGCGTCGTCTTCGTCGCCACGGCCGGCGAGGAACGGGGGCTGCTGGGCGCCCACCACTACGCGCTGAACCCGCTGTTCCCGCTCGACCGCACGGTCGGGAACCTGAACCTCGACATGATCGGACGAAACGACCCGAACCGGGTCGATTTGATCCATTCGGCCGGATCGGCCCTGGCCGACTCGGCACTGGCCATCGCCGCCCGGCGGCCCGGTATCGGGCTCACGCCGACGGACGTCGTGGACGGCCCGCTCGGCGGGCGGTCGGACCACTTCGCCTTCCAGGTCCGGGGGGTGGACGCCCTGTTCTTCCACACGGGCCTGCACGAAGACTACCACACCCTCCAGGACGAGGCGGACCGGCTGGATGCGGCGAAGGCGGCCGCGGTGGCGCGGCTCGCCTTCTGGACCGGGGTGAGCTTGGTGGACTGACTTCCGGGACGGGACGGGCCGGCGCCGGCCCGTCCGCCGGACCGGCCTACCGCGCGGCGACGGACTCCATGTAGGAGACGATCCGCTGGCGGCGCGCCTCGTCGGGCGGCTCCATGCCCAGCATCTGCATGATCGCGCTCATCCGGTAGACGAGCGCGTGCGCCCCGTCCGGGCCGTGCGCCGACGGCGAGGGCGCGTCATGGCAGAGGGAGCAGTACTCGACGTAGAGTTGCGCGTCCGGTCCGGCGCCGATCTCGTCCGGCGCCGCGGCCGGCAGGCCGTGGCGGGTGAAGTAGGCGATCAGCGAGTCCTGCTCCTCGGCCGTGGGGATGTTGGCCGACTGCAGGCCCGCCAGCAGCATCTCGTCCACCGTCGCGCCGAGCCCGCCGGCGTCGAGCCGGTCGCGCAACGTGCGGGCGCGCATCACCATGCGGCGCACCAGGACGGGCCACTCCTCCGCGGTATGCATCTTCGGGCTGGCGATTCCGTGGCACTGCACGCAGTAGACCTGCTGCAGGGACGCGCCGCGTGCCTCGGGTTCAGGAAGGTCGGCCAGGCGGTACGACGTCGGCGGCAGGCCCGTGGCCGTGGAGGCCACGAGGCGCCAGCGCTGTCCGTTGGACAGGCCTTCTGCCTGCGGGCCCGCCAGGTCGGCGAGCAGGCTGTCGAACTCTGCGCGGTCGACCCCGGACTGCTGCGGCGACTCCTCTCCGGGACCGCACCCCGCGGTGATCAGGAGCGCGCAGAGGAGCCCCGTCACGCCGACACACATCCGGCTCCCGTCCGACTTCCGTCCCGCGTTCCGGCAGCGACCTTTCCGCATACTCGACTCCCTCCGTCGGTGGAGCGTTCCCGACCTCCGGCGCGCCGGCGGGCCGGGCGAGTCCTGTCCCACGAAACGACCGCATCATAGCACCTGCGTGGACGGGTCGCCACGCCGCGGAGCGCGCTCCGGCGCGGATCCCGGCGGCCCCTCCACGGAGGCCTCTCGCCTCCGCCGGTGGCACGGCGATTGCTTGCAATACGGACACCTGCGTCGGGCCCGCTGGCCCGTGTCGCCATAGATGCCGAACCCTGTCGAACGGGGTCGTGCCATGACATCGCCGCTCGAGTCCCGCGTCCGCGCGATCTGCGCGGCGCATGGTTCCAGTTCCGTCCGCCTCCTCGACATCACCCGCGCGGTTCAGTCGGAGTTCCGCTGCGTGAACCACGAGGCGATCGACGCGATCGCCACCGAGCTCCGGGTTCCGCGCGTGAACGTCGAGGCGTGCGTCTCCTTCTACTCCTTCCTGTCGGTCGAACCGAAGGGCGAGATCGTCATCCGGCTGTGCGACGACGTGCCGGACCGGCTCGCCGGCTACGAGGCGTTGCGGGACGCGTTCATCGATGCGCTCGGCGTGCCGCTCGGCGGGACGACCCCGGACGGCCGGTTCACCCTGGAGCGCACGGCCTGCATCGGGATGTCCGACCAGGCACCGGCCGCCCTCGTGAACGACGTGCCCGTCACGGAGCTGTCCACCGACCGCGCCCGATCCATCGTCGCCGAGCTGCGCGAGCACGGCGACCCGCGGCGCCTCGTGCGCAAGCTGGGAGACGGGAACAACGCGCACCCGCTCGTCCAGGCCATGGTGCGCAACAACGTCCAGTTCCCCGGCGAGATCCTGTTCAGCCCCTACAACCGGGGCGAGGCGATCCGGAAGGCCGTCGCGATGAGCCCGGCCGAGGTGATCCGGGCCGTGAAGACGGCCCGCCTGCGCGGCCGCGGCGGCGCCGGATTCCCCACCGGAATGAAGTGGGAGTTCACCCGTGAAGTGGAGTCGGACCGGAAGTTCGTGATCTGCAACGCGGACGAGGGCGAGCCCGGCACCTTCAAGGACCGGGTGCTGCTTACCGAGCGGGCTGACCGCGTGATCGCCGGGATGACGATCGCCGCCTACGCGATCGGCGCCGCCGAGGGGGTGCTCTACCTGCGCGCCGAGTACGCTTACCTGCTGCCGTTCCTCGAGAACCGCCTCGCGCGCCGCCGCGAGGACGGCCTCCTGGGCGGAGATGTCGCCGGACGTAAGGGCTTCGACTTCGACGTGCGGATCCAGCTCGGGGCGGGGGCCTACGTGTGCGGCGAGGAGACCGCCCTCCTGAGCTCGCTGGAGGGGGAGCGCGGCGACCCGCGCGACCGCCCCCCCTTCCCGGCCAGCCGGGGCTTCCGGCAGCGGCCCACCGTCGTGAACAACGTGGAGACGTTCTCCTGCGTCACGAAGATCCTCGAGGAGGGACCGGCCACGTTCTGCGAGTTCGGCACGCCGGCGAGCGCCGGCACCAAGCTCCTCAGCATCTCGGGCGACTGCCGGCGGCCGGGAATCTACGAGATCGCGTTCGGCACCCCGCTGGCCGAAGTGCTCGAGCTGGCGGGCGGGGAGTTCGCGGCGGCCGTCCAGGTGGGAGGGCCGAGCGGCCGGCTCGTGGGGCCGGGGGACTTCGACCGCCGCATCTGCTTCGATGACCTGGCCACGGGCGGGGCGATCATCGTGTTCGCCCCCGAACGGGACATCCTGTCCATCGTCGACTGCTACACGGAGTTCTTCATCGACGAGAGCTGCGGCCACTGCACGCCCTGCCGGGCCGGCGTGCCCGCGATGCGCCGTCTCCTGGACAAGGTGCGGCGGGGCCGGGCGGAGCCCGTCGACCTGGAGCGGCTCCGCGAGCTCGGCGCCACGATCCGCCGCACGAGCCGCTGCGGGCTGGGCCAGACGGCGCCCAACCCGATCCTCACGAGCCTCGAGGGACTTCCGTCGATCTACGAGGGACGCGTCGGCACGGACGACACGGGGCTGCGGAGGAGTTTCGACCTCGACGCCGCCCTCCGGCCCGCGCAGGCCGTCCCGGGCCGCGCCCCTTCCCACGTCTGAACGGGGTCGATGACCGATGACCAGCGACGAGACGTTCACGCTGTACATAGATGGCGCTCCCGTGCAGGCGAGGGCGGGCATGACGATCCTCCAGGCCGCGCAGGCGGCCGGCATCTGGATCCCCCGGCTCTGCTGGCTGGAGGGCCTGGAGCCGTTCGGCAGCTGCCGGGTCTGCACGGTGCTGGCGAACGGCCGGCCCTGCTCGGCCTGCACCCAGCCCGCCGAGCCCGAGGCCGTGGTCGAGAACGACTCTGAGCGGGTCCGCGAGTGGCGACGGGCCCTCGTGGAGCTCCTGTTCATCGAGGGCAACCACTTCTGCATGTTCTGCGAGAAGAGCGGGAGCTGCGAGCTGCAGGCCCTCGCCTACCGGCTGGGGATCGCCGCGCCCCGCTTCGAGCACGACTGGACGCCGCACGAGGTCGACGCCTCGCACCCGGACGTCCTGATCGACCGCAACCGCTGCATCCTGTGCGCCCGCTGCGTGCGGGCCTCGCGCGACCTGGACGGCAAGGCCGTGTTCGGGTTCACCGGGCGGGGGCCGGGCCGGCGGGTGGCGGTGAGCTCCGCCGCGCGCCTGTCCGACACCGACCTCGACCTGACCGACGAGGCCGTGGGCGTATGCCCCGTGGGAGCGATCCTGCCCAAGCGCGTGGGCTTCTCCGTGCCGATCGGCGAGCGGCGGTTCGACCGCGCCCCGATCGGATCCGATGTCGAGGCGGGCGGGACGGACGGTCCCGCTCCGCAGGAGGAATAGATCATGGCCAGGCCGCGCATCGCGACCTGCTCGCTCGCCGGCTGCTTCGGGTGTCACATGTCGCTCCTGGACCTCGACGAGAGGATCCTCGAGCTGGCCGAGCTGGTGGAGTTCGACCGGTCGCCGATCGACGACTACAAGGAGTTCCAGGAGCGATGCGCGGTCGGCCTCATCGAGGGCGGCTGCGCGAACGAGGAGAACGTCGAGACGCTGCGCGAGTTCCGGCGCCGCTGCGACGTCCTCGTCTCGCTGGGCGACTGCGCCACGATGGGCGGCGTACCCGCGCTGCGGAACCTCGTCCCGCTCGAGGAGTGCCTCCGGGTCGCGTACGTGGACGGCCCGTCCGTCCACAACCCGTCGGGGCTGGCGCCGGGGGACGCCGAGCTGCCCCGCCTGCTCGACCGGGTCTACCCGATCCAGGAGGTGGTGCGCATCGACTGGCACCTGCCGGGCTGCCCGCCGTCACCGGAGGCGATGTGGGCGGCGCTCACGGCCCTGCTGGCCGGAGAGTCCGCCGAACTGCCCCCCGGCCTGATCCGCTACGATTGAGGAGGCGACGATGAACACGACGAGGCGCGTGGTGATCGAGCCCCTCACTCGGGTGGAGGGACACGGCAAGGTGACGATCCGCCTGGACGAGGCCGGCGCCGTGGAGAGCGCCCGGCTCCACATCGTGGAATTCCGGGGCTTCGAGCGGTTCATCCAGGGCCGCCCGTACTGGGAGATCCCCGTCGTCGTCCAGCGGCTGTGCGGAATCTGCCCCGTCAGCCACCACCTGGCGGCGGCCAAGGCGATGGACGGCGTCGTGGGCGCCGACGAGCTGACTCCGACGGCCGAGAAGGTCCGCCGGCTCATGCACTACGGGCAGATCTTCCAGTCGCACGCCCTGCACTTCTTCCATCTCGCGTCGCCGGACCTGCTGTTCGGCTTCGACTCCGAGCCGGCGAAGCGGAACGTGCTGGGGGTGGCCGGAGCGTACCCCGAACTCGCCCGCCAGGGCATTTTGATGCGCAAGTACGGCCAGGAGATCATCCGGGCCACGGCCGGCAAGAAGATCCACGGCACGGGAGCGATCCCGGGGGGCGTGAACCGCAGCCTGTCCGCCGCGGATCGCGCGGCGCTGGCCGAGGAGCTGCCGCGCCAGAAGGACTGGGCCCGCGACGCGGTGCGGATCGCGCGCGACTACACGCTCGAGCACGCGGACTTCGCGGCGGAGTTCGCCGCCTTTCCGTCGAACCACCTCGCGCTCGTGCGGCGCGGCGACGGCGCGCTCGACCTGTACGACGGCGTCCTGCGGGCCGTGGACCCGGCAGGCGAGCGGGTGCTGGACGACGTGGAGGTGTCCCGGTACCTGGACGTGCTCGTGGAGGAAGTCCGGCCCTGGTCGTACATGAAGTTCCCCTTCCTGCGGTCGCTGGGCCCGGAGAACGGCTGGTACCGCGTGGGCCCGCTGGCCCGCCTCGCCGTGTGCGACCACATCGACACGCCCGAGGCGGAGGAGGCGCGGCGCGAGTTCGCGACCGCGATGGGCGGCCGGCCCGGCACGATGAGCCTCGCCTACCACTGGGCCCGCATGGTCGAGACCCTGCACGCGGTGGAGGTCATCGAGCGGCTGCTCGACGACCCCGACATCGAGGGCGACGACCTCGTCACGAAGGGCGAGCGACGCAGCGAGGTGTACGGGGTGATCGAGGCGCCGCGGGGCACGCTGTTCCACCACTACGTGGTCGGCGACGACGACACGGTCGTGATGGCGAACCTGATCGTCTCCACCACCAGCAACAACGAGCCGATGAACCGGGCCGTGGAGTCCGTGGCGCGCCGCTTCCTGTCGGGGACGGAGATCACCGAGGGACTCCTGAACCACGTCGAGGTGGCGATCCGCGCCTACGACCCGTGCCTGTCCTGCGCCACGCACGCGCTGGGCCGCATGCCGCTGGTGGTCGAGGTGCACGACGCCGCGGGCGCCCTGGTGGCCGAGGCCCGGAGGGGCGCGTGACCGCCCTGCGGACCGCGGCCGGGAAGCGGGTCCTCGTGCTCGGCTGGGGGAATCCCGGCCGCCGGGACGACGGCCTCGGCCCCGCGTTCGTCGAGCGGGTCCGGGGCCTCGAGCTGCCGGGCGTCGAGTCGGAGAGCGCCTACCAGCTCCAGGTCGAGCACGCGGGGAGCGTCGCAGAGGCGGACGTGGTCGTGTTCGTGGACGCGGACATCTCCGCTCCGGCTCCGTTCCGGGCGCGCCGCCTGGAGCCCGAGGGTCACCCGGCCTTCTCGACGCACGCCCTGTCGCCGGGCTCGGTCCTCGCCCTGGCGGGCGAGCTGTTCGACGCCCGGCCGGAGGCGGTTTTGGTCGGCGTGCGAGGGTACGAGTTCGACGGGTTCGGAGAGGGACTCAGCGAGGGGGCCACGGCGAACCTGGCGGCCGCCGCCGCGTGGTTCGCGGGGGAGATCGAGGCTTCCTCCCGTCCGGCCCCACCGGCAGCAGAACCCTGTGCCGGCCGAGTGCCGGCCCACCACGGGTGACGACGATGGACGAGACGCGGCCGCTGATCCTGTACGTGGACGACGACCCCGATTACCGGGACATGGTCCGCGTGATCCTGGAGGCGAACGGGTTCCGGATGAACGAGGCGGGCACGGCCGAGGAGGGCATCCGCTCGTTCAAGCGGGAGACTCCGGACCTCGTGCTCGTGGACCTGATGATGGAGGAGATCGACGCGGGGACGAACCTGATCACGAACCTGCGCGCGCACGGGGCCGACGTCCCGATCTACATGCTCAGCTCCGTGGGGGACGACTTCGCGGTGACGGCCGACACGCGGGAGATGGGCCTCGCCGGGGTGTTCCAGAAGCCGATCGACGAGCGGACCCTGCTCGCCATGCTGAAGGCCCGGCTCGGCTGACGCGGCGAGTCCGGGGGACGCGCCGCGGGCAGGGAGGCAGCCGTCCGCCCGGCCTTTCCACGGCAGCCCCTTGCCGGAACACGGCTGATGTCATACATTGTCTGACATGAAGACGAAGACATCGGCCCTCACCATCCGTCTCGAGCCGGACCTGGAGCGCCGGCTCGCGCGCGCGGCCCGTCGCAGCGGCCGGTCGCGCAGCGAGTTCGTGCGCGAAGCCCTGCGCCGGCAATTGGCAATCGCCCAGCTCGATAACCTCCGCGGCAGGATCATGCCCTTCGCCGAGGCACGGGGATACCTGACCGACGAAGACGTCTTCCGCGACGTGTCGTGAGGGTCTTCATCGACACGAACGTCCTGGCCTCGGCGTTCGCCACCCGCGGCATCTGCTCCGATGTGCTCGGCATCGTCGTGGCCGAGCATGACCTGCTGGTGAGCGAGCAGGTGCTTTCCGAACTCGGGCGCACCCTGCGAGGGAAGTTCCGGACCCCCGAAGACCTGGCGAGAGAGGTCGAGACGTTCCTGCGCGAGGAGGCGATCGTGGTGGGAGACGCCCCTCTTCTCGACATCGAGGTGCGGGACGCCGACGACAAGCGCATCGTGGAACAGGCGGTCGCCGGCGGCGCGGAACTGCTCGTGACGGGGGACCGTGACCTGATCGACATGAAGGCGGGGCGGCCGCTCCGCATCCTGACGCCGCGCGGCTTCTGGGAATTCGTCAGGGCCGGCCCCTGACGGCTCCCGGGCGGGGGGGACGGGCCGCCGAGCCCGAGCTCTCCGTCAGTCCTTCGCCACCGGCAGCTC
>JAVVDU010000016.1:39829-46107 GCA_032251515.1 Gemmatimonadota bacterium
GGGGGACGGGCCGCCGAGCCCGAGCTCTCCGTCAGTCCTTCGCCACCGGCAGCTCGAAGAAGAACTCGCTCCCCTGCCCGACCTGGCTGCGGCATCCGACCGAGGCGCCGTGCACGTCCGCGATGCGGCGGACGATCGAGAGCCCGATGCCGGAGCCGCGCGGCGCGTCGTCCGGCGCGTCGGCGCCGCGCCGGCGCCGGAACTCGCGAAACAGGCGCTCCTGGCGCTCCGGTGCGATGCCCGGACCCGTGTCCCGCACCGCGATCCGCACGGTGTCGGGCAACGGCTCCACTGCAAGGACGACCTCGCCACCCCGCGGAGTGAACTTCAGCGCGTTCGACAGGTAGTTCGCGACCGCTTCACGGACCAGGCGGTCATTGCCCCGCACCGCCGGCGCCGATGAGGGCCCGTCGTAGACGAACCGGATGCCCCGCTCCTCGGCCTCCCCGCCCCACTCCTCCGCGAGCCCCAGGGCCATCGGCACGATGTCCAGGGCCTCCATCCGCTCGTCCAGCGTACCCGTCTCGAGGGTCGCGAGGAGTCGGAGATCTCCCAGGAAGTCGTTGAGCCCGCCCAGCCGCTGCAGCCCCCGGTCCACCCACTCCTCCTGCTTCTCGTTCAGCGGCCCCGCCAGCCCGGAACGCAGGTTCTGCAGGAACATCGTGGCCGCACCCACCGGCGCCTTGATGTTGTGGATCGCGATGTCGAGGAAATCGCGCCGCAGCCCCGCTACGCGTTCGAGCGCCGCGTACGCGGCCTGGAGGCGCGACTCCCCGCCCCGGATCGCCCTCGTCAGGCCGATCAGCAGCCACGTCACGGCGGCCAGGGTGGCCCCGTAGACGACGAGCGCGACGAGCGCGAAGCGGATGTCCATCGGCCCGGGCCCGACCACGCCCTCCGGCCGGGGCGGCGGGGCGAGGCCGGTCAGCTCCACCCAGGCGAGCCCCCCCATGAGCCCGAAGGCGAGGAGGGCGGCGAGCACCGCCTCGCGCGGCGTGAGGAGGACCGCGGTCAGCATCACGTGCACGAGGAAGAAGACGACCATCGGCGAGCGGAGTCCCCCCAGCAGCCACGCGACCGTCGCGAGCGCGAGGAAGTCCAGGAGTACCGTGGCGTACATGATCCGGAGCAGCAGATGGTGCCGCAGGACCGCTACCTCCGACGTCCGCGAGCGCCGCACGACCGCCCAGACGACGACCCCGTACGCGGCGATCGCCGCGGCCGCTCCCGTCAGGGCCGTGGTGTCGAGGTTCGCGATCCCGAACAGGTGGCGGCCGGTCCAGCCGCCGACCAGGAGAAACGCCGCCACGCCGAACCGCACCAGCGCGTGCAGATGGAGCCGTGGCCCCAGCAGGCCGTACACGACGGGCTCCGCCGTCGAGGCGGAGCCTCCCGGCAGCGGGCCGGTCCGGTCCGGAAAGGGAGCGCGCGGTGCGGTCATGACCCGGATGTACCAGCACGTTGCAGGCCACGGGGACCCGCCCGTTCCGGCTTCTTTTCTCCGCTCGGCGGGTCAGGTTGGACCAAGGTGGGACATGGTGGCCCGCCGTGCTGCGAGCGTTCGCGCCGGCGGGCGGGCCCCGAAGGCCGGCGAGCGTTAGTTTGCATCCGGGATTCCACCAACACCGGCAGGCCGTCCGGAGAAGGGCAATGCCGTCATGAACGACCTCTCGGATTTCCGGAAGCGCATGGGCGCGCAGGGCAAGGTCGACTTGAGCGGCCTCGACTTCGACGTGCTCCGCCGGATGACGCGCTGGGGGCTCCTGGCCCTGGCGATCATCGTGGCGTGGAACGTCCTCGGCTGGTCGAAGACGTTCTACACCGACTGGCTGTGGTTTCGGGAGCTCGGCTACGATTCGGTGCTCGTGAAGATCGTGGCGACCCGCGGGGTGCTGTTCGCCGTGGCGGTGGCGGTCTTTCTGGGCCTGGCACTCCCCGGTCTGTACGTGGTGGGACGCTCCACCGCCCGGTCACCCCGGCCCGACGCGCCGCTCGAGACGTTCGACTACCTCCTGGTGCACAAGTTCCTGGTGCGAGTCGGGGCCGCGGTCATCGTGCTGGCCGCCATCTTCCTCGGTATACACGCGGCGTCGGAGTGGGAGACCGTCCTGCTCGCCCTGAACGCCGTCCCGTTCGGCGAAGCGGATCCGATCTTCGGCCGGGACTTCTCGTTCTACATCTTCACGCTGCCGGCCGTGCAGTTCATCCACGGGTGGCTCATCACCGCCGTGCTGGGCCTCGGCGTGATCCTCGCCACGTTTCACTACATGTCGAGTCGCCTGCGGGGCGAGCCGGTGCAGTTCGTCGGGGAGGCGGCGCGGAAGTGGCTGATCAGCCTCGCCGCGGTGCTCTTCCTGCTCATCGCCGCAGGACATTGGCTGGGACGCTACGAATTGCTGTTCTCGCCCACCGGCACGGTGTTCGGCGTCGGCTACACGGACGATCACGTGAACCTCCCCGGCCGTACGATCCTCGCCGTGGTGGCGCTGGCGACCGCCGGGTTCCTGTTCGCCGCGGCCGTGCGCTTCCGCGGCTATCGCTGGATCGTATGGCCGGTGGCCGGCTGGCTGGTCCTCATGTTCCTCGTGGGTTCCGCGGCGCCGGCCCTCATGCAGCGGCTCCGCGTCGAGCCGAGCGAGCTGGCGCTCGAGCGCGACTACCTGGCCACCGCCATCGAGTTCACGCGCCGCGCCTTCGGACTCGAGGGCCTCGAGTCGCGGGACCACCCCGCGCGCGGCGAGATCGACGCCGAGATGGTGGCCGACAACCTCGGGACGCTCCGCAACGTGCGGCTGTGGGACGAGGGCCCGCTGCTCCAGAGTTACAACCAGATCCAGTTCTTCCGCCTGTACTACGACTTCATGGCCGTGCACACGGACCGCTATACGGTGGACGGTGAGCTGCGGCAGGTGATGCTCGCCTCGCGCGAGCTGTCGGCGAACAGGCTCCCGGCCGAGGCCCAGCGCTGGGTGAACAGGCACCTCCAGTTCACGCACGGCTACGGCGTGGCCATGAGCCCGGTGACGGAGGTCGAGGCGGGCGGACGTCCCACCTTCTTCATCCGCGACGTCCCGCCGGTCGGACGCATCCCGCTGGAGCGTCCCGAGATCTACTATGGACTGCGCAGCCTCGACTTCGTGATCGCGCGCAGCGGGATGCAGGAGTTCAACTACCCCGGCCCGGAGGGACCCGAGTACACGAGCTACGAGGGGAGCGGCGGCGTCATCATGGGCTCGTTCTTCCGCCGGCTGCTCTACGCCTGGGAGTTCGGCGACCTGAACATCCTCATCACCGGCGAGGTGGAGCCCGAGAGCCGCATCCAGTATCGCCGCACCGTGTCGAAGCGCGTGGGCACGATCGCCCCGTTCCTGCTGCGGGACCAGGAGGCGTACGCCGTCGTCGCCGACGGGCGCGTGTCCTGGATCCAGGACGCCTACACGGTCACGCACCGCTACCCGTACGCCACGCGCTGGGCGGGCCGCTTCAACTACATCCGCAACAGCGTCAAGGCCGTCGTGGACGCCTACGACGGGAGCGTCGACTTCTACGTGTTCGAGCCCGACGACCCGCTGATCCGTACCTATGCGGCGATCTTCCCGGGGCTGTTCAAGCCGCGCGAGGCGATGCCGGAGCACCTGCGCGCCCACGTGCGGGTCCCGCTCGACCTGTTCACCGTGCAGACGCAGATGCTGCTGCAGTACCACATGCGAGACCCGGTCGTCTTCTACAACAAGGAGGACCAGTGGGACGTCCCGGTGCAGACGTCCTTCGGCCGCTCCCAGCCCCTACGCCCGTACTACATCGTGGCCCGGCTGCCGGGAGAGACGGAGGAAGAGTTCCTCCTCATCCAGCCGTTCACGCCCGACAACCGGCACAACCTGGTCGGTTGGATGGCGGCGCGGAACGACGGCGAGCACTACGGTGGTCGGATCCTGTTCCGCTTCCCGACGGGCCGGCACGTGGACGGCCCCAACCAGATCGAGGCCCGCATCGACAACGACGCGGTGATCTCGGAGCAGTTCACGCTGTGGGGCCAGGTGGGCTCGGAGGTGATGCGGGGAATCCTCCTCGTCATCCCCATGGGTGACGCCATCCTGTACGCCGAGCCGGTGTTCCTGAAGCCGGAGACGCTCGAGTTCCCGGAGCTGCGCCGCATCATCCTGGCCGACGTCCGGCAGGTGACGATGCACCAGACGCTCGAGGCTTCCGTCGACGCGCTGATCGGGAAGCGGCCCGCGGTCGCCCCGGTCGCCGAAGGCGTCGTGCCCGAGGCGCTGGGGGCGGAGGCGGAGGAGGGGGCCGGGACGCGGCCCGCGACGGGCGACGGCGCGGAGGCGGCTCCGGCGCTCGTGGACTCGATCCGCCAGGAGCTCAGGCAGACGATCGAGCGGCTGGGCGAGCTGCTCGACCGGCTGGGGCAGGGCGGTCGCTAGCGCCACGGAGCTGAGTCCGGGCCGCGTCCAGGTTCGCGATCCCGACCGCCTGACGCCCGATCCACGCCGACAGCAGGACCATCCCGGCCACGCCGAATCGCGCGAGCGCGCGCAGGTGGAGCCGGGGCCCGAGAATCCCGTGCGCGAGGGACTCGGCCAGCGGCGGGACAGGGTGGATCGGCTGTGGGACAGGGTAGCCCGTCCCCGGTGAGAAGGGGACTCCTGCCCTGTCTGCCGGGGTGCTGAACGCCTTCGGGCGGCCCTACTCCGGGGCGACCACAGGCGCAGGTACGAACCTGTCGATCGTCGACCCGTCCCCCAACTGTCCGCTGGAGTTGCGACCCCAGCACCAGGCCACGCCGCGGTCCGTGAGTCCGCAGGAGTGTGACGGCCCAGCGGTGATCGCGCGGAATCTCACGTCGCCGGCCACTGGAACCGGGGCCGCACGATCCTCCGTGGTCCCATCTCCCAACTGCCCCGACGTGTTCCTGCCCCAGCAGTACGCCTTGCCGTTGGTCGTGAGCGCACAAGTGTGGAGATTTCCGGCTCCCACCTCAGCGAACCGCATGGCGGGGGCCGGTTCCACGGGCACGGGTGAGTCCTCCGGGCTGCCATTCCCGAGCTGGCCCGAAAAGTTGGATCCCCAGCAGAACAGCCGATCCTCGAAGTCGATTCCGCAGACGTGCGCACTTCCCATCGAGAACCGGGAAAAGGAGATGTCACCTGCCACGACAACGGGCACGGAGCGCCCGTCGAAGGTGCCGTCGCCGACCTGTCCTTCCTGATTCAACCCCCAGCAATAGAGCCGGCCACCAGAAGTCCTCCCGCACGAAAAGCCGTGGGCTGCTCCGATTTCGACGAACTGCAGGTCGCTCTCCACGGCCACCGGAGCGGGACTGACGAAACTTCCGCTCTCGCCGTTTCCCAACGCGCCCGCCTGGCCGTTCCCCCAGCACCACGCGGCCCCAGCGGTCGTAACGGCACATGTGTGCCCGAGTCCGGCGGACAGCGAGACGACGTCGTCGTCGAGCAGCGGTTGCACAGGTGTGGCGCTGTCCTCTTTCGTGCCCACGCCCAGGACCCCGAGGAAATTCACCCCCCAGCACCAGGCACGACCCGTCGTGTCGATCCCGCAGCCGTGAAACCCACCAGCGGCTATGTCTCGAAACGCCGGGAATCCGGGCATCGACATCGGCCGCGTGACCGGGACGAAGTCGCCGTCCGTCTCCAGTCGGATCTCCTGTCCCCAGCAGAAAGGCATCCCGCTCTCCGTCAGCGCACAGGTCTGGAACTGACCGGCTGACAGCGTGGCGAACCGAAGCACGTCGTCGTCCGCGGGGGCCATGCTGTCATCGCAACCCGCGATCAGCAGCGCCGCCGTCAGGACCGCCGCCCCGAAGCGGGGTCGAAAGCACCGCACCGATCCGACCCACCCGACAGATCGCATTCTCGTCACTCGACCCTCCTTGCCACGGTGGCCCTGCCAGATGGCGCAGGTAGCACGTATTGCAAGTTACGTGCGAATCGCTCCTTTCCCGACCGGCCCTCGAAGTCGGGGCGCCCGGATTTGCCGTCGCGGCGCGCAGCGGCGCGACCCTTCGGCCGCGTCAGCGGACGAAGTACCGGGGACCGGTCCCCGACACCCGGATGCAGAAAGGGCCGGCCATCTCTGACCGGCCCTCGAAGTCGGGGCGCCCGGATTTGCCGTCGCGGCGCGCAGCGGCGCGACCCTTCGGCCGCGTCAGCGGACGAAGTACCGGGGACCGGTCCCCGACACCCGGATGCAGAAAGGGCCGGCCATCTCTGACCGGCCCTCGAAGTCGGGGCGCCCGGATTTGAACCGGG
>JAVVDU010000017.1:0-10436 GCA_032251515.1 Gemmatimonadota bacterium
GCCTTCGAACTCGCCTACCGGATCCGGCGGAAGGACGGAGCGGTGCGGCACGTGTGGGAGCGGGGCCGCCGCGTGGCGCCGGCTGCCGATGGCCCCGCGGCGCTCGAGGGCTTCATCATGGACGTGACCGAGCGCACCGAGGCCGCGGCCGCCCGGGACCGGCTTCTCGTGGCGATCGAGCAGCTCGACGAGTCCGTCGTCGTCACCGACCCGGACGGGACGATCGAGTACGTAAACGCGGCTTTCGAGCGGGTGACGGGCTACTCCCGGGAGGATGCGCTCGGGCGGAACCCGAGCATCCTGCGCAGCGGCGAACACGACGCAGCGTTCTACGCCGACTTGTGGGGCACCATCGCGTCGGGCCGGACCTGGACGGGGCGGATCCGGAACCGCCGCAAGAATGGGACGCTGTACACGGAGGACACCACGATCTCGCCCGTGTTCGACGCCGAGGGGCGGATCGTCCGCTACATCGCCGTCAAGGCCGACGTGACAGAGCGGCTGGAGCTGGAGGAGCAGTTCCGCCAGTCGCAGCGTATGGAGTCGGTCGGCCGGCTGGCGGGCGGGCTCGCCCACGACCTCAACAACATGCTCACCGTGATTCTCGGCCACGCGCAACTCGAGCTCGAGGAGAAGGACCCGGGGTCGTCGTCGGCCGTGGCGCTGCGGGAGATCACCGACGCGGCGGAGCGCTCCTCCGAGCTCATCCGGCAGCTCCTCGCGTTCGCACGCCGTCAGCCGGCCCATCCGCGCCGGGTCGACCTGAACGAGCGGATCGAGGGGATGACGCGGATGCTGCGGCGGCTGATCGGGGAGGGCGTCGAGTTGACGTGGCGGCCCGGAGAGGCGCCCGGCGATGTCCTGATCGACCCGGTCCAGGTGGACCAGATCGTGGCGAACCTGTGTGTGAACGCACGCGACGCGATCGCGGGAGCGGGCCGGATCACGGTCGAGACGGCGGCCGTGGAGTTCGACGAGGAGTACTGCCGGCACCATCCTGAGTTCCGGCCGGGCGAGTACGTGATGCTGGCGGTGAGCGACGACGGAGCGGGGATGGACGAGGAGACGCGGCTCCGCGTCTTCGAGCCGTACTTCACGACGAAGGCAGCCGGGCAGGGCACCGGACTGGGGCTGTCCACCGTGTACGGGATCGTGCGCCAGAACGGCGGCTTCGTGCACGTGTACAGCGAGCCGGGCAGCGGCTCGACGTTCCGCATCTACTTCGCGCGCCATCGGGGAGCGGATCCGCACCGGCCGGAGCCCGTGACGGAGGGGGTTCCGGAAGGCCGGGGCGAGACGATCCTCCTCGTGGAGGACGAGCCGCGGATCGGCTCGCTGTGCTCCGAGATGCTCGGGCGCCTCGGATACGAGGTGCTCTCCGCGGCGACGCCGGCCGAGGCCCTGGACTTCGTGCGGGCGCACGAGGGCAGGATCCACCTGCTCCTCACCGACGTGATCCTGCCGGGGATGAACGGCCGCGAACTGCACGCGGCGGTGGAGGAGATCCGGCCGGACGTCGCGTGCCTGTACATGTCCGGGTACACGGCCAACGTCATCGTGCACCACGGCGTGGTGGACCCGGACACCCGTTTCCTGCCGAAGCCCTTCCACCTGGCGGAGCTGGCGAGGGCGGTCCGGGGGGCGCTGGACGGCTGAGCTCGTGCACGACGGGTGGCCGCCTTCGGGATGTCTCCGCCGACCAGCCCCGGATGCAAAGAGCCCGGAAGCGGCATGCGCTCCCGGGCTCTTCGCGTGGCCGGCCGGGCGGTCGCCCGGGGCCGGGGAGAGTTACGGCACGAGGTTGGCGTTCGCGTGCGCGATCGCGTTGTCGATCACCGACCGGGCGTACGTGGCGTTGTGCACGCCGCGGTCGCCGGAGTTGTTCACGAACAGGATCGAATAGCCGACTTCACGCTGCCAGGTCGGGGCCGCAATGTTATCCGCACCCCAGTTCGCCTCGAAGTCGGCCAGGTCGGCGTAGCCGAGCAGCACGGACGCCGAGTCCAGCTTCGCGGCGATCTCGGTCTGCGTCCCGTTGATGTCGAAGTCGGTGGCGCCCGGGTGGCAGGCCGACGTGCACACGTCGAGCGACGGCATGAAGTCGTGTACGATGTGTCCGCCGAACGACTCGCTGAACGCCATGTGGCAGGTCACGCAACCATCGTTGACCAGGGTCTCGTGCGGATGGTCGCCCTCGTACACGAAGCCGGGAATCTCGTACGAGCCGGCGCCGATGAACATGTCCATCTGCGGGCTGCCGTGCGGGCCCGGGTGGGCGCTGCCGGAACCGAAGATCTGGTTCTGGACGTTGTCGTTGTTACGCCGCGCCCTGTGGCACTGGGCGCACGTCTGGCCGGGGCCGAAGCCCTCCATCCGCGCGTTCTCGGGACGGCCGGGCTCGGACGGGAAGGTGTAGGAGACCTCCACCGCCGAGGTGTTCCGCAGCTGCGCCATGTTCCCGCCGCCCGCCTCGCCGACGTGCGGGTCGTGACAGGTCGGGCAGCCGATGAAGCTGAAGCCCTCGAAGTCGAAGTCGGCGAACGCGGGGTCGTTCACCCGGATGAAGCCCTCCGACGTGTGACAGAAGTCGCACGAGCTCCGGCCGAACTCCTCCTCGAGCAGCGCGAGGTCGCCGCCGGCGGCGTTCGCGTGCCCGGAGTTCTTCCACTCCTCGACCTGGAAGTCGTGGCACTTGTAGCACAGCGACAGGGACTCGCCGGTCGCCGGGTCGTCACGCGTCGCGAACGAGATCTCGGGCGCGTGCGCGTTGAAGTCCGGGCCCATCGCCCCGTGGCAGGACTCGCACTGGACGCCCTCGAGGGCCGCCCGCCGCTCGGCGCCGAGCGTGGTCGTGTCGCCTACCCAGGCGCTGAACCCGTCCTCCAGGTCATCGCACTGGGCCGGATCGATCTCGGTCTGGCCCGAGGCGATCTCGCAGTTGAAGCCCGTCGTGTGACACTGCAGGCAGAACAGGTCGTCCTGCATCTCGCCCAGGTCGTCGAACGCGAACCGGTGGTTCGTCGTGACGTAGTCGCCCACGAGCGTGGCGTGGCAGTGAATGCACTGCGAGCCGAAGTCGCCCAGGAAGGCGAACTCGCTCTCCGTCGGCGCCGGCCCCGGGGGTCCCTGCGGCCCCTCCGGTCCCTGCGGTCCCTCCGGTCCTGCCGGTCCAGGAAGTCCGTCGTCTCCTTCGCACCCCACCGACATCGCCGCCAGCGCGACGGCCAGCAGCAGTCCGAACCCATGTCTCCGTCTCATTTCGCTCTCCTCCTCGGTCCCGTTCGATCCGTCGCGCCTCGTGCGCGCTGACCCCGGATCCTCGAAACACACGGTTGACCGCGGAGGACGCACGAACCGTTCCGCAATTCGACACGGCGTGGCCGGTGCCGCCGGCCGGCTGGTACCTTGGTACCTCGGACGCGGGGACGGACCGCGAATGAGAGTCTAAATCCTTGCTGTGTAAACAAATAGGCGCTCCATGCCGGCTCTGGGTCCTCCACGTGGGGCGTGGTCGACGGGGCGCCGTCGCGGAAGAAACCGGTGCGGCACAGGGGCCTGACTGTCCTCGCGCGCGACGAAATGTCCCAACGGGATCCGTTCCTGACCCGGGGAAGGGACGCCGATGCGTCCGGCCCGCGCCGCTGCCTCGGCGCGTCGCAGGCGCTCCGGTCCGTCGCGGCTGCTCAGCCTGCGGCCGGTGGCGACACCTGTCCGAGCCATGCGGCGAGCAGCACCACGGCCGCCATGACGAACAGCTCGACGCGCACGGCGCGGCGCAGGTCCGTCGGATCTCCCGTGGCGGCGAGCCTCGGAAAGGTCTTCCACCTGTGCCAGGCGCCGAAGCCCAGGAGGAGGAGCAGCCCCGCCCATTTCCCGAGCAGGAGGCGTCCGTAGGTTCCTTCGAGCAGGGCGGCCGGGCCGCCGGCGAGAACGAGCTGCTGCAGCACGGCGGTTCCCAGTACGACGCCCACGGCGAGGAACGCGCGGGACGAGACGCGGCCCGCCACCTCGCCGAAGCTCCAGCCGTCGCCGCCCGCCGCGGGGCCAGCGGGAAGCACGGCGAGCAGGAGAACGCCGCCGACCCAGATCGCCACGGCGCCCAGATGGAGGGCGTTCGCGGGCAGCAGGATGCCCGGATCCACGGTGGCGGGGTGTCCCGTCGCGGCGCCGAGCACCGTCGCCAGGAGGGCGAGGACCGCCGCGAGCCGCCCGGCGTGGGCTCCTCCGGCCAGCAGCAGCAGGAGAGCGGCGAGCACGACCTGCGTTCCTTCCACGACTCCGGTGCGCGTGTCGAGGGCCGCCCCGAGACCGTTCAGAAGGCTGGCGCCCGGCGGACCCGCGGCGGACAGCCAGTCCAGCAGGGCGAGCGCCAGCAGCACCGCCGCTGCGAGCGAGGCCCCTCCGGCAGCTCGCAGCACGCGGGGCTCCCGCACGAGGACGGTCCCGCCAACGAACCACAGCAGCCCGGCCGCCGCGAGCAGGGCGGCCAGGCCCAGGCCGCGCAGGAGAGTGCGGCGCAGGGGCGGAGCGTGCGCTTCCGGCTCCTGGACCCCCGGTTCGGCGGCCCGATCGGCCACGCCGGACGGGGCTGCCGAACTCGCCGGGCGAGCGCCGTCGTCGGCATCTGCGGGCCCGCCCTCGTCGCCTGGCCCGAGCGCCGCGCGGGGCCTCGCCGCGCCGCTCTCCGCCACGTGGAAGGGGATGACGCCCGATACCGGGTGCCCATCGGCCGACACGGTCCGCCACGCGATCTCGTGCGGACCGGCCGTGAGCGGGGGGAGGTCGGCCCGCAGGATCGCGGCGCTGTCCTCGACGGCCTGCACGGCGAGGGCCACGGAGTCGCCGGCGGGTCGCCGCAGCACGATGGCGCTGAGCCCCGGCGTCACCGGACCGCTGAACACGAGACGTGCGTGCGCCAGCGGCCCGTGAAGCGTGTCGTCGCGCGCCGGCACGGAGGATTCGAGCCGGGTATGCAGGGACACGGGCCCGGTGCGGACCGTGGCAGCATCTCTCCCTGACGGGCGCTCCACCGATCCGCGATCCGTCCGTCCGATGTGGCCCAGGACGGATGCCGGAAACACGGCGAGCAGGGCGGGCAGCAGGAGGACCGTCAACCGGATCGGACGGGAGCGGGTCTTCGGCTGACATCGCATGGGCTGGCTCCGGTGACCGATCGGGGATGCTGGCCGGCAGCGCTGAAGGTGTCCCGCGAGCCGACCTCGTCCGCGCCGCATCTTACCCGCTCCCAACGGGTAGGGCAAAGCGTCGCGGTCGCGGTGCGGGGGAACCCTGCTGTCCTGCGCGTGTTTCTGCCGCAACGGGCGGGGCATGCGGCGGACGCCGCGGGTCGCCCGCTGAACGGAGGATCCGCGTGAAGAAGTTCTCTGCCACCCGCGTGCTGATCTGGACCTCGCTGGCCGGCGCGGGACTCGGAGCGGGTGCCTGTGGTGGCGACGGTGAGACGGGTCCGCTCGCGCCTGGGCCGGCGGAGCCCCGCGTCGCCTTCGCCCCCACCGCCCTCGACCTCGGGGGCGGGCGGTCGGGCTCTCTCACCGTGCGGAACGTGGGTGCCGTCGCCGTGGGCCCGGTCGAGCTCGTCGCCGGCGAGTTCCGGGGCCCGGGCGATGCGGCCCTGCCGGGCGGTGCGCTCGCGGTATCACCGTCGGAGATCTCGACGCTGAACCCGGGGGATGCGCGCGTGGTGTCCCTGGGGCTCACGCTTCCGGAGGGGGCCCCCGAGGGGCCGTGGGCGGTCGCCCTCGAGGCCCGGTCCGGGGGGCGGACGCTCGCCGCCCTGGACATCGCGTTCTCCATCACGGCGCCCGACCTCCCGACCGTCGCCTCCGTAGCGATCGAGCCGCCCCCGACTGGCCTCCGCCAGGGCGACGTCCTGACGCTGCGGGCGGTGGCCCGCGACGCGGATGGAGCCGAGCTCCCGGGCGCTCCGCTGCAGTGGAGCGTGATTCCCGGCACGGCGGGCCTCGTCACCGCGGAAGGCCGGTTCGTGGCCTACGAGACGGGACAGATCCGGGTGGCGGCACGCGCCGGGGAGGCGGCGGACACGGTCGCGCTCGATGTGACGGAGCGGAACGGGCCTGCGGGCACCCTCGCTGTGGTGGGGCGCGGGGAGGTGACCACGCGGTTCACCTCCGACCACTGGGAGCACGGAGACGCGGCCTACACGGGCACCTGGGGCTGCCGCCCGGTTCCGGACGGCGAGTGCGGCAACACGCTCTTCACCTGGGACATCTCGGACCCGACCCGGCCCCGGCTCACGGACTCGCTGCGCGTGGACGCACGGGTCGTGAACGACGTGAAGGTCTCGGCGGACGGCAACCTGGCGATTCTCACGCACGAGAGCTCGGCGGACCTGCAGAACGGGATCACTATCGTCGACCTCTCCGATCCGCTGCAGCCGCGGGCCATCGGACGGTTCGCGCCGCCGGACCTCGCGCCCGGCGTGCACAACGTCTGGATCGAAGGGGACTACGCCTACCTCGTGGTCGACGGCGTCTCGCCGGCGTCGGGTCTCCGCGTGATCGACATCGCGGACCCCGTGGACCCGCGGATCGTCGCCTCGTTCTACGGGGGCGAGAGCTTCCTGCACGACGTCTTCGTGCGGGACGGGCTCGCGTTCCTGTCGCACTGGACGGCCGGGCTCATCGTCCTCGACGTCGGAGCGGGACTCGCGGGCGGGTCACCGTCCGCGCCGGTCGAGGTGGGCCGGATCCGCATCCCGGGCTTCCGGGTCCACAACGCCTGGTACTGGCCCGCGTCGGGTTACGTGTTTCTCGGCGACGAAGTGAACCTTCCCGGTCGGGTGCGCGTGATCGACGCGCGAGACCCGCGGAACCTCGCGGAGGTCGCCACGATCACCGTGCCGGGAGCGGCGCCGCACAACTTCTGGGTCGACGAGGAACGGGAGATCGGGTACTTCGCCTGGTACGAGAGGGGTCTGCAGGCCTTCGACATCTCCGGAGAGCTCCTGGGCGCGCTCGAACGGCAGGGACGCCAGGTGAGCGATGGCCGGTACCTGCCCTCCGGCGGGTGCCTGGCGGAAGGGGTCATGTGCACCTGGGCGCCGCAGCTCCATCGGGGCGACATCTTCGTGTCCGACATGAACAGCGGCTTGTGGGTTCTCCGGCCGGACTTCTGAGTCTCGCGCGGCGGGTCCGGCCGTTCCTGGCGCGGCGGGCATCCGTCCGCAGCCGGGCCCTCGCCACGCCATGGCTCGTGCTGCTGGCGAGCGTGGGGTGCCAGCAGGATTCCGGGATGCGCGCCGGGCGTCCCCCCGCCCCGCCCGAGA
This sequence comes from Gemmatimonadota bacterium, assembly GCA_032251515.1. Lineage (GTDB taxonomy): Bacteria > Gemmatimonadota > Gemmatimonadetes > Palauibacterales > Palauibacteraceae > Carthagonibacter. The sequence goes on from JAVVDU010000017.1 coordinate 7,307, forward strand.
CCGGCGGGGAGGCGCTGTACGTGACGGTAGGCATCGCCGACGTGGCGCTGCGCCTCGATCCCGGCAGCGGCCGCGTGATCGCACGTTTGCCGCTCGACCCGCGCCCGGGGGAATCGGACGAGCCCCACGGGATCGCGATCGACCCCGCCGGCACGCACTGGTACGCGACGGTGGCGCACGGCGACCCGTCCGTCTGGAAGTTCGAGCTGCCGGAGGATCGGCTCGTGGGTCGCGTCCGGCTGGGCGCGGCCGGGGCGGCCCGCATCGGGATCGCCGCCGGCGGCACGCACGCCTTCGTCGCGGACTACGATCGCGCGCGCCCCGGTTCGGACGGCGAGGTCATGGCCGTCTCGCTGCGTGACCTCCAGGTGGTGGCCCGTCGCCGGGTATGCGCGGGGCCCCACCAGGCGGAGTCCGCCGCGTTCAGCGGACGGGTGGCGGTCGCCTGCAGCCTGGGAGACGAGATCGTGCTCCTGGACGGGCCGGCTCTGCAGGAGATGGGCCGCTTTCCGGTCGATCCCGCGCCGGGCCCGGCCGGCGCCCCTCGCCTCAAGCCCCTGAACCTCGCCTGGGCGCCCGACGGAGAGGTGCTGTACGTGTCCCTGCATCTCGCCGACCGAATCCGGGCCTTCGCTCCGGACGGGCGGATCCTGGGCGAGGCGGCGACGGGGAGGGCCCCGGCCCAGATCGCCATCTCGCGCGACGGCCGGACGCTGGTCGCGGCGAACCGGGGCGACGGCACGTTGTCGGTCATGGACGTGGCCGTCGGGGGAGCGGCCGAGGCGCCGGCGTCACGGCCTCTCCTCGCGGAACGGCTGCGGGTTCCTCTCGGCGCGGTGCACCCGCACGGCGTGGCCATCGATGCGTCCGGCTCGAACGCCTGGGTGACCGCGGAGGGCACGCCCGCCCGGCCCGGCGCGGTGGTCGCGGTCGACCTTCGCGACGGGCGGATCGTGTGGCGGACGCCCGTCGCGGGACTGCCGCTGGGCATCGCGTGGGTGCCGGAGGCCGACCGCCGGGGCGCCCCCTGAGACGGGACGGCTCAGATCGCGGCGAGCGCCCTCGCGAGGCGTTCCTCGGCCTCGTCGGCGACGGCCGCCAGGCCCTGCGCGTCCGCGACCCGGAGCATCTCGGAAGGCCGGGCGATCGCGACCTCGATCCCGCCGTCCGACTCCGCGACCACGACGTTGCACGGCAGCATGACCCCGATCGTGTCGTCGGCCGAGAGCGCCCGGTGCGCCAGCGCGGGATTGCAGGCCCCGAGGATCTCGTACGGCCGGAAGTCGAGGTCGAGCTTTTCCTTCAGCGTCGCGCGGACGTCGATCCGGGTGAGGATTCCGAAGCCCTCCTCCTTGAGCGCCACCTCCACCCGGCCCATCACGTCATCCCAGGATTCCCCCGGAAACTCACGGTACAGGCTGATCCGGTCTTCCCTCATCTTCTGCCTCTCTGTTGCGATCGCTTCGTGGACGGAACGGTCCTGGCCGACCCGGCCCGCTTCGGCCCGGCGGCGTCTCCGCTGCGTACCCCACCACCGGCGGCAGGGTCGCGGACCGGCCGGCCCGAAGTTGCACCGCCGGGGCCTGGTGCGTCCTATTCCCGCATGCGGGTACTGCTGACGGTCCTCGTGCTCGCCGCCGCGGCGGGCTGCGCCGCGAACCCGGCACCATTGTCGTCGGTCCCGTCCGGCTGGAGCGAGGAGGGCGAGGCGTCCTGGTACGGCCCCGGGTTTCACGGCCGCCGCACGGCGTCCGGCGAGGTCTACGACATGGAGGCCATGACCGCGGCGCACCGGCGTCTGCCGTTCGGGACTCGCGTCGAGGTCCGGAACCTCGACAACGGGCGCCGGACCGTCGTGCGGATCAACGACCGGGGTCCGTTCGCGGGAGGACGCATTCTCGACCTGTCGCGGGCGGCGGCCCGCGAGCTGGGGGTCATCGGCCCGGGCGTGTCCCGCGTGCGGCTCACCCTCGCGGAGAGGTCTCCGCTCGAGAGTTGCTCGCGCGTACAGATCGGGGCCTTCGCCGACGAGTCCAACGCCCGCGGCCTCGCGGGCCGTGCGCGTCGGGCCGGCGAGCCGGCGACGGTCGAGCGGGGCGCCGATGGGCTGCACCGCGTCGTGCTGGGCCCGTACGACGACCCGGTGCGGGCGGAGCGGATCCGGGCGCGGTACGGTGGCATCGTCAGGCCGTGTCCGTAGTCCAGAAACCCGGACACGCCGCCCGGGTATCGAGGGAAAATTGGTGAGTGTCACGCCCGCGTTCCGCGAGAGGCGAACGTGGCCCTCGCGAACCGAGGTGTCGAGGAGAAAGCCCATGAAGCCGGTCCTGCCCGGTCGCCCCACGCCGCTGCTCGCCCTGGCCGTCCTGCTCGTCGGACTGGCGGCGCCCCGCCCGGCCGACGCGCAGTACTTCGGGCGTAACAAGGTCCAGTACGACGAGCTCGACTTCAGGATCCTGAAGACCGAGCACTTCGACATCTACTACTACGACGAGGGCGAAGAGGTCGTCACGCACGCCGGGCGCATGGCCGAACGGTGGTACGCCCGGCTGTCCCGCCTCCTGGATCATCAGCTGGAGGGCCGGCAGCCGCTCATCCTGTACACGAGCCATCCGCACTTCGAACAGACGAACGCCGTGTTCGGGGAGATCGGCGAGTCGACCGGCGGACTCACGGAGGTGCTGAAGCGCCGCATCGTCCTGCCGCTGTCCGGTCCCCTCGACCAGTCCGATCACGTGATCGGGCACGAGCTCGTGCACGCCTTCCAGTTCGACATCACGAGCTTTGCGGGGGAAGGCGGCGTCGGGTTCCGGGGGCCCACGGCCCTCATGCTCCCGCTGTGGTTCATCGAGGGAATGGCGGAGTACCTGTCCGTCGGTCCGGTCGACCCCCACACGGCGATGTGGATGCGGGACGCCGCCGCGGACTGCTGCAAGCTGCCGACCACCGCGGACCTCGCACGCTCGTGGGAGTTCTTCCCCTACCGCTGGGGGCAGGCGTTCTGGGCCTTCGTCGCGGGCCGGTGGGGCGACGAGGCGGTCGGGAAGGTTCTGAAGGTGGCGGGCCAGTCGGGGAATCCCGCGGCGGCGCTCGAGGTGGTCCTCCAGACGTCGATCGACGAGATCAACCG
>JAVVDU010000017.1:10536-45969 GCA_032251515.1 Gemmatimonadota bacterium
GCCGGAGGACCTGGAGCGGCGGAGGGAGGAGTCGCGCCGGGCGTTCGCCGCGCAGCACGGCGCGGCGAGGCGGCTGTTTCCCGAGGGCGGGGGCGCGGGGAGCCTCAACGTGGGCCCGTCGCTCAGCCCCGACGGCAGCCGGATCATCTTCCTGTCGGAGAAGGACCTGTTCGCGATCGAGATGTTCCTCGCGGACGTCGAGACCGGACAGGTCCTGCGCCGCCTGACGAAGAACGCGTCCGATCCGCACCTCGAGAGCCTGCAGTTCATCAATTCGGCCGGCGCCTGGAGCCCCGACGGCCGGCGGTTCGCGTTCGGCTCTGTGGTGAAGGGGGACGCGGCGCTGACGATCATCGACCCGGAGAACGGGCGGCGGGTCGCCCAGCACAAGTACCCCGAGATCGGCGAGATCTACACCCCCACGTATTCGCCCGACGGGCGCCGCATCGCGTTCGCCGGCCTCGTGGACGGGCACATGGACCTGTTCGTCGCCGACGCGCAGACGGGGGAGCTCCGGCGCCTCACCCGCGATCTGTTCTCGGACCTGCAGCCCGCCTGGTCACCGGACGGGGGGTCCATCGCGTTCGTCACCGATCGCTTCAGCACGTCGCTCGAGACGCTGGAGTACGGGAACTACCGGCTCGCCCTGATCGACGCAGATACGGCGCAGATCCAGGTCCTGCCGGTGTTCGGGGTCGGTAAGCACATCGATCCGCACTGGTCGCCGGACGGACAGAGCCTGTTCTTCGTCACGGACGTGAGCGGCATCAGCAACGTGTACCGGTACGACTTCCGCGGCGGCGAGCTGTCGCGGGTCACCGACCTGGTGACCGGCGTGAGCGGAATCACGGCGTTGAGCCCCGCGATCTCCGCGGCGGCCGACCGGGAGCGCGTCGTGTACACGGCGTTCGAGCGCGGCGACTACGTCCTGTACGTGCTCGACGAGCCGACGCAACTGGCCGGCACTCCCATCTCGGGCCCGGTCGAAGGCGTGACTCCCGCGATGCTGCCGCCGCAGGACCGCTCGCCGGGGCTCGTGACGGTGCTCCTCGATGAGCCGCAGCTCGGCCTGCCGGATTCGCTGACCTTCACGGGGGCGGACTACAACCCGCGGCTGTCGCTCGACTTCGTCACGCAGCCCCAGGTGGGGGCCGGGGTGGACCGGTTCGGCACGGTGCTGGCGGGCGGAGTCGGGCTGTTCTTCAGCGACATGCTGGGCAACCGCAGCCTGGGCACGCTGATCAACGTGAACACGGGCGCCGGGGAGATCACCAAGAGCTCGGCCCTCCTGGCGACGTACGAGAACAGGCGCCGCCGCTGGAACTGGTTCGTGGAGGGCGGGCAGCTCCCGTTCGTCACCAGCGCCTTCGAGAACCTCGTCTGCGATCAGTCCGGCACCGTGTGCGAGCAGACGGAGCGACGGCTCTGGCAGGTGAACCGCATGGTCAACGTGGGGGTCGCTTATCCGTTCAACCGCTCCCAGCGCTTCGAGCTCACGGCCGGAATCCGGAACCTCGATTTCTCCGACGAGCGGCGGATCACCCTGTTCGACCTGAGCGGGCCGGTGCGCCAGGAGGTCATCGACCTGGACGCGCCGAAGTCGCTGAACCAGGCGTCCGGCAGCGCCGCGCTCGTCTACGACAACACGGTGTTCGGCGGGACCGGGCCGATTCTCGGGCAGCGGTACCGCTTCGACGTCTCGCCGCAGCTCGGCGACCTGAACTACCTGAACCTCCTCGCCGACTTCCGGCGCTACTTTCTGCCGGTCCGGCCCATCACATTCGCTGCACGCCTGCTCCACTTCGGGCGCTACGGCTCGGATGCCGAAAAGCGCTGGTCGGAGATCGACCCCGGCGCGCCGGACGCGTGGGCGAACCGTCGTGTCCTGTCGGACCTGTTCCTGGGCTCGACGAGCCTGGTGCGCGGGTATAACAGCGGCTCGTTCAGCGCGGACGAGTGCGTGTTCGACGCCGGTCAGCAGGCGTTCACCCGCTGCGACACGTTCAACCAGCTGTTCGGGAGCCGGATCGCGGTGGCGAACTTCGAGCTGCGGATCCCGATCCTCGGCTTCTTCGGCCTGATCCCGTCTCCGGGAATTCCACCGGTCGAGATCGCGCCGTTCTTCGACGCCGGCGTCGCGTGGGACAAGGAGTTCGATCCGCAGCTCGAGTGCGCTACCGGAGAGATCCCCGGCTTCAGCTGCCGGGAGGTCGTGACGAGCCACGGCATCGCCACGCGCCTGAACCTGCTGGGCCTGCTGGTGCTGGAGTTCGATTACGTGCACCCCAACGATCGCCCGGGACAGGGCTGGTACTGGGTGTTCAACCTGCTCCCCGCGTTCTGAGGCTGGCCGGGCCACCCGTTCCCGGGCGGCGGCGGCGAAACCGCGCGCCGCCCGGTACCCCGGTCGTCCCTGCGCTCCGCCCTCCTCCCGGCGTCTGGACTCCGGGCCTCGGGCCCGGAAGAAAGGAAGGATGAGCTTGGATCATTTCGGACGGGACCAGTTCCGCGAACTGCTCGATGTCGAGGCCGTGCCGGCCGTCAGCATCTACATGCCCACGCACCGGAAGGGGCCGGAGGTCCAGGCCCAGCCGCTGCGCCTGCGGGCGCACCTGCAGAAGGCCCGCGAGCTCCTGGCGGGCTCCGGCATGGCGCACCCCGAAGCCATGCTCGGTTCCTTCGAGCGGCTCGTGACGGACGAGGACTTCTGGCTGCACCAGGCGGAAGGGCTCGCCCTGTTCGCCGCGAACGGCTTCGAGCGGAGGTACCGGTTGCCGGCCTCCCTGCCGGAGCTCGTGGTGGTGGCTCCCACGTTCCACACCCGGCCCCTGGTCGAACTTCTGCAGACGCCCGACCGCTTCTGGGTTCTCGTGCTGAGCCAGAAGGAGGTGCGGCTGTGGGAGGGGTCCCCCTCGTCACTGACGCCGGTGAACCTCGAGACCGTGCCGACGAGCCTGCAGGAAGCCCTCGGCTTCCAGGTCGAGAAGGACCGGCTCTCGATGCACAGTTCGGGAGGGCACGGAAACAAGCCGATCTTCCACGGGCACGGCACCGGCAAGGACGACGTGAAGCCGGAGCTCGAGAAGTTCTTCAGACGCGTGGACGCCGGCGTGCGCGAGTTCCTGGCGGACGAGATCGGCCCCGTCATACTGGCCGCGGTGGACTACTACCATCCGATCTACCGCGACATCAGCCGGCTCGAAAACCTGTCGCCCGACGGAATCGTGGGGAGTGTGACGGACTGGGATGCGACGCGGCTGCACGAGGCGGCCTGGCCGATCGCCCGCGCCGGGGTGGACGCGAAGATCGACAAGGCCCTCGCCCTGTGGGAGACCTCCTACGGAAAGGGTAAGACCGCCGGCGATCTCGCGGACGCCGGCACGCTGGCCGTCGCGGGGCGCATCCGCCTGCTGCTGACCGAGAAGGGACGCCGCATCTGGGGGCGCTTCGACCGGACGACGGGCGAACTGGACGTGGTGCAGACCGGCGGCGAGGATCCGGGCGGCGACACCGTGGACCTGCTGGACGAGCTCGCCGAGGAGACGATCCGGCACGGGGGACGGGCCCTCGTCCTGGCTCCCGACCGGATGCCCGTGGACTCGGGCCTGGCGGTGATCCTGCGCTGACCGTGCGGTCGGCGGCCGGGCCGTGCGGTCGGCGGCCGCCGCGGTCCACGGGTCCGTGGCGGGTCAGTAGTACGGGTTCGCCCCCGCCGCGTGGTTCGTGACGTCGATGATGTCCCGGATCTCCGGCATCGCCTCGCTGAGGATCCGCCGGATGCCCTGGGCCAGCGTCACGGCGGCCATGCCGCAGCCCTGGCAGCCGCCCTGCATCTCGAGATAGACGATGTCGTCCCGTACGTCGACGAGAGTCACGGCGCCCCCGTGCCCGGCGATCGAGGGATTGATCTGCTGCTGGATGACCTGGCGGACCCGGTCTGCGAGCGGTCCTTCCGGGGCCGTCTCCCCGACCGGCCGGATCTTGGGGTTCTCGACCTTGAATCCGCTGCCCTGCAGCGATTCCACCCAGTCGACGCTCGCGCCCTCGAGGTGCTTCGCGCTGTCGGGGTCGACCACCACGGGGAATCCGCCGCCGTCGAATTCGAGGTCGTCCGCGTCGCGCTCCTGCCGTTCCACGAGCGCCAGGTCGTAGCGGGGGGCGAGCGGGCTCGAGTCGAGCACCTGCACCCGGACGGCGAGCTGCTCGTCCTCTTCCATTTCGATGAACGCGAGCACGCGCTCCCTGGCGCGCTCCGTGAACTTGATCACTTCGTCGTCTCCCGTCTTCCGGTTTCCGGTGCCTTCCGTCCCGCGCGCCGCCCGCTCCGTGCGCCTTTCGTCCCGTGCGCCGCCCGCCCGGTGCGCCGCTCGCCGCTCAGCGGCCGATGACGGCGCGCAGCCCGAACAGGAGGTTCGCGGGACGCTCCGCCATCCGGCGCATCAGGTACGAGTACCACTGCGAGCCGTACGGCACGTAGATCCGCATCCGCAGCCCGTTGTCCACGAGTTGCTGCTGGTACGCCCGCCGCACCCCGTAGAGCATCTGAAGCTCGAAGGCGTCGTCCGGGATGCCGGACTTCTGCACGTGCTCCAGCGTCGCGTCGATCATCCGCTCGTCGTGCGAGGCGATCGCCGTGGGGACGCCCCCGTCGAGGAGCATCCGCATCAGCCGGACGAAGCTCGCGTTCACCTCGCCCTTCGTCTGGAAGGCGACCGAGGCCGGCTCCTTGTAGGCGCCCTTGCACAGCCGGACCGGCGCGCCGACCCGGACGAGCTCCTTCACGTCGTCCTCGGTTCTGTACAGATAGGACTGGACGACGATCCCCACGTTGTCGAACTCGGCGAATACGCGGTGGAACACGCGCAGCGTCCGCTCGGTGTGCGCCGAGCTCTCCATGTCCATCCGCACGAAGTTGCCGAGGCCCGCGGCATGCTCGACCACGGCGCGGATGTTCCGGTAGCAGAACTCCTCGTCGATGTCGAGGCCGAGCTGGGTGGGCTTGAGGGAGATCGTGGACTTCGCGTCGCTGGCGGCGATCTCGTCCAGGCTGCCCCGGTACGCGGCGGTGGCCTGCTCGGCCTCGTCCCGGGCCCGGACGCTCTCGCCGAGCAGGTCGAGCGTGACGCGGAACCCCGCGTCGTTGAGCTGCCGCGCGACGGCGAGGGCTTCGTCGGAGGACTCTCCGGCCACGAACTTCGCGGCGGCGGAGCGGGAGAAGGGAAGCTTCATGAGGACGTTCTTGACGTCCTCGCGATCGCTCAGAAACAGCAACGTCTGTCGAAGCATGGTCTCGGAATCCGGTGCCGCGGCGAACGCGGCGGATCGGGTGACGGGCCGGCGCAGGCCGGCCCGGTGCACGGTGCCGCGGGAATCTGCGCGGGCGTCGTGGCCGGCGCTACCGATCGGCTGAGCCGGCGAGCCTGGCGCGCAGCTCGGCGACCCCGAACAGGGACGTGACGGAGTACCCTGCCTCCTCGATGGCCTCGCGTCCGCCCTCCTCGCGGTCCACGGCGGCGAGGATCGCCAGCACCGTTCCGCCCTCCTCCTCGACGGCCTCGCACGCCTGGAGCGCGGACCCGCCCGTGGTGATGACGTCCTCGACGACGAGGACGCGGGCTCCCGATTCGAAGCAGCCCTCGATCCGCTTGCCGGTGCCGTGGCGCTTGGGCGTCTTCCGCACGGAGAAGGCGTGGATCGGTCGGCCGCGCCGGAAGCTCTCGGCGGCGACGGCGCAGGCGATCGGGTCGGCGCCCATCGTCAGGCCGCCGACCACGTCGGGCTCGAGACCGAGCTCTGCGACGGCATCCATCCCGACCTCGCCGAGCAGCAGCAGCCCCTCGGCGTGCATGGTGGTGGTGCGGCAGTCGATGTAGAAGTCGCTCCGGCGGCCGGAGGCGAGGATGAATTCGCCCAGCCGGAAGGAGCGCTCGAGGAAGAGCTGACGAAGCCGCTCACGAGCAGGCATGGCAGGTCCCGAAGATCTTGATCTGGCGCGTGATGGACGCGAAGCCGGCCTCGGCGGCCGCCTCCTCCAGGATCCGGTCGAGCTCGGGTCGGTGAAACGTCTCCACGCGCCCGCACACCGTGCAGATCAGGTGCTCGTGGCGGGCGGCCCCGATCTGCATCTGGTAGCGGCGGAACCCTTCTCCGAAGTCGTGTTCGGTGAGGAGCCCGAGCTCGACGAGGAGGGAGAGCGTCCGGTAGATCGTCGCCTTGCCGATCCGCTCGCCGCGGCGCCGCAGCTCCTCGGCCACGTCGTCGGCGGAGAGGTGGCGGGCCGACTCGAACAGGACGCGGGCGACCACCTCCCGCTGGTGCGTGAACGGGAGCTCGCGCTCGCGCAGCTCCCCCCGCAGCACATCCATGAGCACGGCGGCGCAGCCCAGCGGCGGCCGCGTCTCGATGCGTGGGTCGGCGGTCGTGACCATCCTCTCGTCCTTCACTCGCATCCCCGGCGGGCCGGCCTTCGTGCCGGCCCGTCACCGGAAATCTACCGCGGCCACCGCGGCGTCTCAACCGGCCGCACGTGATTGAGAAAGGACCCGGCGGCAGCGAGGTGCGGCTCGTCCGTCGGCGAGGTTGCGGCGCGCCCCTCGGCGAGGTTGCGCCGTTGCGCACGAACCGCATCTTTCGCGTCGGGAGCGCACCCGGCGCTCGACCCCGTTCATCGACGAACCCGGACACCCGACATGCTGTCGCGAAGCGGTATCGATCTCACGTCCCCCGGGGACATCCCGCGGCGTGGCCCGGCGCACGGGCTCGCGGTCCTCATCCTCGCCGCCGCGGCTGTCGCGTGCGGCGGCGGGGGCGGCGCGGCGTCGGAGACCTCGGGCGACCCCGCGGTGCCGGAGCAGGAAACGGCCGGGGCGGTGGAACCCGGGCCGGACGGCGGCCTGGTGCGGAGCGTCCCCATCCGCGTCGGTGGAGTGCCGATCACCGTGGAGATCGCGGACACGCCGCCACTGCGCGAGCGGGGCCTCATGCACCGGGACTCGCTTCCTGCCGATCACGGCATGCTGTTCGTGTATCCCGACGAGCAGCTCCGCAGCTTCTGGATGCGGAACACGAAGATCCCGCTCGACATCGGGTTCTTCGACCGGAACGGCTCGCTGCTCAACGTCGAGCGCATGGAGCCGCGGACGGAGGAGAACACGCTCTCGAAGGCCCCGGCGATGTACGCGCTGGAGATGAACGCCGGCTGGTTCGAGGCGCACGGGGTCGGCCCGGGAGACCGCCTGGAGTTCTGATCCCGACGACGGCGCCCGATGGCGCTCGACGGCGCGGCCGGCGTCCGGGGCCGGCCGTCCGTGACCCGACCCGACGGTCGATCGCCTGCACACGTAGACCCCCTGACGAGAAGGTGGGTGTCCCCATGTCCGAACATCGCACGGAACGCGACTCGATGGGGCCGGTGGAGATCCCGGCCGACATGCTGTACGGCGCCCAGACGGAGCGGGCGCGTCGAAACTTCCCGATCAGCCGTCTCCGCTTCGACCGGCGATTCCTTCGTGCCCTGGGCGCGATCAAGCACGCCGCGGCACGGGTCAACGAAGATCTCGGCCTGCTCGACGGCGAGCGGGCCGGCGCGATCCGGACGGCGGCGGCGGAGATGATGGAGGGGGATCTGGATCGGCACTTCGTCCTCGACATCTTCCAGACGGGCTCCGGCACGTCGACGAACATGAACGCGAACGAGGTCCTGGCGAACCGCGCCATCCAGCTCCTCGGCGGCGAGGTGGGTTCGAAGGACCCGGTGCACCCCAACGACCACGTCAACATGGGCCAGTCGAGCAACGACGTGATCCCCACCGCGGTGCACGTGTCGGCCCTCACGGCGATCGAGACGGAGCTGCTGCCCGCCCTGCGGCACCTGCACGAGGCGCTGGCGGCGAAGGCGACGGAGTTCGATTCCGTCTACAAGGCGGGACGGACGCACCTTCAGGATGCCACGCCGATCCGGCTGGGCCAGGAGTTCGGCGGCTTCGCGAGCCAGGTGGCGCACGGCATGCGGCGCGTCGAGATGTGCCGCGAGTCCCTGCGCGAGCTGGCCATCGGCGGCACGGCCGTCGGCACCGGCATCAACACGCACCCGGAGTTCGGACGTCGCATGGCGGCCGCGCTGACCGACGTCACGGGCGTGGAGTTCCGCGAGGCGGACGACCACTTCGAGGCGCAGTCAGCACGCGACGCGGTGGTCGAGGCGAGCGGGATGTTGAAGGTCGTCGCCTGCAGCCTGATGAAGATCGCCAACGACATCCGCTGGCTGGCCTGCGGCCCGCGCACGGGCATCGCCGAGATCCGGCTGCCGGAGCTGCAGCCGGGTTCGTCGATCATGCCGGGCAAGGTGAACCCGGTGATGTCGGAAATGCTGACCATGGTGGCGGCCCAGGTGATCGGCAACGACGCGGCGATCACGATCGGTGGCGAGCGGGGGAACTTCCAGCTCAACGTCATGATCCCCGTGATGGTCCACAACCTCCTCGAGTCGGTCGAGATCCTGGCCAGCGGCAGCCGCACGTTCGCGGACCTCTGCGTGGCGGGCATCACGGCCGACGAGGAGCGGTGCCGGCGGAACGCGGAATCGACGGCGTCGCTGTCGACGGTCCTCGCCCCGAAGATCGGCTACGACAAGGCGGCCGAGGTCGCAAAACGGTCGCTGCGCGAGGAGAAGACACTGCGCGAGGTGGTCCGCGAGATGGACCTGATGCCGGAGGACGAGCTGGAGGCGCTGCTCGACTTCGCGAAGATGACGGCACCGAACGTCGGCTGACGTCGGCCGGCGTCCGGGTTTCCGGGTACGGGCCACCGCGGCGGACACGATCGCCATCGGGCAGGGGAGAAGAAGATGCGGATTCTGGTCGGCACGGACGAGGGCCTGAGCGTCGTCCGGTGGATCGAGGGGGAGCGGTCGGGCCGCGTGGCCGAGCGGCAGTTCGAGGGCCGGCAGGTGTACCGGCTCGCGGCGGCGGGAACGGCGCTGTGGGCGGTCGTGCCCGACGAGGGGCTGTTCCGGAGCACGGATCGTGGGGACTCCTGGAACCGGGTGACGGAGCCGCCGGAGGGACGTCGCGTCCTGAGCTTCGCCGCCGCGGGGCGCGATGGTCGTCGTCTGCTCCTCGGCACGGAGCCGGCGGCGGTATATGCATCGGAGGACGGCGGCGACACGTGGAGCGAGCGGCCGGAGTTCCGCGTGCTCGGCGTCCGCGAGGCGTGGCGCGACTACGGTGACCGGGCGGCGCACGTCGAGACGCTGGCCTTCGACCCGGAGTCGTCGCGGAGGATCTACGCAGGCGTGGAGGTCGGGGGCGCCTACCGCTCCGACGACGACGGCGCGTCGTGGACGGGGATCAACGAGGGCATCCTGGACGACATCCACGAGATCCAGGCCGACCCGCGGGACCCGTCCCGCCTCCTGGCGGCGACCGGGGGAGGGCTGTTCGTGAGCCGCGACCGGGGTCTGCACTGGCACCGCCACGACGCCCCGCCGGGAGAGCTCTTCTGCAGCGACCTGGAGCGGGTCGACTTCGCGGGCCCGGCGGCCGCGGCCCCGGCGACGGCCGTGCCGCCCGCGGGGGCGGGCGGCTCGACGTTCCTGCTCGCCACGGCCGATGGACCGCCGTCCACCTGGGCCGGCGCGCGGGGCAAGGCCGGGGCCCGGCTGTGGCGCAGCACGGACGGCGGCGCCACCTGGGACGCATGGCCGCTCTCGGGGTTCCGGGACCGCGGGGCGATCACGGCGCTGGCGGCCGATGCCACACAACCGGCGGCCGTGTTCGCCGGGACGTCGGCGGGGACCCTGTACCACGGGCGCCTGGACTCGGGACGATGGTCGCGCATCGCGTTCGGGCTCGGTCCGGTCCGGACCCTGGCGGCGCGGTGAGCCCGATGCCCCGAGCACGCATGGACCGCGTCCCGGCCCTGTCGGTGGTGACGGGGCTGCTGGCCGCCGTGTGCGCCCTGGCGGCCGGCCGCCCGCCCGCCGCCACGGCCCAGGGCGTCGCTGCCGGCGAGGCCCGGGCGCCGGCCATGGGCCCCGTCGCCGCGGCCGACACGGGTCTTACCCCGCACCGGATCTTCGCGACCGGCGATCTCGAGACGTGGACGCCGGATGTCCGCTGGAGCGCGGACGGGACGTCCTGGACCCGCATCGAGCGGGACGCGGAGGGCCGCACGGAGCTGTGGCGGATCGAGGCGGTCAGCGGCCGGCAGACGAAGGTCGTGTCGGCCCAGGAGCTCGTGCCGGACGGGCGGAGCGGACCGATCGACCTGGAGGATCACGTCTTCTCGCCGGACGGGCGGCGGATCCTCCTGTTCGCGGACGCCGAGCGGGTGTGGCGGGACCGCACGCGCGGCGCCTGGTGGGTGTTCGACATCCCGACGCGCAGCCTGATCCCGACGGCGGCGGACCCCGGCGGGCAGATGTTCGCCAAGTTCTCGCCCGACGGCGATCGGGTCGCCTTCGCGCGGGATGGCGACCTGTGGGTGACGACGCTGGACACCGGCGAGGTGCGGCGCCTGACGTTCGACGGGTCGGCCACGGTGACGAACGGCACCTCGGACTGGGTCCACGAGGAGGAGCTGGGGCTGCGCGACGCCTTCGCGTGGAGCCCGGACGGCCGCAGCCTCCTCTACTGGCGCTTCGACGCATCGCCGGTCCCCGTCTTCCCGCTGCTCGACGTCACGTCGGACGTGTACCCCCGCATCCGCGAGATCCGTTACCCCAAGGCGGGCCACCCGAATTCCGACGTCCGCCTCGGCGTGCTCGACGTCCGGACGGCCCGCACGACGTGGATCGAGCTGGACGCGGGAGAGGAGACGTACGTGGCCCGGGCGGCGTGGGCCGCCTCGTCGTCGGAGATCCTGGTGCAGCGCCTCACCCGCCGGCAGGACCGGCTCGACGTGCTGCTGGCCGACGCCGCGACGGGCGTGGCGCGCCTCCTGTTCTCCGAGACCGATGTCGCCTGGGTCGAGCCGGTGGACGACGTGCCCTGGATCGACGAGGGGAGGCGGTTCCTCTGGGTCAGCCGCCGGGACGGATACCGCCACCTCTACCTGTTCGACAGGGACGGACGGCTGGTGCGGGGGCTCACCCCGGGTCGGTGGGACGTGACCGGGGTCATCGGGGTGGAGGAGGCGGAGGGCCGGGTCTGGTTCACGGCGGCCTCGCAGAGCCCGGTGTCGCGGGCCCTGCACCGGGTGGAGCTCGACGGGTCCGCCGCACCGGAGCTCCTGGCCGGTGGCCGGGGGTGGCGAACCGTGCGACCGGCGCCCGACTTCTCGCTGTACCTGGAGGGCTACTCCACCATCGCGAACCCGCCCCGCTGGACGCTCCGCTCCGGCGCCGATGGGTCGGAGGTCCGGGTGGTGGAGGACAACGCCGACGTCGCGGCGCGCCTCGAGCAGCTGGACCTGCGGGAGCCGGAGTTCCTCGCCCTCGCGGCCGCGGACGGCACGCCCCTGAACGGGTGGATCGTAAAGCCGCGGGACTTCGATCCGGGCCGCCGCTACCCGCTTCTTCTCTACGTATACGGGGGACCGGGCTCCCAGACCGTCACGGACGCGTGGGGCGCCGGACGGCCCGACCGTTACCTGTGGCACCAGTCGCTGGCTCGCCGGGGGGTCCTGGTGGCGAGCTTCGACGGCCGGGGCACCGGCGCGCGGGGCTGGGACTTCGAGCGCCAGGTGCACGGCCGGCTCGGCCAGCTGGAGACGGCCGACCAGCTCGCGGTGATCCGGGGGCTCGCGGAGCTGCCGTGGGTCGACCCCGAGCGGATCGGGATCTGGGGCTGGAGCTACGGCGGGATGATGGCGCTGCACGCCGCCTTCCGGGGCGGTGAGGCGGTGCGGGCGGCGATCTCGGTGGCGCCGGTCACGGACTGGGAGCTGTACGACACGATCTACACGGAACGGTACCTGGGGCTGCCGGCGGAGAACCCGGACGGCTACCGGGCCGGGTCGCCGATCGGGGCGGCGGCGCGCCTGCGGGCCGCCCTCCTCCTCGTGCACGGGACGGCAGACGACAACGTGCATCCCCAGCATTCCACGCGGCTCGCGGCGGCGCTCACCGAGGCGGACCGGCCGTTCCGGATGCACCTGTATCCCGACCGGACCCACGCGATCGAGGGGCCGGCGGCCCGCACGCACCTGTTCAACATGATGACGGAGTTCGTGCTTCGGGAGCTGGCCGCATTCCGTTCCGGCCGCGCGCCGGGCTTTGGAACCGGCGCCGCCGGGCCGTCCCGCGATCCGGTCGGCCTCCCGGGGCTCGGACTGCGCTGAGCGAGGCGGCCGGCACGTGCGGATCTCGGAGATCTTCCTGTCGATCCAGGGCGAGTCTTCGTGGGCGGGGCGTCCCTGCGTGTTCGTCCGCACCACGGGCTGCAACCTCCGCTGCACGTGGTGCGACACGGCCTACGCGTTCCACGGCGGCCGTGACCTGGCCGTGGAGGAGATCCTCGCCGAGGTGGAACGGCTCGGCGGAGACGTACGCCTGGTGGAGCTGACCGGCGGCGAGCCGCTGCTCCAGAAGGATATCGGCGACCTGGCCGGCCGGCTCCTGGCGCGCGACTACACGGTCCTGTGCGAGACGTCGGGCAGCCTCCCGGTGGACCGCCTGCCGGAGGCAGTCGTGAAGATCGTCGACGTGAAGTGCCCGGGCAGCGGCGAGTCGGAGGCGAACGACTGGGGCAACCTCGCGCGGCTGGACCCCGGCCGGGACGAACTGAAGTTCGTGATCGCGCACCAGGAGGACTACGAGTGGGCGGTGGCGCGGTTGCGCGAGCACGACCTCGCGCGCTTCACGGTCCACTTCTCGCCGGCGTTCGGAGAGCTGGAGAACCGGACGCTCGCGGAGTGGATCCTCGCCGACCGGCTTCCGGTCCGCCTCAACCTGCAGGTCCACAAGTACGTCTGGGAACCGTCGGCCCGGGGGGTGTGACGGTCCGATCTTTCGGCGGCATACCGGGGTACCTAGTTTCAGCGCGTGCCGTGCCGCCCGACCGAGAGCGAGCCGCCGGCCCCTCCGGCGGCCGGGTGCCGCGGCCAGACAAGGAGAGCGTATCATGAGGCGGAGCACTTCGTTGGCGATGTTCGTCGCCATGCTGCTCGCTGGGGCCGGTACCCTCGGCGCCCAGGAGGCACAGGAGGCGGCGAAGCCCACCGTCCCGTCGCACGACATGGCGGGCAAGGAGAACTGCGTGATGTGTCACAAGGTGGAAGGTGGCATGGCCGCCCTCCCCGCCGCGCACGAGGGCCTCGCGGTCGAGACCTGCACGCTGTGCCACGCCGAGACCTCGCCCATGCAGTCGGGCAACGCCCCGCCGGCGATCCCGCACGACCTGGCGGGCAAGGAGAACTGCGCCATGTGCCACAAGGCCGGGGTCATGGGCGCCGCGAAGATTCCCGAGAACCACGGCGAGGTGGCGAACGAGCTCTGCGGCACCTGCCACAAGCCCTCCGCCTGACCTGCCGCGACGGGCGGGAGAGTCCCCGGAGCCGGTTCCCGGGGTCGCCCCGCCAGCGGCAGCGAAGAGCCCCCCGCGGCACGGAACCGCGGGGGGCTTCGTTCATCCCGGCGACGGGCGCGCGCCGCCCGCGTCCGCCCCGCCGTCAGAACGTTCCGCTGAAGTGGCAGATCGTGCAGGAGGCGCGCGCCTTGTCCCCGTCCACGTCGAAGTCCGGCCCGTGCGGATTGATCCGGAACCCTTCCTTCGCGGAGTGGCACGTCAGGCAGCTCGACTGCGAGTGGCAGCTGGCGCAGGCGTCGAGCCCCTGGCGGGCCGCCCGTCCGTGCGACTGGAACCAGTCGGGCTGGGCGTCGTGGAACGCGGCGTTCCGCTGCCCGGGCGCCTGGGCGAAGCCCTGGGTGGCGTGGCAGTCGCGGCAGAAGGCCTCGTTCGAATGGCAGTCGGAGCAGTTCTGGGTGCGCGACCAGGCGTCGGCTCCGTGCCGCGACACGAAGTCCGTCGGATGGAAGGACGGGCTGCCCGAACCATCGTGGCAGTCGACGCAGTAGGACTCGGCGTGGCACGCGGCGCACTTCGGCAGGGACGCCACGGCGGCTTCTCCGTGCGCCACGGCGAAGTTCGGTCCGTGCCCCGGGATCGCCGGTCGGCCCGGTGTCGGTATGCGTGCCGCCGACGTGGCGGCGAGAGGCTCCGCGATCACGGGCCCGGTGTCGACGTGGCAGGTCGTGCAGGTCTCCTGCGTGTGGCAGGTGCCGCAGCCTGTCGCGGATTCCGCCATCGCGGCGCCGTGCGTGAACGGCCAGTCCGACGCCTGGTGGCTCGCCGGGACGGGCGGCGTCCATTCCGCGGCGGTCGCCAGCGAGGCGACGCGCGCGTCCGGCTCCAGCGCGAGGATGGGCTCCAGCTCCCCGGCGTTCGCGTGGCAGGCCGTGCAGCTCTCCCGGGCGTGACAGACGGCGCACGTCTCCACGGCCCGCGCCGCGTCCCCGCCGTGATTGGACAGGAAATCCGGTGCCGCGTGGCTCGGCGGAGCAGGGAATGCCGCGATCCGCTCGGCCGGGATGCCGGGAGCGTCCGTCAGGCGCAGGTGGCACTGGGCGCAGTCGTTGTCGGCCGCCAGGTGTTCCTCGGCGGACGGGGCGTGGCACGTCTTGCAGTTCTCGAACGCCGCGGCCCGGACCTCCATGGTCCCGCTGGTGCCCGGGACCTGGTGGCAGGCGCCGCACGGCAGCTCCGGGTGTCCTGGGTGGACGGTGCGGAGGTTTCCGGGCTCGGCGGGCGTGGGACCGTCCCACGACACCTCGGGCGCGGTCTGGCCATCGTGACAGGCGCGGCAGGTCTCCGGCGCGACCGAGACGAACCGGGCCGGGTCGCCGGACTCGATCCCCTCGTGACAGGCCGTGCAGACGGGAAACAGCCCCGCGTGACGGGCGTGCGGAAAGCTCTCCTGCCGGGGCAGCGACAGGAGCGCTCCGGCGCCCGCCACGAGCGCCACGGCACCGGTCAGAATCGCGCGCTTCATCAGTAGCCTCCGATCCCGCGCATGGACGTCCGCGGCGCGGGCCTGGATCCGAACCGCCAGGCGATCGAGAGATGGGCCCGCGGCTGGGTCCAGTCCTCGACGCTGGGTCGATTGTCGTAGGTCAGCCGGTAGAGCGCGGCCGCTCCGCTGAACGTCAGGGCCCCGACGTTCCACGACGCATCCACGCCGCCGCCCGTGCCCACCTGTTCGCCGATGCGGAACTCCCCGAACGTCTTGGTCGAGTTGAAGAACAGCGCGACGCGGCCGGCGTCGTCGAACCGGCGGCCGACCGTGAGGTCACCGCCGTACCGGGCCGCGCCGAAGGTCGTCTCGGAGCGGTAGCCGCCGTCCACGAACCACGGCCCGCGCGACCAGCGTCCGCCGCCGTACAGCCGCCAGCCGTCGCTCTCGATGTCCGCGAACTCCACCCCGGCTTCCGTCTCGTCGTAGTCGCGGTATCCGCCGCCCACCTCGAGCGTCAGCCCCGACCCGGCGTGCGTCCAGGTGAGCAGGCCGCGCCCCTCGTTGAAGGCCACCGGATCGAAGGCGCTCCAGATCGTCCAGTACTCGAAGAACGGCAGGTAGTGGCGACCCTCGAGCAGCAGACCGAACCCGCCGGCGATCGGTGACGAGGCTTGGAAGCGGATGTCGTTGAATTCCTCGCCGATCAGGTCGTAGGTGGCGGAGCCGTCCAGCGTGGCGGGACCCACCAGCGCCCGCAGGGTGCCGCCGACCCGTTCCGAGTGGAGCGCGGCGCGATCCGAGCGGATCTCCCGCTGGTAGAAGCCGCTCGCGAAGAAGGTCCGCGCGACGTCGAGTCCCGCCTCGAACCCGTAGATGAGGGCCCGGTCGTCGGGTGCGAATTCGTCCACGTCGGCGAGAAGGTCGCCGTCGCGCGGCGCGTCGAGGCCCGGTCCCAGTCCCCAGCCGCCGTACGCCTCCACCCGCACCGGCCCGAGGCCGGCCCAGGTCAGGGAGCCGCCGTCGAAGTTGCGGTACCCGAGCGGGCTGGACCGGACGATCCTGCCGGCCCGGGCGCGCAGCCCGGACTGCTGATAGCTCACGTAGGCCGTGATCGCCTCGATCTCTTCGCCCCCGCGCGGCCAGCCGTCGTCGCTGGCCACCCGGCCGCGGAGCTGCGTGTGAAGCGACAGCCCCTGGATGCCCGGCCAGGCGGTCAGCCGGAGGTCCTGGTACACGGGCGTGATCGTCTCGGTGTCGTCGATGCTGCCGAACCAGCGACAGAAGTCGCCTTCCAGGCAGGTGACGATCGTCCCGTCCGGAAGGCGGCGCTGCAGGCCCGATCCCGGGACGGCCGATTCGGCCAGACTGTCCCGTTCCAGGCCCTGGAAGCCCACCACGTCGGCGCGGACGCGGAGCTCTCCGCTGTACCCCTGCGCGAGGAGGGGAAGAGGAGACAGAAAAATCAGCCCGAGGACGGGCCCCAGCACACGGCGGTGGACGTTCATGTCGCCTGCTCCGGCAGGTCTCAGTGTCAGTGAACCGAAGAAGTCCCCGCGAGTTCCAACAAACTGCGTGCCGCGCGGGCCGGCAACAAGGGCGGCGGGGCGGTCCGGGCCCGGCGGCAACCGGACCCGGCCTTCGCCGTCGCCCGCCTATCGGTATCCGAACAGGACCGAGTACAGGATCAGCGCGATGATCACGAGCCCGATGCCGAGCATCGTGAACCCGAAGATCCGGAAGCCGGTCTCGACCTCCTTCGGGTACGGCTCCACCATGCGCTCCTCCAGCTTTCCTTCCGCCACCATCCGCTCGTACTCGCGCGGCTTGTCGCGCTTCAGCTCCTCCAGCGAGACCGTACCCGTGAAGATCACCGGGTCCATCGGGAACTTGTCCAGGCGGAAGTGCGTGTTGAAGAAGTGGATGGTGAAGATGAACGCCACGGCCAGCAGCGCTTCGTCGCTGTGGATGATCGTCGCCACGTTCACGAGCGAGCCCGGGATGAGCAGCGTGAAGAACTCCGGGAACCACAGGAACAGGCCCGTGGACCCGATCACGAACATTCCCCAGAACACGGCGAAGTAGTCGAACTTCTCCCAGTACGTGAAGCGTCCGTACGCGGGGCGCGGCCCCTTCCCGAAGAACCACCTGAACGAGCCCTTGAGGTCGGCGAGGTCGCCCCCGTTGAACATCAGCGAGTCGGGCGACAGGAAGATGTACTCCCTCCACGTCCGGCCCGAACGCTTCTTCTGCTTGGTCACGTCCACGAGGTGGATGACGAAGATCGCGATCAGGGCCACGGCGCCGACCCGGTGCAGCACCCCCATCGCCTCGAAGCCGCCCACCAGCCGGGCGAACAGGCCCGCCCACCCCATGTAAGAGAACTTCAGGGCCATGCCGGTGGCGGCCAGCGTCATGAAGCTCATGATCATGACGATGTGCAGCGTGCGCTGGAACGCCGTGAAGCGCCGATAGACGAGCCGCCCGGCGGAGACCGCCTCGGCGGGATCGTGGCGCCACTGCTCCGGCGAGCGCCACAGCCGCCACAGCCACGCGCCCGTGTGGGCGAGCGCGAAGGTCAGCGTTCCGACCAGCAGGCCCGTCATGCCCCAGAACGACCAGAACAGCCAGGGATACTTCGCACGGTCGTGGTGCGTGGCGTGGGTGAGGTAGCCCGCGAAGCGACGGTTCGCGCCGGGGTGACACTGGGCACACGTTTCGACCACGTTGGCCCGGCTGAGCGTCGAGGCGGGATCGTGCGGCGGCAGGATGTCGTGCGCCCCGTGGCAGTCGTGGCACTTCGCCGCCCGCGCTCCGCCGAGGCGCGACACCTTGCCGTGGTAGGTATCGAAGAAGCTCTCGGTCTCCTCCGCGTGGCAGTCGCCGCACTGGCTCGAGATGACCTGCCGGAAGTCATCGCGGTCCGCCCGGCTGATCGTGTGCGCCGTGTGGCAGTCCTCGCAGGTCGGCAGGCGCTTCTCGGAGTCGACGTAGCTCCCGCCCTCCGGCCAGTGAATGCTCCGGCGAAACTCCTCCTCGATCCCGTGATGGCACTCGCCGCAGGTGGACACGAGGTTGTCGGGGTTCACCCGGCTCGCCGGGTCCTCGGGTGGCAGCTCGAGATGGGCGCCGTGGCAGTCGGTGCAGGTGGCCGTCACGAGGAGACCGCTCTCCAGCAGGCCCTTGCCGTGGATGCTCATCTCGTAGCTGCGTACGATCGGCACGTCGCTCGTCACCCGAACGGCGGCCTTCTCTCCCTCCCGGTGGCAACGTGCGCAGAGGGTCGGAACGTTGCGCGTGAAGGTCGGTGACGCGGGCTGCGTCTGCGCCAGCGTCGCGTGCGTCGTGTGGCAGTCCTGGCAGGAAGGAGCGTCCGGGTCGCCGGCCGCGTGCAGCGACCCGTGCGCGCTGCGCTGGTACTGTTCCACCGGCTCTGCGTGGCAGATCGCGCAGTCCACGGGCGCGGCGACCGTCTCGCACGGCCGCTCGTCGAACGTGGGCGAGACGTCCGTGTGGCACTGCGCGCAGCCGGTGTTGCCGTGCACCGACGCGTCGTATGCCCCGGAATCCACGGTCATCGATACGACTTCGCCGGTCAGGTAGTGCGTTCCCTCGAGGGCCGGATCCTCGTGACAGCGGAGGCACTCCCGGTTCGCCACGCCCGTGTCGTAGAACACGCGCCGGATCTCGTGCGGCTGGTGGCAGTCGACGCACGCCGGGACTTTGTGCGGCTCCTCCTCCCACAGGCGCCCCTCGATGACCTGCGCGTGCACCTCCTCGATCCGTCCGTGACACTGCTGGCAGGTCGCGGCGATGTTGTCGATGTGGATGCTGGAGCGCGGGTCCTCGTGCGGCAGGATGAAGTGGGAGGTGTGGCACGAGGTGCAGACCGCGGTCACGGTGAGGCCGGCGCGGAACAGGCCTTCGCCGTGGATCGACTCCGTGTAGTTCTCCAGGATGTGCGACTCGGAGATCTCCCGCCGCCGCATCACCTCCGCGTCATCCTGGTGGCACTCGCCGCACAGGAACGGGATGTTCATCACCGCCGTCCGGCTGCGGGCGTTCCGGCTCGGCAGGACATCGTGGTTCCCGTGACAGTCGGCGCAGGAGGGGGCCAGCCGGTCGCCGCGCGCCGCGGCCTGGCCGTGCAGCGATTCGGCGTGCCGCCGGGCCTGCGTGGCGTGACACGTCGCGCAGCTCGCTACGGGACGGTCCTCCGGGTGCGGGAACGTCATCCCGCGGTGGCACTCCAGGCACTCCAGGGCGCCGTGGACCGATGCCTGCAGCGCGTCTCCCTCCACCAGGTAGCGCTCGGGGTCCTCCCGCGTCTGCCAGAGGGAGGCGTCCCCGTGGCAGCTCAGGCAGACCGAGCTCTCCTGGGCCCGCGCGGGCGCCGCCTGGACTCCGATCGCGGCCACCACCAGCGCCGCGGCCCGCGCGGTCCGCGCTCTCCACCGCCCCCATCTCCGTCCCGACTTCGACCCGTGCATCGAGCTGCTGCCTCTCCTGGTGCGTGTCGCGGCCCGCCCGAACCGGCGGGGCCGGAAGCCCAGCCGGATGCAAGATCCGGACACGAACGACCGTGCCACGCACGTTCCTTCGTGGCAGTCAGTTGCCGCGGTTCCCCGTCTCCGCGCCCGTGACGTTCCGTCCCGCACGCGCGCGGAATGTGTCACGATGACCCAACCGGGTCGTTGCGTCCCGACAGTGCGGTCTCGACCACGCGGGGCCTCACGCGGGAGCGTCGCGCGTGGCCGTCCGGTCTCCGGCACCGGCGTCCGATCCCGCCTCGTCTCCGGCCTCTGCCTCCCCCTTCTCGGCCGCGTACCAGCGCGGGTGGTGATGCCGCGCCTGCTCCTCGGGCATGCGCCCGTCGAGCCACGTGAAGCTGAGCGGATACGCATCGGGGTGGAAGATCACGAAGAAGAAGTGCCACACGAGGATGGCGAGGGTCGCCAGCCACGCCTCGTAGAAGTGCACCGTCTGGGATGCGGCGACGATCCAGGCCGGTGCCCACCCCACGGTCCGGGCGGGGAACCAGAGCACGAGCCCCGTGACCGCCATCAGCACGGTGCCCCAGATCAGGGCCCAGTACTCCGCCTTCTCCGCGTAACCGAAGCGGGCGAAGCGGGCGTGACGCCGCGTCAGGCCGAGGTGGAAGCCCACGTTCGTGGTGAGCTCGGACACGTCCCCGGGTCCGGGCGCCATGTCGCGCAGGAACCGCCGGCCGGTGCGGAACAGGGCGAGCCAGATGACGTGCCAGATCGACCCTATGATCAGGATCACGCCCGCGACGCGGTGGATCGTTCCGCGCAGCACCTCGTCCAGGCCCGCCGCGGCCAGGCCGCGGACCCACCACGCGTCCGGATAGCGGAGCGCGAAGCCCGTCACCACGAGCAGGAAGAAGGAGAGGATCAGGCCCACGTGCTGCAGCACGAAGCCGCGGCTCAGGCGCTGCAGGCCCGGCTCGGTGACGTGCCGCCGCCGGGCATCGCGCAGGTACCAGCCCATGATGATCGCGTTGTGGACGAACATGCCGCCGATCACGATCACGATGAGCCACAGGTAGATCGCGCGGAGCACCCGGTTCACGGGGTTCGCCGCGATCGACGCGCTTACGTGGTTGTAGCTCTCCGCGAACGCCTCCGAGGCGTCCGGATGGCAGTTCCGGCACGTCGCGACCACGTTCGACTCGTGCACGGTCGAGGCGGAGTCGGACGCCGGGAGCACGGCGTGCGCGGTATGGCAGCTCACGCAGCTCGCGACGTGGCCGTGCTCGAGGCGCGTGGCCCAGCCGTGGTAGCTGTCGGCGTAGGAGCCCACGACGCCCTGCTGCAGACCGTACTTCTCGATGATGGCCGGATCGTTGTGGCAGTCCGCGCACAGGGCGAGCGCCTGGCGGGCGCCGCTCGTGCGGGCGTCGGCGGCGTCGTGCGGCAGGATGAGGTGCTCGCCGTGGCAGTCGCTGCACGTGGGGCTGTCGCGCAGACCGGCCCGCACGGCCCGGCCGTGGATCGACGCCTCGAACTCCTCACGGATGTCTCCGTGGCAGGTCCCGCAGGTCTCGGCGATGTTCGCGCGGTTGGTCATCGACTCCGGATTCGCCGGGCCCTTCATGTCGTGGACGCCGTGGCAATCCGTGCACGTCGCCGCACCCTCGCGCAGCGACTGGCCGTGGATCGACCGCGCGTATGCCGTGAACACCTGCGGGATCGGAAGTCCTCCCGGCCGGCGGAGCTCCACTCCGCTGGGGCCGTGGCACTCGGCGCACAGGTCCGCGGCGTTCTCGTGGCTGGTGCGCGCCTCGGGGTCGGAGCTGTGCCGGATGTCGTGGACGCCGTGGCAGTCGGTGCAGGTCGGCGCGAGCGTGTCCCCGGTCGCCAGGGCGTGCCCGTGCAGGCTCTCCTCGTACTGCGCGGCCACCCCGGGATGACAGGCGGAGCATTTCGCCACCGGAGGGTCTTCGGGGTGAGGAAAGCTCAGGCCGGCGTGGCAGCTCGTGCAGGGCATGCCCGCCTGCCCGTGCACGGAGGCCGCGAACGTCGCCTCCGTGACGACGAGGCTCGCCGAGTCCGGCGTACCCGCGAAGTTCGAGGCCGTCCCGTGGCAGACCAGGCACGGAGCGGCTTCCTGGGCGGCGAGCGGACCGGCCGCCAGGAAGCCCGCGGCGAGACCTGCCGCGAGGCCTGCAGCTGCGGACCGGATCCGGCGATCGAGGTTCGTCATCAGTCGTGTCCTGTGGTGAGGGGCCCCGCGAGGCCAAGCACCTTCCGTGCCGGACCGGAACGGAAGGCCCGATGACGACCCGGAGGGCCGGAAGTGCGGTGAGGGCAACGAAAACGCCCCGATTTCCGGGGCGAATCGTCGGAGCGGGGCAGGATCCGCGCGGCGGTGGGGACCGACTGGGTCGGACTAACTCCCCGGCTGCGGGACAATATGACACACGGCACACGGCCGGCCCGCGAAGTGATCGGTGCGCTTCGTGTGACAGACCGAGCAGACCTCGCGCGACCAGCGGTCGATCCACGCCGCTCCGTCACCGTGACAGACGACGCACCCCTCAGCGTGCACGGCGGGAGGATGCTCCGGCACGCTCCCCGGCTCGTGACAGGCGAGACACACCGCCTCGGTCCGGTGGTGCGCCCCGTGACACGTCGTGCAGTCCAGCGCCGCCGCGCTCATCGAGCGGCCCACGTGACAGCCCGAGCAGGCGAAGCCCGTCGCCACGTGACGCGGGTGGTCGAACGGACCCACGTCCGTCTCGAACACGCGGTCGGGAGCGCCCGTCGCTCCGCGGTGGCAGCGGGAGCACGACCCGGCCGCGGTACGGCCATGGTGGCAGTCGTCGCAGGCCGCCGGCCCGGTCAGCGTGATGCCCCCGTGCGCCTGCAGGCCGGTGTGGCAGAAGGCGCAGGCGAGTTCGGCCCGCGCCACGTGGGGCTCGTGCGAGAAGCGCCGCCCCTGCCACGGAGCCGCCTGGCGGGCGACGTCCTGGTGACACTGCAGGCAGGGGTTCGCGGGTGTGTCGCCGTTCTCCTGCGCCGCCAGACCCGGGGCGCCGGACATGGCGGCCAGGACGACGAAGAGAGAGAGGGCGGCGCGAGCGGCCGCCCTCCCCGGGTTCGCTTCGCCCGACGCGGCGCGGCCGCTCGGTCCCGCGGAGGCGGTCACCGCCCCTCCCGTCCCCGGCGCGTCACGGGAGGGAGATTCCGTATTCCCGCTCCACTGCGTCGATGCTCTCGTTGAGCAGCGCGATCGTCAGGGACGCGTTGTGCGTGGCGGACCCGAGCTGTGAGCCCCGGTGGTTCGCCAGGTTCAGGTTGAAGAAGGCGCCCTCGGCCACCGTGAACGTCGGGTTCGTGGCGTCGATCTCGCCGCCCGGAGCGCCGAGGTTCGGGTCCACGACCTCCAGCAGCGCCCGCAGTTCCTGCGAGCGCGGGCCCACGATGTTGAGCCGCGACTGGAGCCGCACGCGGGCGCTCTCCGCGTTGCTGTGACACCCGGAGTCGACGCAGCCGCCCCAGTCCCGCGCCTCCAGCGTCAGGGGGCAGCCCTTCGAGCCATCGGGGATGCCGTTCTCGTCCACGCAGGTGAGGGCGCGGAACGTGTGGCCCACCGACTGGAACAGGAAGCCGCCCGTCGCCGGGTCCGTCACCTCGAACATCTCCAGGTGGCAGGCCGCGCACAGGACCTCGTTGTTCGGCGAGCCGTGCGTGCCGACGATCGTGCCCGGCGCGAAGTCGGCGCCCGGCGGGAACCAGCCGGCCTCGCCGATCAGCAGCTCCGACTCCGGCGAATGCGGCGCCAGGCCCTGCCGCGAGTTCGGATCCGGCACGGACCGCCGGTTGTGGCAGCGGGCGCACAGGTGCGTCTCGATGCTCGACGTCTCGACGGGGAAGCGGAGTTGGTTCGTGAACGTCGCATCATGAGGGTCGTGACACACGGCGCAGACGATCGGGAGCGGCTCGTCGCTGTCCTTCTCGGCGTACTCGGCGTTCACACCCCAGCCGATGAGGACATCCTGTCCCACGTGGCACCCGGCGCACTCGATCCGTCCGACGGCTGCGGCCACCGGAGCGGCGTGAGCCGACAGGAGCCACTGCTCCACGAACGGATGGTGCGTGCCGTTGTGACACTCGGCGCAGTTCGTGAACCCGCCCTGCGCGTCCGTGACCCTGATCGAGGGGATCGGCTGCGAGACGGCCGGATTCTCCACGTGCCCGCGTCCGGCCCCGTGGCAGCTCTCGCACTGGACGTCCAGGTAACGGACATCCCCGGTCGCCGTCCAGCCGCTCGGCTCCGTGGCCGCGTTGCCCCGCTCGGACACGGTGTGGCAGCCCTCGCAGAACTCCTGGGCCCCTCCGCTGTTCGCGAGCGTTTCCCACGCGTTCGCATGGGCCGTTCCGACCCATTGCGCCTGCGGCTGCGCGTGACAATTCCCACAGATCGTGACACGGGCCTCCGCCTGCGTGTACCCGAGAAAGCCGTTCGCGGCCGGCCCGGGGTCGGTCGTCACGGGGCGGTCGTCGCCGAACACTTCCTCCTCGTCGACACAGCCGCCGACGGAGACGGCCAGGACGCCGAGAAGCGCCAGGAGCGCGGACGCGCGCGAGATTCGGAAGTCGCTCATCTGGGAGAACCCTCGTTCAGGGCCGACGTGCCGGGCGGCGCGCGAGCGCCGATCACCCGCAGAACCTTGCCCCACCGGCTCCCGCGTGCAAGCGCCCCGGGGGCGCGGAGGCGGGAGCGTGAACAGTTCGCTGTCGCCCTGCTGCAGATGCATCCTTCGTGCCGAATCCGCCCGACTCGCGGCACGCCGGAGCTCCTCAGGACCCGCCGTCGCCCTCCTCGTACCGCTGCTTGAGGCGCTCCACCACCTCCGGGTCGGCGAGCGTCGTCATGTCGCCCATCGCCCTTCCCTCCGCGATGTCACGGAGCAATCGGCGCATGATCTTGCCGCTGCGCGTCTTCGGCAGGTCTCCGGTCAGGATCAGGTCGGCCGGCCGGGCGATGGCGCCGATCTCCTGGACCACGTGCTCCCGGAGCTCCTCGCGGAGCGCGGTCGACGGCTCGTGGCCGTCCTTGAGCGACACGAAGGCCGCGATCGCCTGGCCCTTGATCTCGTCTCTGCGGCCGACGACGGCGGCCTCGGCCACCGCGGGATGATCCACCAGCGCCGATTCGACTTCCATCGTCCCGATACGGTGTCCGGCCACGTTCAGCACGTCGTCGACGCGGCCGAGGACCCAGATGTGGCCGTCCTCGTCTCGCCGGGCTCCATCGCCCGGGAAGTAGATGCCGTTCTCGAACTTGGACCAGTAGGTGTCACGGTACCGCTGCTCGTCCCCCCAGATCCCCCTCAGCATCGAGGGCCAGGGAGAGGTCACGGCGAGGTAGCCACTCTCCGATTCGCGCCCCTGTGCGTCGAGGATCGCGACCTCGATCCCGGGAAAGGGCTCCGTCGCCGAGCCGGGCTTGGTCGTCGTCACGCCGGGCAGGGGCGTGATCATGATCGCCCCCGTCTCCGTCTGCCACCACGTGTCGACGATCGGACAGCGCCCCTTCCCGATCGTTTCGTGATACCACATCCACGCTTCGGGATTGATCGGCTCGCCCACCGTGCCGAGCAGGCGGAGAGAGGACAGGTCGTGCGCGTCCGGCCAGCTCACGCCCCACTTCATGAAGGCCCGGATCGCCGTGGGGGCGGTGTACAGGATCGTGACGCCGTAGGTCGCCACGAGCTCCCACATCCGACCCCGGTCCGGCCAGTCGGGCGCGCCTTCGTACATGAACACGGTGGCCCCGAGCGCGAGGGGTCCGTACACGACGTACGAGTGGCCGGTGATCCAGCCCACGTCGGCCGTGCACCAGTAGACGTCCCGGTCGCCGAGGTCGAACACCCACTTCGTGGTCGCCGTCGCCTGGGTGAGGTAGCCGCCCGTCGTGTGCACGATCCCCTTCGGCTTTCCGGTCGTGCCCGACGTGTAGAGAATGAACAGGGGGTCTTCCGCATCCATCTCTTCGGGCGGGCAGTCGGCCGAGGCCTCCTGCATCAGACGGTGGTACCAGTGGTCGCGTCCCTCGACCACGTGGACGAACGCTTCGTCGCCGGCGTACACCGGCCGTCGCCGCACGATGACGACGCTCTCGACGAAATCGAGTCCTTCTACGGCCTCGTCGACCGTACGCTTCAGGGGAACCACCTGTCCCCGGCGGTATCCGCCGTCGGCCGTGATCACGACGCGGGCGCCCGCGTCCACGACGCGGTCGCGGATCGAGCGGGCGGAGAACCCGCCGAACACCACGGAGTGCACGGCCCCGATCCGGGCGCAGGCGAGCATCGCGATGGCCGCCTCGGGGATCATCGGCAGATAGATCGCCACCCGGTCGCCGCGTCGCACGCCGAGTCCCTTCAGGGCGTCCGCGAACAGGCAGACCTCCCGGTGCAGCTGCCGATAGGTCAGCACCCTGCGGTCGCCCGGCTCTCCCTCCCAGATCAGCGCCGCCTTGTTGGCGCGCCACGTATCCAGGTGACGGTCTAGGCAGTTGTACGCGGCGTTCAGACGGCCGCCGGCGAACCACTTCGCGTCCGGCGGGTCCCACTCGAGCACGGTGCCCCACGGCCGGAACCAGTGGAGCTCCCGTGCCCGCGCCTCCCAGAACGCCTCCCGGTCGGTCGCGGCCTCCTCGTGCGGTGACCGGTCGGCTACCCGTGCCTGCTTCCGGAACTCCGAGGGCGGTGGAAAGCGCCGCGCTTCCTTCAGCAGTACGTCGATCTCCCGTCCTGTTTCGTCGCTCATTCCGTTTCGCTGGCGTAGCGGGTCTGCGGGTTGCGGGTCATCGGCCGGCCGATCATCCGACGGGGGCCGTGTAGCCGAGCCACGTGAGAATCAGGATGTAGGCGATGACGGCCACGCCGATCCAGGTGAACAGCGAGCTCGGCTCGCCCCGTTTCGCCTTCCGGTCGAGGAAGGGGACGAGCGCCAGGAGCACGCCGCCGACGGTGAATCCCAGGATGCCCACCAGCTCCCCCTCGATGCCGAGAATGTGCGCCGGCAGGAGCTTGAGCTGGTGGAACATGAACATGAAGTACCACTCGGGCTTGATGCCGGCCGGGGCCGCCGCGAACGGGTCCGCCTTGACGCCGAGGTGAGCGGGCGAGAAGGCGGCCAGCGCGGCGAGCAGGGCCAGCGCGATGAGCCAGCCGATCGCGTCTCGCAGCAGGAAGTCCGGGACGAACTTCATGGAGCGCTTTCCTCCGCCGCGCTTCTCCACGCCGGGAGGAACGCTCATACCCTGCTTCTGGACGAGCCAGAGGTGCAGGCCGAGGAGGAGGAGCGCCGTGGCCGGCAGGATCGCCACGTGGATCGCGTAGAAGCGGGTGAGGGTGGCTCCCGTCACGTCCGTGCCGCCACGAAGGACCTTCATGGCGAAATCGCCGAAGATCGGGAAGACGCCCACGATCTGCGTGCCGACGCGGGTAGCGAAGAAGGCGAGCTCGTTCCACGGCAGCAGGTACCCCGTGAAGCCGAACGCGAGGGACAGCCCGAGAAGCACGATCCCCGACAGCCAGGTGAGCTCGCGGGGCGGGCGGTAGGCCTTCATGAACAGCACGCTGAACAGGTGAACGAAGGCCACGAATATCATGAGGTTCGCGGCCCAGTGGTGAATCGAGCGGACGAGCCACCCGAACTTCACCTCCGCCATGAGGAACTGGACCGACTCGAACGCTTCGTCCGCGCTCGGTCGGTAGTAGAACAGCAGCAGGACACCGGTGCCGATCTGGACGAGGAACAGGAAGAGGGTCATCCCGCCCATGTAGTACCAGATCGAGTGCCGGTGGATGGGCACGTCCTTCTTCTTCGCGAGCCCGATGGCCGGAGCGAAGCCGATCCGGTCGTCGAGCCAGTGCCAGAGCCGGGTCAAGCGGGTCCGTTCACCGTTCATGCTGGTCACGCCTTCTGGCTGACGACGATTTCCTCGCCGCGGACGTTCACCTCGAACCTGTCCAGCGGGCGAGGCGGCGGGCCCTGCACGTTCGTCCCGTTCAGGTCGAAGTACCCGTTGTGACAGGCGCACCATATGCGGGAGTCATCGGAGCGATACTGGACCGTGCATGCCAGGTGCGTGCACACGGCGGAGAAGGCGCGCAGGTCTCCCGACGGTGTTCGGATCAGCAGCCCCGGCCGGTTTCCGAACCGGAAGGGCCTTCCCTCGTTCGGACCGATGTCGCCGGGACCGAAAGGCAGCGTCACGCTGCCGGTCGCCGATTCCGCCGCCTGAGGCGGGACGATGTAGCGGACGACGGGGTAGAAGACGGAAAGCAGCACCCCGCCCGCACTCGTTCCGAGCAGCCAGTTGACGAACCTCCGGCGGTCGGGGCCGGGCCCCGGAGAACTGTCGGGACGTGACATCGGACGCTCCTGTCAGGCGTGGTCCGGCGATTCGCCGGAGCCGGAGTCGCGTTCGCGGATCTTCAGGAAGAGCCCCAGCACGAACAGCAGGATCACGGCCACCGAGGCTGCCAGACCCAGGCGGCGGACTCGCAGGTCGGCCAGGGCCGCGAGCCCTCTCTCGAGGCTCGCGGCCGCGATCTCGCTCCCGGGCGCGGCCGCCTCCGCCACCGTGTCCGCGGAGAACGCGTGCATCGCCGTGCGGGCCTTGACGAGCGCGCTGTGGGCGTCCGTGAGGTCCGCCTGAGCCGCACTGATTTCCATGCCCGCGACCTCCGCCGCGTGGAGCACCGCGCGCGCGGAGTCGATGCGAAGCGACAGCGAGTCGATGGTGGCGTGCATGGCCGTCGCCGCCTTGCCGCCCGGATCGTCCGGGCCGTGGCACCGCGAGCACACGGCGCCCTCTCCCAGTCCGAGCATTTCGTCGCTCGCCTCGTGGATCTCGTGATTGCCGTGACAGGTCGCGCACCCCGGCATTCCGAGAGCGGCGAACGTCCGGGAATGGCGGCTTTCCGTGAAGCGCTCGGCGATCACCGCGTGGCACTGGCCGCAGACGTTGCCGACCCACGAGATCCCCGGGGGGGCGGCGCCGTGATTGCCGTGACAGTCGTTGCACGTGGGCGCCGACAGGTCTCCCTGCTCGACCAGGGCCGCGTGATGCACCGAGCGCGAGTATTTCTCGACCTGGTCGACGGGGATGGAGTACGGCGCCATGCGTCCGGCATCGGCGTGGCAGGTGCCGCACGTGGCCGCGACGTTCGTCGGGTGCACCGGGGACAGCGGTGTCGACGCACGCCGGATGCCGTGCGCGTGATGGCAGTCCGAGCAGACGGCGACGGCCGTGTCGCCGGTCTCCGACAGGCGCTGCCCGTGCGTCGATGTCCAGTATTCCGTCACCTGGTCGACCCGAAGGGCCGGATCGTACTGGTGCATGAACTCGGCGTTGGAATGGCAGCGTCCGCACACCGCGATGACATCGCGACCGCGGGGAACGCCGATGAAGCCCAGCTCGGGGTCCATGCCGCCGAACCCGCCGACCGTCGGATCGCCGCCATGACAGTCCACGCAGCCGAACCCGTTCTCCGCGTGAACATCGTCGGCGAACTCCGCGACGGGCCGGGCGAGCACGTCATCGCCGATGGCGGCGTGGCACTCCACGCACATGCTCTCGGACTCCTGGGCGCGGATCTCGGCCGGCGCGACGGCGGACAGGCCGGCCAGGGCCAGCAGGGCCGCCACTTGTCTCGTGTTCATGGGGATCCCGTTCCGAGGTATGCGAGGATGTCGGCCATCTCCGCCCTCGAGACCGTCGGCCAGTCCACGGCTTCCGAGTCGGCGAGACGTTCGATGGCGACGTGGTTCCAGAGGACGCTCACGAGCTCGGCGAAGCCCGGCTGCCGGAGGGGGACTGCGAGGTCGTCCGCCGTCTCCCCCGCCTCGCCCCACCCGTGGCAGGCGAGGCAGCCGGTGGCGCCGACGATCCGCTCTCCCCGACGGGCGTCGCCCGTCGCCACGAAGTAGTCGAGCGACTGGAGATAGGCGACGAGGTCGGCCATCTCGCCGGGCTCGAATCGCGGTGTCTCGTCACCCCGGGCCGCGAAGGCGGCGCGCATCCGCGGGCCCTTGTTCCACAGGGCGGCCAGGAACGCCTCGACGGTGCGCCGCCGTCCCGACGTCGCCAGGTCCGGAGCCGTGCCGGCGCCGACGCCATGGATCGTGTGGCAGGAACGACAGTTCTTCTCCTCCACGACCTGCCGGCCGCGCTCCCGGTCGCCGGGCAGCACCCAGTGCGAGGCATCGCCGGACAGGGCTGCGTCGGAGCTCGACGCGGCCAGCAGGGCGGCCAGGTCGGCGATCTCCTCCGCCCGCAGGGTGGGGTACGGGATGCCCATGCTTCGCATGCGCGGGATCATCCGGCCCGCGTGGTTCCACAGGCCCGCCGCCAGGCCGATCGGCGTGCGCAGCGACGGAATCCGATCGAGCGGCGGTCCGATGACACCGCCGGTATCCGCCACGCGGTGGCACCTGATGCAGCCGTTGGCTCTGAACGCATCCCGTCCGGCCTCGACGGATCCCGGGCCCTGCGACGCGCCGAGCGTGTAGACGAAGGCGACCAGGTCCCCGGCCTCCCGAGTGCTGAGCAGTGGACGCGCGATGCCCGTCGCCTCCATCCGCTCGGCCATCAGGGGCAGGTGGTTCCAGAGCGCGGCGACGATCCCGTACACGTCGGCCGACGATGTCGCCGAGCGCAGATCGGGACCGATCGAAGGACCGGACGGAGACGGAGTGTGACAGGCGGCGCAGCCGCGGGAGCCGAACACGGCGGCCCCGGCGAGGGCGCTCTGCGGGGCCTGCGAAGGAACCTGGGCGAGCAGCGGACCGAAGTCCATGACGAGCAGCAGGAGGACTGCGAGGCCCCGTGGGCTGCGGGAGGCGCGGAACCTGGTTCCGTTCGGCATTCGCACGCTCCGTCCGTCATGCGAGACGGGATGAGCGGTGACGACCGGGCCGAAAGCGACCCGCGACGGTCTATGGTATATGCCGATCAGGCTCCGGGGAGAGCCTCTGATTCCTGCCTCGGATCCAGCCGAGCGGTGATACTAGGGCAAGCCTGCGCGGCGCGCGAGCCCTTCCCGATCTCGCCACGGCACCTTCCGTCCGCGGCGCCGACGCGTCCGCGAGACGTGGCTCGAATGGTCGCGGCCCGGTATTCTTGCCGTGTCGGACCTGGCCGGGGACGGCCCGGATCGTTTCCGCGTCCGACGTGCTCCCTGCGTACGGGAAGACGTACTCCCCGCGTACGGGAATCGGCCCGCAACCTGCCGGATCGTCGACGGAGAGGACCCGCTTCTCTTGAACGACACAGTGCTCCTGGTCCTGCTGCTCCTGCTCGCGGGCATCGCGTTCGGCGTCGGGATCTGGATCGGCTTCGGCTACCCGGGTCTCTACGAAAAGTACGAGAGCACCGGAAGGGCTCCCCGGAAGACCCCGTTCGAGATGCTCGTGGACTGGATCTACGGGAGGTTCCGCCGGTGACCTCCGCTCGCTTCGGCCGGTTCCCGGCCTCCGACGCGGTGGACGGCGGCGACGGCGCGCGGCGCCGGGCGGTCCGCCGGATCCTGTGGGCCGTGCTCGGGGCCAACCTGTTCGTGGTGGCCCTGAAGCTCTGGATCGGGATCCGTTCCGGGTCGCTCGCCGTGCTGGGCGACGCGGCTCACTCCGGCGTGGACGCCCTGAACAACGTGATCGGGTTGCTGGCGGTGCGGGTCGCGGCCGCGCCGCCCGACGACGAGCATCCCTACGGCCACGGGAAGTTCGAGACCCTGGGCGCCCTGGCCGTCGTGAGCTTCCTGTCGATCACGGGGTTCGAGATCGTCGGCAGCGCGCTGGGCCGGCTGTTCGGCGATGCCGCGCCGCCTCACGTCGACCGCCTGCTGTTCCTGCTTCTCGCGCTCACCATGGCCGTGAACTTCGCCGTCGCCCGGGGCGAGGCACGCGCCGCCCGCCGGCTGCGCTCGGAGATCCTCGCGGCCGACGCGCGGCACACGGCGGCCGACGTGCTCGTCACGGCGTCGGTGATCGGCGGGCTCGGCCTCGTGGCGCTCGGGTGGCCGGACGCCGATGCGTGGCTGGCGCTCGTCGTCGCCGTGCTGATCGCCCGCAGCGGCTGGCAGATCCTGGCCGGCACGATCCCGGTGCTGGTGGACCGGCGGGCCGTGGACGCGGAACGGATCCGCCGCTTCGTGCGGGACATGCCCGGGGTCCTGGACGTCCGCGAGGTCCGGTCGCGCGGCAGCCTGGACGGGCAGGCCTTCGCCGAGCTGACCGTGGTCGTGGAGGGAGGAATCCGGGTCCACGACGGACACCGGATCGCCGACGGAGTCGAGCGGCGCCTCGCGGCGGAAGGGTTCGCCGGCGTCGTGGTCCACGTGGAGCCGCCCGACCCGGAGGCGCCGCCACCGGGTGCGCCGCTGCCCGGTGAGCCGCCCGCGGTTCGCGTCAGCCGACCGTGCCGGGAACCGTGACGACCCAGCGGCAGCTCTCGTCCCCACGCGATTCGCAGCGCGGGTGCACCACCTCGGCCTGCTCGTCGTAGCGGCGTCGCGCGCACACCTCGAGGGCGGCCGTAAGGAGGGCCCCGGCGCATCCCTCGTCGGTGGACGAAGCGAGCGCCCCTCCGCTCACGTCGATCGCGCAGTCGGCCGGCGCCGCGACGATGCGGGCGCCCGGGTTCAGCGCCGCCGCCACCCCGGCCATCTCCCGAACGAGGCGCCTCCTGAGCAGCGCGCGCGGCGTGAGCCGGCCACGCGTCAGGGCCAGCCGGCCGGCGGGCGGGAAGCGGACCTCGGCCAGGCGGGCGCCGGCCGTCGCGAACACGTCTTCGGCGTCGGGCCGCCGGCCGATGAGACGCAGGAGGCTCGCGTACTCCTCGGTACGGACCGTCCCGCCGCGCCTCCGCATGTCCTCGTAGCGCCGCATCTGGGCGTCCACGACGTCGTTCAGCCCCAGGCGCCGCGGCAGGCTGATGCGGAAGGACTCGTCCTCGATCACCTCGTCGGGCGTGTCCGAGTCCCGCAGCGCGTGCAGCAGAGCGAGGGCGATGCCGGGGCCGACTTCGCGAACGCCTCTGGTGGGTCTCATACGAGGGCGGACGGTAGCCCGCGCCCCGGACCCCGGCAAGGCACCCCGCCGGGCACGTTGTCGGCCTCCGTCCCAGCGTGCATCTTCACGGTTTGCACCGGCCGCGCGGCGCGGCCCGTGACGAGGAACCCGAACGTGGGGCCGCCGAGGCCCCGAGGCGCGATGCACGACCCGACGACGATCGAAGCGAAGTGGCAGGCCTGGTGGGAGGCGAACCGGACGAACGAGCCGGACCTCGATGGCGCCGCCCGGCCCTACTACAACCTGATGATGTTCCCCTATCCCTCGGCCGAAGGACTGCACGTGGGGAACCTGTACGCGTTCACCGGCGCCGACTTCCACGGCCGCTTCCGGCGCCTGCGGGGCCACGACGTCTTCCAGCCGATCGGCTTCGACGCGTTCGGGATCCACTCCGAAAACTACGCGCTGAAGGTCGACATCCACCCGATGGAGCTGATCCCGCGCAGCATCGCGAACTTCACGCGGCAGCTCCGCCGGTCCGGGATCATGTACGACTGGTCGCGCACGGTCACGACGACCGATCCCGAATACTACCGCTGGACGCAGTGGATCTTCCTGCAGCTCCACCGGGCCGGCCTCGCGGTGAAGAAGGAGGCGCCCGTGAACTGGTGCCCCTCCTGCAAGACCGTGCTGGCGAACGAGCAGGTGGAGGGCGGTCGGTGCGAGCGCTGCACTGCCGAGGTGGGGCAGCGGCTGCTCAGCCAGTGGTTCTTCCGGATCACCGAGTATGCCGAGCGGCTGCTGGCCAATCTCGACTGGATCGACTGGTCATCCTCGACCCTCACGGCGCAGCGGAACTGGATCGGCCGCTCCGAGGGCGCCCTCATCCGCTTCGCGCTCGCGGGCGAGGGGGACGGGGCGGCCGGGGTGGAGGCGGCCGGAGGTGCCGAGGGTGCCGGCGATTCCGAGGTGGCCGAACAGGCTGACGGCACGAACCCCGCGATCGAGGTGTTCACGACCCGGCCCGACACGTTGTTCGGGGCGACGTTCATGGTGCTGGCGCCCGAGCACCCCCTGGTCGAGGCCCTGACGACGGAGGATCGGCGCGCCGAGGTCGAAGCGTACCGGACGGCGGCCGCTGCCATCGACCTCGTGGAGCGGCGAAAGACGGAGGAGCGCACGAAGACCGGCGTGTTCACCGGCGGGCACGCCGTCAACCCGGCCACCGGCGAGCGGATTCCCGTCTGGATCGCCGACTACGTCCTGATGGAGTACGGGACAGGCGCGATCATGGCCGTGCCCGCTCACGACCAGCGGGATTTCGAGTTCGCCCGCCAGTTCGGGCTGGAGATCCGACCCGTCGTGGCCCCGCCCGAGGTCGTGGCGGCGGCCGCCGACCCCGCCGCCGTGGACCTGGAGCTCGGGGACGCGGCGTTCGTGGCGCACGCCGCGGGCGAGCAGCTCGTGAACAGCGGCGCGTTCAGCGGCCTGCACGCGGAGGAGGGCGGCGAACGGATCGTCGCGTGGCTCGGCGAGCGCGGCCTGGCCGAGCCGCAGGTGAACTTCCGGCTCCACGACTGGTGCATCTCGCGCCAGCGCTACTGGGGCCCACCGATCCCCATTCTGTACTGCGACGCGTGCGGCACCGTGCCGGTGCCCGAGGAGGATCTGCCCGTCGTGCTGCCGCACCTCGAGCGCTTCAAGCCGGGGGACGACGGGGTCGCGCCTCTTGCCAAGGACGCCTCCTTCTACGAGGCCGCCTGCCCATCCTGCGGCGGTGCGGCCCGGCGGGAGACGGACGTCTCCGACACGTTCCTCGACAGCGCGTGGTACTTTCTCCGCTACCCCAGCACGGACTTCGACGACCGCCCCGTCGACCCCGGGCGCACCCGGCGCTGGCTGCCCGTCGACATGTACATCGGGGGAGAAGAGCACGCCGTACTCCACCTCCTGTATTCCCGCTTCATCACGATGGTGCTGCACGACCTGGGGCACCTGCCGTTCGAGGAGCCGTACGAGCGCTTCCGGAAGCACGGCCTGATCATCCGGGAAGGCGCGAAGATGTCCAAGACGAAGGGCAACGTCGTGAACCCCGACGAGTACATCGACCGCTACGGGGCCGACGCCTTCCGCACCTACCTGATGTTCCTCGGCCCCTACCAGGAGGGCGGAGACTTCCGGGACAGCGGCATCGCCGGGCCGCAGCGGTTCCTGTCGCGTACCGCTGACGCCGTGCGCGCGGCGGTCGCCACCGGCGCGACCGGCTTCCCGGATCCCGACGTGGAGCGGGCCGTGCACGCGACGATCCGCCAGGTCACCGGGGACTTCGAGACCCTGTCGTTCAACACCGCGATCGCCGCCCTCATGGAGCTCCTGAACGCCCTGCGCGCCGGCGGGCGCGTGCCGACCGTGGACGAGGTGCGGCCGCTCGTCGTGATGCTCGGTCCCATCGCCCCGCACCTCGCCGACGAGCTGTGGGAAGAACTCGGCGGCACGCCCAGCCTGTTCGAGCACGCCCGCTGGCCGGAGCACGACCCCGCGAAGCTCCGGACGGATGAGGTCGAGCTCCCCGTGCAGGTGAACGGCAAGCTGCGCGCGACCGTGTCCGTCCCGCGCGGCGCCACCGAGGAAGCCGCCCGCGAGGCCGCCCTCGCCCGGGAGGGCGTGCAGCGGCACGTGGCGGATGGCGAGGTGGTGAAGGTGGTGTACCTGCCGGACCGGTTGCTGAACTTCGTGGTCCGGTAGGGGGCGGGGACGCCGGCGCGTGGCGCGTTCGCGGGCGTGTGGAATCCCCGGCGGGGCGGGTTCGTGGTCGCGTGGTGGCGCGGTCACGCCTTCGCGGGCGTGTGGAAACGTGGCGGGGCGGGTCCGACAGTCCGCCCCCCGTCCGGTGCTCTATTGACAGATTTTCCACAGGGGGTGCGGTGAC
>JAVVDU010000018.1:0-45355 GCA_032251515.1 Gemmatimonadota bacterium
CTAGGTCAGCGCTGCGGCACTCTCTTCCCTGAGCCGCCGTGCCTCCTCCTCGGCTCCCAGCGCGGCGAACCGCTCGGCCGCGCGCATCAGCTGCTCGGCCGCGGCGCCTTCCCGGCTCCGCAGCGCCTCCAGGCGCGCGAGGTCCCGCAGCGCCTCCGCTTCGAGCAACGCGTTGCCCGTGCGGCCGGCGATCTCGAGCGCCGCCCGGAGGTCGTCGCCCGCCGCGGCGAGGGCCCTCTCCCTGCCGCCGTTCTCCGGCTCGGATGCGATCCGGGCGGCGGCACGGACCCGCAGCGCCACGCCCTGCGTGATCGGGTCGTCGATCCGGCGGGCCAGCGCGAGTCCCCGCTCGGCGATCTCGAGTCCGAGGTTCGGATCGCCCCTGAGGACCGCGACCTCGGCCCTGCCCACCGTCGCCATCGCGATGATCGGCTCGTACCCGAAGCCGCGTCCCAGCTCGGCCGCCTGGCCGAACTCCGCGTCCGACTCCCGCAGCAGTCCCATGTCACGGAACGAGATGCCCAGGTTCTGGTGGGTCTGGGCGAGGCCGCGCGACCGGCCGAGGCGCTGGTAGAGAGGCAGTGCGAGCTGGTAGAAAGAGAGGGCCTCCTCCCGACGGCCCTGGAGGTTGGCCAGGGCGCCCAGGTTGTTGGCCGCCCGCGCGAGCATGTCGTCGTCGCCCTCCCCCTCGGCGAGCTCGAGAAGCGACGCGAACGCCTGCCGGGCTTCGTCCATCCGCCCGAGCTCGAACGCCGCGATGCCCGCCAGGTTCAGGGCTCGCAGCAGACCCGCGGCGTCCCGCGACCGGCGCATGCCCGCTTCCAGCTTCTGCGCGAAGAGGCGGAGCTCCTCCATGCGGCCCGTGTGGTAGAGCGCCTCGCCCAACCGGTACGCGATCGCGGCCCATTCCAGCAGGTCGTCGGCGACCGGCGACAGGAGCTCGACGAGCTCCGCCCAGCGGAGGTCCTCGGCGAGCGCCTCCGAGCGCTCCCGGAGAGCTTCGAGACCGGGTCCGTCGAGCGCCATGACGTTCCCGGCCTCAGATCGCGAGCCCGTAACGGGAGAACTTCGTGAGCGTCGCCTCGACCTCGTCGAGCTCGATGTCCTGGAGCGTTCCGGCGCGCTCCCAGTCGTCGCCGGGGTTCTCCTGGCGCCAGATGTCGATCTCTTCCTCGAGCTCGGGATCTTCCAGCCCGTCATCGTCGAAGTCGCCGTCCGCCTCCGGATAGGCGAACTCGAGCTCGGCGGGCGCCGCGGCCGAGAACTCGAGCCCGCTCGGCTCGAACGTCGCCCGGAACAGCGCCGGATCGTCCACCGTGATGCGGATGTGGACCGTGTCACCCGGCTGGAAGGCCTGCCCCGGACGCGTCGGATGGTCGGGGGGATAGCGGAGCAGCGACCCGTCCTCCAGCTCGAAGCGGAGAAAGCGCTCGCCGCTGTCCTCTCCGGGTCGCGGCTGGTAGCGGATCTCGACGCTCGTCCGCTCGCCCGCCGTGGCGACGAACTCCAGGGACGTGGTCTCCAGGGGCGGCGCGCTCGCTGCCTGCCTGAGGAACAGGAGCTGCGCCTCGGGGACCGTGTTCCCGTCGCCGTCGCCGGGGCCTGCCGGGCCATCGTCGCCGCACGCGGCGCCGGCCAGGACGACCGCGAAGCACGCCGCGGCGAGCCACCACCTCCGGCGATCCGCCGCCGGTCTCCTGCTCGTCATGTCGCCTCCATGATCAGGTGGGCCACGGGGCGGGCTCCATCCCGCCGGCCGCGCCACTTTCAAGAGCAAGGGCTGTACCGTGTCTCCGGGCCGGATGTCTGCGGCGACGACGGCTGCTGACGTATCCTTTCCGGACACCTGTCGCGCCATGATACAGACGTCACGTCTCCGCCAGGAGCCGGTACAGGCGCGAGCGGGTGGTTCCCAGCAGCCGTGCCGCCTCGCTCTTGTTGCCGCCGCAGCGCTCCACGGCGGCCCGGGCCGCCGCCCGTTCGATCTCCTCCAGGGTGGCGGGGAACGGGAGGGCGCCGGGGCCGGCGGCCGCTGGGCCTTCCCCCGTGCTCCGGGTCGGCGCCGCCGATCCCTCGCCGAGCGCGAGATGCTCCGGGGCGATCGCTCCGCCGCCGGCCAGCAGCAGGGCCCGCTCCACCGCGTTCCGCAATTCGCGGACGTTGCCGGGCCAGCGGTGCCGGCGCAGGGCCGCCACGGCGCCGGGCGAGACGGCGGGCGGCTCCAGGCCGTACTCGTCGGACAGGCGGGCCAGAAAGTGCCGGGCCAGGCGCACCACGTCGTCGCCGCGCTCGCGAAGCGGCGGCAGCACGATCGGCACGACGGCGAGGCGGTAGTAGAGGTCCTCCCGGAACTCGCCTGCCGCGACGCGGTCGGCGAGATCGACGTTGGCCGCGGCGAGGATCCTGACGTCCACGGCCACGTCGCGGATGCCCCCGACGCGCCGGACCTCGCGCGTCTCGAGGGCCCGCAGGAGCTTGG
Organism: Gemmatimonadota bacterium; assembly: GCA_032251515.1. Taxonomy (GTDB): domain Bacteria; phylum Gemmatimonadota; class Gemmatimonadetes; order Palauibacterales; family Palauibacteraceae; genus Carthagonibacter. The sequence goes on from JAVVDU010000018.1 coordinate 2,480, forward strand.
CCTGCAGCTCGAGGGGCAGGGTGGCGATCTCGTCCAGGAACAGGGTGCCGCCGTCGGCGACCTCGAACAGGCCCGGCTTCGCCGCCGCCGCTCCGGTGAACGATCCCTTTTCGTGTCCGAACAGCTCGGACTCCAGCAGGTTGGCCGGGATCGCCGAGCAGTTCACCGCGACGAACGGCTCGCCGGCGCGTGGGCCGTTGTAGTGGATGGCGCGGGCCAGCAGCTCCTTGCCCGTGCCCGTCTCGCCCGCGATGAGCACGGTCGCGCGGCCACCCGGGATCACGCGCGCGGCCCGCTCGAGAGAGGCGCGGAGCGCCGTGTCCTCGCCGAGAATCTCCGAGAAGTCGTACGAGCGGCGGCGGAACCGCTCGAGCGCGTCGTCGTCCGGCTCGTGCCGCGCGGCGGCCCGCTCGGCGATGTCCGCTTGAAGGCGTTCCAGGTCGGCCGGGAGGACGAAGTAGGCTCCCGCCCCGCGCCGCATCAGTTCGACGGCCAGCCGGTGATCGGCCTCGGCGCCCACGACGAGCGGGGCGTCGATGCCGGCGCGATGGCAGGCGTGCACGGTCTCCAGCGCCCGCTCCTCCGCGCCGCCGCAGGCCACGATCACCGCTGCCACGTTGCCGCCCCGCGGCTCCTCGGGGGTCGCGACGCGGCGCAGGGAGAGGCCGGCCGCCGCGGCGATCCCGTCCCACGCCCTCTCGAACGCGCGCGACAGGGAGATGACCACCAGGCGGGGCTCGGGCCCCGCGGCGTCCGACGTCCGGTTCGGCTCGGTCTCGCTCATGACGGGCCGAACATACGCCTTTCGGCCGGCATTCTCACGGCCCCAGGACCACGGGGACGAGCAGCCAGCCGACCGTCGTGAGCAGGAGCGAGAAGACCACGTTGAGCCGCAGGCCGGCCCGCACCATGTCGGCCATGTCCAAACTGCCGCTGCCGTAGACGATCGCGTTCGGCGGAGTCGCCACCGGCAGCATGAACGCGCCGCTCGCGGCGAGGGCGGCGGGCGCGGCGAGTACCAGCGGGTCCCGGCCCGTGGCGACGGCGAGCGCCCCCAGCACGGGGAGGAAGGTGGCGGCGGTGGCGGTGTTGCTCGTCAGCTCGGTGAGGAGGATCGTCGCCGCCACCACCACGAGAAGGAGCAGGGGGAGCGGCCAGTCAGCCAGCCCGTGCATGTGCCCGCCCAGCCAGTCGCCGAGCCCCGTCTGTCCGATCGCGGCCGCCAGGCTCAGGCCGCCGCCGAACAGCACCAGGACGCCCCACGGAGCGCCGCGGGCCTGCTGCCAGGTGAGCAGCCGGCCACCCGTCTCGTCCGCCGCGGGAAGCAGGAACAGGACGATCGCCGCCGCGATCGCGATCCCGGCATCGCTGAGGCCCGGGAGGCGAGTTTCCAGCAGCGGCCGGACGATCCACGCCGCCGCGGTGAGCGCGAACACGACGCCCACGCGCCGCTCGGCCGGGCGGAGCGGCCCGAGCTCGGCGATCCGCCGGTCCAGCATCGCCCGCCCGCCCGCGATGGGATCGCGGGGAAGCCGAAACGCGACGCGCGTGAGTACGAGGTGCACGAGCGGCAGGCCGACGGCCACGACCGGCAGGCCGAGCGCCATCCATTCCGCGAACCCGATCGTCCGGCCGAACGCCTCGAGGGCGTAGCCGGCCAGCAGGGCGTTGGGGGGCGTTCCGATCAGCGTGCCCATGCCGCCGACGCTGCATGCGTACGCGATCCCGAGCATCAGGGCCCGGGCGAAGGGACTGCGGCCGGAATCCCGCCCGCCCCCCGGGACCAACTCGACGAGCGACAGCCCGATCGGCAGCATGAGCAGCGCGGTCGCGGTGTTGCTCACCCACATGCTCAGGAAGGCGGAGGCGGCCATCATCCCGGCGAGCAGGGCGCCGGGCCGGGACCCGAACAGGCGGACGGTGACGAGCGCCAGGCGCCGGGGGAGTCCGGCCTGCTGCATCGCCCCGGCGAGCAGGAATCCGCCGAGGAAGAGGTAGATCAGGGGGTTCGCGAAAGGCGCCGCCGCCCGATCGATCGGCGCCACGCCCAGCACAGGGAAGAGGGCGAGCGGGACGAGGGCGGTGGCGGGGATCGGGATCGCCTCGGTCACCCACCAGGCGGCCATCAGCAGCCCGACCCCGGCCGTGCGCCAGCCGGCGGGCGACAGGCCGGACGGCGCCGGGGCGACCAGGACGATCCCGAGCGCCAGGAAGCCGGCGACGAGCCCCGCGGCGGCGCGGCGGCTCACGGCCGGCGGGACGCCGTCGGGTGCCTCACGCGCCTCCTCCCAGCTCCTTCCAGCGGAAGCAGCGCGTCACGTGATCGTTCACCATGCCCGCCGCCTGCATGTAGGCGTAGCAGATCGTGGGTCCCACGAAGCTGAACCCTTCTGCCTTCAGGCCCCGGCTCATCGCCTCGGCCTCCGGCGTCCGGGCGGGCAGGTCGGACAGGTCACGCCACGCGTTCTGGATCGTCCGCCCGCCGGTGAATCGCCAGATCCAGCCGTCGAACGTCCCCTCGCGCTCCACCAGGTCCAGGAAGGCCCGGGCGTTCCCGATCGTCGCGTCCACCTTCTGGCGGTTGCGGACGATTCCGGGGTCGGAGAGCAGCCGCGCCCGGTCCTCCGGTCCGTACCGGGCGATCCGCTCCGGGTCGAAGCCGTGCAGGGCGCGCCGGAAGTTCTCCCGCTTGTGGAGAATCGTGCGCCAGCTCAGCCCCGCCTGGAATGCATCGAGCACCAGGAACTCGAAGTGCCGGCGGTCGTCGTGCAGGGGGACGCCCCATTCCGCATCGTGGTAGGCGACCATCAGCGAGTCGTCACCGGGCCAGCCGCAGCGTCCGCTCACCGCCGGATCACCACCGGACCAGCGCTCCGCCCCAAGTGAAGCCGGAGCCGAACGCGGTGAGCGCCACGAGGTCGCCCCCGGCGATCCGCCCCTCCGCCTCCGCCTCGGCCAGGGCGATCGGGATCGAGGCCGCCGTCGTGTTCCCGTACCGCATGATGTTGTTGTAGACCCGATCGTCCGGGAGCCCGAGGCGGCGCTGCACGAGCTCCGCGATCCGCAGGTTCGCCTGGTGGGGGATGAGCAGCCGCACATCATCGATGGACAGGCAGGCCTCGGCCAGGACCTCTTCCACCGCCTCCGGCATCCGCACCACCGCGTGCTTGAACACCTCGCGCCCCTCCATGAACGGCCGCGTGAGGCCGGCGTCGATCATCTCCTTCGAGACGAACGGCTTCTCGCGGCAGGCCGGGGCGGGAGCCCACAGCTTCTCGGCGTGCGCCCCGTCGGCGTGCGTACGCACCGCCAGCACACCGCGCCCCGGCTCGTCCGTGGGCCCGAGGATCGCCGCGCCCGCCCCGTCCCCGAACAGGACGGCCGTGTCGCGCCCTTCCGTGTTCACCTGCAGGCCGGTCGAGTGGATCTCCGTGCCGACGAGCAGGATGCGCCCGTACTGGCCCGTGCGGATGAAAGCGTCGGCCACCTCGAGACCGTACAGGAACCCCGTGCACTGATTCCGGATGTCGAGGCACGGGACGCCCGCGATGCCGAGCTTCCTCTGCAGGAACACGCCGGTGCCCGGGAAGAAGTGATCAGGGCTCAGGGTTGCAAGCACGATGCAGTCGATCTCGCCCGCCTCCATGCCGGCCCGCTCCAGGGCGCGCTCCGCGGCGACCTTCGCCATGTCCGAGCCGCCTTCGCCCGGCGCCGCCCAGTGGCGCTCCTCGATCCCCGACCGCTGGCGGATCCACTCGTCCGAGGTGTCCATGTACGTCTCGAGCTCGGCGTTCGTGACGACGCGCTCTGGGACGTAGAAGCCGGTGGAGAGAAACGCGGTACGAGGCATGGGGTCGCTTCGCCTGGAACGGGGACCGTGAATGGGAACGGGAAGAATCTAGGCGCGTGGGGGGGCGGAGGGAAAAGAGGCGGGCGGGGGCGGGGCGTGGCGGATCGACGGCGCCGGCTGCCTGGTCACGGTGCGGATGCCTCCCGGCCCCGCGGCGGGCGCCCCCGGCCCCGCCCCGCTACAGGCCCGCCCCCCGCGTCTCGTTCGGCAGCCCGAAGGCGGGCCGCAGCCGCACCCCGAGCCACGTGCCGGGCAGGGCGGCGAGGATCCACAGCCAGCCGTGCAGGCTCCCCGACGCCACGCCCGAGAAGAACGCGCCGATGTTGCAGCCGAACGCCACCCGGGCCCCGTAGCCGAGCAGCAGTCCCGCCGCCACGGCGCCGCCCAGCGGCCGCCAGCCGATGCGCGAGGAGGGTCTGAACCTGCCGCGCCACGCGGCGGCGGCGAACGCCCCGAGGAGAATCCCGACGTCCATGACCGAGGTCGTGTCGGCCGCGACCGGCGCGGCGAGCGCGGCGGCCGGGAAGCCGGCCGACCAGAAGACGCTCGCCGACGGGTCCCAGCCGAGCGCGGCCGCCGTCTTGGCGCCCCACAGGCTGAACGCCCAGGTGATCGTCCACGGATGACCGGCGGCCAGCAGGGTGGCGAAGTTGAGCAGCGCGAGCAGGGCGGCGCCGGTGGCGAGGCGGGGGTGCCGGCGGATCCAGGCCGCGGCGCGCCGGGCGGGGCCTGCGGGGGCGTACGGGCCGGCGCCCCGCCGCGCCCAGCGGCCGGCGGCGAACGCCAGGAGCGCGAGGAACGCGAGCTGGGCCACCACGAAGAGGCCCGGGCCCAGCCGCGCCGGGAGCGACACCGTGCCCAGAGACGGAAGGGTCGCCCACCACCCGAGGTGGAACGTCGCCCCGAACGCACCTGCACAGAACGCGATGAGGGTGATCATGTTGCGCACGCTGCCGCCCCCGGCGCCGTACAGGGTGCCCGACCCGCACCCGTCGCCGAGCTGCATGCCGATCCCGAACAGGAAGGCGCCAGCGAGCACCTGCAGCCCCGACGGGGCGAACGCGCCCGTGACGGGACGCAACGTCCCGCCGCCTGCCGCGAGGACGGGCGCGAACAGGACGGTGGCCAGGGCGAGCATCAGGAGCTGGGCCTGCACGTGGGTGACGTCGCGCCGCAGGATGGCGTACCGGTACCCGGACGTGAAGCCGAACCCCGTGGCCAGAAGCGCGACCCCGAGCGCCGTGCCGATCAGCAACAGCAGCGTCGATCCGGGGCCGGCGCCTGCAAGGTACAATGCCGCGGCGCTCGCACCGACGACGCCGAGCGCGAAGGCGCGCGGCTGGCGGGGGGTGGACAGCCGCAGGGCGGCGAGTCCCCGGCGGGCGGGTGGCGGATCCGGCATCGTCTTCCTGTCTCGTGGGCCCGGGCCGGCGCGCCCTGGCCGGGCCGGGCGCGGAAGCTGACGGACCCGGAAGCTAGCGGACCCGCGCCACGCGACCAACGGCGGTTGAACCCGCGCGACGGCACGGGCCATGCGCGTGCGGGGTGTGTCGGTGTCCCGTAACTTCTTCCCCGGCGGACTTCGCCGGACATGGCCCAGACGACGAAGGTCCGGGAGGACACGACTTGTTCCTGCTGCAGACGCTGGGAGGGGTCGCCCTCCACACCGAGCCGGCGAGCGGCGAGGCGTCCGAGCCACTGCTCGGCGGCGTGAAACCGCTGGTGGTGCTGGCGTACGTCGCCCTCCGCCCGGACCGGACGTGTACGCGGCAGCATCTCGCCGAGCTGTTCTGGCCGGGAGCCGGCGCCGGCCGGGCCCGCCGCTCGCTCCGCCAGACGCTCTATTCCATCACTGCCGCCGGCGCCGAGGGCATCCTCGAGGCGGACGGGACTTCGGTGCGATTCCGGCCGGAGAGGTGCGCCGTCGACCTGGAGAGGTTCGAGCGGGCGCTGCGGGAAGCGGACTTCGAGACGGCGGCCCGCGCGTACGGCGGGCCGTTCCTGCAGGGCTTCCGGCCCGGCCGGTGCCGGGAGCTGGAGAGCTGGATCGAGTCGGTGCGCGAGCGCCTCACCCTCGGGTATCGGCAGGCCCTGCACGAGTGCGTCCTGGCGGCGAGCGTGCGGAGCGATGCGGAGGAGGCGGTGGCCTGCGCCCGCCGGGCCACCGAGGCCTTTCCGCTCGACGATGGGCTCCAGGCCATCCTCCTGTCCACGCTGGTGGACGCCGGCCGGGCCCCGGAGGCGGTGCGCGCCTTCGAGGCGTACCGCGTGCTGCTGCGCCGCGAGGTGGACGACGACCCCTCGGCCGAGCTCGCCGAGGTGGCGGAGCACGCGAGGGCGCTGGCCGCGGCGGAACGGGAGCGGACGATCCCGGCCCCCTCGGACGTGGCCGCCGCCCGCCGGGATGAGCCCCCGGCCCCCGCCGATGTGGGGCCGGCGACGGGCGGTTCCGCCGTCGGTTCCGCCGCCGGTCCGGTGGGCGTTCCGGTGCGGGGCCACGGGGCGGTTCGCGAGTCCCGGCGCCGTCTCGGTTCCGTACCGGCGCTCGTGATCGCGGCGGTCGTGGGCCTCGGGGGCTGGGCGGCGTGGACGCTCGCCGGGCCATCGGGGCAGGCGGAGGCGGAGGCGAGCGGAACGCCGGGCGCGCCGTCCGCGGCGTGGGTGCCCCGCTTGCGGGTGCAGCTCGCGGCCGGCGGCTTCGCCACCGTCGAGGTGGAAGGCGACCCGCCGTCCGCGGCGACGGTGCTGCGGCGGGACGGCGCGGAAACGCCCCAGGAGGTTCCCTCCCCCGATGGGCGGCTGATCGCCCGTCGCGTGCCCACGGCGCACGGGCCCGACATCGACATCGTCGATGCCGGCACGGGCGAGCGAATCGGCGCCGTGCCGAACCGGGACGGCCGGACGCCGGACGACCACATCCAGGGCTGGGCGCCGGACGGCCGTAGGCTCCTGTTCGATTCCGGCCTGCCGATCCCGGACGGCAGGTACGACCAGCGGGCCTTCATCTTCGATGTCGCCTCGGGAGAGGTCCGGGCGCTGTCCGGCCGACAGGTCCCGCCCGAGCGGGTGGCGGCCTGGTCGCCGGCGGGCCACGGGATCGCCCTCGTGGGGCTACGGGACGGCACGTCGCGGCGCGACGCCCCGCTGCGCACGGACCTGTTCCTCGTCCGCCCCGACGGCTCCGGCGAGACGGCGCTCACGGATGACGATGCCTTCGAGGCGGATCCCGCCTGGTCGCCCGACGGGACCCGCATCGCCTTCCGGAAGGGCCCGTGGGATGCGGGCGACGTGCACGTCGTCGACCTGCGCACCGGCGAGGAGCGTCCGCTGGCGGCCACCCCGTGGCCGGAGCGCTCGCCGGTCTGGCTGTCCGATGGTTGGGTCGTCTACGTGGCCGACAGGGACGGCGGCTGGGACCTGTGGGCCGTGCCGGCCGGCGGCGGAACGCCGCGCCGGCTGTCGGAGGGCCTCGGCCTCGCGGGGATCATGGGCCGGCTCGGTCCGCCGGGCTCCGCCGCGCCCGTGGAACGGGTCCGCGCCGCGGCCGCCGCGCCGGGCGGGGCCCTGAGTCCCGGCGAGCACGCGGTGCTCGCGGCCCGGGCCTTCGCCGCCGATTCCACGCCGGTTCCCCTGCGGGACCTCCCGTTCGCGTGGCGGAGCCTCGACCCCGGCCGGGCCCGCCTGGCCGGGATCGACGTGGTCGAGGTGCTGGACACGGGCACGGTGCGGCTCGTGGCGGACGTCGGCGGGTGGCGCGCCGACACGCTCGTCCTCCGGTCGCTTCCCGTCGTGGAGGTGGACGCCGAGCTCCTCCTCGCGGAGGACTGGGCGGAGGGGATCGACCCGGCCCGCTGGCGGGCGTTCGGGCACCCCGCCCCGTCCACTTTGCCCGGCGGCGGGCCCGGCGGCGGCCGGTTCCGCAACGACGGAGACGCGAGCGGCGAGAGCGGGGTGCTCAGCGCCCAGCGCTTCCCCCTGGCCGGCGGGCTCACGGTCGAGGCCTACGGGCGCGTGCCTCTCACCGGAGCGCGGTTCCAGACGTTCCGGCTCGCGCTCGCGCCGGACCCGTTTCCCGAGCCGGGCGCGGAGGAGCTGGGTTCGGTGACCCCTCTCGTGTCGCTGTCGCTGATGACGGGCCGCACGGGCGCGCCGGATGTGACGGCGTGGCTCGACATCCGGGATGCGCCGCACGGCCTGCCGGAGCCGCCGGGCGTCGACACCTGGCGGCGGCACGCGCTGCAGCTCCATCCCGATGGGGCCGTGGAGTGGCTGATCGACGGGAGACGCTTCGCCTCCGGGCGGCTGACCGGCCCGCTGCCGGCGGACGCGCACGTGGTGCTGGCCGGGCGTTCCGTCGGGACGGTCATCGAGCACGGTCCGCTCCGGGTGTGGCGCGGGGTGCGCTACTTCCCGGCCTGGAACTTGCCTGACCGAGAGCCGTAGCACCGCGTGCGACCGGGCCGCCCGGCCCGGACCCGCCGCGACACGCGGAGACGGAAGGACGACACGGGCGACGATGGTGCGCGTACGACGAAACCGGCTGCTGGGAGCGACGCTCCTGGCGATCCTGGCCCCGCTGCTCGCGGCAGGACCCGGGATGCCGTGCGCGGGCGCCGACGCGGAGCATCACCGTGACGTCGGCCACGTGGCCGACGGAGCGCACGCCGCCGCCGGGCCGGCCGGCGCCGCCGCGGCGGAGCATGCCGGGCACGAGACGCCCGGCCAGGAAGCACACCGGTTGGGACATAATGTCGCATACGCGCATGCCGGAGATGTCCCGATCCCGTCCGGCGCATCCGTCCCATCCGCGGTTCCGGTGTCCGACGATGCTCCCGAGCCGGTCTCGCCGGCGCCGTGCCGCATGGGCATGGTCTGCTCCGGCACCGCTCTCGTTCCGGCGGCCGTCGCCCTCGTGACGCGTCCGCCCGTCGAGGCGCCGTCCGATCCGGGCGCCGCCTGGCCGCTCCACGCTTCCGAGCTGTCCCTGCCGAGACGACCCCCCAGGGCCTGAGTCACCGCTGACAGGACGTTCGCCCCGGACCCCGGACCCCGGACGCGTGCCCGCGTGCCGGGAAGACGGGCCGAACCCGCGAGGGCCGGGGGAGGAGGCGATGGCCTGCAGAGGTTTCCACTGCCGGAGTATTCCCGACACCAATGATGCGCTTCACGAGGAGGAACGATGCACGCACGCACGAGGAACATGATGGCGCTGTTCGTCATGACGGGCGCGGGCCTGGCGGCCGGCGGCAGCGCGGTCGCCCAGGAACACGCCGGATCCCATCACGCGAAGATGGACCATGCCGCGATGACGCCCGACGCCGCGCAGCTCGTCGTCTACAAGACCGCGAACTGCGGCTGCTGCGGAAACTGGGCCGAGCACATGAAGTCCGCCGGTTTCGACGTCAAGGTGCACCAGGTGTCGGACGAGGAACTGTCCGCCATCAAGCAGGCGAAAGGGGTGACTCGGGACCTCGCTTCGTGCCACACGGCGGAGATCGGCGGATACACGGTCGAGGGGCACGTGCCGGCCTCCGATCTGAAGACCCTGCTGAGCGAGAGACCCGAGGGCATCGTCGGGATCGCCGTGCCGGGGATGCCGATGGGCTCACCGGGCATGGAGAATCCCGACCAGCCCGCCGACAGTTACGACGTGCTGACGTTCACGGCGTCCGGCGAGACGGCGGTGTTCGTCAGCCACTGACGGCACTGCCATCGCGGGCGGGAGGCGGGAAGCGGGGACAGTCGCGTCTCCGCCTCCCGCCGTACGGTTGCAACGAAACGATGAACGGGACGAAGGAGAAAGGGCATGGGAATGCTCGGGAGAAGGACGAAGTCGGGAGGACGGTCGGGAATCCTGTCCACCGCGGGAGTCGCGGCGATCCTGGCCCTGGCGGCGCTGACCGGCTGCACTGATTCGAGCTCCGGTCCGGATGATGCCGCTACGGACGGTGCGCAACTCGTGAGCGTCACACCGGCCGGCGGAGCGACGGGCATCGCCCCCACGACCGCCGTGCGCATCGAGTTCGACCGTCCGATGGCCGACGGAACCGAGGACGGGTGCCTTCTGCACGCGGGTGGAATCGAGGGCCCCCCCGTGGATGGGGACTGGACCTGGTCCGAGGACCACAGCGTCCTGACCTTCACGCCGCACGGCCCGCTGGCCGATCACACGGACCACGCACTGCACCTGGGGGGCGGGATCCTGGACGCCGCGGGCCACCACGTCGACTTCGACGGGCATGGCATGCAGATGGGAGGCGTGCACCTGGAGAGCGGCATGATGGGCGGCGGCATGATGGGCGACGGGTCGCACGGCGGAGGTCTCTGGGAGGGCCCCGACGGCGGGCTGGGCTGGATGTTCGATTTCCGCACCGGTTCCTGACTGGAACCGGAACTGGCCGTGACGCGGTCCGAGGGCGCGATCCGGGGGAGTGGCCGGTGCCCCGTCACCGGAGTGCCTTCCGGACCGCTACGCCCCGGCGTCGTCTGCCCGGTCGGACAGGTGTGCCGATCAGGCAGTTCGTGGCAGGCGGACCCGGAAGATCGCTCCGCGACCATTCCGGTTCGCCGCGACGACGTCGCCTCCGTGGGCGGTGGCGATCGCGCGGACGATCGACAGCCCGAGTCCGGTGCCTTCTGCCGAACGGGTATCGTCGGCCCGGGAGAAGCGCTCGAACACACGGGCGAGTGCCTCTTCCGGGATTCCAGGCCCCGTGTCGACGACTTCCAGATCCAGTCCTGCTTCGGTTGTCGATATGGACACGTCGATCGTGCCCCCCGCGTCGCAGTACTTGACGGCGTTGTCGAGGAGATTCCAGATCAGCCGATCCATGAGCTGCGAGTCGTACAGCCCCGTCGCTCCGCCCTGGTTCGACACACGGACGGTGACGGACTTCTCCGCAATGCGGCCGCGAAGCCTGTCTATCGCGGCCCCGATACGCTCGCCCAGGTCCACCGTCTCGAGTCGGAGCGTGATCACGCCGGCGTCCGATCGCGCGAGCGTCAGGAGATCCGCCGTGACCTGGCTGAGCCGCGTCGCCTCCTCGAGCGCGCTGGCTATGGCCCGGCGATATTCCTCGTCGGTTCGCTTCCGGCGCAGCGCCAGCTCGAGTTCGCCCCGCAGCGCCGTCAGGGGAGACCGCAGCTCGTGGCTCGCATCGGCCGTGAATCGCCTCTGCGCCTCGAACGCCTCATCGATACGGGCCAGCATCGTGTTCAGAACTCTGACGAGGCTGGCGAACTCCCGCGTCTCGGCATAGGCGCTGATGCGCTGGCCGGGCGTTACCCCGCGGATTCCTCCCGCTTGCGCGATGATCTCGTTGACCGGGCGTACGGTCTTGTCCGCGAGCCACCAGCTCCCCAGAAAGGAGACGACGGACACGAGGAAGACCACGCCGGCAAGGAAGAAACCGGCCACGCGGAGGGTCCTGTCACGCTCCGACAGCGGCGCGGCCACCTGCAGAATGTGCCTCTCGTGCCTCGCTCCCAGTCGCCCGAGCGGGTAGTAGACCGAGCGGACTCGCGTCTCGCCGAGGTGTCCCTCGTCCCATGCGATCGTCCCGGCCGCGGATTCCATGAGAAGATCCGCTTCCACGGGAAGGTCGCGCGACAGGTACTGGCTCCTCACCAGGCTCTGCCCGGACTCGCTCCAGATCTGGGCGTAGCGGTTGAGGTCTCCGAGCAGGGCGGATTCCTCGGCCGTGACGTTCCACTCGTGGAAACTCATCCGGCCCGTGGGGTCGGCGGTCACGGAGGACGCCTGGATGGAGGCCACGCTGATGAGGCTGGCATCGATCTGTGTGTCCAGCGTATCGCGAAGGACCAGGTAGCCGATGGCCGCGACGAGCGTGATCCCCACCGCCACGGCCCCGGCATATCGCGAAGCGAGCTCGAAGCGCAGAGACCTTCTCATTCCGTCGGCCGGGTGCTGAGCATGTACCCGACGCCACGAAGGGTATGGAGCAAGGCAGGCCTTCCGCCGCCGCGGAGCTTCCGTCGCAGGTTGGCGACGTGAACGTCCACCACGTTGCTCATCGGGTCGAAGTGCAGGTCCCACACCTTCTCGAGCAGCTCCGTGCGCCGGACCACCTGCTCGGGGCGCAGCATGAAATACTCCAGCAGCATGAACTCCTTCGGCGTCAGGTTCAGCTTCCTGCCACCCCGCGACGCGAGATGCCGCAGCCGGTCGAGTTCCAGGTCATGATATGTGAGTCGTTCCGTACGCTGGGACCCGCCTCTTCTCAACAGGGCGCGGACACGTGCGAGAAGTTCGGCAAACGTGAAGGGCTTGGTGAGATAGTCGTCGGCTCCGAGATCCAGGCCTCGAACTACATCTTCGGTCGTATCCCTTGCCGTCACGAGAAGGATGGGAACCGCGCTGGCCTCCTTGCGCAGCTCCATCAGGATCTCGAACCCGGTCTTGCCGGGAAGCATGACGTCGAGAATCAGCAGGTCGTAGTCGTACACGTGTGCCTTGAGGGCGCCATCGACCCCATCGTATGCCACGTCCACGGCGTACCCTTCTTCGAGAAGACCCTTCTCGACGAAGCTGGCGACCTTCCGGTTGTCCTCCACGACGAGGATCCGCATGCATTCATCCCATGGCTCGTCCGCGACTTCCACGGCTCGTGCGGGACCGTCCGGCGACGGCAGCCGGCTCGACACCCTCACCCCGGAGTCAGGCTGTTTCCGGTCCACGCACCGTGGTGATATATCCAACGAATATCAATCTACTCGGCTCCACTCCGATTCGCGTACGCCCGGGAGGCCGGCAGACCCGGGGTGGGGCGCAGTCGGGTCCGCTCTGCCGTGCGGACCGATTCGTACACCACGACGGGTCGAGTACGCCGATCCGCGGGATGAAGGGCTCTTAATGCCCGCCTCACCCCGCCTTAAGTGGCGCCCGCGTACCATTGGCGACTGGACCCGGGCATTCCACCTGGACCACGGAAGAAGGGTGACGTCGTGAAGTTCTTCGGCACATGGACGATAGGTTCATTGCTTGCGGTAACGCTCATCGCACCGGGTGCCGCCGCGCAGACGCCGGACACGCTTCGGATCGCGGCTATCGTCGCGGAAGCGCGCCGTGCGAACCCGATGCTCCAGGCTGCCCGCTATCAGGCCGATGCGATGGAGGAGCGTGGGTCGCAGGCCGGCGCACTGCCCGATCCTACGCTCACGCTCGGTCTGCGGAACCGCCCGGTCGACTTCGGGACCGAGAACATGATGACGATGAACTGGGTCGGCGTGTCGCAACGGTTTCCCTGGCCGGGCATCCAGCGATTCAGTCGACTCCGGCAGGACCACTTCGCCCGTGCCGCCGACCTGGACGCGGATGAGATGGAGGCGGCGCTCGTCGCCCGCGTCAAGGACGTCTACTTCCAGCTGGCCTGGATGGACCGGGCGCTCGACATCATGGCTTCCACGCGGGAGCTCCTCAGGGACTTCCTGGAGGTCACGTCGGCCAAGTATGCCGTCGGGAAGGGACTCCAGCAGGACATTCTGCAGGCCCAGGTGGCGATCGCGCAGATCACGGCCGACATCACGATCGTGGAGCAGAACAGGCTGGCCATGGCGGCTCGTCTGAACAGCCTGCTCGGTCGACCGGCCACGGAGCCCATCGGCTCCCTCGAGCTCTTCGACCCCGCGGGTCCGCTTCCGGCGGTCGATTCCCTCATGGAAATCGCGGCCGCGAGCCGTCCGGCGATCCGGGCGGCCCGGGAGCGTGCGCTCGCCGCGGAGGCCGGATACAGGGCCGCCCAGCGTGATGCGCATCCCGACTTCACGTTCGCTCTGGGGTACGGGCAGCGGCCCCAGTTCGAAGATCTCGCGACGATCGAACTGGGGATCAGCCTGCCCCTGTGGTCGGGATCGAAGCAGGTTCCGAAGATCCGTGAAATGCGGGCCTTCCAATCCGCGGAGGAGGCACGGGAGCTGGACCTCCACAACGAGACCTTCGCTCGTCTGTCCGAGCTTCGAGCCTCGGCGGAGCGGGCCCGGGATCTCTCGACACTGTACCGCACGTCCATCATCCCGCAGGCGCAGGCAGCAGTGGAGTCGGCCCTTTCCGCATACCGCGTCGGCGATGTGGACTACATGACCCTCCTGTCGAACCAGACCACGGTGAATCGATTCGAGACGGAGCGTGTGCGCCTGGCTGCCGAATTCCAGTCGGCCGTGGCGGGCATCGAAGCACTCACGGGGGTGGCTGTCCAATGATCAGAAGTCTCAGGAGTTCGCAGATGCGAGGCTTCCCGCTTCGGACGATATGCACAGGACTCGCTGCATGTGGGCTTGCCGTGCTGTCTGTGGCGGGCTGCGGGGGTGGCGGAGAGGACGAAGCGGCGGCCGCGATGGACATGACGCCCGCGGAGCACGCCATGATGCAGTCCGGTGGAGCCCAGCGGACCGACAGCACGGGTGCTCAGGTGCGCCAGCCGATTCACCTGAGCGGCGCGGAAGAGCGAGCGCTCGGCGTGGTCTACATGACCGTCGATACGATGCGTCTCGAGCGCACGATCCGCACGGTGGGTCGCGTCGTCGCGGCCGAGGACCGGGTGGCGGACGTGACGCTCAAGATCGACGGCTTCGTGGAGGTCCTGCACGTCAGCACGACCGGCGAGGCGGTCCGGCGCGGGCAGCCGCTCTTCGCGCTGTACAGCCCCGAGCTGGTGGCGGCGCAGGAGGAACTCCTCACCGCGAAGCGTCTCGCGGCCCGCATCGATCGCGAGGCCGAGGATGCGTGGTCGAGCGCCCAGGCGATGCTCGAGGCCGCGCGGCGGAGGCTGTCGTACTGGGACATTACCGCCGCGCAGATCGAACAGTTGGAACGCACGGGGCAGGTTACGAAGACACTGACGCTCGTATCACCGGTAAACGGAATCGTGCTGGAGAAGAACGTGCTCGAAGGGCAGCGCGTCACGCCGGGTCTCCCGCTGTACCGGATCGCGGACCTGTCCCAGCTGTGGGTCGAGGGGGACGTCTTCGAACAGGACCTCCAGTTCGTCGAGCTCGACGCTCAGTCCCACATCGAAGTGGCGGCCTACCCCGGCGAACACCTGATGGGGCGCGTGAGCTTCGTGTACCCGACGGTGGACGTGGCCAGTCGTACCAATCGCGTCCGCGTACTGCTCGACAACTCCGATGGGCGGCTCAAGCCGGGCATGTTCGCCACCATGTTCTTCGACGCCCGGCTTCCGGAGACCATCGCGGTACCGCTCGAAGCCGTTCTCGTCACCGGTGAGAGAAACCTCGTGTTCGTGCGCGATGCCGACGGCATGATCCAGCCCCGGGAGGTGGTGCTCGGACCGCGGGCCGGAGACTTCGTGCAGATCCTGGCGGGTCTCGAGCTGGGAGAGACCATCGTCGGCTCCGCCAACTTCCTCGTGGATGCCGAGAGCCGGCTGGCCAGCACCGGAGGCGGCATGCCCGGCATGCAGCATGGCTCCGGCGACATGGGACAGGTTCCGGAGCCCGCGGATACCGGGATGCAGCCGCAGGAGCACCAGCATGATTGACTGGATCATCTCCTGGTCGCTCCGGAACCGATTCCTGGTTCTGCTCGGAACCGCGGCGGTCGTCGCCGCCGGCGTGTGGGCGATGTACACCACGCCGCTGGATGCGATACCGGACCTGTCCGACGTGCAGGTCATCATCCAGACGGACTTCCGGGAACAGGCCCCCGACATCGTCGAGGACCAGGTCACGTATCCGATCACCACCGAGATGCTGAAAGTTCCCGGGTCCCGGGTCGTTCGGGGCTACTCCTTCTTCGGCCTCAGCCTCGTATACGTGATCTTCGATGATGGGACCGACATCTACTGGGCGCGCTCACGCGTCCTGGAGTACCTGAACGGGATCCGGCAGCAGCTTCCCACCGGCGTCGAGCCCACCCTGGGTCCGGACGCGACGGGCGTGGGCTGGGTATTCGAGTACGTGCTCGAGTCCGACAGCCTGGATCTCGCCCAATTGCGTACCCTCCAGGACTGGTATATCCGATATCAGCTCACGGCGGTGCCCGGCGTATCGGAAGTCGCGAGCCTGGGCGGCTACGAGAAGCAGTACCAGGTGGAGGTCGATCCCGAGCGGCTGCGCGCCTTCAACATCCCGGTCACCCGGGTCTCCCGGGCGATCGCCGACCACAACGTGGACATCGGTGCGCGGGTCCTGGAGATGGGCGGCCGCGAGTACATGATTCGCGGGCTTGGCTACCTGAAGGGTGTCGCCGACATCAGGAACGTCGCGCTCGGCGCCACGCCGGGCGGGACACCGATCCGCGTCGCGGATGTCGCCACCGTGCAGATCGGCCCGGCCCCGAGGCGTGGCGCGGCCGACCTCGATGGGCGGGGCGAGGTCGTCGCCGGCATCGTCATCATGCGATTCGGAGCCGACGCGTACGAGACGATCGGGCGTGTGAAGGAGCGCATCGCCGAGATCGAGAAAGGCCTCCCAGGGGGCGTCCGGCTGCGGACCGCCTATGACCGCAGCGAGCTGATCCACCACGCGATCGAGAACCTCAGGGAGAAGCTCCTCGAGGAGTCCTTGATCGTCGCGGCGGTGACGATCCTGTTCCTCCTGCACTTCCGATCGGCCTTCGTGGCGATCGTCACGCTGCCGGTCGGGATCCTCATCTCGTTCATCGTCATGCGGGCGATCGGGGTCAACGCGAACATCATGAGTCTGGGCGGGATCGCGATCGCGATCGGTGCGATGATCGATGCCGCCATCGTGATGATCGAGAACATGCACAAGCACCTGGAGCGAGCCGAAGAGGGAGTGTCGAGGTGGGACATCGTGCTGGAGAGCACGAAGCAGGTGGGTCCGCCGCTCTTCTTCTCCCTGCTGATCATCACCTTCAGCTTCCTGCCGGTGTTCGCCCTGGAACAGCAGGAAGGAAGGCTGTTCAAGCCGCTCGCGTTCACCAAGACGTTCGCCATGGCCGGGTCGGCCTTCCTGTCGATCACCCTGGTCCCCGTTCTCATGGGCTACCTCATCAAGGGGAGGATCCGGCCCGAGCACGACAATCCGATCAATCGTTTCCTGCAGCGGCTCTACTGGCCGGTCATCCGGTTCGCCACCCGGAGACCGTGGATCGTCATCCTCTCGGCGGCCGTCGTCCTCGCCGTTACGGTCGTTCCCTGGAGGAAGCTCGGAAGCGAGTTCATGCCGACACTGCACGAGGGGTCGGTGCTGTTCATGCCGACCACGGTTCCGGGCGTGTCGATCGCCCAGAGCAAGGAGATCATGCGGTATCAGGACAGCGTGCTGGCCTCCTTCCCGGAGGTGGCGACGGTACTGGGCAAGGCGGGCCGGGCCGAGACGGCGACCGACCCGGCGCCTCTCGACATGTTCGAAACCACCATCGTCCTGGAGGACGAAGACGACTGGCGGCCGGGGATCACGTACGACCGGCTCATCCGGGAAATGGACGAGGCCGTCAAGCTTCCGGGGGTGACGAACGCCTGGACCATGCCGATCAAGGGCCGGATCGACATGCTCGCGACCGGGATCCGCACCGCGGTCGGAATCAAGATCTTCGGTCCGGACCTCGACACTCTCCAGGCGCTCGGCCAGCGGGTCGAGAGGACCCTTCAGAACGTGGCCGGTACCCGAAGCGTGATCGCCGAACGGGGGATGTCCGGCTACTACGTCGACATCGACATCGACCGCGCCGAAACGGCCCGGTACGGGCTGAACGTCGGGGACGTCCACAGCGCCATCATGGCCACGGTCGGGGGGGTGAACGCGGCCACGACCGTGGAGGGCCGTGAACGATACACGGTGAATGTCAGGTATCCCCGCGAACTCCGGGATGATGTCGGCAAGATCCGGGAAGTCCTCGTTCCCACCATGGCCGGGACATCGATCCCGCTGGGCCTCGTGGCCAGCGTCGAGGTGAAGCAGGGTCCGATGGCCGTGAAGACGGAAGACGCGTTTCCGGTCACGACCATCTTCGTAGACATCGAAACGAGCGATGTCGGGGGGTACGTGGAGCAGGCCCGGAAGGTCGTGGAGTCGGAGGTCGTCCTTCCGCCCGGTTACACGCTCGTGTGGAGCGGGCAGTACGAGGCCATGCAGCGCGTCAAGCAGAAGATGAAGATCGTCGTGCCGGTGACGCTCGGGATCATCATGCTCCTGCTCTATCTCAACTTCCGGGGCATCCCGGAAGTGCTGATGGTCATGCTGTCCGTGCCGTTCGCCCTCGTCGGCGGCTTCTGGTTCCTGTGGATCGCCGGCTTCAACACGAGCGTAGCCGTGTGGGTGGGATTCATCGCGCTCGCCGGAGTGGCCGCCGAGACCGGCGTCGTCATGCTCATCTACCTCGACGAAGCTTTCTATGATCGGGCGCGTGATGGGCGGATGAACGATGCCGCGGACGTGCAAGCGGCCGTCGCGGAAGGTGCCGTCGGACGCCTGCGTCCGAAGGTCATGACCGTGGTGGCCATCATCGCGGGCCTCGCTCCGATCCTCTGGAGCACCGGCACGGGCTCGGACGTCATGAAGCGCATCGCCGCTCCGATGGTGGGAGGGATGATCACGTCGACCATCCTGACGCTGGTGGTGATCCCGTCCATGTACCTGCTGTGGCGGAGATGGCAGGTCCGGAGGGGAACCGTGGCGACCGCGCAGAGGTGAGCATGAGCAGCCACGACCGCCGGCATACGTGTATGGGCCCGGCTCCGTCGGCGCGGAACCCGGAACAAGGGGAGATTGGATGAGCGGCGGTTCGGTGCAGGCACGTGTCGTGTCGCCCGGTCACCGCCTGCTGGAGTTGCCGGAGCTCGCCTTCGCCCTGTTCGCCTTCCTGCTCAACTTCGTGTGGGAGATGTTGCAGGTTCCGTTCTTCGTCGGCGTTCCCTTGATGCCCCACTGGGATGCCGTCCTGTTCTGCACCCGCGCGACGCTCGGCGACGCGGGGATCGCGGTCGTGGCCTTCTGGCTCGTGGCCGGGACCACTGCCGCCGGTCGCGGATGGGCTCTCCGGCCCGGACGGCGGCACGTGATCGCCTTCGTCGCCGCCGGTGTGGGGATCACCGCCGTGCTGGAGATCTTCTTCACGCGGGTGTGGCCCCGCTGGACCTACAGCCAGATGATGCCGATTCTCCCGCTCCTCGACGTGGGTGTCGTCCCCATTCTGCAATGGGTCGTGTTGCCACCGCTGATCGTCTGGCTCGTGCGGCGGCATCTCACGTGACCGGACCGCCGCCGGCCCAGGGTGATGACGGTCGCCACCGCGATCCCGGGGCCTATGCCGAGCCTGTGGAGTCGTGGCTCTGGCGGCGCCGCGGAGTGCTCGAGCTCGCCGACTCCCGGTTCGCCACGGAGGCGGACCGGACGTAGGATGTTCCCGTCGGCGGTCCCCCCGCCGGCACCACCGAGGCATCGAAGAGGAGGAGATGGACATGCAGGCGAAGAAGACGATTCTCATGGCGCTCGCGGCGGCGGCCGGCCTGGGGCTGGTGGCCTGCGGCGGGACGGCGGGCGAGACCGAGCGGGCCGATGAGGCGGCAGCGACGACGCAGGCGGTCGCGGAAGCTCCGGGCCACGCCGGCGCGCCCGCCGCGGAGATGGATGATGCCGCGATGGGAGCCGACCCGTCGAAGCTCGTGGTCTACAAGACGGCGAACTGCGGCTGCTGCGGGAGTTGGGCGGAGCACATGGCCGAGGCCGGCTTCGACGTGATGGTGCACGAGGTGTCCCAGGAGCAGCTCACGTCGGTGAAGCAGGCGAAGGGCGTGGACCCCGAGCTCGCCTCCTGCCACACGGCCGAGATCGGCGGCTACGTGGTGGAGGGTCACGTGCCCGCGTCGGACGTGAAGCGGCTGCTGGACGAGCAGCCGGAGGGCGTGGCGGGCCTCGCCGTGCCGGGCATGCCGATCGGCTCGCCCGGGATGGAGGACCCGACCCGTCCGAACGACGCCTACGACGTCGTGACGTTCACGGCGGACGGCAAGACCGAGGTGTTCGCCAGCCACTGAGCGGGCGGTCGGAGATGGGAGCCTTCCGCACGGAGAGCCGGACGGCAGGCCGAGGGCGGCGGGCGGCCCTGCGGGGCGTCGGCCCGCCGCCTCGCGGCACGCTCGTGAGCGAATGCGGGAGTCGTTCAGGCCTCTGCGGTCGGAGCGGGCGTCCGGCCCGTCGCCAGCCGGTTGTACACCCAGGCGACGACCGCCCCGCCGATGCTCCCATCCACGAGGGCGTAGAGGGTGCCGACGAACACCGAGCCCCAGCCCGCCGGTGCGTAGCCGGGGTAGAGCGAGTCGCACAGGGCCAGGAACGTCGTCCCGTATGACGGCCAGACCTGGTTCGCTGCCGCCATCAGGAGGAAGGAAACCGCCCACAGGAGTCCGAAAGTGAGGGCCAGGGCGCGGACGTCGAGACGCATGGGAACCTCCGGGTCGGGGTTCGGGCAGGGCTGGACGGGAGAGACGCGTCGTCCCTGCACAACCCAGTCTGGGGGCGTCCGCCACGCCGATCAACCATCCGCCGAGGCGTCGAGGCCTCCTGCGGAGACGGGCGAAGCCGGAGTGCAGGCGAGCCACTGACGGAACGGTGACGGCTTCCCCGGGCGTACCGCGCCCGGATCCGGGAGCTGGCCGGGAAAGGAAAAGCATGTCGAGCGAGGGCGGGCACGGAGCGGACGCCGGGCACGGAGCGGACGGCGGGCACGAGGATCACCAGGGCCATCACCAGGAGATGGCGGCCGACTTCCGGCGCCGATTCTGGATCTCCCTCGCGCTGACGCTCCCGCTTCTCGCCCTCTCCCCCATGCTCCGGGGCCTCGCCGGCCTCCCGGAGTCCGACCTGTTCGCGGCGGAGCGCTACGTACGCTTCCTCCTCGCGACGGTCATTTTCTTCTACGGCGGCTGGCCCTTCCTGGCCGGCCTCGTCGACGAGGTCCGGGACCGGAACCCGGGCATGATGACGCTGATCGGCCTGGCGATCACGGTGGCCTGGGTCTACAGCAGCGCCGTCGTGTTCGGGCTTCCGGGGCGGGGGTTCTACTGGGAGCTCGCCACCCTGATCGACGTGATGCTCCTCGGGCACTGGATCGAGATGCGGTCCGTGCTCGGCGCCTCCCGGGCCCTCGAGGAGCTGGTGGAGCTGATGCCCTCCACGGCGCACCGGCTGGACGAGAACGACGACACGGAGGACGTTCCCGTCGACGAGCTGGAGGAGGGCGACCGCGTCCTCGTGAAGCCGGGCGAAAAGGTCCCCGTCGATGGAGTCGTGGTCGAGGGTCGCACGCGCGTGAACCAGGCGATGCTGACCGGGGAGAGCCGGCCCGTCGAAAAGGGCGAAGACGACGAGATCATCGGCGGGTCGATCAACGGGGAGTCGGCGATCGCGGTCCGGGTCACGAAGGCGGGCGACGAGAGCTACCTGGCGCAGGTGGTGGAGCTGGTGCGCTCCGCGCAGGCGTCCCGCTCCCGCGCCCAGGACCTCGCGAGCCGCGCCGCCCGCTGGCTCACCTTCATCGCCCTCGGCGTGGGCGCGGCAACGCTCGCGGCGTGGCTCGTGGCGGGCCGGGACTTCCAGTACGCCCTCGAGCGCATGGTCACCGTGATGGTGATCACCTGTCCCCACGCCCTCGGCCTCGCCGTCCCGCTCGTGATCGCCGTCTCCACGTCCATGGGCGCGAAGCGCGGCCTCCTGATCCGGGACCGCACAGCCTTCGAGCGGGCCCGGAACATCGACGCCGTGATCTTCGACAAGACGGGGACTCTCACGGAGGGGAAGTTCGGAGTCGACGTCGTCGAGGCCTTCGGGGAGCGCGATGCGGACGACGTGCTGCGGCTCGCCGCCTCGCTCGAGAGCCGTTCGGAGCATCCGATCGCGGCCGGGATCGTGCGCGGCGCCGAGGAGAAGGGGCTCGACCTGACGAAGCCGGACGACTTCGAGGCGATCCCCGGGAAGGGAGCGCGGGCGCGGGTGGAGGGGGCGTCGATCGCCGTGGTCAGCCCCGGCTACCTGTCGGAGCAGGGGACCGAGGCGCCCGACGGCGTGCTCGAGCGGCTGGCCGAGGGCGGGCGGACGGTCGTCTTCGTGCTCGAGCACGGGGAGCCGATCGGCGCGATCGCGCTGGCCGACGTGATCCGCGAGTCCAGTCGCGAGGCGATCGAGACGCTCCGCGGGATGGGGATCCGCCCGATGATGGTGACGGGCGACGCGGAGGTCGTCGCCCGCGCCGTGGCCGACCGGATCGGGATCGACCCGGAAGACGTCTTCGCGGAGGTCCTTCCCGACGAGAAGGCGAAGACGGTGAAGGAGGTGCAGGGTCGCGGGCTCCGCGTGGCGATGACCGGCGACGGGGTGAACGACGCCCCCGCCCTCGCGACGGCGGACGTCGGGATCGCGATCGGGGCCGGGACGGACGTGGCGATGGAGTCGGCCGACATCGTGCTCGTCGACTCCGACCCCCGGAACGTCGTGGACCTCGTGCGCCTGTCGGGCGAGACATACCGGAAGATGATCCAGAACCTGTGGTGGGCGACCGGCTACAACGTCGTCGCCATCCCGCTCGCGGCCGGCGCGCTCTACTGGGCCGGGATCCTGCTGAACCCGGCGGTCGGCGCGGGACTGATGTCCGTCTCGACCGTGATCGTGGCGATCAACGCGCGGCTGCTGGAGCGGAAAGACGTCTCGTCGGGTCGCGGTACGAACGAAGACGTGGAGGAAGGAAAGGAAGGGAAGGAATGACCGATACGATGCAGATCCTGGCCCAGGCCCGCTGGGGCATGCACGACGGAAGCCACTGGATGGGCATGCACTGGGGGTGGTGGCTGGTCTTGCTCGTCCTGCTCGCCGCGTCCCTCTGGCTGCTGCTGAGATCGGGCAGTCGCACGGGGGGAGGACAGACGTTGTCCGGCAGCGACGCGGAGGAGGAGCTCCGCCGCCGCTACGCGCGAGGCGACATCTCCGAGGAGGAGTACCGCGATCGGCTCCGCGTGCTGCGCGAGCCTTGAGCCGACAATAAGGGACGGACGCGGCCGTCCGACGTCGCGGTCACCCGCTCCCGATCGCGCGACTCAGGCCGTCCGCTCCTCCGGCGGCTCGTCGCCGGTCACCATCCGCCAGGTCGCTGTGGCGCTCCGCCTGGCGAGCAAGCGCGACAGCCCCACGGCCACTCCGAGGGCCGCGCTCCAAGCGATCACGTCGATCCAGTCCACGTCATCCGCGGTCGGGTCGTCGGGCGGCTCCTCGCCCCGCGTCCGCCGCCAGATTCCCTTCGCCGCGTTCCGCATCGCCACCGCGGCGATCACGGCCGAGCCGGCCGCCAGCGCCTCCCAGGCGTGTTCCTCGATCGAGTCACTCATGTGTTCTCCGATACTCTGGCCCGCAGCCGCGCCACGAGCATCGAGATCGCCACGCGGTTCTCGCGGCCGAACGGGACGATGATGTCCGCGTCCCGGCGGCTCGGCTCCACGAACTGCAGGTGCATCGGCCGCACCGTCTCCTGGTACTGCCGTATCACCGACTCCACCGTGCGTCCACGCTCCTTCGTGTCGCGCAGCAGGCGGCGGATGAACCGCAGGTCGGAGTCCGTCTCCACGTAGACCCGGATGTCCATCAGCTCGCGGAGCTCCGGCTCGGCGAGGATGAGGATCCCGTCCAGGATCACGATGGGATTCGGCTCGATCCGCCGCGTGTCGGCCGTGCGCCGGTGCGTCGTGAAGTCGTACACCGGCTCCTCGACCGCCTCGTCCGCGAGCAGCGTCCGCAGGTGCTCGGCGAGGAGCGGGGTCTCGAGGCTGTCGGGGTGGTCGTAGTTGATGCGGGCCCGCTGCTCGAGCGTGAGCTCGTGGTGGTCGCGGTAGTAGGAGTCGTGGTGCAGGACGCTGACCGGGGTCGGATGCAGGACCCGCATGATCTGGCTCACCACGGTGGTCTTTCCCGAGCCGCTCCCGCCCGCGACGCCGAGGATGAGGGGACGCTGGCCCGGCATGGTGGCGCTCCGTTCGCTCGGTTCCCTGGGATCGGAATCCGGCCTCGCGGACAGGATACGGCGGGCGGCGCCGCGGCGCGACGTGGGTGCCGAAAACACGGGACGGACCCTCCGGCCCCCCTCCGGAGAAGTCCGCCCGTGTCCAGCTGCCCGGGATCCTGCGGCGATTACGGATCCACGATGAACTTCTCCGAACTCACGGCCGGGAAGTCGAGGCCGATCGTGTTCTCACCGCAGACCGGGCCGCCGGTCGCCGGATCCACCACCGGCGCGCCCGCCTCGTCGACGACGCAGCCGTCCGCATCCGTGCGATAGACGTAGAGCTCATACCCGCCCGGTTTGTCCAGAGTGAGGTCGGTCCACTCGTAGACGAGGCCATAGCCGTCGCCCGGTTCCGGTACGGGCGAGCCGACGGGGGTCCCGGACATCGTCCACGAGCCGTTGTTGTCCTTCGCCGTGATGACCAGCGTGACGCTCTCCCCGCCGGAGAACGGCGACAGGTTCTTCGTGGTCAGGTGCACGCGGATCGGGCCGGCGCACCCGCCCTCCGGCGCGGCCGCGCAGATCGGCTGACCCACTTTCGACCTCGCCGGCGGCGCGAGGAACGCGACGAGACCCTCGGGGTCGACCTCGTATCCCCAGTACGGGCTGAACTCCACCGCCTTCCCGGCGCCGGATTCCTTGAGCGCCCCGGCGTTCAGCGGCCGCGGCCAGAACGGGAGCACCGCCGCCGCCAGGCGCGCGAGGCGCGACCCCGCGGATGCCGCCAGCAGCGGGTCGGTGAAGGAGCCGCACCAGGTCGCCGGCCGGCCATCCTGCAGGAGCGTGCCCTTGTGGGCGATCTTCTCCTTGAGGATCGGATCGCCGGTGTCCGCGCAGACGGCGACCGACACGGGCTCCGCGCCCGACACGTCCTGGTACCACGGCAGGACGGTCCAGTCGTACGCGACCTCGGCTCCCAGGGAGGTCTCGTTGAGTGCGCCGGCAAGGCCGAGATCCGGCGATCCGAGGATCATGCCCCGGCCGCCGGGGATCACCGCGCTCCAGGCGACGCCGACTGTGAACGGCTCGACTCCCCAGTACGGCAGCGGGATCGGCACGAGCGGGTCGTCGTTTCCCCACGAGATCACGGGATCGGACCCGGCCGACCGGACGCCGAATGCGCCCTGCAGGTCGAGGGCGCCGGCGACCAGCTCCAGCGCGGTGCCGTCCGGACCGATCGGGGGTGCGGTGCAGTCGGCCTGACCCTCGCAGAGGAAGGGAGCCATCAGGTTCCACGCGACGGCGACCACGGTGGCGCCGTCATCCGGAAGCCCGGTGGTGCGTGCCGCCCGTGCCGACTCGACCGTCTCCAGGATCGCGAAGCCGATGGTCGCGGCGCTCGCCCCATCGCCGTCCACGCAGGCGGCGGCGAGGTCTCTGAACAGGGCGTCGACGGCCTGCCGGTCGGCCCTGTCCTGGAAGTACTCCCTGGTCCGGGCGCTCTTCGTGTCGCACGCGTCCACTCCCCCGCGCGCCATCATCGGTCCGGTCAGGGTGGTGGTCGAGTCGGCGACCGGCCGTTCGTCGCAGCCGGCCCAGGCCAGCAGCGCGAGGAGACACGTCACGAGAACAGTGCGGTGCTGCATGTAACCCCTCCTGCGAAAGAACGGTGCACGCTCGAGTACCGGAACCGCGTCTCGAGGCCGGGAGGTGCACCGTGTCCGTGAACGGAATTCGCGTTCCTCACTGGGAGAGGCACCGGAACGCCGGAGAACGGACAACGCCGCTCCCGCGCCCGGCGAGGAAGATCAGCGGTAGCGAGCCGCCAGCGCGAAGTCGCCGCGTGACTCGTACAGCCGCACGAGGCGCGCGGAAGCCTTCCGGGTGGTGGGGTCGTCGGCCCGTTTCCTGGCCCGGAGACCCTCGAGCCCGTGGAGAAGGAGGGGTTCGGCCTCGGCCGCCAGGCCCAGCGCGAACAGGCAGTCTCCGAGGGCGCTCTCCGCCTCGAAGACGTTCCAGTGGTCCTGGCCGTATGCGTCTCGGCGGATCGCGAGCGCCTCTTCGAGGAGGGGCCTCGCCTCCTCCGCGCGCGCCGTGAGGGTCAGCAGTTCGCCGAGCCCGAGCAGCGGACGGCTGATGTGTGGATGTTCGGGGGGAAGGAGCCACCGGAGTCTGGCCAGCGATTCCCGGAAACGCTGCTCGGCCTCGGACCTGCGTCCGAGTTGCAGCAGGGCGTTTCCGAGATTGGCGGTGAACAGCGCCGTGGGAACGTTCTCGTCCCCCAGGGCCTCCCGGCTGATGTTCAGGGCCTCGCGCACCAGCGGCTCGGCAACGGCGGCCCGGCCCCCCGCCAGCAGGACGGAGGCCAGGTTGTTCAAGTTGACCGCGACGTACATGTGCCCCGGGCCGAACGCGGCCCGCCGGATCGCCAGCGCATCGCGGTAGGCGGTCTCGGCCTTCCCGTACTCGCCGAGGTCGAAGAACAGCTTGCCCAGCTCGCCGAGGGCGTAGGCGGTCAGCGGATGCCGCTCTCCGAACCGCTGCCGACTCGCCCGGGCCGCCTCCAGGAGCACGGGCTCCGCCTCGTCGAGACGGCCCGTGTCCGCGAGCAGTCGACCCAGCTGGACCCGGGTCCACAGCGTCTCCGTGTGATCGGCTCCCAGGCGCCGCTCCTGGATGGCCAGCGCCTCGCGGAACAGCGACTCCGCCTCGTCCAGCCGACCCAGGTCACGGACGGTCTTCCCGAGGTTGACGAGGCTGTAGCTGACCTCCTCGCTGTCCTCTCCGAGCGTGCGGCGACGCAACTGGAGCGCCTCCCTGTGATACGCCTCGGCGCCCTCGAAGTCGCTCATGTCCTGGGCCAGCCGGCCGAGGTCGTTGAGGTTCGCCGCCGTGCCCCCCGGATCTCCGAGCGACCGCCGCAGACTCAGGGATTCCATCATCGTCGAGCGTGCCGCGTCGAAGTCGCCCCGGAGCCACAGCACCTCGCCGAGATCGGCCAGGTTCAGCGCCAGGTCGGCACGCATATCCGGTCCGAGGCCGCGCTGGATGCCGATCGCCCGGCGGAACAGGTCTCCCGCCTGCTCGTAGTCGCCGAGCTTCGAGAACACGCGCCCGATCACGGCGAGCATGTCGGCGCGAAGGGCCCGGTCGGACAGCGCCTCCGCGCGCTCCACCCCCTGGTCGAGCAGGTCGCGCGCGGAGAGCGAGTCACCGGCCGACCGGTCCGGGTCGCTCTGCTCGAACAGCCCGAGAAGGAACCCGGTGACCTGGGTGGCGCGCGCGGCCTCGCGCTCCACGGCGCGCGACTGCGCCGCCGTGACCACCGCGAACCGCAGCGAGATGGCGGCCAGCGCCACGAGCGCGAGCAGCAGCACGGCCGAGAACGCCACGCCGGCCCGGTGGCGCGCGACGAAGCGGACGAGCCGGTAGCGGACGGTGGGGGCCCGCGCTTCCACGGGGAGGCCTTCGAGGTGGCGACGCACGTCGGCGGCCAGGGCCCCGATGGATGAATACCGGTCGGAAGGCTGCTTCCGGAGCGCTTTCGAGACGATGTTGTCGAGGTCCCCGCGCAGCCGGCGCCGCAGGCGCTGCGGCGTCGAGCTCCGGGCCGCGGCGACCTCGGTCGTGCCGGCGCCGGTGGTCCTGCCGCCGCCGGTGCTCCTGCGGGCCGCGGACGGCACGCCGAGGGACACGGGGCCGACTTTCAGCCGGCTGTCTTCCCCCGCCACGGCGGCGCTGGCCCGCGGCGGGTGATCCTCGCAGACCGCGCGCTCCCACTCCCTGAGCGACCCGGTCGCCGAGAACGGACGCCGGCCGGCCAGCAGCTCGTACAGGAGCACTCCGAGCTGGTATACGTCGCTGGCCGTCGTGATGGGCTCGCCCCGCACCTGCTCCGGGGATGCGTATTCGGGGGTCATCAGCCGCAGGTCCGCTCGGGTCGAGGGACCGGACTGCCCGAACGCGTCGGGGTCGAGGAGCTTCGCGATGCCGAAGTCCAGGAGCTTCACCTGGCCGGAGTCCGAGACCACGATGTTGCCGGGCTTGATGTCGCGGTGCACGACCAGGTGCCGGTGGGCGTGATCGACGGCGTCGCACACGGTGAGGAACAGGCGCAGGCGCTCGCTGACGTCGAGTCGCCGCTCGTCGCAGTAGCGGTCGAGCGGCGTTCCGTCGACGAACTCCATCACCAGGTACGGGCGGTCGGCCGCGGTGACGCCGCCGCCGAACAGGCGCGCGATGTTGGGGTGCGAGAGCCGGGCCAGGATCTGCCGCTCGGCGAGGAAGTGCCGCTGCGGCTCCTCGCCGGTCGCGTCGGCGCGCAGGATCTTGATCGCCACCGTCTGGTCGAACTGGCCATCGACCCGGCGGGCCAGGAAGACCGACCCCATGCCCCCGCGGCCGAGGAGCCGCTCGATCCGGAACGGCCCGAGCCGGCTCCCGGCGGCGGTGCCTTCCTCCCCGTGGCCGGGCGCATCCGCGCCGAAGACCTCGAACAGGCGGTCGAAGGGGCCGCTCTCGGCCTCGGCGGCCAGCGCGCGCTCCACCGCCGTTCGGAGTTCCGGGTCTTCGGGACACGCCTCGAGCAGGTAGCGGACCCGCGCTTCCGGTTCCCGCTCGAGCGCGCCCTCGAGGAGCTCCTGGAACCTGTCCCGGTCGTGCGACATCAGGGCTGCTCCTTCAGGGTCCGGCCGCGCCCAGCTCGCGGTTGAGCCAGATGCGGGCCAGCCGCCAGTCCCGCTTCACCGTGCCCTCCGAGACGCCTAGCGCCTCGGCCGTCTCCGTGATGTCGAGGCCCGCGAAGAAGCGGAATTCGACCACCCGGCAGCGACGCTCGTTCACCGCCTCGAGCCTCGACAGGGCCTCATCCAGTGAGAGGAGATTCTCCAGGTCCGTTTCGAACGGGGCATCGCAGTCCCCCATCTGGACCCGGGTTCGATCGCCGCCGCGCTTCTCCCGCTTCCGGGAGCGCGCGTAGTTCATGAGGATCCGTCGCATCATGCGCGAAGACATAGCGAGGAAATGCGTGCGGTCCCTCC
The DNA here is from genome assembly GCA_032251515.1 of Gemmatimonadota bacterium. Taxonomy (GTDB): domain Bacteria; phylum Gemmatimonadota; class Gemmatimonadetes; order Palauibacterales; family Palauibacteraceae; genus Carthagonibacter. The sequence continues at coordinate 31,296 of JAVVDU010000018.1, forward strand.
ACTCGATCCGCCGTACGTCGACCATCCGGAGGTACGCCTCGTGAACGAGGGCCGTCGTGCACAGGGTATGTCCCGTGTCCTCGCCGCGGAGGTGTCGGTGCGCGATGGACCGGAGCTCCTTGTACAGGAGGGGAACGAGATCATCCATCGCATCGCGGTTTCCCCGTGACATCTCCCGGAGCAGCAGGGTCACGTCCGGAGCCGCGTGGGACGTCGTGTCCCGCGATGGCCCTTCGATCATCCCGAGCCTCCCTGGGGGCGGTAGCTCTTCCGTTGACCGGCGCCCCCGGCGTCGCCCGCGCGCCCCGGCGAGTTCAGTGGCGCTCGATCACCCGTCTATTGCGTCGCGAAGCGCGGGTCACGGTGCAGGGGTTCCATGTACCAGATCCGGCCGTCTCCGACCGTCACGTCCGGGTTGGCCGCCACATGGATGCTCCACTGGGTGATCGCCTCGTCGAGATCACCGAGCATGCCGCGGACGATGGCCTCCCAGTAGGCGACGTTGCGGGTCGGGTCGATGTCAGGGCCGGCGCGGGCGCGCACGGCGACGGCTCGGGCGCTGTCGGCCAGCCCGGCCCGGGCCAGGGCCCAGGCGACGAACATCCGGCCCCGGTGGCGGTTGAGCTCCTGCTCGGCCGGCGGACTGACCTCCACCCACTCCTCCAACATCCTCCAGGCCTCCGGGATGTCCGGCTCCGTGTCGGTCAGCGCGAAGACCATGAGGCCGCACTGGCGGAACCGCGGCCGCTCCGGAAAGCGGCGGCGGCCCTCCTCGCACCACCTTCGCGCCTCCACCCCGTCGCCGAGGTCGAACGACGCCCCGAACAGCCGCCACAGCGTGAGATGCGCGTTGCGGAGATACGGGTCCGCCTCGTAGGAGCGCAGCGCGGCGAGCTTCCCCTCGGCGAGCCGGTCCTGGTTCATGAGGAGGTGGCTGAGCGACGTCCAGGCCGATGCCTGCCGCGGGCTCGCGGCGACCGAATTTCGGAGGTCCGACTCCGCCGCCTGCACCAGCTCCTCGGCCTCCGAGGGTGTCCCTCCGAGGTTCAGGAGATACTTCCAGTAGCGGAGCGTTCCGCGCAGCTCGAGGGCGTCGGGGTTTTCCGGGGCGAGGCGGAGAGCCAGTTCCGCGTGCTCCATGCCGCGGTCGATCCACTGGCCGGCCGCCAGCCGGTCGTGGAATCCGGTGAAGCGGGACTTCCGGTAGTCGAGCCAGCCGCGGCCGACCGTCGGCTCGACCCACTCCGGGGCCAGCGCCTCCGCGGCGGCCAGGATGCTGTCAGCCGCGTCGAGGCTCGCCATGGCGGCCGGCCTGTCGCCCATCTGCATCAGCGCGCCGGCCTGTTCCTCGAGTGGGGCCGCCCGCTGCAGCAGCTCCCAGGCCTCCACGTTGTCCGTCCCCGCCCGGCTCTCCAGGAGCTGGATCTCCTCTCCCAGCATCTGCAGGAGGAAGCTCGCCACCTCCTGGGACAGGTCGTCCTGCAGGTCGAACAGGCGGTCGTGCGAACCTTCGATGCGAGTGGAGCCGAACTGCTCGCCGGTCGACGCCCGCACGAACGAGACGGCGACGCGAATGGCCTCGTCCGCCATCGAGACGCTGCCGTTCACGAGGGTGCCGACCGAGAGGGCCCGCCCGATGCTGTCGGGCGCCACGGCCGCTCCCCGGAAGGGCGCGACGCCGTTCGCCGACACCACGCGGAGCGCCTTGACCGCGCTGAGCTCGTCGATCAGGGCCTCGGAGAGCCCGGCCGCGATGAACGGGACCGCCTCCTGGGGTGTGCGCGGCTCGAAGTACAGGACGGCGATCCGGCGGGGGTCCTCGGTCTCCGAGAGCCGTTCGAGCGGCGACGAACGGATCTGCCGCGCGTTGTGGGCGGTACGGTCCCGCATCAGGAAGTCGCGGATCGCGAGGCCGCCGCCGAGGACGACGATGATCGCGGCGGCCGCGACCATCTCCGGCGGGAGCTTCCTGCGGTGCAGACGCCGTCGCCGTGGCGGCCGCCCCGCCGCTGCCGGGTCCAGGAGCACCCGGTACACCCGCACCGGCTCGGCGATGTTCTTCAGGGACCGGGGGCCGAGATCCTCGAACCCCACCTCCACCTTGTTCTTGACCTGGCTGAAGGCGCTTCCCGAGATGAACACTCCTCCGGGATCGGCGAGGGATTCGATGCGCGCCGCCACGTTCACGCCGTCGCCGTAGATGTCACCATCCTCGGCGACGATGTCGCCGACGTTGATTCCGATGCGGTAGCGGATGCACCGGTCGTCGGGAACGTCCGCCTCGCGCTCCGGCATGGCGCGCTGGATGCGGGCCGCGCACTCCACGGCATCGACCGCACTGGCGAACTCCGCCAGGACGCCGTCGCCCGTTCCCTTCACGACCCGGCCGTGATGGTCGGCGATCGCCGGCTCGACGAGTTCGCGCATGTGGGCCCTCTGCCTGGCGAGGGTGCCCTTCTCGTCCTCGCCGACGAGCCGGGAATACCCCACCATGTCCAGAGCGAAGATCGCGCAGAGCCGGCGTGTCATCGGTCCTCCCGAAGGGGAGCGCACGGGTCGGGCCACCCTTCTGCCCGGCCGGTGCCCGTGATTCTAGGGATTTTCGCCTCCGCGCGCGACCGGGGGCAGCCGAGGGCCGTCATGCAGCTTCCGACATCCGGAATCGACATCTGTCGGCCGCGATCCTATGTTCCCGTGACCCCCCGCTCGACTTGGAGGAGATCGCGATGAGATTCTCCCGGCGGACCACGGTGGCCGACTCCTTCTCCGCGTCGGGAAGCGACGGGGACTCGGACCTGTGGCTCGAGGACGGGTCGCGGGTAGCGGTGATCGGCGGCGGACCGGCCGGTTCGTTCTTCTCGTACTTCCTGCTGAAGATGGCCCGGGAGATCGACCTGGACGTCGAGGTCGACCTCTACGAGCCGCGTTCCTTCCGTCACTGCGGGCCCGCCGGCTGCAACCACTGCGGCGGCATCGTCTCGGAGTCGCTGGTCCAGATCCTCGCGGCCGAAGGGATCAACCTTCCCGCCGAGGTCGTGCAGCGGGGGATCGAGAGCTACGTGGTCCACATGGACGTCGGCAGCGTGTCGATCGCGAGCCCGGCCGGCGAGCGGCGTATCGCGGCCCTGTACCGGGGGAACGGCCCGCGCGAGGGGGCGGACTCGCCCTGGGACAGCTTCGACGGATACCTGCAGGACATGGCCGTCGAGCGGGGGGCGCGCGTGGTGCGGCGGCTGGTCACGCGGGCGCACTGGACGGACGGCCGTCCCCGCCTCGTGGATGCCGATGGAGGGGCGCGGGACTACGACCTGGTGGCGGTCGCCTCGGGCGTGAACAGCAATTTCCTCCGCCTGCTCGAGGATCTGCCCGCTCCCGTGGCGCCGCCGAAGAGCACGCGCACCTTCATCTGCGAGTATCGGTCGACCCGGGAGGAGGTCGAGCGGATCCTCGGCAATTCCATGCACGTCTTTCTCCTCCCGATCGCCCGCCTCGAGTTCGCGGCGATCATCCCCAAGGGCGAGTTCGTCACCGTCTGCATGCTGGGGGACGACCTCGACCAGGACCTCGTCCACGCCTTCCTGAACGACCCGGCAGTCCGGCGCTGCTTTCCGACCGATGCCACGCCGTGCGTGTGCAGCTGCTCCCCGTTGATCAACATGGGAGCGAAGAAACGGCCGTACGGAGACCGGATCGTGCTCATCGGCGACAGCGGCGTGACGCGGCTCTACAAGGACGGCATCGGGGCCGCGTTCCGGACCGCCAAGGCGGCCGCCTCCACCGCCGTGTTCCAGGGCATCTCGGCGCGGTCGTTCGAGAAGCACTACTGGCCCGCCTGCCGCGCCATCGTGAACGACAATGCCATCGGGAAGGTCATCTTCGGAACCACCACGGTGTTCAAGCACTCGCGCGTCGCCCGCCGGGCGATCCTCCGGATGACCGGCAGGGAGCAGGCCCGGAGCACCGGGGCCCGGCGGATGAGCACCATGCTGTGGAACATGTTCACGGGGAGCGCGCCCTACACGGAGATCTTCCGCGGCACGCTCCACCCGGCGTTCCTCGGCGGGCTGCTGGCGAACCTGGCCGTCGGGGCGTGGCCGGCCGGCGGAAACGGAAAGGAAGCCTGACGATGCGCAAGGGAGCGCTCGGGAAGGTCTACGCCCCCGGCGAGGAGATCATCCGCCAGGGCGAGATGGGGGACTGTATGTACGTCGTGCAGTCCGGAGAGGTCGACGTCGTGCAGGAAACGGATGCCGGGGAACGTCCGCTCGCGCGCCTCGGTACCGGGGACTTCTTCGGCGAGATGGCGGTGTTCGAGAAGGAGGTCCGCTCGGCCACCGTGCGGGCCACTGGCGAGGCCCGGGTCCTGAAGGTCGACAAGAAGACGCTCCTGCGGCGTATCAAGGAGGACCCGCTGCTCGCGGTGAACCTCCTCCAGACGATGTCGCACCGGATCCGGGACCTGAACGCGCGCCTCGCCGCGCGCGAGGCCGGACGGTCCTGATGTCCCGCTCGCCGGACGTGCGCCGGTACGGCGCGGGCGGGGAGCGGAGACTCACGCCCGCCTACCGTCCCCGCCAGGCCCGGAAGACGGCCCCCTGCCAGGTCGGCTGCCCGAACTGCGCGGACATCCGCGAGTGGATCGGCACCATCGCCCAGCGCGGCAAGCTGGGACTCTCCCGGGAGGAGGCGTTCACCCGGGCGTGGCGCACGATCGTCGCGGTGAACCCGTTCCCCAGCGTGCTCGGCCGCGTGTGTCCGCATCCGTGCGAGGCGCACTGCAACCGCGGCGACTACGACGAGCCCGTCGCGATCAACGCGCTGGAGCGGTTCCTCGGGGACTGGGCGATCTCCGCGGGTCTCTCTTTCGACCGGTTCGACGCCGAACCGCGCGAGGAGTGGATCGGCGTCGTGGGGGGCGGTCCGTCCGGCCTCTCCTTCGCCTACCAGATGGCGGCGCGCGGCTACCGGGTCACCGTGTACGAGGCGGCCGAGCGCGCCGGCGGCATGCTGCGCTACGGGATCCCGGACTACCGCCTTCCGCCATCGGTGCTCGACGCCGAGATCCAGCGCATCCTCGACCTCGGCGTGGAGCTCGAGCCGGGGTGCCGGGTGGGCCGGGACGTCTCCCTCGAGGAGCTGCGGAAGCGCCACGACGCCCTTTACCTCGGCATCGGCGCGCAGATGGGGCGTGGCCTCGGCGTGTCCGGCGAGGATGGCCCGTCGGTGTGGACCGGAACGGACTACCTGCGACTCGTGAACTGCGGCCAGCCGGTGGAGCTGGGAGCCAGGGTCGCGGTCGTCGGAGGAGGGAACACGGCCGTGGATGCCGCTCGCACGGCCCGGCGCGCGGGAGCCGAGGTCACGATTCTGTACCGGCGCGGCCGGGAGGAGATGCCGGCGATCGAGCACGAGGTCGAGGACGCGCTGGAAGAGGGCGTCGAGCTCGTCCTGCTGGCGAGCCCGGAGCGGATCGAGCGCGCCCCGGACGGGAGGATCGCGGCGCTCGTGGCGCGCCGCATGCGGCTCGGCGCCCCCGATGATTCGGGCCGGCGCCGCCCCGTCCCCATCGACGGCTCCGAGTTCCGGCTCGAGGTGGATTCGGTCATCGCCGCGGTCTCGCAGTCCCCCGATTTCGCGGGGTTCGAGTTCCTGGATGCCGGAAGCGGCTGGCTGGCACGGGACGGAGACGGCGGGGGAGACGGGCTCCTGGCGGGCGGCGACGCGCTGGGGCTGGGAATCGCGGGCAACGCGATCGTGCAGGGACGTCGCGCGGCGGAGATCCTGCACGCGCGGCTGCGCGGGCTGGAGCCGCCGGGCCCGGAGCCCGACGCCCGCGCCGCGATCGGTCCGGACCGGGTGAAGCTGGACTCGAAGGAGCGGGTCGCGGCCGCCCGCCCGCCCCGGCTGGCGGTCGCGCACCGGCTCACCGCGGACCGGGCGGAGGTGACGGCGACGATCCTCGAGGAGATGTTCCACGCCGAGGCGGCGCGCTGCCTGTCCTGCGGGTCGTGCTTCGGGTGCGAGCGGTGCGCGATGTTCTGCACGGCCGGCTGCTTCTCCCGGCTCGAGGAGATCGCGCCGGGCAGCTACTTCACGCTCATGCTCGAGAACTGCCAGGAGTGCGGAAAGTGCGTCGAGATCTGCCCGTGCGGGTTCCTCGAGGTCACCTGACGGCGGGGCCCGACCTGCTCTCCGCCCCGTCCCCGACGCGCGTACCCTTCCCGTCGCGCGGTGAAGCCGGACGGCGACGGGCTAGAGCACCAGTGCCACGATGACCAGCAGGACCAGCGCGTGCCCGAGCTGGTCCAGCCCCACCGCCGTCCAGAACGCCTGGCGCGACGGATCTCCCATCGCCGGTCGCCGTGCCCCGAGCCGTCCCCGCGCCCAGTCGAGCGCCAGGTGCGATGCGAATTCCAGGGCGACGACGGCCGCCAGGAGCCCCATCGCGGGCGCGGCGATCGCGGCCACGGCCGCGGCCACCAGCGCCGCGTGGACCGCCGCATGCGTCGCGATCGGGCCGAGCGGGGCGCCCTTCGCCTTGGCCTCCTGCATCCGGGCCGAGGCGAGCGGCGTGAAATCGCCGAGGAAGTGGGCGGCGAACAGCGCGGCCAGGAGCGCGAGCGCCTCGGCGCTCAACGGACCCCCTCCAAAGCTTCCGTTCCCATCACGCGGCTCCCGGAAGGAACTCGTCGTGCCCGCGGGCCGCCGTTGATTGCGGCCGACGTCAGGTCTTCGGGAGTCTCACAGGTCGCAGGCGCCGTGGCAACAGGTCCGACTCCGAACAGGCCCGACTCCCGGAACGTGCCGGGTGCCGGCGCGGAGCGCCCGTCGCCACCACTGCCCTCCCTCAGAACAGCAGCGCCGCCCCGCCCGTCACGAGGATCACCAGGCCCGCCGCGACCTTGATCGCCACGGCGGCCGCCCTGCCCAGGGTCGCGCCCCAGCCGGCGCGCAGCGCTCCTTGGCCGTCGCGGCTCTCCAGCCACGTGGCGAGCGTCGCGCCGGCGAACGTGCCCGCGAAGATTCCGAGCAGCGGGCCGGCGATGGGCACGGGGACGCCCACCAGCGCTCCGGCGATGCCCCCGAGCAGCGCGCCCCAGAACGTGCGCCGCGACCCGCCGTGGCGCCTGCCGAGCCGGTCCACGGCGAGCCACTCGGCGAGCTCGGCGGCGAGGCCGAGCAGGAGCAGCGCGAGGAACAGGCCCGCTCCCACCTCGCCGGCCCAGACGCCGCCGGCCACCACGAGGATCATGATCCAGATCCCCGGCAGTCCCAGCGGGATCAGCAGCAGCGCGACGGCCATAAGCGCGAGGCCCACGAGCGCGAGGGCGGAAGTGTCCATGGGCTTCCGTACGCGGCACGCGCCCGCAGGATTCAGGGAGGCGTCTCGAGCTCTTGGATCCGGACCACGCGGGTCCGCTTCTTGCTGGCGCGGTGCACGGGTCCCCGGCGCGCCGTGAAGACGCGCCTTCGCGGGATGCCGGCGGATGACGCCCCGACCGCAGAGGAGGACGATGACCCCCACCACGTCCGTGCCCCGCTCGTCGCCCTGGCGCCCCGAGGTTGCTCCGCTGGCGGTCCGGCTCGCCGTCCCCGCGCTGGCGCTGTTCGCCGGGTTCTGTCTCGTCCCCCCCCGCGCCGCGGCCCAGGTGTCGCCCGACTACGTGCAGACGGGGGCCCGGGTCCGCTACGAATTCGCGTCCGCGATTGACGGCCCCAGGGTGCGACAGAGCGCCCGCGTGGAGTCTGTGGGTCCGGCCGGGCTCGTCGTGCATCCCGATGACTCGGGCGCCGCGGTAACGATCCCGGTCGAGACGCTCCGCAGCCTCGAGGTGGCGACGGGCCGTTCCGGCACGCCCGTCCCCTACGTCCTGCTGCTCGGGACGGGCGGGTGCGTCGCTCTCGCGTCAGCGTTGATCGCGTCCGATGAGTTCGAGACCAGCGGGGAGCAGGCCGCTGCCGGGTGCGGGATCGGTCTCGCGGCGGGCATCGGCGCCGGCCTGTTCGTGGGCTCCGCCGCGCGCCCCCGGACGTGGCGGGAGGTCGATCTCGAGGCGATGCGCGGAGCGGGCGGCGTCGCGGTGGGGGTGCGGCTGCCGGGGCCGTGAGATGGGGGGCATCGGGAACCCCGAATCGGCGTGCCGCCGCAGGAAGTTGCCGCCGCGTGGCGGTCACCGCATCATCCGTCCGGGTGTGAACGGCCCCGGGCCCGGCGTCTAGCACGCCGGACCCCACACCTTCCCCGAGAATCGGGCGACTGCCCGGGGAGGTGTCGTATGCGCCGGAGCCGTTCCTCTCTCTCTCTCTCTCCGAATCGCCTCCGCACCCCGGCGTCCCGCCGAGACAATACTCGTAAGCTGGTGTCGGGCGTGCAGTCGCAGGAGGCTTCCTCGGCATCCTGCACGCCGCACTTGTGTGGTGGGGATGGATGCACGCCACGGGGACACCCGATCCCGCGGGACTCGAGTAAAGCTGCCAGGAGCACGATCCGGCACCACGCGCGCCGCGATCCAGCGAGATCCTGCCATCGTCTCGGCGTCTCCCGCGACTTTGAGCGATGGCACCGGGCGACGGACCAATGAAGACCACGAGCGATTCCTCGGCCTGCAGCGCGAGTCGACGACGTCCCGTTCTTGTAGGGCTCGTGCGACTTCAGTCGGCGAGTCCGCAGGGTAGGTCCATCGATTCCCTCCCTGCGCTGCCCATCGGGTATCATGCGGTGGCCGTCGGGTGCAACAATACGAATCACGTCAGGGAGCTGGCTGACTGGTGGGCACATATCAGTGCTCACGGCGCTCGGGTCCCGATCGGTGCCGTCCTTCCGCCGGATCCGACTGCCATGGCGTTCCTCTTGAATAGCGCATTCCACATCGATCCGCTCCTCCTCGAGTCCGGGCCTCGGGCCCGTCATGTGTGGCCCGAAGATGCGATGAACAGGCTCCTGGCTCGCACCGTCGCGCTCGAGGTGGAAAAGGAAATCTGCGTAGATCGCCGGAGCCATCGCCTCACTGCTCAGGATGATCGGCTGCTGCGCCGGCTTGTCTTTTCGGGAGTCTGCGGCCTGACCGTCGAGGAGACGGCGCTGGCAGCGGCCGCGTCGCCGTCCACCCTTCGGCGCTGGTGCAAGCGCCACGGCCTGGGTACGCCCCATCTCCTGTTGCAAGTCGTTCGTCATTGCGCTGCCATGAGACTCAGGCGGCGCGGAGTGTGCAGCCAAGCGGTGGCAGCGGCGTGTGGATGGCCCTCTTCAAAGGCGATGATTGCCGCTCGCGCCCGGCTGAAGAAGATCGTACCCGTCCTGGGGACGGCTGATTCCGTGGTCGAGATGCTCGATTCCGTGGATTGAGTATGCCGGGGACTGGCGGCATGCTGCGGCATGCTGGCGGACTCGGGAACCGTACCGGAGCAATTTCTGTGGACTGGCCGCAAAACCGAACGAACCGATGCTCAATCGTGGTCAAGGCGGTATCCGCCACAAGTTGCCCGAGACGTTCAAGGATGTTGCTCGTGCCATTCTGAAGTTCGCATTTGACATCGAACGCTTCGATCCGTCGACTTACGGGCATCGTGGAATCGACGCAGCGGCAGCGAGACCCCACTTTCGCGGTGAGCTGGATCGGCTTGCATTGTCTCCACCGTGCGATCTATCCGACAGGTCGTGGGCCAGGATCAAGGAAGGAGGCCTGAAGAGATGCAGACAAGAAGGAGAGGTTTCTTCGCGGTGCTGGCGTTAGTCGGGTTCAACCTGGGGCTTTTCCTGATTCACGGGACCGCAACTGCTGAGCAGAGCTACTATATGGGCGAGTGTGGCATCTGCCAAGGTCCTCCCGGCCACCATTGCTGCAAGAACACGTGTCCACCCTGCAATTGCAACAGCCCCGGCGATTGCCCGTAGTAGAGCCAAGGAGGAATCATGCTAAGCACGACACGTAGACGACTCAGTGCTGCTGCGGCGCTAGTCGTAGTTAACCTGTCCCTGTGCCAGGTGGGAGCTGGACTCGCTCAGGCGACCCCAGAGAGGATTCCTATTCCAGGTGGTTGCATCACCTGTTTCGATTGGGCGGGGAACCTCTACCCATGCTGCGCACTCTTTGAGGAGGGTCCCTATTGCGAGACAGCTGTCGACTGCTGGTAGTCGTCCGGCCCTGAGCAACGGATCTGGCAGTGTTGAACGAAAGCCGGCTGCATCGAGTACTTCCGGTCATTCTTCTCGGCTTGGTTGGATTGACGATCGGGAACGTCTTCCGCACAATCCACGGCGTGGCCAGGATAGCTGCTGGGCCCGAGATCATTGGAGGTCGACTCACATCGAGTGTCCACGACCCGCATCATCGTGAGTGGGCTGTTCCATTGCATCAAGTTGGAGCAGACTATTGCCGCTTCCTTGTGGTGTACGATCCCGAATGCCCCGCCAGTATTGCCCTGGCGCGGCAATGGAAACGAGACCTCGATCATCCCGAGGGCGGAGAGTATGTGGCGGTTCCTGACCATTGGCGTCTGATCTGGATATCAGTTCGCGACAGCGTATTGAGCAAGGAACTGGTCCCGGGTCGCGGGGCAGTAGCGCACTATTCGTTAGTGAACGGTGCACGGTTCATTGAGGAGCTGGGGCTGCAGTCGGTTCCGAGTGCTCTCGTCATTGATCGCAGCGGTACCGTTCTTCGGATACCGACAGCCGCAGTCCTTCCAAGATATGAGGCGTTTCAGAATGATTGCTCCATTCGCCCGTGATTTGGCGAGCTCCGGTGCATTTCGCTGCGGCTTGACGTGCATCGTGGCGGCCGCATGGTTCACGGGTTGTTCACAGCAGGAATATACGCGGCTCGAGACGACGGCTTCGGACATTTCCGCCGGCCGTGTCACGCTGACGACGGATGTCGTTCAACCTGTAACGTCGGCTGTGCGAGTGGCGTTACCGGACAGTGTCGAGCAATTCTCGATGCTCCTCCCAATGATGGTGGCAAAGGCTGGTACAGCAGAGTGTTCTATTGTTGTGGGAGATAGGGAGGACCGTGCCCTCCATGTGTTCGGGATTGACGGTCATTATAGGCACACGATTTTCGGCGGCGGACGCGACACCAGCCGCCTGCCGTCCATTTCCGCCTTGGCTGTGTCTGAGTCAGGAAGGATCGTCGTATCCAACTTGGGTGGCAGGATGGTGTCCTACTCCTTGAATGGGGACCCTCAGGGAGAGTTCACGTTGACGAGTCCGGATACGACAGGGTTCACTGCCTCCAGAGTAGCAGTCCACGGAGATACAATACTTGAACATTGGTTCGCGGTGTCTTCTGGTACACGATCTGATTACTGGGGCGGGATGCCGCTGGTTAGAGTGTTCGATGTGGATGGCGAGTCGCTCGGTAGTATCGGGAGAATAGAGCAATATCCGGGGTTGAAGCTGACCGAGGCGATGAATCGGGGGCGGATCGCGGTCCATCGGGATACCCTTTGGTTCGCGCGAAGTTCGGATGCAGTGCTAATGGCGTTCCCCTTGGACCACGTCGGCGACGAGAGTCCGGCGCGTGTCGTGCGATTGCCGCTCTTTTATGAGATGCTACCGCCTGTTGAGCGTGTTCCTGCCGGCCGGCCTGAATCACCATACGCCGTTGTCGAGGATCATATTGGAGCTTTCGCAGTAGATGGTGCCGGACGGTTTTACGTTGCACAGAGTCTATACTGGCCAAGAGAAGAAGAGAGGCTGCTTCGCCCGATCCAAGTCCTGAGTATCTACTCGGCGGTCGGCGAGCATCTTGGCTCGTTCGATTTCGGCTACGAAGTAGTTGATGTGAGCATCCTCGGGTACCGAATGGCGGTGGTTCTCAGGGAAGTTGGCACCCGGGTACAATTGATGCTCGTCGACCATCCGCTCGCCACTGGCGGAGCCTCCGATGGCTGTGAGTAGTCGGCAAACCAGGTTTGCGTCAGCCGCTTCGTAGCTGCAGAGGGTTCCGCCGGGGGTCCACCTTGTTACTGCATGGCTGTAGCTGACCGATATACGGGAGTCACGGCACCCCGGAGCTCTCGATGGCGCCAGATCGAAAGAGGCCCGGATGCTTCACGTACGGCCCGGATACCTGCCGCGGACGTCGCTTGGCGTGGTGTTGGCGTTGGGACACCTGGTCGGTTGTCACTCGGCGAGCCCCGAGAGTGAGGGGCAACTACTGGTCGAGCAGCGCGGGGATACAGTAGTTGCGACGAATCCAGCCAGTCCGGTTCCCCCGATCGACACCGCAGGAGTGGAGGTCATATTCCAGAGCGACGACCTCGAGGAACCTGTGGGACTCGTCCGTGTCGGAAGTCGCCTGGTGATAGGTGACAGAACTCGGATTCACTTCCTCGACTCCGGTGGAGACTATCTCTTCTCGTCAGGCAGATCGGGAGAGGGGCCAGGTGAATTCCGCTCCATCGTTGCCATTGGCGTGAGGGCGGATAGCGTCCTGATTCTCGACTCGCGCCTGATGAGACTGTCGGTCCTGGACTCGATGGGGGTGTACGCGCGATCGGTCAGGCTAAGACCGCGATTGCCCTTCGTGAGCCCACGACGGGGGGCTTGGCGACTCCGCTCTCTGAATGACGCTGTACTTTACGAGGTCGAGGAGCTTGTCCAGGCAGATCGGCCGACGAGAGTAGCTCTCGTACTGCAGCAACTGGCGATGGACAGCGTAGAGTTGATCCAGGCCTGGGAAGACATCCTGTGGACCAATGCCCAGGGAATCATGATCCCTGCCGAGCTGTTTCGACCTCGGGCGATAGTCTCGGTCGGTTCGGATGGTCGCTACGCCTTTGGAGACGGCTTGGAGTACTGCGTCACGTTGGCGCAGGTTCGCAGCAGCAGGATCACGCGAATCTGCCGGGAGTGGGAGAGAGCACCGGTAGTTGATGAGGTACGGGCTCCGAACCTGAGTCGGTTCGGCGATCCCCGAGCCCTCGATGACCTGAACCGCAAAGCATTGCAGGTGACGTTCGAACACCAATCGATCGGTGATCACTGGCTCGCGTACGACCAGGTCATCCTCGACGAGATCGGGCGGCTATGGGTCCGCCGGATTGGCGCGGATCAAGCAGGGACCCACCCGCACCTGTGGTACTACTTCCCCGAGGCACGTCCGTCATACTACGGATGGGACGTATTCGAACCGGACGGTCGAATCGGCAGAACCGTGATGTTTCCAGGGCACTTCCAACCGCGCCTCATTCAGGAAGCCGAGGCCCTTGGAATAGCGGAGCTGGACTCGGGGGAGCTCACGATCGCGAGAGCAGTCTGGTAAGGCGCAATGCGACGACGCGCGACCCGCGCAGGTCCGAGACCGAGGTCCCCGAGCTTGCGCGGCCGGTTCTCGATCTTCGGTGTACGGATTGCGACGGCGTGCGCGAGTACCGTCCTGATCACGTTCGGCTGCGACAGTGAGCGGGATTCTCCCCGGAGCAGGCCTGGTGTTCCCGCGGTGCGGGACAGTGCAGGTGTGTCGATCGTCAGCAATGGAGATGCGGGCGGATATCCGGTGCTCGTGGCGTCGGCGCATCCGACCTTGGATGTGGGATCCGCTGGGGGCGACGGCGATCTGTCGTTGTTCCGTGTCGCCGATGCCGTCGTTCTGGGTGTACAAGTACGGTAATCACCTGACAGTCGCCCTCACCGGGGTCGACGTTCAGGCGGCTGCTTGTTCCTCCTCTCCGCCGGCCGCCTTCTTCACCCGCTTCGTCTTCGGCTTCCCGGCCTTGAAGACAGCATACGGGGTCCGGCCCTCCATGCCTCGGCCGCGGTGCGGGCGCTTCGTGTTGTAGAGCTCCAGGTACGCGTCCAGATCCGCCTGCATCTCCTCGACCGTCTCGTACCAGACCGTCCGGCCCTTCAGGCGCAGGTGCTCATCGAGCAGCGTCCGGTGGAACCGCTCGATGAAGCCGTTGGACTGGGGCCGGCGTACCCGCGTCGTCCGGTGCTCGATCTCCTCCAGCTGCAGGAACAGCTCGTAGGGGTGCCGGTCCGGCCGGCCGCAGAACTCCCGCCCGTAGTACATACGGAGTGATGGCCAGCCACCGTAGGTGACGACATCCTGAGG
>JAVVDU010000019.1:0-45232 GCA_032251515.1 Gemmatimonadota bacterium
TCCCCCCGGAACTCCGGCCCCAGCTCCTCGCGGATGCGGCGCGGCAGGTCCAGCTTGCCGCCCGCCCAGCCCGGCAGGGCGTCCGCGAACGAGGCGTACCCGTCCGGCGCGTACGACAGGTAGGTCTCCAGCAGCCGCTCGAACTTCACCAGCGGCTGCTCGTAGAACGCCGCCGCCGCGAGGTCGCCCGGCCCGATCCCCGCCTCGGCGAGGCAGTACTCGATGGCGCGCGCGGGGTAGCCGGGGTCGTGCTTCTTCCGGGTGAAGCGCTCCTCCTGGGCCGCCGCGACGATCTCGCCGTCCCGCAGCAGCACGGCGGCGGAGTCGTGGAAGAAGGCCGAGATCCCGAGGATGTACGTGCTCATCGGCGCGCCGCCGCGGCCCCGGCCGCGTGAAAGTGCCGCTCCTGCTCGGCCCGCAGGGCGTCCACCAGCCGGCCCCCGGGCAGCTCGACGTCGTCGTAGGTCAGCACGTGGTCGCGCGGCAGGGCCCGCCGCAGGCGGCAGCCCTCGGCGACGCCCATCGGCAGCAGCCCCTCGGCCCGCGCGACGTCCGCGTTCTCGCACTGGCCGTACGTCATGTAGAACCCGATCCCGTCCAGCACGGAGCCCGCCTCGAGGTCGGTCTTGGCCGTGGCCACCACCTCGACGCGCGGCGGCCCATCGGGCGCGATCGCCGCGTCCCCGAACAGGGCGGCCCGCGCCGCGGTGTTCGGGACCTCGAAGTGACACAGGTGATACGGCGTGTAGAAGCAGTACAGCGGGCCCTCGCCGAGCTTGTACAGGTTCAGGTAGTGCTGCTGGCGCGGGTCGTCGTGGGTCCCCAGCACGAACACCCCCGGGCCCGGCGAGGCGCCGACCACGTAGTCGACGATGCCGGGTCCCTCGAGCAGGTCCTCCAGCGGGTACCACTCCACTGCCCGGTCGATCGGGGTGCCGGGCTCCACGGTGGGCCCGTGCATGCCGCGCTTCGCGACGCGCATGCCCGTCGCGTTCGCCACGATCGCCTGCTCGAACGAGATCTTCGTCCCGTCGGCGAACGAGGTGACCATGTGCGGCTTCTGCCCCCACTTCTTCGCGAAGGCCTCCTGGGTCGTCGGGTTCCGGTACGGGTCCTGGAGCCCCTTGATGTTCCCGCACAGCACCGGCCGAACGCCGATCCCGCGCACGAAGCGCCACAGGTTCAGGATCACCCCGGGCTGGTCGCCGTCGGCGTTCGTGATCACGACGCCGGCCTCGTCGGCCTTCGCCTTCAGGAGGGGGCCCACCGTGCCGTCCAGCTCGGCGTTCATCAGCACCACGTGCTTGCCGGCCTCGATCGCCGCCAGCGCCACGCCCGCCCCGAACTCCACCGCGCCGGTCACCTCGACGACCACGTCCACGCCGGCGGCCCGCGCCACGAGGTGCGCGTCGGCCGTCACGGCCGGCCGGCCCGCGGCGATCGCGGCGTCCAGGGCCTCGGCGGTGGCGACCTCCACCACGTCCTCCGCCCCGGCCTCCTCGTACGCCCGGCGCGCCTCCTCCGGGCGGCGGTTCGCGATGGCCACCAGCCGCAGGCCCGGCGTGCGCCCGACGAGCTGCAGGGCGATGCCGCGCGCCATGAAGCCGGCCCCGATCATCCCCACGCGCACCGGCTCGCCCGCCGCCTCGCGCTCGCGCAGCGCCGTGTCCACGATCAGCATCGCCGCCTCACTCTCCCGCCTCGAGGTTCGCCAGCTCCGGGAAGGGCTCGTAGTCGGGCCACGTCCGGTCCTTGTCGCTCAGCACGCGCACCTCGGCGGGCCACTCGATTCCCAGCGCGGGGTCGTCGTGGCGCACGCCCCGCTCGTGCGCGGGCGAGTAGAAGGCCGACACGAGGTAGTGGACCTCCGAGTCCGGCTCCAGCGTGAGGAAGCCGTGCGCGAAGCCGACCGGCACGTACAGCGCCTCGTGCGTCTCCGCGTCGAGCCGCAGGCCGTACCACCGCCGGTACGTCGGCGAGCGGGGCCGCAGGTCGGCGATCACGTCGTGCACGGCGCCCCGCGTGCAGCGGATCACCTTCACCTCGCCGGCCGGCGGCACCTGCAGGTGCATGCCGCGCAGGGTGCCCGCGTCGGCGCTGCGCGACATGTTCGCCTGCGCGATCCGCGTCTCGAGGCCGCGGCCCGCGAACTCCCGCTCGCACCACGACCGGGCGAAGAACCCGCGCTCGTCGCCCCGCTTCTCGGGCACGATCCGCCAGGCGCCCGCCAGGCCGGTCGGCTCGAAGATCACGTCTCCCTCCAGTACAGCTCGTCGTCGAGCTGCCGCGTGCGGATCAGGTGCTCGAGCTGCTTCAGGCGGGTGAACGGCCGGGCGGCGAACGTCTCCGGCTCCATGTCGATGCGCCGGAACAGGGCCAGGAGCTGCTCCGCTCCGTCGCGCGCGGTGCGCCGGGTGCGGAAGGCCGGCACCTTCTCGCGGATCTTGTCGAACGACACCCGGTAGCTGCGGTTGTCGCCGTCGCTGCTCCCCACCGTCAGCTCGCAGCCGGGGAAGGTGGAGGACACGATCTCGGCGATCTCGCGCACCCGGTAGTTCTCGTCGCTGTCGCCCACGTTGAAGATCTCGCCGTGCACGGCCTCGCGCGGCGCCTCCAGCACGGCGGCGATCGCCTCGCCGATGTCCTTCACGTGCACGAGGGGCCGCCACGGCGACCCGTCGCTCGTCATGCGGATCACCTTCGACGTCCAGGCGTGGCCCGACAGGTTGTTCAGCACGATGTCGAACCGCATGCGCGGCGACGGCCCGTACGCGGTGGCGTTGCGCAGGAAGGTGGGCGAGAAGCCGTCGCCGGCCAGCGCGCCCACGTCTCTCTCCACCCGGACCTTGCACTCCGCGTAGGCGGTCTGGGGGTTCGGCTCCGAGGTCTCGTCCTTGAACTCGCCGCTTCCCGTGCCGTACACGCTGCACGACGAGGCGTAGACGAAGCGCTCCACGCCGGCCTGCTTCGCGAGCCCGGCGAGCCGCACGCTCCCCCGGTGGTTGATCTCGAACGAGAGCTCCGGGTTGAGCTGGGCGAGCGGGTCGTTCGACAGCTCGGCGAGGTGCACCACGGCGTCCATGTCCTCGAGGTCGGCCGCCTCGATCCGCCGGATGTCGCGGTGCAGGCAGGCGGGCGTCACCGAGGCGCCGTTCGCGTAGAGCTGGCCCTCCTGGTACAGGCCCGTGTCGACGCCCGTCACGTCGTGACCCCGCTCCGCCAGCAGCGGCGCGGCCAGACAGCCGATGTATCCCTGCGTGCCCGTCATCAGGACCTTCATGCCGGTCTCCTTCCGGTCACCAGATTTTCCAGGGGGCCTTCCCCGACTTCCACATCTCCTCCAGCACCATGCGGTCGCGCAGCGTGTCCATGGGATGCCAGAAGCCCGTGTGCCGGAACGCGGCCAGCTCGCCCCGGGCCGCCAGGGTCTCCATGGGCTCGCGCTCCCACACCGTGTCGTCGCCGTCGATCACGTCCAGCACCGACGGCTCCAGCACGAAGAACCCGCCGTTGATCCACGCTCCGTCCCCCTTCGGCTTCTCGCGGAAGCCGTGCACGCGCGTGCCGCCCTCCGCGAGCTGGAACGCTCCGAAGCGGCCCGGGGGCCGCACGGCGGTCAGGGTGGCGGCGGCGCCCTGTTCGCGGTGGAAGCGCAGCAGGGCGCCGATGTCCACGTCCGACACGCCATCGCCGTACGTGAAGCAGAACGTCCCGCCGTCCAGGTGGTCGCACACCCGCCGCAGCCGGCCACCGGTCATCGTGTTCTCGCCCGTGTCCACGAGCGTGACCTTCCAGCGCTCGCCGCCGTTCGCGTGGACCTGCAGGTCGTGCGTCGCCAGGTCGAACGTCATGTCGGTGACGCGCAGGTAGTAGCCGGCGAAGAACTCCTTGATCACGTGGCCCTTGTAGCCGCAGCACACGATGAACTCGTCCACGCCGTGCGCGGCGTAGATCTTCATGATGTGCCACAGGATCGGCATCTCGCCGATCTCGACCATCGGCTTGGGCCGCACGGCCGTCTCTTCGCTCAGCCGGGTACCGTAGCCCCCGGCCAGGATCACCGCCTTCATCGCTCTCCCCCGGTCTGGATCCGCCGGGCCGCGGCCCCCTCCTCCACCGCCTCGTCCGTCCACGGCAGCAGCGGGCTCAGCACGCCGGGCATCGTCTTCCCGTAGTCCCCCCGGGACGTGTCGGGCTCCAGGCTTCCCACCACGTGGAAGGCCACGGCATCCGCCTCCTCGGCATGCACCTCGAACGGCGCCTGCGTGACCACCGCGGCCAGCACCAGCAGCATCCCCTCCGCGAGGAAGTTCCCCGGGATCTCCACCGAGGCCCGGTAGCGACCCGGCGGACGCGGCCGCTGCCGCCACGGCGTGTCGTGCCCGTGCGTGGCGAACACGCACACGCCCTCGTCGTTGTGCAGCACGAACAGCGGCGTGAGCGCCTGGCCACCCTGCAGCACCTCGTACTCCTGCTCCAGCACCACGGGCTCGCGGATGTCCACGTTCTCGGTCACCGCGCCGTCGCGGCGCCGCACCCGCACGGCGCGGATCCGCACCCGGTCGTTGCCGGGGGCCCGCGCCGGGTCGGTCCACTCGCGCTCGGCGCTCGTCGAGATCCCGTAGCTCAGGTACGTGTGGACCACCTCGGCCGAGGGGCCGTCCTTCACCAGGCGCCCCTGGTCCAGCAGCAGCACCCGGTCGCACAGGCGGGCCACCGTGGGCATGTTGTGCGACACGAAGATGATCGTGCGGCCGCTGCCGGCGACCTCGCCCATCTTGCCCAGGCACTTGCGCTGGAACTCCGCGTCGCCCACCGACAGGACCTCGTCGATGAGCAGGATCTGCGCCTCCATGTGGGCCGCCACGGCGAAGGCGAGCCGCACGTACATGCCGCTCGAGTAGTGCTTGACGGGTGTGTCGATGAACTTCGAGATCTCGGAAAATTCCACGATCTCGTCGAACTTCCGGTCGATCTCGGCCTTCCGCATCCCGAGGATCGCCCCGTTCATGAAGACGTTCTCGCGGCCGGTGAGCTCGGGGTGAAATCCCGTCCCCACCTCCAGCAGCGAGCCGACGCGCCCGTGCACCTCGGCCCAGCCCTCCGAGGGCTCGGTGATCCGGGAGAGGATCTTCAGGAGCGTGCTCTTGCCCGCCCCGTTCCGACCGATCACGCCCACGACCTCGCCGGTCTCGACCTCGAACGACAGGTCGCGCAGTGCCCAGAAGGTCTCGTCCATGCGGGCCGCCCCGTACGCCTGGCCCCGGGCCAGCTTCCACGCGCGGCGGAACGGCTCGGTCGCCGCCCCCGCCACCCGGTCGCGCAGCGTCCGGTAGCTCACGGGCGTCGCCCCGATGTGGTACTCCTTGCCGATGCTCTCGACGCGGATCGCGATCTCGCTCATGGCCGCCTCACACCACGTCCGCGAAGGTCTTCTCGAGGCGGCGGAAGTAGTACAGGCCGCCGACGAGAAGGAGCAGCGCCACGCACGTGGACACGAGGATCATCGGGCCGGGCCGCGTCTCGGTGCCCAGCAGGGCCCACCGGAAGCCCTCCACCACGCCCGCCATGGGATTGATCCCGTACAGGGTGCGCCACGGCTGCGGCAGCAGGCTGCTCGAGTAGACGATCGGCGTGGCGAACATCCAGAACTGCACGATGAACGGGACCGTGAAGCGCACGTCGCGGAACTGCACGTTCAGCGCCGAGAACCACAGGCTCACGCCCACGGATGTCACGAACGCGAGGACGAGCAGCGGCGGCAGCCAGAGCACGTTCGCCGTCGGCGCGATGCCGTAGAACACCATCATCCCGAGCAGCACCACGAACGCGAGGACGAAGTCCACCCCTCCGGCGGCGACCGACGAGATTGGCACCACGAGCCGCGGGAAGTAGATCTTCTTCACCAGGTTCTGGTTCGTCACCAGGCTGTTCGAGGCCTGCGTGAGTCCGTTCGCGAAGAAGGTCCACGGCACGAGCGCCGCGTAGTTCCAGATCGGGTACGGCAGGCCGTCCGAGTCCAGCCGCGCCAGCTTCCCGAAGAACAGGGCGAACACGACCATGCTCAGAAACGGCTGCAGGATCGCCCATGCCGCGCCGAGCACGGTCTGCTTGTAGCGGATCGTCACCGTCCGCCAGGTCAGGAAGTACAGGAGCTCCCGGTACTCCCACAGGTCGCCCAGCCGCAGGGGGACCCAGCCGCGGGACGGCTCGATCCGGATCACTCCGTCCTGCGCGTCGGGGCGCCGGTGCGTCGCGTGTGTCGCGTGCGTCGCTTCCATGTTCTCCTTCAGTCCGGTGAGTCGGCCGGCCGCCGGCCGCGTCGCCGCGGCAGCAGCCGTTCGCGGGCCCTGCGGAGCAGACGGTCGGGATCGCTGAGCCGGGTCGGCGTCTGCCAGCGCGGGTACGGGTCGCGCAGCGGGACCCCGTCGGCTTCCGTGACGAGCTCGTGCGACACGCGCGGGTAGTCGGCGGGCACGGGCCGTCCCGTGAGCGCCTCGCGGGCCTCGGCGAGGGCGCGGCGCACGCGGCGGCCCCCGTCCTCGCGCCAGTCCCGCGCGGGCACGAGCGCCACGGCGGCCCGCTCGAGCCGCAGGAGCCGGACCATCCAGGCCCTCCGCCGCTCCGCGTCGGCCGACGGCGAGAGCGACCGGATCTCGCCGGCCAGCGCCGCGACGCGACGCAGGACCTCGTCGAGCGATTCGGCCACCACGTCGAAGCGCCCGGCCGGTCCATGCACCGGCTCCCAGCCGAAGCGGTGCGTCCAGAAGTACCGCCAGCGCCCGATCTCGTCGGGCCGGAACTCGACCTCCCAGCGCCAGCTCCCGGCATAGACGCCGGGCACGACGACGCGGCGGCCGCTCGGCGCGATGAACGTCCAGTCCACGCGCTGCGTCTCGGGCGGTCCGCTCAGCACCCAGGTGTCCGCGAGCGCCGAGCGGAACGCGTCGCCCAGGGACACGGGGCGCTCGGCCGCCACGAGGCGCACCGGGGCCGCGGGTGCCGGGACGGGCCGGCCGAGCGGCAGGTCCGCCAGCCGGCTCCGCATATCGCCGGCCCGGATGGACGGCCACCGGCTGCCCCGGCGGGCCCTCCACTCGAACAGGACCTCGTCGCCCGGCTCCGCCAGGCCCGCGAGGTCGAGCGGCAGCGAGCGGCCGTACTCGAGCCGCACCGCGACCTCGCGCGTCGCGACCGGGTCCGGGGCGCGCCAGCGCAGGCGCAGGCGCGGCCGGGTCCGCGTGTTCGCGTCGTCCCCGTGATTCGACGAGAACAAGGCGAGCAGGGCGCCCGGCAGGTCCTCGTCGCCGTCCGCCAGCTTCAGCAGCAGGAGGAGCGGCGCCCCCGCGGCGATCCGCGTGCCCGCGTACCGGGCCAGCTCCCGCGAGCGGAAGCGCAGGCCCGTGTCGCCCGGCCGGTAGCGCGCCGTCGCGAGCGGCATGGAGCCCGTGTCGGCGAGCGGATCGCCGTCGGCCGCGTGGCCGGCCCCCGGCTTCGTCCACGCCTCCCGGTCCGCCTCCGCCTCGTTCCACCACACCTCGCCCGGCGCCGGCATGCTCACGTTGTTCCGGTCCACGCCGCCCCCGCCCGGGGTCCAGTCCCGCCGCGCCTCGTACAGGTGCACCTCGAGCGGTCGCTCGCAGCCCCGCTCGATCGACAGGACGAGCTCGGCGCCGTCCACCCGGGCGCCGGGCGGGAGCCGCAGGCCGTCCCACCGCTGCAGGACCCGGAACAGCTCGTGCTCGCCGTAGCCGGGCATCGCGGCGCGGCGCGTCTCGCCGACCCGGCCCAGGCGGACGTGGGCCTGGGTCGCCTGGTTCCACGCCCAGTGAAAGCCCCCGTCCAGGAAGCCGCGCAGGTCGTTGTCCGCCATGTCGCGGTAATCGCCGTCCGCCACCCACTCGGACACGTGCGGGGCCTGCTCTGCGGACCCGCCCGGCGTGCCGGGTGCCGTCGACCCGGGCCTCGTCGGCCCGTCTCCCGGTGACGCGTCTCCCGGGGGCGGCCCGAACCGGCTGATCCGCAGACGCCCCTCCACGAGACGCGGGCTCGCGTCCACGTCCTCTTCCTCCTCGTCGACCGGGACGGCCGATCCCCGCCCGTACCCCGGAAAGAGCGGCCGGCGCACGGGCCGGCCCGCCGCCAGGAGCTCGTCCAGGCGCACGAACGCGAACCGTCCCTCCAGGGCGGCGAGCGCCCGGTCGAGCCCCTCCACGAGGAACCCGCGGTCGCGCGCCCGTTCGATCGTCGCGTCGCGGAGGCCCACGTGGAGCACCACGATCGCGCCGGGCGTCACGAGGTCCACGAGGCGGGCCGCGAGGTCGCCCGGCCGCATGGGCCGCCAGTCGTCCGACAGCACGCTCCACCCCACGATCTCGTAGCCGGCGTCCCGCGCCGTGCGCCACGCCCGCTCGTCCAGCTCGCCGTACGGCGGCCGGAACCACAGCGGCGCACCACCCGGGTCCTGGAGCGCCTCCTGCGTCAGCCGCAGCTCCTCGCGCAGGACGTCCGGCGCCAGCTCGTGGGCCGAGCGGTGCGACCAGCCGTGGTTGCCCACGGCGTGTCCCTCCTCCCGGATCCGGCGCACCAGGTCCGGATAGCGCGCCGCGCGCTCGCCGACCAGGAAGAAGGTGGCCCGCGCCCCGTGCGCCGCCAGCACGTCCAGCACGGCCGGGGTCCAGACGGGGTCTGGGCCGTCGTCGAAGGTCAGCGCCACGAGGGGCCGGTCCGTGCGCACCGACACGAGGGTGCCCATGCGGGCGCGGCGCAGGCGCTTCACCGCGGCGCGGGCCTCCCGGCGCACCTGGCGGGCCGCGGCGCGGGCCCGTGCCCGCGGCCGGCGGCGCCCCGCGGCGGGCGGCGGGCCCGGCCGCGCGCCGGGCGCCACGGGCGCCTCGATCCTGTGCGTCCACGGCGCCGTGGCGCGCTCGCCGTGGCGGAAGTCGGGCGGAGCCACGCGCCCGAGCAGGCTTCCCTCGAGCAGGCCCACCTTCCAGCCGATCCGGCGCGCGTACCCGTCCATGTCGCCGAAACCGGCCCGTCGCAGGCTCCGCCGGGCCAGGACCCACCAGCCGTACAGGTAGCCCGACCAGGCCAGCCGCCAGTCCTCGGGCTCCGTGCGGTGCCGGGCGTACAGGAGGCAGTTCGTGCGCGCCCAGGCTCGCGCCTGCTGGAACTCGGCCCGGCCCCGGGGACGGAGGCGCACGTGCAGGACCGCGTCCGGCACGAAGCACAGCTCGATGCCCTGCAGGGCGGCCCGGATGCAGTAGTCCGTGTCCTGCAGGCGTCGCAGGCCCTCGTCGAATCCTCCCAGCCGCCGGTGCAGGTTCCGGCGGATCGCCAGCCCGCTGCCCCCGGCGTGCGGCACGTGGGGGGAATACCAGAGGTACTGGAGCTCCCGCTCCTGGGAGCCGGCGCCGGGCCGCGGCCGCCGTCCCGGGTTCAGGCGGGCGTAGTCGAACCGCGATGCGCAGAACTCCCGGCGCCGCAGGGCCCGGGCCATCGCGGCGAGCCAGCCGGGTGCCACGATGTCGTCGGCGTCCACGAACGCCAGCGCATCGCCCGTCGCCTCCTCCGCCCCCACGTTGCGCGCGTGCGAGGCGCCCCGGCGCCCGGCGGCATCCACCACCCGCAGGCCCGGGAGCCGTCCCTGCCAGTGCGCGGCGAGCGCGCGGGTCCCGTCCGTGGACCCGTTGTCGGCGACGATCACCTCCCACTCGCCGGTCCACTCCTGGCCCGCGAGGGCCTCGAGCTGCGCGCCGAGCGTGTCCGCGGCGTTCCGGCACGGGATGACGACGCTCAGCTTCACGGGGCCCCCTCGATCGCGTCCACCACGTGGCGCGCGAACGGGAACGCGCAGGTGAACGCCGGCGAGACCGCGTTCAGGACGTGGTGCGAGCGGTCGTCGCCCTCGTGGCGGAAGTCCATCTCCAGCCGGCCCGCGCGGAGGTCGAAGAGCTGGGCGCGGATCCCGGGCCGGCCCCACGACCAGCGGCCCGGCGCGAGGCCCGGGCGCAGCAGCTCGAGGGCCAGCGACACGAGGTGCCGCTTCGCGTACTTGCGCAGCTCGGAGACGGCCAGGCGGCGGAACCCGAACTCGTTGCGCCACCACAGGCCCGCCTCCCGCCACCCGATCTCCAGCAGCTCCAGGGGACGGAAGCCGGACAGCCCGCCGTAGTTCTCGCGCCACAGGGCCGGGATCGCCGTGGGCCCGATCTTGGCGCGCCCCGCGGCCGTGGCCGTCCAGTGCACCCCCAGGAACGGCTGGTCGAGCCGCGGCACCGGGTAGACGTGCATCGCCGGCGCCGCGGGACCGCTCTCGTGGTACAGGTAGAGCCCCTTGAACGGCAGGATCCGGTACCGCTCCGAGAAGCCGAAGTCCCGCGCCACACGGTCCGCGTGGAGCCCGGCCGCGTTCACCGTGAAGCCGGGCGTCAGCCGGCCCCGGCTCGTCAGGATCTCGTCCCCGCCGCGGCCCGCGTAGGCCGTTCCCGTCCGGATCTCGATGCCGGCGTCCGCCGCGTCCGCCGCCAGCGAGGCCACGACCTCGGCCGGGTCGACGGTGGAAGTGGTCGGGCTCCACAGGGCCGCACCCGTCGTGCGGGCCAGCGGCTCCAGCCGCCGCGCCCCGTCCTCGTCCACCCGTTCCACCTCGACCCCGTTCGCGCCCGCGCGCCGGAACAACTCCTCGAGGGCCGGGAGCTCCGCCTCGGAGCGCGTGACGACGAGCTTGCCGCAGCGCCGGATCCGCAGGCCCCGCTCCAAGCACCACTCGGTGAGCTCCCGGTTTCCATCGCGCGAGAAGCGGGCCTTCAGGCTGTCGGCCGTGTAGTAGAAGCCCGCGTGGAGCACGCCGCTGTTGCGGCCGCTCGCGTGCTCGCCCGGCCGGTCCTCCTTCTCGAGGAGGACGATCCGGCTGCCCGGGTGCCGGCGCCTCAGTTCGCGGGCCACGGTGAGCCCGACGATGCCGCCGCCGATGACCAGGAAGTCGGGCGTGTCAGGCATGGCTGCGAGGCTCGAGGTCCGCGGCCGCCACGTCGAGCCGGACGCCCTGTCCGATCGCGTCGAGTCCGATCTGGATCGTCGCCCGGTCGCCGCGCCGCTCCACCACGCGGCCGACCACGCCGCGGAACGGGCCCCGCCGGACCCGCACGGCTTCCCCGGTCCGCAGGAGGGGACCCGCCTCGGGGATCGTGCCGTCCGCCGCGAGGATCGCCACCACCTCCCGCACGGTCGCGATCTCCTCCTCGGGGATGGGCGCGGGCCGACCTCCCGCCCGGACCACGCCGGCCACTCCGGCCACGGCCGCCGCCTCGGCGAGGCGTGCGGCGACGGTGCAGACGAACACGTAGCCGGGGAACAGGGGCCACTCCACCACCTTCGTGCGGTCGTGCCAGCGGCTCTCCCGCGGGGCCAGCGGCAGCCAGGACTCCAGCTCGCGCTCGCGCAGGCGCCCCTCCACGCGCTTCTCGTGACGCGAGCGCGTGTGCAGCGCGTACCAGCTCCGGTCGCCGTGCTCCTCCAGGGGCTGCCTCCTTCGGTTCGTGCCGTCCGCCGGGGCGTCGTCGGGGCGTCGTCGCCACCCGGCCCGCCGGATCCCGGCCGGCCCGGCTCCCGGGCGCGCTCCGCGCCCGTGAGTACCAGGGACGCGAGTCCCCGGCCACCCATGCGGGTCCGTTTCGTGCTCGGCCGGCCGCGCACCTGTCGCGCGCGTCCGTCGCCCGGCGGGGTCAGCAAGATGCGAACCCCTCCGGATTACCGGTCGAACCCCCTGCTCATCAATCGGTTGGAGGAGGTGTACGACCGGTGCGACTCCGGCCTGTCGTACGCATGCTACAGTCTACGCCCGGCGCCCCTTCCGGTCACGCCCGGGGGGGGCGATCGGGTCCGGAAGCGGCGGTCAGGCGACGGGAAACGGGAGAATCACCCGGAACTCCGTTCCCTCGCCCGGGATCGCCGCCACGTTCACCGTTCCCCCTGCCGCGCGTGCCAGGCGGGCGCAGATCGTGAGGCCGAGCCCGCGGGTCCAGCCTCGCGTCGTCGTCCGCCCGTCCATGTCCCCGGCCTCGTCGAGGCGGCGCCGCAGCTCGCCGAGGTCGGTGCCCAGGCGATCGTCGCGCACGCGGACGTCGAGCGCCTCGCGGCCTCCCCGGATCTCGACGGTCACTCCGCCGCCGTCCTCCACCGCCTCCACGGCGTTCGAGACGAGGTTCAGGAGGATGCGGCTGAGGATCTGGGGATCCCCGCTCCGCCCGTCCTCGGCCTCGATCCGCGCCTCGAGGGAGACGCGGCGGTGCGTGACCAGAGGTCCGACGAGGTTCGCGACGTCCGCCCACACGGACCCGGGCGAGAAGGCCACCGACGCCACCGAGACCGCGTGCCCGTCGCCGAGCCGTGCGTAGTCGATGAGGTCGTTCACCAGGCGGACGAGCGTGACGGCGGCCGTGTAGAGCACCGACACCTGGCGGAGCTGTTGGGGCCGCAGCGGCCCGGAGCGCTCGGACTGCAGGGCATCGGCCAGGAAGAGCACGGAGTTCAGAGGTGACCGCAGGTCGTGCGACACGTCCACGAGGAGCTGGCGGTGATGCGTCACGAGCCGGTCGCACTCCGAACCCGCGAGCCGCTGCAGCTCCCGGTCCAGGCGCGCGTGGGGGCCCGTGGGGCCGGGCGTCAGGGAACGCCGCACCGCGGCCGCCACCTCCCAGGCCTCCGCCGGGTCCAGCCCGGCGCGCCAGTCTCCGCCACCCTCCGCGGCCACCCGTTCGGGTCCCATCTCCGTGCCCGTCTCGACGCCCGTCTCCGCGTTCGTCTCCGCGTCCGGGCCGGCCGCGATGATCCTCGCCAGCGCGCGCGCCGCCTCCCGCTGGGCGGATGACAGGGGGCGTGCGAGCGGGCGGGCGTCGTCGGGACCGGCCGCCGGCTCGTCGTCGCGCTTCGGGTGCGGAGCGCCGGGCCAGGGGATGACGTTGTCGCTCGGCATGGGATCAGACGAACGCCTCGCGCGCGAGCTTGTGCTTGTCCATGAGCCGGTAGAGCGTCGTCCGGTCCACGCCCGCCTGCCGGGCGGATTCGGACATGTTCCCCTCCGTCCGCGCGATGAGGTGGGCGAGGTACTCGCGCTCGAACCGGTCGATGACGGCCTGCTTCGCCTCGTGGAACGACTGGTGGAGGTCGATCGAGGCCGTGAACACGTCGGACGATCCGGGTCCGTCGATCGGCGTCTCGAGGACCCACAGGCGGTCGGGCCCGATCTCCTTCCCCGGGTCCGCCAGGACCACGAGGTTCTCGATCACGTTCTGCAGCTCCCGCACGTTTCCGGGCCACGGGTACTGGATCAGCTTCTTCAGGGTCTCGGGCGCGAGGGACGGCGGCTCCTTCCCCGGGAGCCGGTGCCGGCGCCAGAAGTGCTCCACGAAGTGCCGGATCAGCACCGGGATGTCCTCGGTCCGGTCGCGCAGCGCCGGCAGGTGGATGGGCACGACCCGCAGGCGGTAGTAGAGGTCGCGCCGCAGCTGCCCCTCCTCCAGGGCCCGTTCCGGGTCGCGGTTGGTGGCGGAGATGAACCGCACGTCCACCACGGCGTCGTCCTTCTCGCTGCCCACCCGGCGCAGGACCCCGTCCTGGAGCACGCGCAGCAGCTTGGGCTGGAGGGAGACCGGCATCTCGGCCAGCTCGTCGAGGAAGAACGTTCCCCCGTCGGCCATCTCGAGCAGGCCCGCCTTGTCGCGGATCGCGCCGGTGAACGAGCCCTTGCGGTGCCCGAACATCTCGGACTCCAGCAGCTCGCCGGGCAGCGCGGCGCAGTTCACGGCCACGAAGCCCCGTCGCGACCGGCGGCTCTCGCGATGGATGTACTGCGCGAACAGCTCCTTGCCCGTTCCGCTCTCCCCCGTGATGAACACCGAGGCGTCGGTGGGCGCGACCTTGAGGGCCATCGTCACGGCCTGCCGCATCACGCGGGAGACGCCCAGGATCTCCGAGCCACGCTCGGTGAGCAGTCCCTCGCGCTCCCGCGGCCGGTCGATCTTCGCCGCCCGCCGCAGGATCACCGCCGCCCGGCCCACCAGCACGAGAAGCTGGGTCGCCGTGAACGGCTTCGGCAGGTAGTCCCAGGCGCCCGCCTGGATCGCCTGGACGCCGTCCTCCGTCGTGGCGTGGCCGGTCATCACGATGGCCAGGCCGTCGGGCAGCCGGCGTTGCACCTCGCCCACCAGCTCCAGGCCGTGGATCTGCGGCATGTTCTGGTCGATGAGGACGATCTGGAACGTCTCCGCCTTGATCCGCCGCAGGGCGTCCTCGGCGCGGCGCTCCACGTTGCACTCGTATCCCTCGGCCGTCAGCACCGACTCGCAGCTCTCGAGGATGCTGGGCTCGTCGTCCACCACGAGGATGCGGATCGCCCGGCGTTCTTCGGGCGAGAGCAGGGGCGTCTGCGGCCCTTCGCCGTCGAATGCCGGTTCACCGAGGGGATCGGCGCTCTGCTGGTTCACTGCGACTCGGCTCCCTCTCCAGGTCCGCGTCCGACCGCCGGCCACGCACTCTGACGGGGCCGGGGTGTGGCGGACGCTCCACGCTTCGGCCTTCCCGGAGTCAAGATCCGGACCGGGAGCCCTTCCCGGGGGGCGTGACGCCCTCGCGGGGCAGCGGACGGGGCGGAACTGTTGGGAGAAAGCCACACCCGGTCGGCCGGCGCGGCCGCGAAGCCGGCGGCGGGCCCGTGCGGCAGATCGCAAGGAAGGCGGAAAAATGCGCTCGCGCGCTCCGGTCTCAGGCCTCCAGGCCGATGGCCTCCGGTGTTGCGTCCAGCCGGGTGGCCGCCTCCAGCAGCGCCGCGGCGATCGCGGCGGACGGACCGGGTCCGTGTGCGGCCCCGGTCGGCGCCGGCCCGCCCGGGGCAGCCGGGCCCGCCGCCGGCCGCCCGGATCGCGGCGGGTCGGGCACCTGCCCGCGCGCCACCTGGAAGGCGGATGCGCCGGGCACTCCGAGCAGGCCCGCCTCGTCGAGGATCTCCTCGCAGTCGGTCACCACGAGAGCCGCGCGTCGCAGCAGTCCGAGCACGTCCTCGAACGGCAGCGCCTCGATGGGCCGCACCAGCGGATGGTCCCACCGCAGGCCCTCCTCGCGGAGACGGGCGGCGAGTCTCGGCTCCACCGGCACCAGGGCCTGCTGGGCACGCTCCTCCGCCAGCGCGCCGATGCGGGCCCACAGGCGATCGAGGTCGGGGGCGTCCAGGGCCGGTCCGCGGAGAAGCACCAGCAGGAAGCCGCCGGTCTGGCCCTCGGCCTCCTCGCCGCGCTCCTCCGGGCCGGTACGCCGTCCCGCGGCGTCCGGCGCCGCGGCCGGGCCCCCCGCGAGCCGCAACCGCAGGAAGTCATCCAGCGGGTCTCCCGCCACACGGATCCGCTCGCGCGGCAGGCCTTCCCCCACGAGGCGCCGTGCGGTCGTCTCGTCCCTCGCGAACAGCAGCGACGCGGCATGATCGGCGATCCGGCGGGCCGCGAGGGTGCGCAGCGCGGCCCCGTCGCGCGCCTCCGCGGGCGCGCGGACGCCGCCGTCCAGCCGTGCAGCGGGCACGCCCCGGCGGGCAGCCACGAGGGCGAGCGCGAGAGCGATGTCCGTTCCCCCGGCCGTGACGACGAGCTCGGGCCGCAGGCGCGCCACGAGCCCGCCCAGCGCGATCAGCATCCGCCCGAGG
Organism: Gemmatimonadota bacterium; assembly: GCA_032251515.1. Taxonomy (GTDB): domain Bacteria; phylum Gemmatimonadota; class Gemmatimonadetes; order Palauibacterales; family Palauibacteraceae; genus Carthagonibacter. The sequence goes on from JAVVDU010000019.1 coordinate 15,695, forward strand.
CGGAAGTCGGGCGCTCCCTCGTCGAGCCGCAGGAACAGGACCGGCGCCCGCAGGTCGCCGCCCCGGAAATAGTCGAGACGGGGGTCCCGGCCCGGCGAGCGGGCGCACAGCACCCGCGGGTCCGCGAGGCCCGTGCTCGCCACGGCGTGCAGGACCGTCTCGACGCGGGCGTAGTCGGCCCGCCCCTGGTAGGCGAACAGCAGCCGGGGCCCGTTCATTCGACGGTGACGCTCTTGGCCAGGTTGCGCGGCTTGTCCACGTCGCAGCCGCGCGCCACCCCCAGGTGGTAGGCGAGGAGCTGCAGCGGGATGCTCGTCAGCACGGGCATCAGCGCGGGATCGGCATCGGGGACGAGGATCACGTGGTCGGCCAGCGCGGCCAGTCCGTTCGGGGCCGTGGTCACCGCGATCACCCGTCCGCCGCGCGCCTTCACCTCCTGGATGTTGGCCAGGACCTTGGGATACACGGCGTCGCGCGGCGCCACCACCACCACTGGCATCCCCTCGTCGATCAGCGCGATGGGCCCGTGCTTCATCTCGGCGGCCGAGAACCCCTCGGCGTGGATGTAGCTGATCTCCTTCAGCTTGAGGGCGCCTTCGAGGGCCACCGGGTATCCGTGGCCGCGGCCCAGGTACAGGAAGTTCGACGCCGCCGTGAACCGGCCGGCGATCTCCGCGATCTCCGCCGAGCGCGCCACGAGGCCCGCCACCTGCCCCGGCAGCGCGCGCAGCCCGCGGAGCAGCGTCTCCGTCCGCGCGGGGTCGAGGCCGCGCGTCCGGCCGAGGTGCAGCGCGAGCAGCGCCAGGGCGGCGACCTGGGACGTGAACGCCTTCGTGGAGGCGACGCCGATCTCGGGGCCCGCGTGCAGGTAGATGCCCGCGTCCGTGGCCCGCGCGATCGAGCTGCCCACCACGTTCACGACTCCCAGCGTCGTGCAGCCGAGCGTCCGGGCCTGCCGGATCGCGGCGAGCGTGTCGGCCGTCTCGCCGGACTGGGAGATCCCGACCACCACCGTGTCGGGCCCCACGACCGGCTTCCGGTAGCGCCACTCGGCGGCGTACTCGCAGTCGGCCTGGAGGCCCGCCAGCTCCTCGACGAGGGTTCTTCCCACCAGCCCGGCGTGCCAGGACGTGCCGCACGCCACGAAGATCACCCGCCGCGCCCGTGCCAGCGGCTCCACCACGTCGCGCAGCCCGCCGAGGCGCACGCCCGTCCGGTCGGGCAGGATCCGGCCGCGCACGGTAGCCATCAGGCTGTCCGGCTGGTCGTGGATCTCCTTGAGCATGAAGTGGGGATATCCGCCCTTCTCCGCCGCGGCGGCGTCCCACTCGATGCACTCCTCGGTCTTCTCGACCCGCACGAGGTCGTCGGTCGCCAGCACGTCACACCCCCCGGCATCCAGCACGGCGATCTCGTCGTCGTCGAGATGGACGACACGGCGCGTCCACGGCAGGAGGGCGGCGGCGTCCGACGCGGCGTAGCAAGCGTCGGCGGCGAGGCCGACGAGGAGCGGCGAGCCCCGCCGCGCGCACACGACGTGTCCGGGCTCGCGCGCGCTCATCACCGTCAGGCCGTACGTCCCCTCCACCCGGGAGAGGGCTCGCCGCACGGCGAGCGACAGCGGCGGCACCCAGCACTCCTCGATCAGGTGGGCGAGCACCTCCGTGTCGGTCTCCGAGCGGAACACGTGCCCGCGCCGCTGCAGCTCGACGCGCAGCAGGTCGGCGTTCTCGACGATGCCGTTGTGGCACACGGCGATCTCGCCCGTGCAGTCGAGATGGGGGTGCGCGTTCGCCTCGGTCGGCGGGCCGTGGGTGGCCCAGCGGGTGTGACCCATTCCCGCGCTTCCCGCCACCGGGTCGCGAGCCAGCAGAGCGTCGAGCGCGGCGAGTCGCCCCGACGCCTTCCGCGCGACGAGCCCCTGGCCGTTCTGCACGACGACGCCGGCCGAGTCGTACCCGCGGTACTCGAGCCGGCGCAGCGCTTCGAGCAGGATGGGAGACGCCTCGGCGCTCCCCGAATAGGCCACGATGCCGCACATATCGGTATGCCCCCGTGCGAGTGCGTGGCGGGGCGCGCGTCGTCCCCGCCTCCAGCCGCTACCGTACAAGGGACGGGCCATCCCGTGGGCCGCCGCGGGACCGGTCCGGCCTTACGACATAAGTGGCTTTTTACAAGAGGGTTACGAGTTCCCTACGCAGGAGGGGGGTCGGTCGGGGTGCGGGGACGGCCGGCGTGGTGTGGCGGCGGCTCTACAGGGGGATCGGCCGGCCCCGGAGCGGCGCCGGCGGGGCCCGGTGGGCGCCGGCGGGCCCCGATGCGGGTCAGGAGGCGAGATCGGCGAGGCGGATGCCACCGCCGGCCAGCTCCGCCGACCGCAGCGCCTGGCGGGCGGAGGCGAGGCGCGACAGTCCCGTCGCCTCTCCCGCCGCGTCGTCGATGCGCTCTCCGTGCGGCTCCTCCGGGCGACCGCTGAGCTGCGCCACGCCGGCCCGGATGGGCGCCAGCGCATCGACGCAGGCGCTCGCCCGTGCGGCCTCCTCGAGCCGCCGCACCAGCACGGTCGTGCCGGTGGGGTTCGCGCCGAACGCGAGGACGCCGAGCTCGTGCTCGCTCAGCCACCCGCAGACGTCCGACCGGCGGACGTTCCCCTGGACCAGCGCCGCCACGTGGCGGCGCGTGGCGAGGTCCGCCGCGGGCTCGCCGCTCGCCTGGAGCGACACGACGGCGCAGCTCAGCGACGTGCCGGACCGCTCCGCCGCGGAGCCGAGCACGCGCAGCAGGCGCACGAGTCCCGCGATGTTGAGAAGGCCCGTCGCGGCATCGGACAGGGAGCCTTCCTCGACCCGCTCGATGAGATCCTTGATCTGCAGGAGTCTCCGGAACTTACCCACCAGCAGATGCGGCCGGATGGGCTCGCGCAGCACGTCCCAGGCGCCGGCCTGCATCACGCCCGTCTGCGTGCCGTCCCGCCAGAAGCTCGGCGAGTAGACGACCACCGGGACGCTCGGCGGCAGGCCGGCGCCGCGCAGCGACGCGATCAGGTCCTCGGGCCGGATGTCGACGAGCTCCTCGTCGATCACCACGAGGGCGGGCCGCAGGACCGGCAGGGTCCGGACGGCGTCACGGGCCGTCCGCGTCCGCTCCACCACGAAGTTCTCGGGCTCGAGGACCGCCTGCAGGGAGGAGGCGAACCAGTCGTGCGCCGTGACGAGCAGCACGCGCGCGTCGCCAGCGGGCGAATCCAGCGCGTCGGGGACCGGACCAGGGATTTCGCTCATGCTCGTGCCAGTGTCGAGAGACCCGGTGTGTCCGCCAGGGAACCGCGGCGTGTTCACAATCAACTATCGAGAAGACGTTTCAACAAGACTTGTCCCGCTCCAGCATCACCGGGATCGTCCGGAGCATGATCAGCAGGTCGAACCAGATGGACCGCTTCTCCAGGTACTCGAGGTCGTAGCCCAGCTTCTCGCGCACGTCCTCGACGTTCCGGTCGTAGCCCCGGTTCACCTGGGCCCAGCCCGTGATCCCCGGCGGCACGCGGTGCCGCATCGCGTAGGCGTCGATCTCCTTCCGGAGCTCGAGCACGAAGTTCGGCCGCTCGGGCCGCGGTCCGACCACCGACATCTCGCCGCGGATCACGTTCCAGAACTGCGGCAGCTCGTCCAGGCGCGTCTTCCGCAGCACCGCGCCGACCCGCGTGACCCGGCCGTCGCGGGGCCTCGCCCACACCGGGCCCGTGGCATCCTCCGCGTCCACCCGCATGGTGCGGAACTTGTAGATCGTGAACGGGCGGCCGCCGAGGTCCGTGCGGCGGCGGCCCGTGGAGTCCGCGCCGGCACCGGAGCGCCGGTCGAGACCCACGCGGAGCTGGCGGTAGATCACCGGTCCGCGGCTGTCCAGCCGGATCGCCACGGCGATGACGAGAAAGACCGGGGCGAGCAGGAGCAGCGCCCCCGCGGCCACCACGACGTTCAGGCCGCGCAGGATCGCGCGCTCCACGGGTCCCAGGCCCGCGGACACCTCCGGCCTCGCGGCGACGGCCCCCGCCCCGTCGCCGTTCGCGCCGACGGATGGATCGAACAGCCGGAGGTGTCGCCGCTCGGCGCGGCGTGCCTGCGGCGGGCGCAGTCCCCGGCTGGCTTCCATGGTCTCGACTCCAGGCTCGCTCATCTGCTCCCTCTGCGGAACCGTCGGGCGCGGCGCGCCCTCGACCCGGAGTCACGAGCATTCGGCGTGCCAGCAGGGAAATCGAACCGTAATCTCATGCCATCAAAACGTTTGCACTAATTTCACGAGCATCGCCGCCCTCTCGAGTATGGCGCGGTCTCCACACCCGGGCGGGTGAAATTCCCCGGCCCGCGATCAGTCGAGCCCGTAGTCGCGGATCTTGTACAACAGGGCCCTGTAGCTGAGGTCCAGCAGCTCGGCGGCGCGGGTCCGATTCCCCTCGGTCACCTCCAGGGCCCGGCCGATGAGAGTGCGCTCCAGCTCGGCCGTGTGCTTCTTGACCGACAGCTCGTCGCTCGACAGGCCGCCGCCGATCGCCCGCACCTGCTCCGACGACGGGTCCCGCACGAGGGTCGGAAGGTCGTCCAGACCGATCTTCTCGCCCGCGCAGAGGACCATGGCCCGCTCGATCACGTTCTCCAGCTCGCGGATGTTGCCCGGCCACGAGTAGGAGGTGAGCGCCTTCATCGCCTCCGGCGTGATGCCCTCGATCGACAGGCCGAGCCGCTCGTTGTAGGTCGCCACGAAGTGGCCGGCCAGCACTGCCACGTCGTCCCGCCTGTGGCGCAGGGGCGGCAGGTGGACGCGGACCACGTTGATCCGGTAGTAGAGGTCCGTCCGGAACGTGCCGGCCTGCACGTCGCTCTCCAGGTCCCGCGCCGTCGCGGCAACGATCCGCACGTCCACGCGGCGCGGCTTCGACTCTCCGACGCGGCGGATCTCGCCCTCCTGCAGGGCTCGCAGCAGCTTCATCTGCAGGGAGGCCGGAAGGTCGCCGACCTCGTCCAGCAGAAGAGTGCCGCCGTTCGCCTCCTCGAAGATCCCGGTGCGGTCCGAGGCGGCGCCCGTGAACGCCCCCTTCACGTGCCCGAACAGCTCCGCCTCCAGCAGCTGCTCGGGGATGGCGCCGCAGTTCACCGCCACGAGCTCGCGCTCCCGGCGGTCCGAGTTGTGGTGGATCAGGCGGGCGATCAGCTCCTTGCCCGTTCCGCTCTCGCCCGTCACGAGGACGGTCGTGGGATGCGGCGCCACGCGCTCGGCCAGCTCCACCGCCTTCCGCATGCCGGCGCTGGCCACCACGATCTCGCCCTGCCGGCGCTCCACCCGCACCTCGCGGCGCAGGCGCCGGATCTCCCGGTCCTTCCGTGCGTGCTCCTCCGCGATGCGGACGCGCAGGAGCAGGGCCTCCGGCGCGAACGGCTTGTCGATGTAGTCCCACGCGCCCTTGCGGATCGCCTCGATCGCCAGGTCCTGTCCCCCGTACGCGGTCATGATGAGGACCCGTCCCCCGGCCCCGGACGCCGCGTGCGCCTCCAGGAACTCCAGCCCGTCCATGCCCGGCATGCGGACGTCGCAGAGGATGAGGTCCGGCGACCATTCGGCCGCCTTCTCGAGACCCGCCGGCCCATCCGCCGCCGTGGCGATCGCGTAGCCCTCGTCCTCCAGGATCAGCGCGGCGGTACGCCGCAGGCCGGCATCGTCGTCGACGACGAGAATCCTCACCCGCTCACCTCCTCGTCCACCGGCAGGAGGACCCGGAAGGTCGCTCCGCCGCTTTCCTCCCCGGAGATCGCCTCCATCGTGCCTCCCATCCCTTCGATCAGGCGTGCCGACACGGCCAGGCCCAGCCCGGTACCCCGACCCGGGTCCTTGGTCGTGAAGAACGGATCGAACACGCGCCGCAGGTCCGCGTCCGGGATCCCCGGTCCGGTGTCCCGGACGCGGATCTCGACCGCCCCGGCCCCGTCGTGAAGCTGCGGAGCCGGGCCCGGGTCCCGCGTGAGGTCCAGGCGCCGCAGGTGCGAATAGTCGATGCCCTCCGGGTCCTCGCGCCGGCGACGCCGCACGCCGGCGTCGCCGGCCGCGACCTCCACGCGGCGGCTCGTCAGGAAGATCCTGCGCTCTCCGTCGGCCTCCTCCACCGCATCGAGCGCGTTCAGAAGCAGGTTCACGAGCACCTGCTCGAGCTGCACGGGGTCGGCATGAACGGGGGGCAGCTTCTCAGCGATCTCCAGCACGCAGTCGACCTCCTTGAAGCGGCCCTGGTTGCGCAGGAGACCGACGGTGTCCCGCAGCACGGCCTCCACCCGCACCGAACGAGGCGAGGCGGCCTTCGGACGGGCGTACCCGAGCAGCCCCCGGACGATCGCGTCGATGCGCCCCGCCTCGTGCGAGATGCTCCGCAGCCACTCCGCCTCGCCGTTGCCCTCGCGGCGCCCGAGCTCGACGTACCCCATGATCGCCCCCAGCGGATTGCCGATCTCGTGGGCGATCCCGGCGGCGAGCCGGCCGATCGATGCCAGCTTGTCGGCCCGGACGAGGTGCAGGCGCGCTTCCGAGAGCTCCCGGTTCGTCTCCTCGAGCGAGGCCACGTTCTCGGCGAGCGCTCTCTGGTTGCGGATAAGGCGGTCGGCCATCTCGTTCACGGCCGAAGCCAGGCGGTTCAGCTCCGAGGTCCCGGTCGTCGCGAGCCGGTGCCCCGTGTCGCCCGCGGCGATCCTCTCCGCGCCGTCCACCATCTGGTCCACGGGCCGCACGACCAGGAGGCGGAGCCGGGAGTCGGCGAACAGGCCCAGGACCACGAGGTTCACGCCGATGGCCGCCGCGAGGACGACGTAGAAGAAGTCCGTCGGGAGGTCGAGCCTCTCCCAGAGAAACACGAACACGGCGAGGAGAAACAGCGCCAGGAACATGAGGATGAGCAGTCCGCCGAGCAGGCGGAGCCGCAGGGACAGGGGACGCCCGGCGGCTTCGCTCGCCGGCCTCCCGCCCTGCGATGGGTCCGGCTCGTGAGAGGCGCTCATCGTACCCAAGCTACGAAGAAGGGCGGCGCGCGCCAGCCGTCGCCGCGGGCGCCGGACACGATCGCCGGCACGGCCGGGACGGCCGGGCGAGGCTGCAGGGCCGCCACGTCCGTGTGTCGTGGCAATGCCACACTCCGGTCGGGAATCGCCGGACGCCACGAGACCCCAAAATACAGCACGATAAACACTTGCCGACCGCCGCCGCCGGTGGCGGCCCTTGGCACCGGCCTTGCGGAGGGAGTGTGGTGAAATGTAACGTGGACGTGTCGCCGGCCCGCGACGGAATCGACCACGCCTTCTTCAGCCGGATGAGTCTTACCGGGAAAGGTACGGAGCGAATGAAGACAGGTACGAAGGGACTCGCTTTCGCGGCCACGGCGGCCTTCGCGCTCGGGCTTTCAGCCTGCGAGGACGGCCCGGTCACGCCGGGCAGCGGCTCGGCGAGCGGCTCGGCCGGGGCCGGCGCGTTCAACTCCGAACTGGTCTGCGAGACCGTCGACTTCGAGGGCTTCGGCGTCACGCTGGACGAGGGCGTCCAGGTCGCATCCGACCCGGTGAACGCGGTGACCGTGTTCGGCCTTCCGATCACCGTGTCCACGACGTCCTTCGACGCGGGCGGCACGGCCGGCGCGGGCACGAACCAGGCCGTGGTGATCGATGCGAACGCGGAGCACGCGGAAGACTACGACCTCACGACGAGCACGGTGGGCGGCATCTGCGACGGCTGCGGTCCGCTCGGCAAGATGCTCGTGGTTCTCGACCCCGACGGCTTCGCGGCGCAGGGCGACAGCCGCTACGGCGGCACGATCTCGTTCACGGGTTTCGGGGCCTCGGCCGACGATCTGTTCCTGCGGTCGGTGACCTTCGTGGACTTCGACCAGGCGCAGGACCCGAACGAGCCCGAGAGCCGGATCGACGTGGACGGCACCACGGTCGCGGTTCCGCCCGAGACGGGTGACGGCGGCGTGGCCACGGGCTTCCTGGCCGACAAGGAGATCATCCTCGACAAGATCGAGATGATCTTCGCCTTCCGGACCTCGGGCGCGATCGACGAGCTGGAGATCTGCAAGGACGAGCCGGGCGACAACGGGGGCGGCCAGGGCTGCACGCCGGGGTATTGGAAGCAGTCGCAGCACTTCGACAACTGGACCGGTCACGCGCCGGCCGACCTGCTCTCGTCCGTGTTCGACGTCGCAGGAATCTCGGAGCTGCAGCGGCCCGAGGACGATCTCGACGTGAACTCGATCACCCTGCTCCAGGGGCTGCAGCTCAGGGGCGGAGGCGTGAACGCGCTCATCCGTCACGCCGTCGCGGCGCTGCTGAACGCGGCGAACACCGACGTGGACTACGACCTGAGCGAGGCGGACGTGATCGCGGAGTTCGCGGCCGCCGTCGCCGGCACGGATGACGACATCGAGGAGCAGAAGGACCGGTTCGCCGGCTTCAACGAGCAGGGCTGCCCGCTGAACTGACGACCTGACGGGCGAGCCCGGCGCGGGGTCCCCACACCCCGCTCTTCCGGCGCCGGCGGCGGACTCGGGTCCGTCGCCGGCGCCGCCGCATCCGGGACCGGCCGGGGGCCGTGCGCGCCGGGCCGCCCGGCGACGTGGCGTCGTGGCACGCGGTCGACCGGAGCGACCCTTTTTTCTCCTCCCGCGCAACGAGTAGCACCTCCCGCCGCGGCCCGATACCAGGCAACACACCGTCACCACGTACGTTAGGTACGTCGCGGCCACGGCACCCGCCTTGCCCTCCGGGAGAGCCGTCCGGCCGCGCGGGCCGGACCGCGTGCCGGCGGTTCGCCGCAGCGAACCGCCGTGGACCCCGGCCGGGAGCCGTGCCATGATCGAGATCGTCAGAGTCCGTTCCTCCGTCCTCGCCGGCGGCCTGCTCGCCGGCGGCCTGCTCGCACTGGCCGCCTGCGAGTCCGCCCCCATCCTCGACCCCGCCGCCGACCCCTCCGGCGGGGCCCGTCCCGCCGCCGCGGCCGGCCTGGTGCTGGCCGAGGTCTGCGCCACGGCGGACTTCGAGTCCTTCGCGCACGGCGACGCCGTCACGGCGGTGTCGCTGCCGGCGATCGACCTGGGCTTCGACGTGCAGGTCTTCCCGTCCGGCGGCGCCCTGCCGGCTGCCCGGGCCTGGGACACCGACACCCCCGCCCCGCCGGGCGATCCGTTCCTCGCGTGGAGCGGGGACGCGGCCGCCTGCCCGGAGTGCGCGGGCCGCGGGAACGTCCTCGTGGTGGAGGACGGGGCGGGCTTCGCCTCCGGGGGCGCCAGCGACTTCGGCGGAACGTTCTTCCTCGACGGCTTCACGCGGACGGACGCGTGGATCGCCTCGGTCACGGCGGTCGGGGCCGGCGAGTCGCCCGGATCGCACCGCCTGCTGGTGGACGCCGACGAGCTCGCCGCCTCCGTCCCCGAAGCGGGGACCGTGCAGGCCCTGACGCCGGCCGCGCCGGTGCCGGTGACCGCGTTCGTGGAGCTGTCCATCGCCGCGGCGGCGCGCGGCGCGTTCGACGACCTCGTGTTCTGCCGGATGATGGAGGTGCCGGGCGACGGCGGGGACGGCGAGCCCGGCGACGGCGGGGACGGCGAGCCCGGCGACGGAGATGGGGACGCGGAGCCACGGGGCGGCGAGGGATGCGGCCCGGGCTTCTGGAAGGGCCCGCGGCGCGAGGCGGCGTGGTCCGCCGCCGGCTTCGCGCCTGCCGACCCGGCCGGGACGGCGCTGGGCGCGCTCCCGGACGTCCTGCAGCGGCCGGAGGCGACCCGCGACCCGGCCGCGCTCACCCTCCTGGATGCGCTGCGCCTGCGCGGCGGCGGCGTGAACGCCCTGCTCCGCCACGCGACGGCCGCCCTGCTGAACGCGGCGAGCGGCGATGTCTCCTTCGACCTCGCACCGGACGAGGTGCGGGAGCTCGTCGCCGCGGCCCTCGCCGGGGGCGACGTGGAGGACCTCGCGCGCCACCTGGACGACCTCAACGGGCAGGTCTGTCCGCTGGACTGACGCGTCGCAGGATCGCGGCAGCGACGCGACACGCGGCCCCTTCTCCGCCGGACGCGGGGAGGGGGGCGCGGTGTGTTTGCGCGCAAATGATCGCAAAGTACGCGCGAATACACGCAAATAGAGTGAGTTTTCCGCATATACAACGCAGTTACAGCGTAACCGCCCGTATCCCTTGCTACATGCACGGTCCTTGCGTACCATGGCGTCCGTTCATGCGGATCGCGGGGGCGAACGGCCCCCTCCGGCCGCGCCCTCGCTGCCGGTCCACGCCCGGGAGGAAGATGCCGATGTCGCCCGACTCGATGTTCGCCGCGCCGCCGCAGCACGAGGACAACGCCCGTTTCGACCACTACGGGCGGGGCCTCGGGGAATCTCCCGGCGCCGAGGGGGTCCTGGAGGTCTGCCGGGCCCTGAACGTCCGCTTCCTGCGGCTCACCTTCACCGACATCGCGGGCCACATCAAGAACGTGGAGGTGCCGGCCAGCCAGTTCCCGAAGGCGCTGGCCGGCGAGATCATGTTCGACGGGTCGTCGATCAAGGGGTTCGTGCGGATCGAGGAGAGCGACATGCTCCTGAAGCCGGACCTCTCGACGTTCCGCATCTTCCCGTGGGGCCGTCCCGATGCCCGCGTGGCGCGCCTGATCTGCGACGTCCACAACCCGGACGAGACGCCCTTCTCCGGCGACCCGCGGCTCGCCCTGCGGCGGGCCCGGGAGCGGGCGGCCGGCCTCGGATTCACGGTGAACGCGGGCGTCGAGGCGGAGTTCTTTCTCTTCCAGCGCGACGCCGAGGGCGGCGCCACCACCGAGACGCACGATGCGGGGGGCTACTTCGACCTCACACCGGTGGACCTGGGCGAGAAGGCGCGCCGCATGATCGTGACCGACCTCGAGGCCATGGGCTTCGAGGTGGAGGCGGCGCACCACGAGGTGGCGCCCGGGCAGCACGAGATCGACTTCAAGTACGCCGACGTCCTCGAGACGGCCGACAACCTGACGACGTTCAAGTTCATCGTCCGCAACGCGGCGCTGGCGCACGGGCTGCACGCCACGTTCATGCCGAAGCCGATCTTCGGGCAGAACGGCTCGGGCATGCACACGCACCAGTCCCTGTTCCGGGACGGCGGGAACGCGTTCTTCGACCCCGAGGGCGAGTACGAGATGTCGGACGTGATGCGCTGGTACATCGGCGGGCTGCAGAGACACGCCCGCTCGCTCGCCGCCGTCACCAACCCGCTGGTGAACAGCTACAAGCGGCTCGTCCCGGGCTACGAGGCGCCGGTCGACATCGCCTGGTCGCGCAGCAACCGCTCGCCGATGATCCGGGTGCCGGAGCGGCGCGGCCTCGGGACGCGGGTCGAGTTCCGGATGCCCGATCCCGCCTGCAACCCCTACCTCGCGCTGGCCGTCCAGCTCGCCGCGGGTCTGGACGGGGTCGAGAACCGTATCGACCCGGGCCCGCCGCTCGACGTGAACGTGTGGGAGCTGTCGGAGGAGGAGCGGCGCACGTTCCGGATCTCGAGCCTGCCGGCGAACCTGGGCGAGGCGGTGGAGGAGCTGGAGGCCAGCGAGACGATGCGCGAGGCGCTGGGCGAGCACCTGTTCCGGAACTTCGTCGCCGCGAAGAAACAGGAGTGGAACGAGTCGATCGCCCAGGTCACCGCCTGGGAGATCGAGCGGTACCTGACGGCGTACTGATCCTGCGCGGCGGGCGCGCTCGCGGGCCCTGACGCGGGCCCACGGGCGCGCCCCCGCCGCTCAGGCGCCCTGGATCCAGGCGTCGCAGCCCTCCTGGATCGCGTGCACCGCCACCATCAGGCCCGGCAGGCCCGGTTCGTCCTCGGCCTGCAGCTCCGCGAGGATCTCGGAGATCCGACCCAGGTTGTCGCCGCACGAGGTGCCGAACTCCGCGAGGGCGGTCTCGGGAGGCCGCTCCGCCGGCCCCCCGGCGATGAGGTGCCGCACGATCCGGCGCCGCGCCGCTTCCAGCTCGATCGCCAGCGACCGGGCCGCCCGCACCTGCCACCGGTCCGCCCCCGGCAGTTCCGCCAGGCGGTCCTGCAGCCACGGGAAGTCGATGCGGCCCGCGAGGCCGAAGTACAGGCGCCCGACCTGCGCGGCCTCGACGCCGACCTCCCGCGCCAGCTGGGCGATCGGGAGCAGGCCGTCGAGGTACTCCAGCGCCACCATCCCGGCCGCCAGCTCGGCGTTCATGCCGTCGGTCGCGTAGAGCGCGATGCGCCCCTCCAGGTCGATCCGCTTCGGCTCGGACAGGAGGTCGGGCAGGGCCCGCGCCAGGGACTGGACGGGCTGCCGGAACCAGTCCACCAGCTCGTCGAGCGGACGCTGCAGGTCCACGTTGGCGAGCAGCCAGCGGGTCGCCCGGTCGAGCGCCTCGCCGATCCGCAGCAGCCAGCCCATCTGGACGCCCTGCGCCATGTGCTCCCCCAGCTCGCGGATCTCCCGGCTGCGCCCGTCCGCGCCGCTCACGCACCACGCGAGGTACCACGCCTTCGCCACCTCCTCCGGTCCGTGGTGCGTGTCGTGCAGGAGCTGGCTGAGCCCCGTCCCCCCGAGCTGGTCGACCATGAGGTTGGTGAGCCGGGTGGCCACGATGTGGCGGGCCAGCCTGTGCTCCACGACCGCCGCGTCGCCGGCCGCCTCGCGGATCGCCGCCGGAAAGTAGCCGTGCAGCAGGCCGCGGAAGCCGGGATCGTCGAGCAGCTCGGAGCGCAGCAGCGCGCCCTTCAGTTGGAGCTTCGCGTAGGCGAGGAGCACCGACAGCTCCGGCCGCACCAGGGCGGGGCGACCGTCCTCGATCCGCTCCTCCATCTCCTCGGCGCCCGGCAGGAACTCCAGGCCGCGGTCCAGGAGCCCGATCCGCTCGAGGCCGGCCAGCGCGTCGCGGAACGTCCCGGGCCGGGCCCGCACGCGCCGCTCGTCGAGGCTCACCGCGAGGCTCTGCTGCCGGGTGTTGCGCAGCACGCGCTCGGCGACGTCGTCCGTGGCCGCCGCGAGCACGTCGTCCCGCCGCTCCGCGTCGAGCTGCCCCGACGCGATCACCGCGCCCAGCAGGATCTTGCTGTTCACTTCGTGATCGGAGGTGTCCACGCCGGCGGAGTTGTCGAGCGCGTCCGTGTTGCAGCGGCCTCCGGCCAGCGCGAACTCCACCCGCGCGTTCTGCGTGAGGCCGAGGTTGCCGCCCTCGCCGATCACCCGGCAGCGCAGCTCGCGCGCGTCCACCCGCACGGTGTCGTTGCTCGGGTCGCCGACGTCGGCGTGCGACTCGGCCGAGGCCTTGACGTACGTGCCGATCCCGCCGTTCCACAGCAGGTCGACCGGGGCGCGGAGGATCGCCCGGATCAGGGTGTCGCCGTTCACCACCTCGTCCTCGATGCCGAGGCGCCGGCGGGCCGGCTCGGAGAGCTCGATGCGCTTGTCGCCGCGCTCCCACACCCCCCCGCCCTCGCTGATCCGCGCGGGGTCGTAGTCCGCCCAGCTCGATCCGGGCAGCTCGAACAGCCGCCGCCGCTCCGCGAAGCTCGCGGCCGCGTCCGGGTCGGGGTCGAGGAAGATGTGACGGTGGTCGAACGCCGCCACGAGCCGGATCGCCCGGCTGAGCAGCATCCCGTTCCCGAACACGTCCCCGCTCATGTCGCCGATGCCCGCGACGAGGAACTCGTCCGTGGCGATGTCCGTCCCCATCTCCGCGAAGTGCAGGGTGACCGCCTCCCAGGCACCCCGCGCCGTGATTCCCATCTCCTTGTGGTCGTACCCGTGCGAGCCGCCCGAGGCGAAGGCGTCGCCCAGCCAGAACCCGTGCTCCGCCGCCAGCTCGTTGGCCGTGTCAGACAGGGTGGCCGTGCCCTTGTCGGCCGCCACAACCAGGTAGGGGTCGTCGCCGTCCCGGATCACCGTCTCCGGCGGGTGGACGACCTGCCCGTCCACCACGTTGTCGGTGAGCGACAGGAGCGCCCCCACGAAGTCGCGGTAGCTCGTCACGCCCGCCTGCCGCCAGGTGGACGGGTCGGCGGGAGGACGGCTCACCACGAAGGCGCCCTTCGCGCCGGCCGGCACGATCACGGCGTTCTTCACCTGCTGGGTCTTCACGAGGCCCAGGACCTCGAGCCGGAAGTCCTCCTGGCGGTCGCTCCAGCGGAGACCGCCGCGCGCCACCTCGCCCATGCGCAGATGCGCCCCCTCCGTGCGGGCGCTGTTCACCCACACCTCGAAGTGCGGGCGCGGGCGCGGCATGAAGTCGATCGTGCCGCAGTCGAACTTCAGGGCGATCGGCGCGTCCGGCCGGTCGGCCAGCCGCGTCTGGAAGTAGTTCGTGCGCACCGTGGAGCGCACCAGGGCCAGCAGGCGGCGCAGGGTCCGGTCATCCTCGATGCTCCGCACCCCGTCCAGGGTGCGCAGGTAGGCGTCCTCGAGGGCGAGGATCGCCGTCTCCCGCTCGCCCTCCAGGCCGGGATCGAACAGGGTCGCGAAGATCCGGAACAGCAGGTCGGCCGCCTTGGGGTTCTCGATCAGGGGCCGCCGCAGTCCCAGCCGGCTCGACACGGCGCCGATGCGGAAGGCATACGCGCCGTAGGACTTGATCAGGGCGACCTGCCGCCAGGTGAGACCGGCCGACAGGATGAGCCGGTTCAGCGCGATGTTCTCCGCCCAGCCGCTCTGGATCGCGAAGAAGGCGTCGGACACCCGGTTCTCCGCGGCGCTCCGGTCGATCTTCCAGTCCTCGGCCACCTCGACGGTGAACGTGTGGATCGTGCTGGAGGTCTGCTCCTCGCGCGGGCGGACCTCGTAGGCGTCGGCGGTGAGGACGCGGAAACCGAAGTTCTCGAGGATCGGCACCACGTCGCTCAGGACGTAGCGGGTGTGCCGGTCGAACACCTTCAGGCGATACGTGCAGGGGGAGGGCGGCGCGGTGTCGGCCAGCACCACCTGCCGGTTCCCCGTGCGCCGCATCGTCTCGAGCGTCTCGATGTCGTCGAGGGCTCCCGGGATCCGCGTGGCGGCCTGGTACTGCGACGAGAACGCCTGCCCGTACCGGTCGGTGAGCTCGGCGGTGCGTCCGCGGTCGTGCCGCTCCTCCAGCGCCGCGGCCAGGTGCTCCGGCCAGGTGCGGATCGAGTGCCGCACCGCCTCCCGCACGGCGCCCAGGTCCACGCTCTCGATGTCCTCGATGTCCGAGGCGATGTAGAAGTGAAGACGCGCCTGCTCGCTTTCCCCCATCGTCAGGTAGTAGTTCAGGAGCCGGCCCCGGTACGTCGCGACGAGGGCCTCCTGGATCGCTTCCCGTACCTCGCCGGAGAACTTCCGGCGCGGCAGGATCACCATCACGTTCACCCCGCGTCCCAGCGCGTCCGAGCGTGCGTAGACGAGGCTCTCCTCCGTGCCGTGCGTCGCGATGACCGTGTCGATCATCTTCACGAGGTCCGGCACCGGCGTGAGGAACAACTCCGCCTTCGGCAGACTGTTGAACGTGCGGACGATGAGGCCGTAGTCGTGCGAGCCCCGGTCCACCTGCTCCGCATCGAGGATCTCGCCCAGCTTGCGACGCAGGATCGGGATCCGGGACGCGTCCTGTGACAGCGCCTTCGACGTGAACAGGCCGAGGAAGCGCCGCTCGCCCGTGATCTCTCCTTCCGGGCCCAGCTCCTTCACGCTGATGTCGTCCATGCGCGACCGGCGGTGGACCGGAGACAGGGCGTTCGTCTTGGAGACGATGAGCATCGGCCCGCCCACCAGCCGTGCCTGGAGCTCCGCCGGCAGGGAGTCGAAGCGCCGGGGCTCGTGGAATCCGGACTTCCGGTCGTCACGCAGGATGCCCAGCCCCGAGTCCTCGCGCACCCGGATCCACTTCCCGTCGTCGCGCTCGAACACGTCGTAGGCGCGGTACCCGAGCAGGATCATGTTCCCCTCGCGCAGCCAGCCGAGCAGCTCCCGGATCTCCTCGATCTCCTCGGACCGCCACGGGAACCGCCCGACATCGTCCCGCAGGTCGTCCTCGAGCCCGGTCAGGGCCTCCATCATCGGCTCGAAGTCTTCGGTGGCCTTCCACACCTGGCCCAGGCGGTAGCGGGTCTCGCGCTCGATCTCGGCTGCGTCGTCCGCGTCGAGCTCCGCGTCGAGCACCACGAGGATCGCCGAGACGCGTTCCCCCTCCCCGCCCCGGTCCCGGATCTCCCGGATCCGTCCGTCCGGGTCCCGGTCCAGGACGAGGATGGGATGCAGGAGCGCCAGGATCGGCACGTCGGCCGCGTGCAATCCCTCGCGCAGGGTCTCCACGATGAACGGGCAGTCCGGCATCACCGTGAGCAGGAGCGTGCGGTGCTCGGACTTCTCCACCGCCTCGATCCGGACGCCCACTTCTCCGGAGCCCGTCTCCTCGACCAGCCGGTAGAGCGACCGGGCGGCCGCGGCCATCCGCTCCGGCGTCTCCGTCTGGAGCCAGTCCTCCGAGGCCCGGCTGAGCAGCAACCGGGCGAAATCCTGCAAGGTCGCGACCTGCGGGTCCTCGGCGAGCGGACGCACCGCCTCGAGGACCTCGGCCACCGGTCCGTTCCCCGTCGCGCTTCGATCCATGGATCGCATCTCCACGCCATCGCCGCGTCCGAATCGGCTCCGATCCGGGCGGCGGCGGGCGAATATGGCCCCCCGCGCGGGAGGCCGGTCGATTCCGGGCGTTGCCGGCCCGGAACGGGATTCCGATACTGACCACATTCTGCCGTGTCGAGTCGCCGGATTCAACGGGACCGCCTGGGAGCACATGGAGAGATCATCGAGCGGCCGCAGCCGGTGAGCGCGGCGTCCCCCGCGATGCGTGCCGCGCGGGCCGTCGGCTCGTGGCTCCTGCGGCGGGACGTGGACGAGGGTTGGGTCCTGCTCGCCCTCGCCGCCCTCACGGGCGCGGCGGCGGGTTCGGCCGTGATCCTGTTCTACGGGCTCGTGGACGTGGTGCGGGAAGCGGCGGGCTGGGCCGCCTCCCGGTCGGGACAGGCTCGACCGTGGCTCGCGTTGCTTCTCGTGCCGCTCGGCCTCTGGACATCCCGGAGGCTCCTCGGACCCGCGTCGGGGGGCGCACCGGGGGAGATGGTTCCCGACCTCATCCGGGCCGGCGTCCGTTCCGACGGGCGCCTGCCCGTCTCCCGGATGGTCCGGAAGCTGGGGGCCGCCGCCCTGACCCTGGGGAGCGGCGGATCGCTGGGAGCCGAGGGGCCCGTGGCCGTCGCCGGCGCGAGCGTGGGCTCCGGGCTCTCGCAGGCCCTGCGGTTCGGCCCGCGCCGCACCCGGGTCCTGTTCGCCTGCGGCACGGCGGCCGGCATCTCGGCGGCGTTCAACGCTCCGATCGCCGGAGTGCTGTTCGCCCTGGAGATCGTACTTGGAACCTTCGCCGCGACGGCCCTCGGTCCCGTGGTCGTGGCGAGCGTGATGGGCGCGGTGGTCTCCCGCTGGGTACGGGGTCCCGATCCCGCCTTCCTCATCCCGCGGGAGTACGTCTTCTCGTCCGCGGGGGAGCTGCCGCTCTACGTGGCGCTCGGGATCGCCGGAGGGCTCATCGCGGCCGTGTTCGTGCGCGGCTTCTTCGGCGTCCAGGACGCGCTCGGCCGGCTCACCGGAGACCGGCCCGGGCTCGCTGCCCTGGCCGGCGGCCTCGCCGTCGCGGGTCTCGGGTTCATCCACCCCCAGCTCCTGGGTGATGGCCGGCACGGCATCGAGCTCGTGCTCGCCTCGCGCCTCACGGGACTCGCGGCCCTCGCGTTCGGACTTCTCAAGATCGTGTCTTCGGGCCTGACGATGGGGGCGGGCGGGGCCGGCGGCGTGTTCACGCCATCCCTGTTCGTGGGGGCCTCGTTCGGCAGCTTCTACGGGCTGTCCGCCGCGGCTCTGTTTCCCGGGCTCGGGGTCACGCCGGAAGCCTACGCCCTGGCCGGCATGGCGGCCGTGATCGCCGGAGCGACCTTCGCGCCGCTGACCGCGATCCTCATCATCTTCGAGATGACGGACGACTACGGCCTCATCCTGCCCCTGATGCTCGTGTCCGTGATCAGCTACGCCGTGGCTCGTCGTCTCACGAGCGAGTCCATCTACACCGAGGCCCTGCGGCGCTCCGGCGACCGGATCCGGCACGGCGCGGACCGCTCGATCCTCGAGAAGGTCCGCGTGGCGGACTGCTACGACCGCGACCCCGACGTCCTGCTGGAGGACGCCCCGCTGCGCGACGTCCTGGGCCGGCTGAAGGTCTCGAAGCAGACCCTGTTTCCCGTGGTGGACCGCGACCTGCAACTCGTCGGCATGCTCGGGTATCCGGACGTGGCGCGGGCGATCGACGCCGGCCTGCTGGACATCGTCATCGCTGCCGACCTCGCGCAGGCCGACGTCGAGACCGCCCTTCCGATCGACTCGCTCCTCGACGCCACCCACCGGATGGGGCAGCGGGACATCGACGCGATCCCGGTCGTCGAGACCGAGGGGTCGCGCCGCCTCGTCGGCCTGCTGGACCGCGGCGCGATCATGGAGGCGTACCGGACCCGGCTGCTGCTGCAGGAGGAAGGAGAGCTGTCACGATGATCCTCGGTATCGGCATCGACCAGGTGGACACCGGGCGCCTGCGCGACGTCCTGGCCCGGCGCCCGGAGCGGGCCGCCGCCCGCCTGTTCACGCCCGGCGAGCGTGGCGTGTGCGGGACGCGGCGGCGGGAGGCGGAATGCCTCGCCGCCCGCTTCGCCGCCAAGGAAGCGTTCGTGAAGGCCCTCGGCACGGGGCTGCGGGGAGGGCTGCGCTGGACCGACATCGAGGTGCGGACCGGCGACGCCGGCCGCCCTTCGATCCGCCTGGCCGGCGCCGCCGAGCGCCGGTTCCGGGAACTGGGCGGCCGCATGATCCACCTCAGCCTGACCCACGACGGCGGACAGGCGCTCGCGTTCGTGGTGCTGGAGGGGGAGCCGCCGCGCGCCTGACGGTCGCTCAGGCGCGCAAGTCGAACAGGTCCGGTGAGGGCATCGGGACCGCGGCTGGAACCATTCCGCAGCGGCGCCGGTTCGTCCCGATGAGAGCCCCCGGAGCCATGGTACCTACCTTGGATCCTATCCCCGCAGTCGATCCGTGGCCGAGGGGGCTTCTCACCACCTCTCTGCCGCCCCGACCCGCCCCCGACTCGCCCCGACTCGCCCCGGCCCGACCCGGTCACTCCTCCTCGCCCGACTCCATCTCGCGGCGCACGAGGCGCTCCAGGTCCCGGCTCCCGACCCGCTCCCAGTCCAGCCCGATGAACCCGTGCGCCGTCCCGGCCGAGAGAAAGGCGAAGCCGGCGGGCCGACGGCCGAAGAAGTAGTAGCCGATCTCGGCCGCCGTGGCGGGCGTCAGCGTGCGGACCGGATGGCGGATCCGCAGGTGGCGGAACGGCCGGCCGTCGTTCAGGGCGCCGCTCCCGTCCCGCTCCACCAGGTACTCCAGGCGGGGGCCGAACGAGAGCGCGTGGCGGTGCCGCCCGGTCAGCCCGGCCAGCGGGCTGGCCGGACCCGCGGCCAGCCAGTTCTCCGGCAGGTCGCTCCAGGCGCGCAACTCCCGCGATGCGTGCCGCAGCTCGATCGCCCCCGGCGAGAGATCGACGACCTCGCCTCCCAGCAGCCGCAGCTCGTCCTCGATCACGTCGAGCAGCCACCACGTCTGCGGGTACTGCCGGCGCGGGATCTCGATGCGGCTCGGGCTCACGGGCCCGTCCGCCCGTAACGGTCCTCGAGGCGGATCACGTCGTCCAGCTCCGGCGTGCTCACCTCGAGGATCACGCTGTCCTCCAGCGCCTCCATCCGATGCACGGTGCCCGGGACGATCTCCACCGCCTCGCCGGGCGCCCACTCGAACACCTCGTCGTCCAGCGTGAACCGGACCCGTCCCGCCTGCAGCAGCAGCGTCTCGTGCTTCACCCGGTGCTTCTGGAGCGACAGCAGGTGGCCCGCCCGCACCTCCAGCACCTTGCCCGCGTAGCGGTCGGTGTGGGCGTACCAGATCTCCCGCCCCCAGGGCTTCTCGACGACCTTCGGCGTCCTGCGTGCGCTCATGGCGACCCCGGCGTGCGTGTCCCGGCGTGCGATTCTCGTGGTCCTCGTGGTCCTCCGGCCGGGGCGCATCGCCTCCCCGGGCCCGCACCGCGAAGCTGGAGGCGGGACGGGGCCGGGGCAAGCGGAGGGCCGGCGGGGTGCGCGGCCGCTCAACGGAAGTCCCGGCTGCGGACCGCCGGCGCCGCGCCCGCCAGGTCGAGTCGCTCCGCGTCCCGCAGCAGCACGTTCACCACCGCGCCCTCCCGCTCCACGATCCCCTCCAGGAGCAGGAGCGGCGCCCGCAGCACCGGCCGCAGGCGCTCTCCGACGTCCGGCATGGCCACGAAGTTCGCGAAGCCCGTCTCGTCCTCCAGGGTCAGGAACATCACCCCCTTCGCCGTGCCCGGCCGCTGCCGGCAGATCACGAGCCCCGCCGCCCGCACCCGCGCGCCCGCCCGGGCCGCGGCGAGCGCCGCCGCCGGCAGCGCCCCGCGGCGATCCAGCTCCGGGCGCAGGAAGGTCACCGGGTGGCCGTGCGGCGAGAGGCCCGTGGACCGGTAGTCCGCGAGGACGCGCTCGAGCGGCGACATCGAAGGCAGCGCCGCCGGCCGCTCCGCCGCGCGGCGCGCCAGCGGGCCGGCATCCCCGCGGGCCTGTCGCAGCACCTCCCACAGCGCCTCGCGCCGGCCCGGCCACAGCGACTCGAAGGCTCCCGCCTCCGCCAGGATCCGCAGCTCGGGCGGGCCGAGGCCGCTCCGCCGCACCACGTCCTCCACGGAGCGGAACGGTCCTGCCTCCCGCGCCGCGCGCAGCCGGTCGCGGGCCCGCGGCCCCAGCCCCCGCACGAAGCGCAGTCCGACCCGCAGGGCGGGAGCGGGCGGGGGGCGCGTTCCCGCGTGCCGCATGCTCGCGCAGGGACCTCCCCCTTCCTCCCCTTTCTCCCCCTCCAGCGTGCAGTCCCACTCCGACACCGCCAGGTCCACCGGCCGGACCTCCACACCGTGGCGGCGCGCGTCGTGGAGGATCGTCGCGGGAGAATAGAATCCCATCGGCTGGGCGTTCAGCAGGGCGCACGTGAACTCCGGCGCGTACCACCGCTTCAGGTACGCCGAAGCGTAGACGAGCAGGGCGAAGCTCGCGGCATGGCTCTCGGGGAAGCCGTAGTTCGCGAACGCCGTGAGGTACTGCAGCACCTTCTCCGCCACCTCCGGCGCCACCCCGTTCGCCGCGAACCCGGCGACGAGGTCCCGTTCCACCTCTCGCATCTTCCGGTGCGAGCGCTTGAACCCCATCGCCCGCCGCATGTTGTCGGCCTGCGCGGGAGTGAACCCCGCCAGCGCGATCGCCACCTTCATCCCCTGCTCCTGGAACAGGGGCACGCCGAGCGTCCGCTCCAGGAGCGGCTCGAGCCGCGGATCCAGGTAGGTGACGGGCTCCTCGCCCCGCCGGCGGCGCAGGTAGGGATGGACCATGTCGCCCTGGATCGGGCCGGGACGGATCAGCGCCACCTCGATCACGAGGTCGTAGAAGGTGCGCGGCCGCACCCGGGGCAGGGTGTTCATCTGGGCGCGCGACTCGATCTGGAACACGCCCACCGTGTCGGCGGCGCAGATCATGTCGTACACCTCGGGGTCGTCGGGCGGCAGCGCGGCGAGGTCGAGGGCGGTGCCCCGGCTCTCGCGCACGAGCCGCAGGCCGTCGGCCAGCATGGTGAGCATCCCGAGCCCCAGCAGGTCGAACTTCACGAGCCCCGGCAGGTCGAGGTCGTCCTTGTCCCACTGGACGATCGTGCGGCCGGGCATCGAGGCCCGCTCCACCGGCACGACCTCGCCGATCGGCCGGTCCGACATCACGAACCCGCCCACGTGGATGGAGCGGTGCCGCGGCAGGTCCTCGAGCCCCCGCACGATCCGCAGCAGCGCCCGGGCGCGTGGCGTCCGGGGGTCGAGGCCCGCCGCCTCGAGGCCGCCCTCCGCGAGCCGACGCACGGCGTCGGCGGATCCGCCCCGCTCCACCTCGACCGAGAGCCGGTCGCTCGTCTCCTGCGGCAGGCCGAGCACCCGGGCGGCGTCGCGCACCGCCAGCCGGCCCCGCCAGGTGATCGACTCGCACACCATCGCGGCGCGGTCGCGGCCCCAGCGGTCGTACACGTACTGGAGCACCCGCTCGCGGTCGCGGTGCGCGATGTCGACGTCGATGTCCGGCGGCTCGTGTCGCGACTCCGAGAGGAAGCGCTCGAACAGCAGGTCGAGCCCCACGGGGTCCACGGCGGTGATCCCCAGGCAGTAGCAGACGGCCGAGTTCGCGGCCGACCCCCTCCCCTGCACGAGGATCCCCTCGCGGCGGGCGAAGCGGACGATGTCCCAGAGCACCAGAAAGTAGTCGGCGAGGCCGAGGCGCCGGATCACGCCGAGCTCGTGCGCGATCTGCCGGGCTTCCCGCTCGCCCGGCGGGTCGCCGTAGCGCTCCCGCGCCCCCTGCTCCACGAGCCCCCGCAGGAAGCCGTCGCGGTCTCCGCCCCCCGGCACCGGGAAGACGGGCAGGCGGGGCGCCAGCTCGGAGACGCGGAACCCGCAACGCGCCGCGATTTCCACCGTGCGCGCCAGCCCCCGGCACCCCTCGCACCCGCAGCCGGAGCCGTCCGCTCGTCCCCACATCCCCTCCTCCCGCCCCCGCAGACACCACCTCTGCGCCATCGCCGCCGCGCCCTTCAGGTGCCACTCCGCGTTCGGCCGCAGCAGGTCGCCCGCCTCGTCCAGGGTCACGCCGTGGCGCAGGCAGGTCAGGACGTCGTGCACGATCCGATCGGAGGGGCGCGCGTAGCGGGGCGCGTTCACCGGCACCCAGGGCACGTCCGTCTCGCGGGAGAACGCGAGCCAGGCGGCGCAGGCCCGGGCATCCTCCGGCAGGCCGTGGTGCGCGAGGGCGAGCCACAGGCGGTCCGGGAACAGCGCCCGCAGGCGTCCGATCGCCTCGCGCGGCGCGGCGCGCCCTTCCGTGGTCCGGGGATCGGCCGGGGCGCCGGGAGCTCCGGGGGCCGCGGCATCGCCGGGGGCGCCGGCGGGCAGGAGACACAGGAGCCCCCCGGTCCGGTCCGCGAGCCGCTCCAGCGGCAGGAGGGGCGCGCCGCGCGGGCGGGACAGCCGGGCCTCGGTGACGAGCCCGCACAGCCGGTGGTATCCGGCCCGGTCCTCGCACAGGAGGGTGAGCGCGAGCGGCCCGCACGTGCCGCCGGACGGAGCTCCGCCGGAGGTCCTCCCGCCGGTCGCCACGAGGATCTCCGCCCCCGCGATGGGCCGCACGCCGGCGGCGGCGCAGGCGCGCTCGAAGCGCACGACGCCCCCCAGGTCGAACCGGTCGGCGAGCGCGAGGGCCGGCATCCCGAGCTCGGCGGCGCGCCCGGCCAGGGCCTCCGGGGTCGAGGCCCCGTCGAGCAGCGAGAACCCGGAGCGGGCGGCCAGCTCCACGAACGGCGGCGGCGCGGGACCGCCTCGCGGTCCGGCGGGGGCGACGGGGGGGCGCGCGCCGGCGCCCGGCCGGCTCAGTCCCACCACCCGTGCAGCCACCAGCGGAGCGTCCCGTCGCGCCGGACCTCGCGGAAGACCCAGAACAGCTCTCCCTCGGCCGTGCAGAGGCGGAAGTACTCCCGCCGCCAGGGATCCTTCCACCAGTCGCCCGACAGCCGCTCCGGCCCCTCCGCGGCGACGATCCGGCGGCGTTCCGCCCCGTCCCGCAGCTCGACGGGGCGGCCCGCCCCGGTCCGCACGCACACGGGGGACGGTGCGGGCAGGAGGCGGAGCGTGCCGGGAATCCCATCCTCCCCGCGGACGGACGAGTCCGCCGACCCGCCGCTTGCGCCAGGATCCTCCGCACGGGCGGCGGCGCACGGGTCCACGGGCCGCCAGCCGTTGCGCGATTCCGGCCGGACGTGGGGGCGCGGCGCGGGCCACACGACGCCCTCCTCCCCGAGCCGGGCCCGCAGGCGGGAGAGGGCGCCGGCCGCCGCCATCGGGTCCCGCCACTCGGCGCGGAACAGGTCCCCCTGGCGGGCGTCCGGGGCGGCGGACCGCTCCACCCGGACCGCGAGGCCCGCGACGGGCGCCGCGAGCCCTCCCCCCTCCTCCGCGGCCCGCTCGAGCGCGGCCCGGCAGAGGTCGTGCAGGAGCCCGGCGCGCCGGGTGGGTCGGGCGGGGACGATCGCGGCGGCGCGGCGCGTCCCGTCCGCCAGGACCATCTCCAGGGCGATCCGCGCGGCGCCCCGTCCGGCTTCCTCCAGGTCGGCGCACAGGCGCGCCAGGAGGCGGCGCAGCACGAACAGGAGGGGCTCGAGGGACTCGACCGGGGGCGCGAGATCCAGTTCGGCCCGGGGGGAGGCGCCGGGATGCAGGGCGCGGAACGGCCGCCCGTCCTCCCCGCGGGCGAGGCGGTGCGCCCGCAGGCCCTCCGGTCCGAATCGCGCCTCCAGCTCCGCCCGGGTGCGGGCGGCCAGGTCCCCGGCCGTCCGCAGGCCGAGCGCCCGCAGCGTCTCGTGCAGCTCGGCCGGCAGGGGCAGCGCGGCGAGCGGCAGGGGGGCGAGGAAGCGGCGCCCCGTCCCGGGCGGCACGATCGCGATCCGGCCGGGCCGGCGGACCGCCACGAGGGACGCCGCGTCGGAGACGACAGGGACGTCCGCGATCCCGACGCCCCGCACCTGGAAGTCGGCGGCGCGGGCAGCGTCCCGCAGGGCGCGGGCCAGCGCCTCCTCCCCGCCGCGTCTCTCCCAGCCCCGGGCATCGGCCCGGCACAGGCCGGACCCGGCGGCGGACACGCGGGGGGAGGCGGCCAGCAGGGCCGCGGCGAGACGCATCGCGGCCTCCGGCCCCGCCCCGTCCGGCGGCGCGGCGCGGACGGACGCCACGCGCGACGGGAACGGCCGGCTCATTCCGGCCCCTTGCGGTCTCTCGCCGCCCCATCCCGGCGGCGGGCCGGCGTGGGGCGGACCGGGAAGGGACAGAGGACCGGCACCTCCACGCTCCCGCGCTTGCCCACCCGGACCCAGACGGGCCGGGCCGAGGGGAGGAAGGGACCGAACGGCACGTCCCGCAGCGGTTCCACGCGGCCGGGCCGGAAGCCGAGGCGCAGGGCCGCGACGGGCGCCTCGTCCAGGGTCACGAGCAGCGCGCCGGCTTCCTCGGCCAGCCGCTGGAGACGCACGGCCGCGGTCCCGCGCAGGGACGCCGCCCCGCGCCCGGCGCGTCCGGCCTTCCCGGCGCGCCCGGCGCTCCCGTCTCCGCCCGCCTGGAGCACCACGGCCCCGAACGCCCCGCTGCGCAGCAGGAGGTCCGCGCACCACGCCGCCTCGCCGCCGTCCCGGGGACGCACGACCCAGAACTCGCCCGGCCCTGCGACAAGCGCGCTCCAGTCGGGGGCGTAGAGGGTGCGGCCGGCATCGATCCAGGCGACCGACTCGCCGGTCGCCCGCAGGCGCGCGAGCCCGGCGCGCAGCAGGGCGGTCCGGCCGCTGGAACGGCGGCCGAGCCACTCGACGAGGCGGCCGCGCGGCAGCCCACCGCCCGGCAGGAGCGCATCCAGCCCCGGCACGCCCGTCGGGGCCACGGGGCCGGACGCCGCGGGGCGGGCGCCGAGGCGCTCGATCGCCCGCTCCAGTTCGAGAATCGCCGCCGCCCGTGCCACACCGCCTCCCGGTACCCGAAGAAAAACCGAAACTGGAGGAGACGATAGCATCCCGCGACGGGAGACGGCAAGGCGCTGGAAGGGGGCGGCGGAGCGCGCCCCCCGGGGGGTCAGCCTCTACCGGGGCTCAGCCTCCGCCGGCGACGGCGATGCCGAGGCCCAGGGCGACCGTCCAGAACGAATCGAGGCCGGGCGGCGACTGGTAGCGGACGAACCCCTGCAGCCGGGCCACGCGCCCCACGGCCACCCAGAGGCGCGTCGTCGCGTCGAACAGGGTGCCCTCGAACGCCTCGTCTTCCCGGTCGTCGGTCACGCCCCCCACCGCGAGGGCGGGCTGGATGCCCCAGGCGGGCGTCTCGTAGCGGAGACCGAGCCCCGCGCGGACCTCCGTCTCCGCCTCGCGCCCGCTGCCGGGACGTCCCGGATCGCCGGAGATGTTCGTGCCGGAGTGGTCCCCGATGGAGAGGGTGGGAACGAGCGCCAGGCGCGGGCCGATGCCCAGGTGCGCCGAGCCGAACACGGACCAGTCGTCCCGGTCGAACCAGCGGCCGAGCCACCCGCCGATCTCGAGGCGGGAGACGGGCGAGAGCCGGAAGCCCTGCGACAGGAGCCAGCTCGACTGGTAGACGTCCTCCTCGCCCGGCTGGTCCCGGCGGCCCGCCTCGAAGGTCGTCTCGAGCGAGCGGGTACGGCCCCAGCGGACGGACACGGCCCCGTAGAAGCTCTCCATGTCCGTGTCGCCGCGCACGAGCCACGGGTGGCGCAGCCCCAGGGTGTTGTCGAAGGTGCCCCGCAGCGTGATCCAGCGCGCCGGCACGATCTCGACGTCCGCGTGCCGGAGGCCGGCGTCCCGCGTGTTGTCGTAGGTGTTCCCGGCCCACACGGCCGCCCTGAACACCGCCTCCCCCGGACCCGTCCGGCCGAGCCCGGCACGCGCCACGGCGTTCCCGGGGTCGAGGTCGAGCGCCCGCCGGAAGGCATCCCGGGCCCCACCCGGCTCTCCGGCGGCGAGCCGCGCGTTTCCGAGGGCCACCCACGTCTCCACGTCCTCCGGGGACCGGCCGAGGGCGAGCTGATACCAGGTGGCCGCATCCCCGGGCCGGCCGCGTGCCTCGAGGACCCGAGCGAGGCCCAGTTGCGCCCGGCGGCTCCCGGAGGAGATCCGCAGCACCTCCCGGTATTCCTCTTCGGCCCGCGCGAGGTCGTCGAGCCCGGCGGCCGCCTCCGCCAGCCCCAGCCGGGCCTCCAGACGGCCCGGATCCACCGCCAGTGCCCGTTCGAACAGGGGAACGGCCTCCACGGGCCGGCCCGCGGCGACGAGGCTGTCGGCCCGGGCGACGAGCGCCGCGAGATCCCGCTCCGTGAGCCCGCCGCGGGTCACGGCCAGGGGCAGCGAGGCGACCGCCTCGCCCGCCTCGGCGCGCACCACCGTCTCCCAGCTCCGCGCGCCGGCGACGACGCGCGCCCTGGCCTGGCCGCGCGCATCGGTGACGGAATCGGCGGCGGCCAGCGTGCCGTCCTCCGCCGACAGCCGGATCTCCGTGCCGGGGACGGGGCGGTCCTCGGCGTCGCGCGCCTCGACCACCACCGGCCGCGGGAACTCCCGGCCCGCCTCCGCCGTCTGCTCCGCCCCCGCCACGAACACGACCTGCTGCACGACGGGGGCGCCCGGCTCGATCCGCACCGTGCCGAGGAGTCCGGCGGGCCCGAACAGGGACACTCTCTCGAGGCCGGCGACCCGGACCGGAGGGACGGTCACCCGCACCGTGCCGTTCGCGTCGGACGTGCCCTCGAACAGGACGTCACCGTCCGCGGCGGCGCCGGCGCGCAGGATGACCGAGGCGCCCGGCACGGGGTTTCCGAACCGATCTCGCAGCACGGCCGCGAAGGAGAGAATCTCGTCGGCCGGAGACGCGGCGGGCAGGCCTTCGGCGGCATCGGCCGGGGCCGGGACGACGCGCAGGCGGACCGGTCGTTCCCCGATGTCCCCCGCGTCGGGGGCGGCCAGGACGAGATCGAAGCCGGCGGCGGCGGTGCCGGCCTGCAGGGTGAACGAGACGCTTCCGTCCGGCCCGGACACCGCTTCCAGGTCGCGCCCTCCGCCCCGGGGGAGCCGGCCGCTGCCCCGTACCACCACGCGCACGCCCTGCGCCGGCCGTCCGTCCCGGATCGCGGTGGCGGAGAGCCGGGCCGTCCCGCCCGCGCGCACGGTCACGACGGACGACGGCACGCGAAGCTCGGCCGGCGCGGCGGCCTGCGTCGCGCAGGAGCGGAGCGCCCCGATCACCTCGTCGGACGCCCCCACGCGACGGAAGTCGTCGTAGTCCCGCGCGTTGGGAGTGAACGTGAGACACCGCTCGCGGATCGAGCGGGCGATCGCGCCCTGGTCTTCCCCGCCGGTAGCGAGGAGACGGACGATGTCGCTCTTCTGCAGCGGGCCCGGCTCCTGGGCGGTCACCGGCCCGGCGGTCGCCAGCAGGAGGACGAGGACGGCGACGGCCCGGCGTCGAATCGAGAGCGTGCTCATGCGGCCTCGCTGGAGCGTGTCAAGGCGTGTCGAGGAGGGGCCGCTCAGCGCGGACGCTGGCAACCCGACCCGTCGAAATGCCGGTTCACGTCGTCCACGGACGCCGCGAGCTCGTCGAAGCGGGCGCGCGGCGTGGTCTCCGTGGGCTCGAGCCCGGCGATCTCGGTCGCCAGCCTCAGGAAGGAATCATCGACCCGTGCGTAGCCCGTGGCAAGGAGATCGCAGCCGATCCGACCGGCTTCGAAGTCCCCGCGCCGCTCGCCGTAGCCCCGGATCGCCAGCTCGAGGCTGCGGGCCGCCCGCACCCACGCGGCCGGGGCGGCCTCGGGCACGACGACGGGCGCCTCCCCTGGTCCGCCGCGCCCCCGGACGAACGCGACCCCGACCACGCCCACGGCGAAGGCGAGCACCACCAGCGGCAGGGTGGCCGACCTCCGCCGGAGGCGGGGGAACAGCCGCTCGGACGACTCGTCGGGCAGCACGAACCCCACCGCGGCATCGGGGTCGGCCGGCGGCGACGGACCGGATGTCCGCCCGGCGGGTGGCGTCCGGCCGAGCACCTCGTGCCGGGGCGCCTCGGCGCCAGGCCCCGCCACGCCGACCCGGTCGGCCTCGTAGTTCGTCCACCACAGGGCCGGCGTCCCCGCGGCGTCCCCTTCCGATATCTCGTGGAACGGGCACGGCTCGTCGGCGGGGGGGGCGGTGCGGAACACGCCACCCAGCGGCTCCTCGCCTTCCGCGGTCAGCAGCACGGAGAACTGCCAGGACGCTCCGAAGTACCGCCGGTTCACGTCCCGGTCCGTCTCGGAAGGTCGCAATCCGGACAGGCGATGGACGTGGTACCAGCCGAGCAGCACGCCGGGGTGACGGTGCAGGACATCGCCCACCGCCGACCACGCCTTCAGAAGCCGTGCGCCGCCGTCCTCTTCGGCGAACTCCCCCGGCGCCTCGACCACCTGGTCGGCGATCGTGTAACGAATCCCGGTGTCCGGACACTCGTAGAGCCGGCCGACCAGGAAGCCGAATGGCTCCTCGGCGCCGGCCCGCTCCGTGTGCGCCCGCAGCGCCGCGAGACACCCGCTCGCGATCCCGATCCGCCAGTCCGGCTCCGGCGAGCCGGTCGCGTCCCGGCCCGGCTCGCCCGCGCCCCTCCGCCGGGGAACCCACCGGATGGCCCGGTCGGCGGGAAAGGCCGCCCGCACGTGCGTCTCCGCGCCCTCGCCGGCGGCGCCGGCGCCCGCATCCCGCAA
>JAVVDU010000020.1:0-12570 GCA_032251515.1 Gemmatimonadota bacterium
TTCATCGCCAGCCGCTGGATCACGCCGCGGCCGAGCACGTCCTCCACCGAGGTGGAGTAGCCGGCCGGTACCGCGTCGGCGGGCCAGCGTACGAGCTTGACGTCGGCGACCTGCAGGACGTGCCCCACCGGAAGGTCCCGCGAGGCCACCACGACCTCCCCTGTCTCGAGCGGGGCGTCGGAGGAGCCCGGCGAGATCTCCCGGCTGAGGTACGTGAGGGCGAGCCAGCCGGCGGCGAGGCCCGACATCAGGGCCAGGGCCAGGACGATCAGCAGCCTTCTACTGCGCATGGCACAACCCCTCGGAGTGCGGGAAGTCCGTCTCTTCTGCGGTCAAAGCCCGGCGCGGGGCCGGCGTCCGGGGCGAAGACCGTCGCTTCCGGCGGGGGCGCCACGACACGTGTGGTGCCCGCGCATCACCAATAGAACCCGACGACCGCTCCCACCGCAATCGCCACGCCATACGGCACCTTCAGAGCACCCGGCGTAGCAAGTGTCTGGCGTGCAACGGGATGCTTCCGAAGCAGCGCGGCGTACGCCAGGGAGCGGACGAGATTGCCCAGCTGGGAAAAAGTCCTTTGCACGGAGTTGCGGCGAATCGCCACGACCAGCGCGAGGACCCCGCCCGCGATCGCGATGGCCGCGAGGCCCGTCCACAGGCGCTCCATGCCGAGGAAGGCGCACACGGCGGTGAGGAACTTGACGTCGCCGCCGCCGAGCGCGTGGAGCGCGAACAGGGGAAAGGAGAGGGCGAAGGCGATGGCGGCGGCCAGCAGTCCGGCCAGCAGCGCCGCGCCATCGCCCCAGAGAAGGCGGATGGCGAGGGCCAGTACGAAGGCCGAGACGGTCAGGAGATTCGGAATGCGGTGCCGGCTGACATCGACGGACGCGCCCGCGACGGCCGCCAGAAGCAGACCGGCGCCGAGCCCCGTCTCCAGCTGCAGCATCGACCCCCCCGGGTGGCGTGTTGTGGTGCGAAGAGGGGCGGCACGGAGGCCGCCCCTCTTCGGTCAGCCCGTCGTCCGCGCCGAGGGCGCGGGACGGTCGGGACGGCGGCTCGCGATCAGCCGGCCGTGGTCCCCGTGTTCTGCAGCTCGGTGTCGATATCCGTGAACACCTGCGCGATCGTCGGCCCGAGCGCCCGCACCGCCACGATCACGACGATCGCGATGAGCGCGAGCAGCAGGGCGTACTCGGCCAGGTCCTGTCCCGACTCATCGGTCCAGAGGGCCTTGAACTGTGACAGCATGGTCTTCCTCCCGGCTGGTTCTCAGCCTTTGAGTTCGGGACGGCCCCAGCGGCCGCCCTCGGATCCGGGGGTCCGTCCCCCACCTGCGGGCCTCACTCGAGGGCCCCTCGAAGTCCGTCGCTTGCCGGGCCCCACAGCGTGTCGCGGATCGTTCCGCCGACCGTCCCCACGACCGTGATGACGACCAGGGCGATGAGCGCGAGCAGCAGCGCGTACTCCGCCAGGTCCTGCCCGGCCTCGTCCGTCCACAGTCTGTTCAGCAGCCCGGTCATGCGTCTTCCTCGTTTTCCGTCGGGTCACGAAGTTGGGCTCAGTGTCCGGATCGCGACCGTCCGGATCGCGACCGGCTCGCAGGGGTCGCAAGGCGTGTGCCACCACTCGTGCACCCTGCCCCCGGGATGATCACCTGCTATGACAAGCGCAGATCTTCCAACGTGTTGCACGGTGACGGAGGGATCGCGAACCGGTTGTGTCCCACTGCGCGCCCGCCGGACGACCCTGCACTCCGTGTCGCAAAGATACAGTGTGGAACGCACAACTCCGGCCATACGCCGATACGGTCCGGGGAAGGGGCCGCGAACGCGATCCCGGATCTCGTCTCCCGGCGAATGTGCATCCGTCGAGGCGGATTGTCCAGCCCCGGCGTCACCCCTCGCCGCTTCCCCCCACCGCGTCCTCCGGGCAGTACCGCACGTCCCGTATCACGCCCTCCACGAACACCAGCTCGCACACCTTGCGCCCCCGGCCGTCCACGAACGGGAACCGCTCGGCGGAGACGAACCACTGGTAGCGCACCTCGTCGCCCGTGGTGCGCGAGCGCCAGTAGGCATCGCCGCCGGCGCCCCGGCGGCTCGGGTTCGTGATCACATCGCGGTGCTCGAGGGTCATGCCCGCGATGAACACGCCCTCCTCGATCGCGGCGCGGATGTCCTCGTTCTCGTCGGGGTGCTGGGCCAACCAGTCGCGCCGCACGTCGGGTCCGCTCAGATCGGAGGCGGCGCCCCCCGGCTCGTGCGGCAGGTAGACGCGTCCCGCCATCTGCGTGCAGGCGGCCGCGGCGGCGAGGCAGGTGACGAGAGGGATGACGAGCACGGAAACGCGCATGTGCGATCTCCTGGGATCGGATCGGTCGTGGGACGGTCCGGGAAACATGGCCCAAGATGATCGGGATTCGATCCGGATGCCAGCCGGACGCCTCCGCAGCGGGCGGCGGGCCGCGGCGCCGTCCCCCCCGGAGCTCAGCCCGGCGAACGACCGCCCGTTCCGCCTTCCGCGCCGCCCCCTCCGCCGCCGTCTGCGGCCCCCGCATCCGCTCCCGCGACGCGCGCCAGGGCACGCCGGGCGTCGGCGCGCAGCCAGCCGAACACCACGGCTCCGCCCGCTCCGATCGTCACCCAGGCCAGGAAGAAGCGCCAGGCGGCCGTGTAGGCCACGAGCAGGCTGGAAGGGAGGAAGGGACTCATCAGCGCGGCGGCGAGCACCTCGGCGACGCCGGCGCCGCCCGGGGTGGGCATGAAGTAGATGAGGAAATGCAGGAGCACGTGCAGGATCACCACGTTCCAGAAGCCGGCGTCGATGCCGAACCCGCGCAGGACGGCCCACCCCATCAGGAAGCGGGCGCCGAAGGGGATCGCGTCGACGAGCACCGCCAGGACGAGCGTCGTCTTTCCCCGCGCCCCGTAGATCCGGATCGAGCCGTGCAGCTCGTGCAGGAACTTCAGCGCCGAGCGGACGCGCGGCCCGCGGCCGAACGCCCGCACGATGACGAGGCGGGGCAGCCGAGGGCTCGCCGCGATCAGCAGGACGACGGCGGCGACGGAGCCGAACCCCAGGGCGGCGTACTCGAACAGGCGCGCGGCGCTGATGTCCGCCACCGGCAGGCGGATCGTCTCGATCTCGGAGGCCGCGCCGAGGGCCCACGCGCTGATCCCGGCGGCCGACAGGAACAGGAGGTTCACGATGAGCGTGGCGAAGTTCGCGGCCACGGCCCGCCCGAGGCTCGCGCCGCTGCGCAGGACCCCGTACAGCTGGGCCGGCCCGCCCCCCGTGCCCGAGGGGGTGATGTAGGCCATGGCCGTCGAGGCGGCGGCGATGCGCACGCAGGCCGGGTAGCGGATCCGCAGGCCGATGGGCCGCAGGAGGAGCCACAGCCGAAGGCCTGCGCCCGCCCACTCCGCCACGACGAGGCCGAGGCACACGGGAAGCCAGGCAAGGGAGAAGCGCCGGAACCCGGCCAGGCTGCCCGACAGGTCGCGCGAGATCAGGAACAGCGCGAGCAGGCCGGCCAGGCTGGCCGCCGCGAACACGGCGGCGCCGGCGCGGATCGCGGCCGGGGAGAGTCGGAACGAGGAACCGGTGTCGCCCTTCAAGGCCTGTCCGTGGAGGTCGCGAATACCCGGCCGCGGGCCCGGGGGCGCGCGGACTGTCGGGGCCCGGCCGGCCGGCTGGACCGTCCGGCGCGGGCCGGGTAGATATTACGGTCGACCGGCCCGGGACGGGAAGCGGGCCGGATCCGGCTCGCCGCCGGCCCGGGCGGAGCGGGCCGCCGCGGTGCGGCCCGGGCCCCTGCGCGAGGAGCGAGCGTGCGACGACAGCCGGCCTTCGATCCGCCGGAGTACGTGGACTGGAAGCCCGACCCGGAGCTCGTCGCGGCCTGCCGGCGACGGCTCGCCGCCGACCCGGAGCGTGCCGCGGTGGTGGCCGGCCTGGACCGGGAGCGTCTGCTCGACCTGTACCGGGGCCTCCTGCGCTGCCGCCTGCACGACATCGCCCTGCAGCGCTGGGTCAAGCAGGGCGTCCTGTCGAAGGCGTGGCTGGGGACGGGCGAGGAGGCGGTGACGGTGGGCGCCGTGCACGCCCTGCGGCGCGGCGGCCCGGACCACGACGTCTGCGGGCCGATGATTCGCAACGCCGGCGCGTGCTTCGAGATGGGCATGCCGCTGGCCGACGTGCTGCGGGGCGCCCTGGGAGCGGCGGACGGGCCCGCGCGCGGACGCGATCTGCACATCGGCAGTCCGTCGCACGGAGTCGTGGCCCCGGCCAGCATGGTCGGCGCCCTGTCCACGGTGATGAACGGCTACGCCCTCGCGTTCCGGGCCCGCGGCGACGACCGGGTGGCGCTCACGTGGATCGGGGACGGGGCCACGAAGCACGGCGAGGTCCACGAGGCGCTGAACTTCGCGGCCGTCCGTCGCCTCCCGGTGGTGTTCGTGCTGCAGAACAACCAGGTGGCGCTGGGGACGGAGCTCGCCCGGCACCACCGGTCCGACGGCTTCGCGGCCTGGGGGCGGGCCTACGGGGCCCGTCTGCTGGAGGCGGACGGAAACGACGTGCTCGATGTCCACGCGGCCGCGACGCTCGCCGTGGCCGCGTGCCGGCGGGGCCAGGGGCCGGTGTTCGTGGCCGCGGAGACGTTCCGGATGGGCGGACACGCCACGCACGACCAGCGGGAGGCACGGGCCCTCCTGCCGCCGGAGGCGTTCGCGGCGTGGGGCCGGCGTGACCCGGTCGGTCTGTACGAGGAGCTGCTCGTCACGGGCGACGTGGAGCTGGATCCGGCGGGCGCCGACGGCGCGCGTCCGGCCGACCGTGCGGACGGCGGGAACGATCCGTCAGCAGCAGCCACCGCAGCGCCAGCCGCCGACCGCGAGGCGCGCAACCGGGCCGTCCTCGCGGCGCTCGAGGAGCAGGTGACGCGCGAGGTGGAGCGGGCGGCCGAGGCCGCGCTTCCGGGGCGGGAGGCCCCGTTCACCGGCGACGCGCGGCAGGAGGAGGGGGAAGTGTATGGCTGAACGGGGACGGTCGGCGGTCGAGCTGCGGCGCGGGCCGTCGGGTCTCGGCCTGGTGGTGTTCCTGCCCGGGGGCCGGCGCGCCGTGCTGGAGCCGGGCGTGACCCTCGCGGACCTCGACGACGGCGCGCGGCGGGAGCTGGAGTCCGGGGCCGCGCCGCTCACGCCGACCGAGGCGCTGTTCGAGGACCCCGACGGCGCGTGGTGGCTGGCCCAGGCGACCGGACCGGCGTGGGCCGAGGAGGGCGCGGCGGCCGACATCGTCGGTACGCGGTTCACGCGGCTGGACGGCTCGGGGCGGCGGCTCGAGGCGGCCGGGGCGTCCTGGGCCCGCCTCGCCGCGGGCGGACCCGCGGTGGAGCAGCGCCGAGAGGAGCTGCTGGGAGCGGCCTGGCGAGCCGCGGCGGAGGCGGAGAGCGCCGGTACACCGAGCACCGCGGAGGCGGAGAGCGCCGGAACACCGAGCACCGCGGAAACGGAGACCGCCGAGTGACCCCTCCGGTCACGGCGTGGCTGTACGGGGACGTGGCCTGCCCGTGGAGCTGGCTGGCGCACGCGCGGCTCCGGGCGTTGGAAGACGATGGCGCGCTCGTGACGCGGTGGCGTCCCCTGCGTCGCGCTCGCGGCGCCGCCCCCGAGGTGGACGCGCCGCCGCCGGACCGGGAGCTGGCGGAGTTGGGCCTCGCCTGCCGCTTCCCGAGTATCGAATGGGCGTCCGACGAGGCCCTGTGCGCCGTGGAGTTCGCGCGGGACCTCGGCCCGGGCCGGGAGCGACGGGCCCTCGAGGCGCTGTTCCGGGCGGGGCTCGGCGAGGGTCGGGACCTGGGGCGGCGCCAGGTGCTGCTGGCGGCGTGCGCGGACGCGGGGCTCGATGCGGAGGGGCTGGCCGGGGCGCTCGACGACGATCGGTACGGCGAGGAGCTGGAGATCGCCGAGCGGGAGGCCGACGGCTACGGGATCGGGGCGGTACCCGGCGTCCTCGTGGGACGCGAGCTCCTGATCGGCGCGGCGCCGGCGGAGGTGCTGGCGGCGGCCGCGGCCCGGGCCGCGCGGCCCGGCTGAGAGCGCCGGTCCGCGTCAGGTCCGGATCCGCGCCCGCGCCTCGCGCAGCAGGCCGTCCACGGAGTCGGCGTCGTCGGGCGAGACGGCGTATACGAGCGCCTGCACGTCGGGCGCCCGGCCCGCGGCGTCGAGGGCGCGCAGCAGGCGGGCGGCGATCCGCCGGGTGGCCCGGGCGCCGCTCTCCGGCAGGGCGATCACGATCTCCTCCGCCTCGCCGCGCCCCACGATGTCGGTCGTCCGCAGGAGGCCCTGGAGCACGCCGAGGATCGGCCGGGTCGCTTCGCCCGGCTGCGTCTCCGGCCGCGCCAGCCGGATCAGGAGGAGTCCCAGCGGGCGGCCGTACCGCCGGCAGCGCTCGAGGGCGGGCCCGGCGGTGGCCCGGAAGCCGCGGGCGTTGAACGCGCCCGTGGAGCCGTCCCGGAACGGGGGAAAGCGGACCGTCTCGCCGGCGCCCGCGAGGTAACGGAGCGCCTCGGGGGCCGCGAGCGGCGAGTCTCCCGCGGCGAGGGCGGCGAGCGCCTCGGCCTGCCGATGGGCGCGCGCCACCTGGTCGCGCAGCCGCCGGGCCCGCCCGGTGGAGGGTGCGGTCCGCAGCCGTTCCCAGTCCCGCC
This sequence comes from Gemmatimonadota bacterium, assembly GCA_032251515.1. Lineage (GTDB taxonomy): Bacteria > Gemmatimonadota > Gemmatimonadetes > Palauibacterales > Palauibacteraceae > Carthagonibacter. The sequence goes on from JAVVDU010000020.1 coordinate 6,710, forward strand.
GCAGGCCGTCCAGGAGTCCCTCGAGCGTCGGATGGGGTGGGGGCGCGGAGGCCGTGTCGCCGGCGCCGGACCCCGCGTCGTCACCGACGGACGCCGCGCCCCGCGGCGGCCGGCCCTCGGCCGCGTCCCCGGGCGCAGCACCTTCGACCGCGCCCCCGGGCAGCGCGCGCAGGCCGCCGAGAAGGGTGTCCGCCGCCGCGTCCGCCCGCGCCAGCGCCTCGGCCAGCCGGCCCAGGCCGGGCGCGTCGGGCGCCGTGCGGGTCTCCGACCAGGCCCGGAGCGCCTCGGACACCGCGCCGTCGAGCGCTCGCCCCGCCTCTACGAGGGCTCGCGGCGACGGCCGCCCCGCGGCGGCGAACGCACCCGAAGAAACGGGTGGACCCGGGGGGGCGCTCCCCAGCGCCGCCTCCAGGCGGCCGATCTCCGCGCCCGCCCGCTCCACCGCCCGGCGCACCTCGCCGAGACGCTGGGCCCCGGGGGCGTCGCGGAACGCCCGCCACCGGCGGCGTATCGCCCGCACGCGGCGCTCGGCGCGGCGCAGGCGGCGGAGGACCTCGAACGACTGTTCCTCGGGCCCGGGGCCCGGGTTTCCGTGCATCGGCCTCTCTCCGGAGGGGCTCGTCCCGGTACGGCGCGGCCGCCGGCGTCCGTTCGGCCGGCGCTCGTCCCCCTCCGCGAGCAGGAAGCGTGCCCGCGGGCGCGGGCGGCGTTGACCTCCGGTGCCGGAGCGGTAGGTTGCGCGCGTGCTGCGCGTCACGTTTCTCGGAACCGCCTCCTCCCGGCCCACGGTGCGCCGGAACGTCTCGTCGCTCGCCGTCCAGCGCGGCGGCGACGTGTTCCTGTTCGACTGCGGGGAAGGGACCCAGCGCCAGATGATGCGATTCGGCGTCGGGTTCACGGTGCGCGACGTGTTCATCTCGCACCTGCACGCGGACCACTACCTCGGCCTGCCGGGACTCCTGCGAACCCTCAGCCTCCAGGGGCGGCGCGAGGAGATCGTGGTGTGGGGCCCCGCGGGCAGCCACGCGCTGTTGCGCGCCGCGGCGGAGATCGGGGGCGACCGCTTCTCGTTTCCGCTGCACCTGCGGGAGATCCCGGCCGGCTCCGCCGTCCGGTTCGACGGCTACGAGATCCGGGCCTTTCCGACCGACCACGCCGCCGGCTCCACCGGCCTGGCGCTCGTGGAGGACGTCCGGCCCGGGCGGTTCGACCCGGACCGGGCGGCGGAACTCGGGATCCCCCCGGGCCCGGACTACGGGCGCCTGCAGCGAGGCGAGACGGTGCGCCTCGCCGGCGGGCGCGAGGTGCGTCCGGACGAGATCGTCGGCCCGCCGCGGCCCGGCCGGACGCTCGTGTATTCCAGCGACACCCGCCCGAGCGACGCGGTGGAGGCGGCGGCCCGCGGGGCCGACCTGCTGATCCACGAGGCGACCTTCTCGGAGGACGAGCGTCAGCGCGCGGACGAGACGCGGCACGCCACGGCCGCGCAGGCGGGAGCGCTGGCGCGGCGGGCGGGCGTCGCGCGACTCATCCTCACACACTTCAGCGCCCGGCACGCCGAGCAGCCGCGGCGTCTGGTGCGGGAAGCGCGGCGCGAGTTCGCGGCCGTCGAGGCCGCCGAGGACGGGATGGTCGTCGAGGTCCCGCTGCGGGACGGGACGGGCCCGTGAGCGCCCCGGAGCTGCGGTTCCGCCCGCCGGGCGACAAGTCGATCTCGCACCGCGCCCTGATCCTGGCCGCGCTGGCGGCCGGGCCGTCGCGGCTGCGCGGGCTGCCGGGATCGGCGGACGTAGCGGCCACGCGGCGCGCCCTCGCCGCCCTCGGCGCCCGGTTCGAGGACGGCGAGGCGGGCGAGGTCGTGGTGCGGGCGCCGACCGACTGGTCGCGGAACGGACCGGAGATCGACTGCGGCAACAGCGGCACCACGGCCCGCCTGATGCTCGGCGTGCTCACCGGCCTCGGCATCCCGGCGACCCTCACCGGCGACGCGAGCCTGTCGCGTCGTCCCATGGACCGGGTGGTGTACCCGCTGCAGGCGATGGGCGGCCGGCTGCGCTACGCCGGCGACCGCGACCGTCTTCCCGTCGTGGCCCTCCCGCGGGCCAGCGGGTCTCTGCGGGTGCTGCGCTACCGGTCCCGGGTGGCGAGCGCGCAGGTGAAGTCGGCGGTGCTCCTGGCGGGGCTCGCGGCGGGCGTCGAGGTGGAGGTGCACGAACCGGCGCCGACGCGCGACCACACGGAACGTCTCCTGGCCGGCCTGGGCCTCGATGTCGAGATGGACCGGCCGGAGGACGGGGGCGCCCGGGTGCGGCTGGCGGCGCGGGACCGGGCGGCGCCGCTGCCGGGTCTCGACTTCGAGGTCCCCGGCGACGTGTCCTCCGCGGCCTTCCTCTCCGGCGCGGCGCTGCTCTCCGGACGCTCCGTCCGCGTGGAGGGCGTGGGCCTGAATCCCGGCCGCACGGCGTGGCTGGAACGGCTCGGCGCGATGGGGGTCGCGGCCGAGACCCGGGTGGAGGAGGAGCGGCTCGGCGAGCCCGTCGGAACCCTGCGCATCCGACCGGGCCGCCCCGGGGCCCTGCGTCTCGGGCCGGCGGAGGCGGCGGGCTGCATCGACGAGGTCCCGCTTCTCGCCATCCTGGCCGCCCGCGCCGAAGGAGAGTCGCGGATCGACGGCGTGGCCGAGCTGCGGGTGAAGGAGAGCGACCGGCTCGCCCTCCTGGCGGCGAACCTGCGCGCGCTCGGCGGGGAGTGCGAGGAGCGGCCGGACGGCCTGACGATCCACGGCACGGACCGCCCGCTGCGGGGGCGTGTCCGCACGGACGGCGATCACCGCATCGCGATGGCCTTCGCGGTGCTCGGTCTCGCCCCGGGATGCCGCGTCGAGGTGGACGACCCGGACTGCGTGGCGGTCTCGTATCCGGGGTTCTGGGACGACCTGCGGCGCTTCGAGGGCGACGCGACGTGAGGCGCCCGATCGTCGCGATCGACGGCCCGGCCGGCTCGGGCAAGAGCACGACCGCCGCGCTGGTCGCCCGGCGGCTCGGCTACGCCCACCTCAACTCGGGCCTCCTGTACCGGGCCATCGCCTGGACGGCGCTGCGGGACGGCTGGGCGGACGATGCGGAGCGGTTTCCGCGCGAGCTCGGCCGGCTGCGGCTCGACCTGGAGCCGCGTCCCCCGGCGTTCGTCGTCCGCGTGAACGGGGAGGCCTGCGGGCCGGCCCTGCTCCAGGCCCCGGCCACGGCCCGCCGGGCGTCCGCGGTCGCGACCCGCGAGGACGTGCGGGAGGCGGTGCTGCGGGCCCTGCGGGACGCGGGACGGGAGGGCGCGATCGTCTGCGACGGAAGGGACATCGGGACGGTCGTGTTCCCGGAGGCGGAGGTGAAGGTCTTCCTGGTCGCCGACGCCGAGGAGCGGGCGCGGCGCCGGGTCCTGGACCACGGGGGCGATCCCACTCCGGACACGCTGTCGCGGGAGCTCGAGGAGCTGCGGCGGCGGGACGAGCGGGACTCCGGGCGCAGCCTGGCGCCGCTCCGCGCGGCGGAGGACGCGGTGGAGCTCGACACGACGTCCCTCTCCCCGGACGAGGTCGTGGACCGGATCGCGGTCATGGCGCGGGACGCCGGCGCCGGCCCCCCGCTCGGTTGACGGTCCGCGCGGCGGGGTCTATTCTTACCCGCTGACTCGGAGTTCCCGTGAGCGTGTGAACCTCAACCTGAACGCGCGTCCCTCACCGGAACGGCTGGTCTGCCGGCACCACCCGGCGCCGGCCGATCGTCGTTTCGGGGACCAGGGGCAGGGCGCGACAGCGAAGAAAGCGACCCGTATCCCATGACGAACGACCCGAACCTCGCCGGCTCCCCCGATCCCCGGAAGAGCGCCGACCCCGCACCCGCCGTCCCCGAAGAGACCGAGGCGGAGGAGACGTCCGCCGAGGCGGAGTCCCTCGAGGAGACGTCCACGGACGGCGCCGTAGCAGCGGAGGCCGCGAGCCCCGACGCCGGATCCGAGTCGGACGAGGAGGAACCGGCCGCCGTGGCGGAATCCGCCGAGGCGGAGGTGGAGGCGACCGCCGAACAGGATGCCGACGCGGACGGCGAAGATGCCGACGTGGACGGCGACGTGGAAGCGACTGACGAGGCGGAGCCGGCCGGGGACGTCCCGGAGGACATCCCGGTGGCGGGCTCGTCGGGTGCGCCGGCGGAGATGAACGTGCCGCGCGACCTCGACGCGGGCGAGTACTCGGACGAGGAGTACGCCGAGATGCTCGCCATGTACGAGGACACCCTGTCCGACATCGTCGAGGGCGAGATCGTGAAGGCGACGGTCCTGCGGCGTACGAACGGCGCGGTCATCCTCGACGTCGGGTTCAAGTCCGAGGGGTCGGTGCCGCTGGAGGAGTTCCGCGACCCGGAGACGATCCAGCCGGGCGACGAGGTGGAGGTGTTCCTCGAGAGCCTCGAAGACTCCGAGGGGGTCGTCGTCCTGTCGAAGAAGAAGGCCGACTTCCTGCGCGTGTGGGAGAAGATCAAGGACGCCTACGACAACGGTCGGCCGGTCCCGGGCATGCTGAAGCGCAAGATCAAGGGCGGCGTGACGGTGGACCTGATGGGGGTGGACGCGTTCCTGCCCGGGTCCCAGATCGCCCTGCGTCGCGTGCCGAACGTGGACGACCTGATCGGCAACGAGTACGAGTTCCAGATCCTCAAGCTGAACAAGCGGCGCCGGAACATCGTCGTGTCACGGCGCGTGCTGCTGGAGGCCGAGCGGGCCGAGAAGCGCGAGGAACTGAAGACGGAGCTGGAGGTCGGACAGGTCCGGAAGGGCGTGGTCAAGAACATCACGGACTTCGGCGCGTTCATCGATCTGGGCGGCATGGACGGGCTCCTGCACATCACCGACATGTCGTGGGGCCGCATCGGACACCCCTCCGAGGTCACGTCGATCGGCGAGGATCTCGAGGTCAAGATCCTCGACATCGACTGGGACCGCGAGCGGATCTCGCTGGGCCTCAAGCAGCTCATGGCCTACCCGTGGGAGGACGTGGCCCGCAAGTACCCGGTGGGCAGCCGGGTGCGGGGACGCGTCGTCTCGATCACGAACTACGGCGCCTTCATCGAGCTCGAGAAGGGCGTCGAGGGGCTCGTGCACATCTCCGAGATGAGCTGGACGCGGAACGTCCGGCATCCGTCGCAGCTCGTCTCGATCGGCGACGAGATCGAGTGCGTGGTGCTGCGGGTGGACGAGGAGGAGAAGAAGATCTCCCTCGGCGTCAAGCAGACCGAGGAGGACCCGTGGCTCGCCCTGCCGGCCAAGTATCCGCCGGGGACGAAGATCAAGGGGATCGTCCGCAACCTCACGTCCTTCGGCGCGTTCGTCGAGGTCGAGCCGGGCATCGACGGGCTCGTCCACATCTCGGACATGAGCTGGACGCGCCGCGTGCAGCACCCGTCCGAGATCGTGAAGAAGGGCGAAGAGGTCGAGGTCGTGATCCTGAACATCGATCCCGACCAGAAGCGGATCTCGCTCGGCCTGAAGCAGGTCGAGGACGACCCGTGGTACGAGCTCGCCCAGGAGTACGAGCCGGGAACGGAGTGGACGGGCTCGATCGTCCGCCTGCTCGACAAGGGCGTGGTCGTCGACCTCGGCCGGGACGTCGAGGGCTTCGTGCCGATCAGCCAGCTCGGCGTGGAGGGCGAGCTGGAGGACCCGGCGGAGCGGTTCGTGGAGGGCGACCCGCTGGAGCTCAAGGTCCTGGAGTCCGATCCGATCAACCGGCGCATCGTGCTGACGGTGACCGCGATCCCCGAGAAGGCCGCACCGGCGGAGACCGAGGAGGAGCCGGAGGAGGCCGGCGAGGC
>JAVVDU010000020.1:12670-16053 GCA_032251515.1 Gemmatimonadota bacterium
GCGATGGAGGGCCGGTGGGCCCGCGTCGCCGCGCTCGCATCCGCCGCCTTCGGGTGGACCCGGCCCGATTCCGCACCCCCCGACTCCGCCGCCCCCGATTCCGCCGCCTCCGACTCCGCCGCGCTCGACTCCGTCGCGATCGACTCCGCCGCCGCGCCGGTGTCGCCGGCGCGGGTGATCGGTTGGTCCTCGCTCCTCGTCGCCATCGGCGAGGAACCGCGGGCCGCGCGGCTGCTGCTCGGCCTGCCGGAGCGGCACGTGTCCGACGAGGCGGCCGGCGTGCTCCGGAGTGCCCTGCCCGGCCTGTCGGACGCGGAGCTCGCGGCCCTGGCGGCCGGCGACGACGGCCCCGGGCCGACCGGTCGTGCCGCGGACATCCTACGGCGGGAGCGCGACGCGCGGCGGTCGGCCGCGGCCACCGGATCGGACAGCGTCACGGCTCCCGTCCGGATCGGCGCCGTCCTCCCGCTCACGGGTAGGTTCGCCGCGGTGGGGGAAGACCTGCGCGACGGCATCCGGCTGGCCGTGGAGACGTGGAACGCCGGGGAGGGGCGACCGCCCGTGGAGCTGCTGGTGCGGGATGACAGCTCCCGCATGGACCTGGACACACTGCTCGTACGCGAGCTGGCGGCCGCAGGCGTAGCGGGCGTCGTCGGACCGATCCGCAGCGATGCCCTGCGGGAGGCGGGCCGGGCCCGTCCCTACGGCGGACTCGCCCTCGTGAGTCCCACCGCGACCGAGACGCCGGACTCCGCCTGGAACGCCTGGACGCTGTGGGAGAGAGAACGCCGGGAGGCGGGCGCTTCCCGCGCCGTCGCCGCGTGGCTGACGGGGGAGCTGGGCCTGCGCCGGCTGGCCGCCCTCGTCCCCGACGATCCCGCCGGACGGGCGGGACTCGCGGCGTTCCGGTCCGTGCTGGCGGAGGCGGGGGCCGAGCTGGTGGCCTTCCGGGCCTACGACCCGGACTCGACGACCTTCGCTGCGGAGATCTCGGCCCTCGCGGAGGCGGACCCCGAGGGCGTGCTCGTCCTGGCCGGCGGGCCCCGGTCGGTGCTCCAGGTCGCCCCGCAGCTCACCTACTACGGCCTGCGCGGCCGCGTCATCGCGGGCGGGCCGAGCTGGGCGGACCCGGCGGTCCTGCGGCGTCTCGAGCCGCCGTTCGCCGACTACCGGCTCGTCGCCACTCCGGTCGACCGCGGCGAACCGGGATCGGCCGCGGACCGGTTCCGCACCCTGTTCGAGGCGCGCTACCGCCGCGAGGCGCCCGAGGCGGTGTTCGCGGCGCTCGGCTTCGACGCGGCGACGCTCCTCCTGGCGGCGCTGCCGGGGGACGGGGCGCCCCGTCCGGGGGCCGTAGCACGGCGCCTGCGCTCGCTGCGGGACGTGGAGGGGGCGACCGGCGTGCTGTCGGTGGACTCCGAGGGGCGGTTGGACCGGAGCGTCCGGGTCCACATGATCCGTGACGGGGCGCTCGTCCCGGCCGACTCGGCGGTGGTGGCGACGTGGGCCGAGGAGATGCGGCTGCTCGAGGAGCGCCTGAAGGAGATCGAAGAGGAGAAACAGAAGGAGCGGGAGGCGCGCGAGGCGGAGCGGAACGGCGGCGGAGGGCCACGCGTCGCGCCCGTACGGGGCACCGCGGAGTCGGGAGTGGACGAATGAGCATGCGGGAGAAGCTGACGCAGCTGGAAGAGGCGCGGCGCCGGACCCTGGAGGGGGGCGGGCCGGAGCGGCTCGCGCGCCAGCACGAGCGCGGCAAGCTCGGCGCGCGCGAGCGACTCGATGTGCTCCTCGATCGCGGCTCCTTCGTGGAGCTGGACCGCTTCGTCGAACACCGCTGCACGGACTTCGGCCTCGAGCGTCAGCGGGTCCCCGGCGACGGCGTGGTGACCGGGTACGGCCGCGTCGAGGGCCGCATCGTCTACGTGTTCAGCCAGGACTTCACGGTGTTCGGCGGCTCCCTGTCGGAGGCGCACGCCGAGAAGATCTGCAAGGTCGTGGACCTCGCCCTGCGCAACGGGGCTCCGGTGATCGGGCTGAACGACTCGGGTGGGGCCCGCATCCAGGAGGGCGTGGCCTCGCTGGGCGGCTACGCGGAGTTGTTCTGGCGCAACACGCTCGCATCGGGCGTCGTGCCGCAGATCAGCGCGATCCTCGGGCCGTGCGCGGGCGGTGCGGTCTACTCGCCGGCCATCACGGACTTCGTGTTCATGGTGGAGGGGATCAGTCACATGTTCGTCACCGGACCCAACGTCGTCCGCACGGTGACGCACGAGGAGGTGGGGTTCGAGGACCTGGGCGGGGCGCGCGTGCACGCCACCAAGTCGGGCGTCGCGCACGTCTCCCGGAACTCCGAGATCGAGTGCCTGGAGGCGATCCGCGCGCTTCTTTCCTTCCTGCCGGCGAACAACCGGGAGGATCCGCCCGTGCGGGCCACCGACGACCCCGCGGACCGGGCCGAGGAGGACCTGCTCGACATCGTGCCGGACCAGCCGAACCAGCCGTACGACATGCACGACGTCCTGGCGCGGATCGTGGACGACGGCGGGTTCTTCGAGATCCACGCGGGGTTCGCCCCGAACCTGATCACGGGCTTCGCGCGGCTCGGCGGCCGGCCGGTCGGCATCGTGGCGAATCAGCCGTCCGTGCTGGCGGGCGTGCTCGACATCGACGCGAGCCGCAAGGGCGCGCGGTTCGTGAGGTTCTGCGATGCCTTCAACATCCCGCTCGTCACGTTCGAGGACGTGCCGGGCTTCCTGCCGGGCGTGACCCAGGAGCACGGCGGGATCATCGTGCACGGCGCGAAGCTCCTGTTCGCCTACTGCGAGGCCACGGTCCCGAAGCTGACCGTCATCACGCGGAAGGCGTACGGCGGGGCCTACGACGTCATGTCGTCCAAGCACATCCGGGGCGACCTGAACCTCGCGTGGCCCACGGCCGAGATCGCCGTCATGGGGCCGAAGGGGGCGGTGGAGATCCTGCACCGCAAGGAGCTGGCCGAGGCGGAGGACCCGGCGGCGCGCGCCGCCGAGCTCGAGGCTTCCTTCCGGGAGCGGTTCGCCAATCCGTACCTCGCGGCGCGCCGGGGCTTCCTGGACGACGTGATCGATCCGCGCGAGACGCGGGCGCGCCTCATCTCCGGCCTCGAGATGCTGGCCGGGAAGCGGGACCGCGGCCTGCCGCGCAAGCACGGCAACATCCCGCTGTGAGCGTTTCGTGACCTTCCGGAAGGTGCTGGTCGCGAACCGGGGCGAGATCGCCGTCCGGGTGGTGCGGGCCTGCCGCGAGCTGGACCTCGCGTCGGTGGCCGTGCACTCCGATGTCGACGAGTTCTCCCCCCACGTGCTGCTCGCCGACGAGGCCGTGCCGATCGGACCGGCGCCGGC
>JAVVDU010000020.1:16153-38977 GCA_032251515.1 Gemmatimonadota bacterium
CGGGAGGTGGGCTTTCCCGTGCTCGTGAAGGCGGCGGCGGGCGGCGGCGGCAAGGGAATGCGCGTCGTCGAAGAGCCGGCCGGGTTCGAGCGGGCCTGGGAGGCGGCGAAGCGGGAAGCGCTTCAGGCATTTGGGGATGACCGCGTATACCTCGAGCGCTTTCTGAAGGCACCGCGCCACGTGGAGATCCAAGTCCTGGCCGACGTGGCGGGCCGGACGGTCCATCTCGGCGAGCGGGAGTGCTCGATCCAGCGGCGCCACCAGAAGCTGATCGAGGAGGCGCCCTCGCCGGCCGTGGACGCGCAGCTGCGCGCCCGCATGGGGGAGGTGGCGGTGGCGGCGGCGCGCGCCGTGGGCTACGTGGGCGCCGGCACCGTCGAGTTCCTGCTGGCGGGCGAGGAGTTCTACTTCCTCGAGATGAACACGCGGATCCAGGTCGAGCACCCGGTGACCGAGATGGTCACGGGCGTCGATCTCGTCCGCTGGCAGCTCCGCGTCGCCGCCGGCGAGCCGCTCGAACTCCCGGAGACCGCGCCGACTCCGCAGGGCCACGCCATCGAGTGCCGCATCGGCGGAGAGGATCCGTTCGCCGGTTTCGTGCCCTCCACGGGTCGCATCCTGTCGCTGGACGTGCCGGCCGGGCCCGGCGTCCGCTGGGACGCTGGCATCGCGTCCGGTTTCGAGGTCGGGCCGCACTACGATCCGCTGCTCGCGAAGCTCGTGGTGCACGGAGCGACGCGCGAGGAGGCGATCGCGCGGATGCGCAGGGCGCTGCGCGAGCTCCGGATCGAGGGGATCCGCACCACGCAGCCGTTCCATCTCGCGGTCATGGACGAGCCGGACTTCCGGGCCGGAGCCCTGTCGATCCGCTATCTCGACGACCACCCGGACCTGCTGCACGGAGCCGTCTCGCGGGCCCAGGCCGACGCCGCGGCGATCGCGGCGGCCCTGCTGGAGCACGGGACGCGAGACGGGGAGATCGTCCGGCCGGGCGCGGCGGCGCCGGCGGCGTGCCGTGATTCCGGGGGGATCCCGGCGTGGCGGCAGGCGTTCGCGCCCGGCCCGTGAGCCCCGCGGCGGTCGGCGACCCCGTCCCGGGGGCGGAGGTCGAACTCGACATCGACGCCATCGCGGCCGGCGGCGAGGGCGTGGGGCGCACGGCGGAGGGCCGCGTCGTGTTCGTGGCGCGCACGGCGCCCGGCGACCGCGTCGCGGCCACGCTGCGCCAGGTCCGCCCGCGCTGGGCCCGGGCGACGCTCGAGCGAGTCCTGCGGCCGGGACCGGAGCGGCACGAGCCGCCGTGTCCCCTCTACGACCGGTGCGGCGGCTGCGACCTGCAGCACCTCGCCGCCCCCGCGCAGCGGGCCGCCAAGCGGGACATCGTCCGCCAGGCGCTGCGGCGCATCGGCGGTGTGGCGCCCGAGGTCGGGGCCGTCGAGACGGCCGGCGAGGACCTCGGCTACCGCAACCGGCTCCGGTTCACGCTCCGGCGGGACGGGGAGGAGGAGAGCCGCGTGACGGCGGGATTTCACCGCCTCGCGGCGCCGTCCGAGGTGCTGGACGTGCCCGACTGCCCGCTCGGCGAGGCGGCGCTGCGGCAGGCCTGGCGGGCGCTCCGCGACGCCTGGGGACCGGGCGCGGCGGCCCTTCCCGGAGGATCGGAACTGCAGGTCACGCTGCGGACCGGCGCGGACGGCGCCCTGGCCCTGCACGTCCGCGGCGGAGACCCTGCCCGACCCGGCGACCCGGCGGCGGTGCGCGCCGCGCTGCCCGGCCTCTCCTCCTACGTGTGGGACGACGCGTCCGGCGGCAGGTCCGTGCCGGTGGGCGATGCGACCTGGCCGGATCGCTGGGACGGGATCGAGTTCCGGCTGGGGCCGGAGGTGTTCCTGCAGGCGAATCGCGCCGTGGCACGGCGGATCGACGAGGCCCTGGAGGAGTTCGCCGCTCCGCTGACCGGCCTGCGCGTGTCGGACCTGTACGCCGGCGCCGGCGCGCGGGCGATCCGCTGGGCGCGGGCTGGGGCCGAGGTGACGGCGGTCGAGCTGGACCGGGTGGCGTGCGAGGCGGGCCGCGCGGCGGCCGAGCGGGCGGGTGCCCGGCTGCGCTTCCTGCGCGGGCGGGTGGAGGACCTGCTGCCGCGCGTCCTCGCGGCGGACCTGGTGATCGCGAATCCGCCGCGGGCCGGCATGACCGCCCCGGTGACGGCCGCGCTCGCCGCGGCGGAGCGCCCGCGCCGCCTCGCCTGCGTCAGTTGCGACCCGGCGACGCTGGCGCGCGATCTCGGCCGGCTGGCGCCCACGTGGCGGGTGGATGAGGTCCGCGTGTACGACGCCTTTCCGCAGACCGGCCACGTCGAGACGGTGGCGTTCCTGCGCCGCCGCGAGGACGCGGACCACCCGCGCGAAGGGACGCCATGAAGTACTTTGTCACGGTCGACGGAACGACGCGCGAGGTGGAGGTGGCGGACGGCCGCATCCGGCTGGATGGCAAAGAGATCGCCGCACACCTGGCGAGCCTGCCGGGCAGCGATCGCCGGCACCTCCGCGTCGACGGCGGGTCGGTCGGCCTGTTCGCGCGCCGGGACCGCGACGGCGAGAGCTGGGTCCTCGAGCTGGAGGGCCGCACGTTCCGGGCGATCGTCGAGGACGAGCGCCGGCGCAGGGTGCGCGAACTGGCGTCCGCGGGCCGTCCGGCGGCGCTCCAGGTCGAGGTCCGGGCTCCCATGCCCGGGCTCGTCGTCCGGATCGAGATCGGGACGGGCGACCGCGTGGAAGAGGGTGATCCCCTCGTCGTGGTGGAGGCGATGAAGATGGAGAACGAACTGCGCGCCCCGGCGGCGGGACGCGTCGCCGAGGTCCGGGTCGAGCCCGGCCGCACGGTGGAACGTGACGAGATCCTGGTCGTCCTCCTTCCCGGGGACGGACCGGAGGAGGAATAGCATGACCGAGCGAGAGGGAGACGGGCCCCTGCGCACGCCCTCCGGCCTCGAGGTCCGGCCGGTGTACGGCCCCGGGGACTGGCAGGTGAAGGAGCCGGAGCGGCCGGGAGAGTGGCCGTTCACCCGCGGTCCGTACCAGACGATGTACCGCGGGCGCACCTGGACGATGCGGCAGTACGCGGGGTTCGGCACGGCGGCCGAGACGAACGAGCGCTTCCGGTACCTGCTCGCCCAGGGGCAGACCGGACTGTCGGTGGCCTTCGACCTGCCGACGCAGATGGGACTCGATTCGGACGATCCGCTCGCCGAGGGCGAGGTCGGACGCGTCGGGGTGGCGATCGACACGATCGACGACCTGGAGGTCCTGTTCGCGGAGATCCCCCTCGACCGGGTCTCCACTTCGATGACGATCAACGCCACGGCGGCGATCCTTCTGGCGATGTACGTCGCGGTGGCCGACGCCCGCGGCATCCCGCGGGAGCGGCTCGCGGGGACGGTGCAGAACGACCTCCTGAAGGAGTTCGTGGCGCGCGGCACGTACATCTACCCGGTCGAGCCGAGCCTGCGCCTCGTCACCGACATCTTCGACTTCTGCGCCCGCGAAGTGCCTCGCTGGAACAGCATCTCGATCAGCGGCTACCACATGCGGGAGGCCGGCGCGACGGCCGTGCAGGAGATCGCCTTCACCCTCGGCAACGCCCGTGAGTACGTCCGGCGCGCCCTGGACCGGGGGCTCGACCTGGAGGCCTTCGCACCGCGGCTCAGCTTCTTCTTCGCCTCGCACAACGACCTGTTCGAGGAGGTGGCGAAGTTCCGGGCCGCCCGCCGACTGTGGGCGCGGATCATGCGCGAGGAGTTCGGTGCATCGGACCGGAGCTGCATGCTCCGATTCCACACCCAGACGGGCGGATCCACGCTCGCCGCCGTCCAGCCGCTGAACAACGTGGTGCGGGTGACCGTGCAGGCGCTGGCCGGCGTGCTCGGGGGCACCCAGTCGCTGCACACGAACGGTTACGACGAGGCGCTCGCGCTTCCCACCGCCGAGGCGGCGCGGCTCGCCCTGCGCACCCAGCAGGTCCTCGCCGAGGAATCCGGGGTGACCGCGGCGGCCGATCCGCTGGGCGGCTCCTGGTACGTGGAGGCGCTGACCGACGAGCTCGAGGAGGCGGCGCGCGCCTACCTCGCCGATCTCGACGAGCGAGGCGGGCCGTCCCGCGCGATCGAGTTCATGCGGCAGGAGATCCACGCGGCCGCCTATCGCTGGCAGCTGGAGGTGGAGAGCGGGGAACGGCGGGTGGTGGGAGTGAACTGCTTCGCCGACGACGAGGTGACCCCCGCCGTGCCGCAGCCGGACTTCGGCGAGCTGGGAAGGACGCAGCGGGAACGGCTGGAGCGGGTGAAGCGCGAGCGGGACGCGGCGGAGGTGGAGCGCCGGCTCGCGGACGTGGATGCGGCGGCGGGCGGGCGACGGAACCTGCTGCCCCCGATCATCGCCGCCGTGCGCGCCCGGGCGACGCTGGGGGAGATCAGCGGCGTACTGCGGGCGCGCTGGGGTCGCTACGCGGGCGAGTGAAACCGGCCGGCAGGCCGCGAAACGGAGATCGAGTACGGGAATGCCTACCTACGAATACGAGTGCACGTCCTGCGGGCACGCCTTCGAGCGGTTCCAGGGGATCAACGAGGAACCGCTGCGGACCTGCCCCGAGTGCGAGGGCGAGGTGCGCCGTCTGATCTCGAGCGGCGGCGGGCTGGTGTTCAAGGGCAGCGGCTTCTACGCGACCGACTACCGCCGGGGCTCGCCCCCCAAGGAAAGCGAAGGCGGCGAGAGCGCGACGAAGGCTTCCGGCGGTGACGGGTCATCCGGATCGTCGCCGGCCGGGCCCGCGGCGGACGGCAAGAGCCGAAAGAGCGGGACCGATGGCGTCGACTGAGGCCGCGTCCCCGGCCTCGCCCGCCCTCCTCGCGGCGCTGCGCAGGGCCGCGAGGGACATCGGGGCGCCGGACGACTTCGAGCCCGGCGTGGAGCGGCCGGCGGATCCCGCGCACGGGGACCTCGCCTCGAACGCCGCCCTCGTGCTCGCCCGCGCCCTGCGGCGCCGCCCGCGTGACATCGCGGAGGACCTGGCCGCCCGGCTCGACGCGGACGCCGCGGGGCTGGCGTCCGTAGAGGTGGCCGGGCCCGGCTTCCTGAACTTCCGTCTCGACGACGGGATCCTGTGGCGGGGCCTCGTCGCCTCCATCCTGGCCGGAGACGGGTGGGGCCGCACCCGGGCCGCCGCACCGGAGAAGATCAACGTGGAGTTCGTGTCGGCGAACCCCACGGGCCCGCTGCACGTGGCGCACGGCCGCGGTGCGGCGATCGGGGACGCGGCGGCGTCGCTCCTCGAGTGGACGGGCCACGAGGTGTGCCGCGAGTTCTACGTGAACGACGCGGGACGGCAGATCGAGCTGCTCGGACGCTCGGTCGCCGCGCGCCTCGCCGAGGCGGAGGGCCGCGAGGCGGAGATCCCCGAGGGCGGCTACCTGGGCGACTACGTGGCCGACATCGCGGCCCGGATCGCCGCGGACGCCGCCGCAGCGCTCCCTGACCCGTCGGCGCCGGAGCGCGACGGCCGGCTCGCCGATCTCGCCGCCGCGCTGCTGCGCGAGGAGCAGGAGGCGGATCTCGCGGCGTTCGGCGTCCGCTTCGACCGCTGGGCCTCGGAGCGCTCCCTGTTCGCCGAAGGTCAGGTGGAGGCGCTCCTGTCCGAGCTCGAGTCGCGAGGCGGCGCCTACCGGGCCGACGGGGCGCTGTGGCTCCGCACCTCGGCGCACGGGGACGAGAAGGACCGCGTCCTCGTGAAGAGCGACGGAAGCCACACCTACTTCGCATCCGACATCGCCTACCATCTCGACAAGAAGCGCCGCGGCTTCGACCGGGCGATCGACGTGTGGGGAGCGGACCACCACGGTCACGTGGCGCGCATGCGGGCCGCGCTGGCGGCGGGCGGCGTGGACCCGGACTTCCTCGAGGTGCTGATCCTCCAGCTCGTCACGGTGCTGCGTGACGGCGCGGAAGTGCGCATGAGCAAGCGCGCCGGGACGTTCGTCACGCTGCGCGAGCTGCTGGACGAGACCGGTCCGGACGTGGCCCGCTACTTCTTCCTCATGCGCCGCGCCGAGGTTCCGATGACCTTCGACCTGGACCTGGCGCTCGACACGTCGGAGAAGAACCCCGTCTACAAGGTCCAGTACGCACACGCCCGCATGTGCCGGATCTTCGAGCGTGGCGGGGTGGACCCGGCGGAGCTCGCGGTCGACGAGGCGGAGCTCGCGGCACTGCGCCGGCCGGCGGAGCGCCGCGTGGCGAAGACTCTGCTGCGCCTGCCAGAGGTGGTGGCGGGCGCCGCGGCGGCGCGTGCTCCCTACCAGGTGTGCGCGTTCCTCGACGAGCTGGCCGGCGCGGTGAACGCCTGGTACCACGAGGGCAACGTGGACCCGGCCGCCCGGGTGCTCGCCGACGGCCCGGCCCGGCGGGCGCGGCTGTCGCTGGCCGATGCGGCTCGCCGGACGCTGCGGCAGGGACTGCGCGTGCTGGGCATCTCCGCCCCGGAGCAGATGTGGAGGGAGGAGGAGGCGTCGTGACCGGAGAGGCCCCGAAGCGGGTACTGACGTACCGGGACGCCGGCGTGGACCTCGACGCGGCCGGGGAGCTCACGGACCGCCTGGCGGCCGTCGTCGAGGCGACACGGACGGCCGGGGTGGCATCCGGGTTCGGGTCGTTCGGGGGACGCTTCCGCCTGCCGGCCGACTCGGAGCTCGTGGCGAGCGCCGACGGCGTGGGCACGAAGGTGCTGGTCGCGGCGCGCGCCGGCGTGCACGGCACGGTGGGCGAGGACCTCGTGAACCACTGCGTGAACGACATCCTCGCCGAGGGGGCCGAGCCGCTGTTCTTCCTCGACTACTTCGCGTGCGGCCGGCTCGACCCCGACGTGGCCGTGGCGGTGGTCGAGGGAGTGGCGCGCGGGTGCGTCCGCAACGGCTGCGCGCTGCTCGGCGGCGAGACGGCCGAGATGCCGGACGTGTACGGGCCGGGCGAGTACGACCTGGCCGGGTTCATCGTGGGCCGCCGCCGCTTTCCCCTGCCGGGCCGGGACGGCGTGGAGGCGGGCGACGTGCTCGTGGGCCTCCCGTCCTCGGGGCTGCACACGAACGGATACAGCCTGGCGCGGCGGATCTTCGCGGACCGGCTCGGGCTGGCGCTGGACGATTCGTGCCCGGGCCTGGGCGAGGAGACGGTGGCCCGGGCGCTGCTGCGGGTCCACCTGTCCTATCTCGACGTCCTGCGCCCCGGCCTCGAGGCCGGCCGCATTCGCGCCCTCGCCCACATCACCGGGGGCGGAATCCCCGGCAACCTGGCGCGCGTGCTGCCGCCGCACCTCGATGCCGTGGTGCGGCTCGACGCCTGGGAGACGCCGCCCCTGTTCGCCCTGCTGGCCGAGGCGGCGGGCCTGAACGACGCCGAGTTGTACCGGACCTGGAACATGGGACTCGGGATGGTGGCGATCGTCGGCGCCGGCGAGGCGGAGGCGCTGCTCGCCGGGTCCGAACTGGCCGGGACGGGGGCGGTAGCCTGCGGTCACGTCGAGCCGGGGGAGGGCCGGGTGCGGCTGGAGCGGGGCGGATGAGCGGAGCCGACCTCGACGCCCGGCGGATGCGGCGCGCGCTGACGCTCGCCGCCCGGGGCGTGGGGCGCGTGTCGCCGAACCCCCTCGTCGGCGCGGTCGTGGTCGACGCGGCGGGCGAGGTGGCGGGTGAAGGCGCCCACGAGCGGTTCGGAGGGCCGCACGCCGAGGTCGCGGCGCTCCGCGCGGCGGGGGAGCGGGCGCGCGGCGGAACGCTCTACGTGAGCCTCGAGCCGTGCGCGCACCACGGGAAGACTCCGCCGTGCACCGATGCGATCCTCGCCGCCGGCCTGCACGCCGTGGTGTACGCGGTGCGCGATCCCGATCCCGCGGCTCGCGGCGGGGGAGAGGTGCTGCGGCGATCCGGGCTCGAGGTCCGGGAGGGCGTGCTGCGCGGGCGGGCGGTGCGCCGGAACCTGCCGTTCTTCTGGTGGCAGCGCCGGCGCGCGCCCTTCGTGGTGCTCAAGCTCGCGCTGTCGATGGACGGCCGGATCGCCGGGCGGGCGGGCCGGCGGACGGCGCTGACCGGCCCGCGGGCGGCCCGGGCGACGATGCGCCTGCGGGCGACCAGCGACGCGATCCTCGTCGGGGGCGGCACCGCGCGGGTCGACGATCCGCTGCTCACGGTCCGCTCCGGCGACGTGGCGCGCCCGCCGGTGCGGGTGGTGCTCGACTCGCGGGCTCGCCTCGCGCCGGAGAGTCGGCTCGTCCGGAGCGTGGACGAGGCGCCGCTGCTGGTGTTCACGGCGCCCGATGCGGACCCGGCGCGGCAGGAGGCGCTGCGCGCCGCGGGCTGCGAGCTCGAGGCCGTGCCGCGAGACCCCGCGGGCGGGCTCGAGCCGGCGGCCGTCCTCGCGCGGCTCGGCGAGCGGGGCGTGCGGAAGGTCCTGTGCGAGGGCGGTGGCGAGCTGGCGGGGAGCCTGCTGGCGCGCGGCCTCGTGCAGCGCGTGCGCCTGCACGTAGCGCCGGTCGTGCTCGGGCCGGGCGGGGTACCGGCGTTCGGAGTCGCGGGGAGCGTGGGGCCGGAGTGGAGGCTGCGGCGCGTGCGCCGCCTGGGGCGGGACGCGGGGATCGAGTGGGAGCACGAAGCGGTCGGCGAGCTGCTGAGGGAGGTCTGAGATGTTCACCGGGCTGGTGGAGGCGGTCGGGCGGGTGGAGGAGCGGAGCCCTTTCGCGAAGGGGATCCGGTTCCGCGTGGCGGCGCCGGAGTTCGTCCAAGGGCTGGGCGACGGCGAGAGCGTCGCGGTGGACGGCGTCTGCCACACGATCTTCGACGTCGATCCGGAGGCGGGCACGTTCGGGTTCGAGTCGATCCGCACCACCCTGTCCCGCACCACCCTGGGCGAGTTCGAGCCCGGCCGCGCGGTGAACCTGGAGCGGGCGATCCGGGCCGGGGCGCCGCTGGGCGGCCACCTCGTGCAGGGACACGTGGACGGTACGGGCGAGATGCGCGAGGTGGAGACGGCCGGCGAGACCGTATTCCTCCGTGTCCGGCTCCCGGAGGAGGTGCGCCGGCTCACGGTCCTTTACGGTTCCATCGCCGTAGACGGGATCAGCCTCACGGTGAACCGGCTCGAAGGACCGGTCGCGGAAGTCGCCATCATCCCGTATACATTCCAGCATACCAATGTGGCGCGGCTCGGACCGGGGGTCCGGGTGAATCTCGAGGCGGACATGATCGGCAAGTACGTCGACCGCCTGCTCGCGCCCTACCGGAGCGACGGGCCGGACGCGCGCGGCGCGGAGGCCGGGTCGCGGGGGAACGATGACATCGTCGGAGAATGAACCGGTGCAGGCGCAGGCTGAAGCGAGGGTCCGGGCGGCGCTCGTACGGATACGTGACGGCGGCATGGTGATCATCGCCGACGACGAGGACCGCGAGAACGAAGGCGACCTCGTCTGCGCCGCGGAGAAGGTGACGCCGGAGATCATCAACTTCATGGCGACCTTCGGGCGCGGCCTGGTGTGTCTCACGCTCGACGGCGCGATCGCCGATCGTCTCGACCTGCCGCTGATGTCGGACGGCCGGTGCCGCGACCCGAACGGCACGGCGTTCACGGTGTCGATCGACGCGACGAGCGAGCGCGGCGTGTCGACGGGCATCAGCGCGGCGGACCGGGCCCGGACGATCCTGGTCGCCGTCGACCCGGAGTCGCGGCCCAGCGACCTCATCCGCCCCGGGCACATCTTTCCGCTCCGCGCGAAGCCGGGCGGAGTGCTGCAGCGGGTCGGACAGACGGAGGCCTCGGTGGACGTGGCCCGGCTCGCCGGTCTCGCGCCGGCCGGCGTGATCTGCGAGATCCTGAACGACGACGGCACGATGGCGAGGCGGCCGGAGCTAGAAGTGTTCTCGCGCAAGCACGACGTCCCCTTCGTGACCGTCGCCGACCTCATCGCCTATCGGCTGAAGCACGAACGGCTGGTGCACCGTGTCGCGGAGGCCCGCCTGCCGACGGACCACGGGGAGTTCCGGATCATCGGATACCGCAACGACGTGGACAACCGCGAACACGTGGCGCTCGTGATGGGGGAGGTGGAGGACGCGGAGGACGTTCTCGTGCGAGTCCATTCCCGCTGCCTGACGGGCGACGTGTTCGGGTCCCGGCGCTGCGACTGCCAGGACCAGCTGCAGGTGGCGATGTACCGCGTGGCGGAGGAAGGCCGCGGCGTGATCGTCTACCTCGACCAGGAAGGCCGCGGCATCGGGCTGCTCAACAAGCTGCGGGCCTACGAGCTGCAGGACCGCGGGCTGGACACCGTGGAGGCGAACGAGCGGCTCGGGTTTCCCGCGGACCTGCGAAACTACGGCATCGGTGCGCAGATCCTCCTCGACCTCGGCCTGGCGACGATCCGGATCCTGACCAACAACCCGAAGAAGCTGAGCGGGCTGGAGGGATTCGGTCTCGAGATCACGGGGCGCGAACCGCTCGAGACGGACGTCACGGACGGGAACCACGCGTACCTGAGGACGAAGCGGGAGAAGCTGGGGCACCTGCTCGGCTCGTCGTGAACGGAAAGGGCCTGGCGCCGGATCCCGCGGGGCCGCCGGCCGACGGATCCGGCCTGCGCATCGCCGTCGTCACCAGCCGGTTCAACGCCGCCGTCACGGAGGCCCTCGCCGGGGCCGCCGTCCGGACCCTGTGCGCCGCCGGGGTCGCGGAGACGGACATCGAGTGGCACGAGGTGCCTGGCGCCTTCGAGCTTCCCCTCGCCGTGGAGCTGCTCCTGCGGCGGGGCGGGCTGGATGGCGTGGTGGCCCTCGGGTGCGTGATCCGCGGCGAGACGCCGCACTTCGAGTACGTCTGCCGGGGGGCGGCCACCGGCCTCGAGGCGGCGGCGCGGGCGCACGCTGTGCCCGTCGGGTTCGGGCTGCTGACCACCGACGATGCCGCCCAGGCACGGGCCCGTGCCGGGGGAGACCGGGGAAACAAGGGCGAGGAGGCCGCCCGCGCCGTGCTCGAGATGTGCAGCTTCGCGCGGTCGCTGCGTTGAGCCGGGTCAACCCCCGGTCGCGGGCCCGCAGCTGGACCCTGCAGGTCCTCTACGCGTGGGACGTCGCGGGCTCCGATGCGCCGCTCGACGCCTACGGAGACACCGCGCTCGCCCGGCGCCGGGTGTCGGCGCGCTACCTCCCCTACGTCCGCACGCTGCTGGAAGGCCTCGCGCGGGACCTTCCCGCGATCGACGCGCGGATCCAGCGCCACCTGTCGAACTGGCGCCTCGACCGTCTCACGGCGATCGACCGGGGAATCCTGCGCATCGGCACGCTGGAGCTCGCGGCGGGGGGCGAGGTGCCCCGGAACGTGGCGATCCACGAGGCGATCCGCCTGGCCGAGCGGTACGGGACGGCCGAGAGCCCCCGGTTCGTGAACGGCGTCCTCGACGCGGTCGCGCGGGGCCTCGCGTCGGCGGAGTGACCGCGGACCGTGCGCGTTCTCGTCGTGAACTGGCAGGACCGCGAGAATCCCCACGCGGGTGGAGCGGAGATCCACCTGCACGAGATCTTCGGGCGCCTGCGGCGACGCGGCCACGAGGTGACGCTCCTGTGCTCCGGGTGGGAGGGCGCCCCCGCGCGCGCCGAGGTCGGAGGACTCGACGTGGTGCGCGCCGGGCGGCGCTACACGTTTCCCCTGCACGCGCGGCGCGCCTTCCGCGAGCGGCTCGCCGGAGGACGCGGCTTCGACCTGATCGTGGAGGACGTGAACAAGGTGCCGTTGTTCACGCCGGTCTGGTCCGCCCTGCCCGTCGTGTTGCTCGTCCCGCACCTGTTCGGCGCCACGGCATTCCGGCAGGAACGCGCGCCGGTCGCCGCCGCCGTCTGGCTGTCGGAGCGGCTGATGCCGGCCGCGTACCGCACCGCGCCCGTGCTCGCGATCTCGGCCGGCACGGCGGACGACCTCGTGGCCCGGGGGTTCCGGCGCGAGCGGATCACCGTGAGCCGGCCGGGCATCGACCACCGGTTCTATCGCCCGGACCCTGCCGTCGGACGCTTCGCGGAGCCGACCCTCGTCTACGCGGGGCGCCTGCAGCGCTACAAGAACCTCGACGTGGTGCTGCGGGCCCTGTCCGCGCTGGCCGCGCGCGGGCGACGGGTGCGCCTCGTCGCCGTGGGGCGGGGCGGCGATGGACCCCGGCTGGCCGCCCTGGCCGGACGCCTCGGAATCCGTGACTTCGTGGACTTTCCGGGGTACGTATCCGAGGAGGAGAAGCTCCACCTGCTGCGCCGGGCGTGGGGGAGCGTGTATCCTTCCCCCAAGGAGGGGTGGGGCATCGGCAACGTGGAGGCGGCCGCGTGCGGCACGCCGGCGCTGGCGGCCGATGCTCCGGGCCTGCGGGAGTCCGTGGCCGACGGACGGAGCGGGTTCCTGCTGCCCGTGCGGGACGCCGCCGCCTGGGCGGAGAAGATCGAGCGGCTGTGCGTCGATCCGGTGCTGCGCCGACGGCTGTCCGAGGGAGCCATCGCGCACGCCGCGCGGTTCACATGGGAGAAGACCACCGATGAGACGGAGGCGGTCCTGGCGGCCGTCTCCTGAAACCCGAGGAGGCAGGCGATGCAGGTGATCATCTCGAGCCGGAACGTGGAGATCGCAGAGGGACTGCGGAGTCGGATCGACGACCGGTTCCAGCGACTCACGCGCTTCGATCCGCGGGCTTCGCGCGTCGAGGTCACCCTGGCCGAGGAGAAGAACCGCAGCATCGCGGAGGCCCTGATGAGCGTGGACGGCGGCGGACCGGTGTTCGCGAAGTCCGAGGCGACCGATGCCCGCACGGCGGTAGACCGTCTGTACGACAAGATGTCGCGCCAGCTGCGGCGGGCCCGGAAGCGGCGCATCGACCGGAAGGCTCCGCCGCACGAAGCGGAAGCCTGGGACGGCGGCGGGCCCGGCGCGTGACGGTCCTCACGGTCGCAGAGCTCCTCGAGCGGCGCGGCGAGGGGCTCGAGCTGGAGGTGCTGGCCGGTCGCGGTGGTCTCGACGGGCGGCTGGAGAGCGCCGACATCTCCAGTCCCGGCCTCGTGCTCGCCGGGTTCACCGACCGGTTTCCCCTGCGACGCATGCAGGTGCTCGGCGAGACGGAAGTCCGTTACCTCGAGTCCCTCGCGGCCCGCGCCCGCCGCGAGGTGCTCGAGCGGTTCCTTGCCTTCGACGTGCCCTGCGTGTTCGTGACCAAGGGCCTGCCCGCCCCGCCCGAGCTGCTGGCCCTCGCCGACGAGCTCTCGATTCCCGTCCTCGGGTCCGGCCTCAAGACGGGGGAGTTCTTCCGCCGCGTCAAGCCGTTTCTCGAGGAGGTGTTCGCGCCCTCCACGGCCCTGCACGGATCGCTGGCCGACGTGTACGGCGTGGGACTGCTGTTCGTAGGCGCCAGCGGGATCGGCAAGAGCGAATGCGTGCTGGACCTGGTGGAGCGCGGGCACCGCCTGGTGGCCGACGACGTGGTGCTGGCGAGTCGCCGCGGCGTGGACGTGCTGATGGGCCGGGCCGTGGAGCACCAGCAGTTCCACATGGAGATCCGGGGGATCGGGATCATCGACGTGCGGGCGCTGTTCGGCATCCGGTCGGTTCGCCAGCAGAAGCGCATCGAGGTCGTGGTGCAGCTCGAGCACTGGCGGGACGGGGCGAGCTACGACCGCACGGGCCTGGCCACGGATTCGACGACGATTCTCGACGTGGCGCTGCCCCGCGTGGTGATCCCCCTGAATCCGGGTAAGAACATCACGGTGATCAGCGAGGTCGTGGCGATGCGTCACCTCCTGCGCTACGCGGGCGTCGATTCCGCGGCGCTCTTCCAGCAGAACCTCAAGTCGCTGATGCAGCCCGTGCGGGACTATCTCGAGGAGGACTACGAGTGACGGACCCGGCCCGCGGCATCGTCGTCGCCCATGGCCGGGTGGCGGAGGCGCTGGTGGAGACCGTCGAGCGGATCGCGGGGGTGCGGGGGGCCCTCACGGCGCTCTCGAACGACGATGCGGCGGCGGAATCCCTGGCGGACCGGGTGGCGGACCTCGCGCGGGGAGCGAACGTCGTGCTGTTCGCCGACCTGGCGAGCGGGAGCTGCGGCGTGGCCTGCCGCCGGGCGAGTGGTCCGGCAGCCGAGATCCCCGTCGTCACGGGCGTGAACCTGCCGATGCTCCTCGACTTCGTCTTCCATCGCGACCTCCCCGCGGCCGAGCTGGCGCGCCGCGCGGCGGAGAAGGGGACGGCGGGCATCGAAGCGCTCCGGTCCCTCGAGGCGTCCGATGCCGCTCGTCCTGCTGCGGATTGACGACCGCCTGCTGCACGGGCAGGTGCTCGTGGGGTGGGGCGGGGCGCTCGACGTCTCCTGGTACGTGATCGCCGACGACGAGATCGCCGCCAGCGAGTGGGAGCGGGACCTCTACGCGGCCGGGCTTCCGGCCGGGGTGGAGGGGGCGTTTCTGACGGTGGACGAGGCGGCGCGCGCCATCGAGAGCCTCGAGGCCCGGGAGGGAGCCGGCGTCCTGCTGACCCGCGCCCCGGGCGCGATGCGGCGGATCGCCGAGACCGGCGCACTGCGGGGTCGGGACGTGAACCTGGGCGGGCTTCACGCGGCGCCCGGCCGCCGGCGCGCCGCCGACTACGTGTACCTGTCCGGGCCTGACATCGAGGAACTCGAGGCGATCGAGCGGGCGGGGGCGTCGGTCACGGCGCGGGACCTGCCCGGGGCTCGCCGGGTTCCGCTCGCGGAGCTGGTCCGTGCCGCCCGGTGACGTTCTCCTCGGGCCGGGCGGGTTTCCCGCCTGGCTGGCGCTCGCGGCGCTCGGGGGGGTCCTCGCCATGGACGGGATCTCCTGGCCGCAGGCGATGGTGTCGCGCCCGCTGGTGGCGGGAACGCTGGGGGGACTCGCGGGAGGCGATGCGGCGGCCGGGCTCCTTGTCGGAGCCGTTCTCGAGGTCCTGTTCCTGCGGTATCCGCCGTTCGGGGCCGCCCGCTACCCGGACGGCGGGCCGGCGGGCCTGGTGGCGGGCGTCGCGTTCGCCCTGGCCGGGGAGGGCTCGCCGACCGGCCTCGCGGCGGCGACGGCCGCCGGCTGGACCGCGGGTTGGATGGGGTCCGCCTCCGTCCAGCTCCTGCGCAGGATCAACGAGCGCCTCGTCGGACGGCCGGAACGGCTGGCCGGAGACGGGCGGCGCCTCGAGATCCGGCACCGGATCGGCATCCGCCTCGACTTCGCCCGGGGTGTCCTGCTGACGGCCGGGCTGCTGGTGCCGGCGGTCCTGTTCGTGCGTGTCGCGGCGGCCCCTCCCGGCGGGGGCAGCTCCGCGGCGGCGGTGCTGCCGCTCACGATCGCCGTCGCGCTGTCGGCCGGGGCGGCCGCCCGCTCGCTGCCCGACGGCGGCCGCGGCCGCCTCCTGCTGTTCGCCGGTCTGGCGGCCGGGGCGACCTTCGTGGCGGTGTTCGCGTGATTCCGCGCGGCCGGGACCTGCTCCGCGCGTGGGCGCGGACTTTTGCCGTGCAGGGATCGTGGAACTACCGTACGATGATCGCCGGGGGAGTGACGTTCGCCCTGCTGCCGCTCCTGCGCCGGATTCACGCGGGAGATCCGGTGGCGCTCGCCGCGGCGCTGGCACGGCACCTGCGGCCGTTCAACGCGCATCCGTACCTGAGCGGGCTCGCCGTGGGCGCACTGGCCCGGGCGGAGCTCGAGGGTGTGCCGCCCGAGCGCCTGGAACGATTCCGCGAGGCGCTGCACGGACCGCTCGGGTCCGTGGGGGACCGGGCGGTGTGGGCCACCTGGAGACCGGTCTGTCTGCTGGCGGCGATCGCCGCGTGGGCGATCGGCGTTCCGGCGCTGGCGGCGGCCGGCGGCTTTCTGGTGGTTTACAACGCGGGACACCTGTGGCTGCGTGCCTGGGGCTTCCGCACCGGGTGGCAAGCCGGTCTCGCGGTCGGAGGACGGATGCGGGGTGGCATCCTGGAGAGGGTCCCGGCGCGGCTGGCGCCGCTCACGCCGTTCCTGCTCGGTCTCGTGACGGTTCTGCTCACCGGGCGATTCGGCGGGCCGCCGGTCGGCGTCGGCGTGGCGACCGATCCGCTCGTCGGGCTCGCGCTTCCGGCCGTGGCGGTGGCGGCCCTCGCGGCCTTCGCGGCGCATCGCCGGCCGGGGCTGCTGGGGAGGACGGCGATCGGCTGGGTGATCCTGGCGGTCGTCGCTCCGTGGCTGTTCGCCGCGGGCGGCGCGTGATGCAGGGAAAGGGAGAGGACGTGGAAGCGGTGCGGCAAAGCGACATGGGCGACGGTCAGGCTTCCGAGCGGGTCGTGGTGATCCGGAACCGGCTCGGGCTGCACGCCCGTCCGGCCGCAGAGTTCGTGAAGATGTCCTCTCGCTTCGAATCGCACGTCAGCGTGGCACGCGATGACCTGGAGGTGAACGGAAAGAGCATCATGGGCGTGATGATGCTGGCGGCCGAGTGCGGCGCCCGCCTGCGGATCTGCGCGCGGGGGCCGGATGCGCGCCGGGCGGTGGACGCCCTGGCGGAACTCGTCGACGGCGGATTCGGCGAGTCGGCGGGCCGGCCCTCCGGGACGGGCCCCGGGACGTGAGCCGGGTTCTGGAGGGGCTGGGGGCCTCGCCGGGCCGCGCGCTCGGCACCGCCTGGCGGCTGGACTGGGACATTCCCCCGGTTCCGCACCGCACGATCGGAGCCGACGAGGTGGATGCGGAGTCGTCCCGCTTCGAGGCGGCCCGGCTGGAAGCTCTCGAGCGCGTGGAGTCGCTGCGGCGCGAGACGGCCGAGCGCTTCGGCCGCTTCGAGGGCAAGGTGTTCGAGTCCCAGGCGTGCATGATCGAGGATCCCGAGCTCGTGGAAGGGACCCTCGCCTACATCCGTGCGAACCACGTGGGCGCCGAGAGGGCCTTCGAACTCCAGATCCTCGAGCACCGGGTCCGCATGCTGGACTCGGGGCACGCCATGGTCATCGACCGCCTGGCCGACCTGCACGACGTGCGCGTGCGGGTCCTCGCGCGTCTCCAGGATCGTCCGGATCCCGCGCTCGATCTCGCGCCGCCCGAGACGCCGTCCATTCTCGTGGTGCGGGAGCTCGCTCCCAGCCTCGCCGTCCGGCTCGACCCGGAGACGACCGTCGGGATCGTGATGGGCTCGGGGTCGCGGGGGTCGCACAGCGTCCTGCTGGCGCGCTCGCTCGGGATCCCGGTCGTGGTCGGAGTGGGGGCCCGCCTGGGCGAGATCCCGGCCGGGGAGCGGCTGCTGATCGACGGCCGCGCGGGCCACCTGGTGATCGGCCCGGCCGAAGAGGAGGTGGAGGCGTTCCGGCGCGCGGTCGCGCAGGCCGAACGCCGGCGGGAGATGCTGAACCGGCTCGCCGGCCGCCCCACGGAGACGGTCGACGGCGTGCACACCGTGGTGCAGGCGAACCTCGACCAGCCCGTCGAGGCGGAGGAGGCGATACGGCTCGGGGCGGACGGTGTGGGCCTGCTGCGCTCGGAATTCCTGGTGATCGGGCGACGCGAGGTGCCCGGCGAGGAGGAGCAGCGGGAGGCCTACGAGGCGGTCTTGCGGGCCTTTCCGGGCCAGGAAGTCACCCTCCGCACGTTCGACGTGGGAGGGGACAAGTTTCCCCTGTTCCTGGCGATGGAGCCGGAGGAGAACCCCTTCCTCGGCTGGCGGGCGATCCGCGTCTGCCTGGACCGGCCGGACCTGTTCCGGGCCCAGCTGCGGGCGGCCCTGCGGGCGGCGCGGGCCGTGCCCGATCCGTGCCTGCGCCTGCTCCTGCCGCTCGTCATCTCGGCGGCGGAGATCCGGCGGACGCGCGACCTCCTGGCCACGATCCGCCAGGAGGTCGAGCCCCGGGACGAGGGGCATCGCCTGCCGCTAGGCATCATGGTCGAGACGCCGGCCGCCGTGGAGACGATCGACCTGCTCGCCCCCTGGGTGGATTTCGTCAGCCTCGGCACGAACGACCTCACCCAGTACACGCTGGCCGCCGATCGCGGCAACGCGCGCCTCGCGGGGCTCTACGATTCGCTGCACCCCGCGCTGATCCGCATGTACGCGCGGCTCGCGCGGGACTGTGCCCGTCACGAGCTGGATCTCTCGGTGTGCGGCGAGCTGGCGGCCGATCCCGTCGGCGTGGCGATCCTGCTCGGCCTCGGGTACCGGAAGTTCAGCGTGTCGCCGGCGTCGCTGGCCGAGATCCGCGAGCTCCTGCGGCACCTGTCGGTGGAGGAGATGGAACGGGTGTGCGCGGGACACGCACGTTGGGAGAGCGCGTTCGATGCCCGCTCCGCCGTCGAGCGGCACTTCGAGGCGACGGCCGCCCTGTCGATCGGCAACGGTTTCCCGGACGCCCGGAACGGCGCGTCGTGAGGATCGCTTGCCGCTGCCCGGGAGGGCCGGTACTATGGCCCGCTTTCCCGATCCCGTAACCCCGGATGGGCCCGTGACGCCGAACAGCCATCATCTCTTCACCTCCGAGTCCGTCACCGAGGGGCATCCCGACAAGATCGCGGACCAGGTCTCCGACGCCGTCCTCGACGCGATCCTGGCGGAGGACCCCGCCGCGCGGGTCGCGTGCGAGACGCTCGTCACCACCGGCCTCGTGGTGCTCGCCGGAGAGATCACCAGTGCGGCGCGGCCCGATCTCACGGACCTCGTCCGCGGCACGATCAAGGAGATCGGGTACGGCGACGAGGACTACGGGTTCAGCTACCGGTCGTGCGCCGTCCTCTCCGCGCTGGGCCGGCAGTCGGCCGACATCGACCTCGGCGTGCGGACCGGCGGCGCGGGTGACCAGGGGATGATGTTCGGCTACGCCACGCGCGAGACGCCGGAGCTCATGCCCCTGCCGATCTCGCTCGCGCACCGGCTCACGCGGCGGCTGACCGAGGTGCGGCGCTCGGGACTCCTGCCGTGGCTCCGGCCCGACGGCAAGGCCCAGGTGACGGTCGAGTACGACGATGGGCGGCCCCTGCGGGTCCGGACCGTGGTCGTCTCGGCGCAGCACGATCCCGAGCCGACGCAGGACGAGATCATCGCCGCGATCAAGAAGCACGTGATCCACCACGTGATCCCCGGAGACCTGCGTCCGGCCGAGGGACTGCAGTACCACGTGAACCCCACCGGGCGCTTCGTGACCGGGGGGCCGCACGGCGACGCCGGGATCACGGGCCGCAAGATCATCGTGGATACCTACGGCGGCGTGGGCAGCCACGGCGGCGGCGCGTTCAGCGGCAAGGACCCCTCCAAGGTGGACCGCTCGGCGAGCTACGCGGCGCGCTGGATCGCCAAGAACCTCGTCGCCGCCGGGCTCGCCGAGGCGGCGGAGATCCAGCTCGCGTACGCCATCGGAGTGGCCCGGCCCGTGTCCATCATGGTGAACACGTTCGGCACGGGCGTGACGCCCGACGGGGACCTCGTGCGGGTCGTGGAGAAGGTGTTCGACCTCAGCCCGGCGGCGATCATCGAAGCGCTCGGCCTGCGGCGGCCCATCTATCGCCGCACGGCCGCCTACGGGCATTTCGGCCGCGAGCCGGAGCCGGACGGCGGCTTCTCGTGGGAGCGCACGGACCGGGTGGCAGAGCTGCAGGCGGCGGGATGAGCCCGAGCCCGCGGCACCGGCGCGGGCCGCGGGACCGAGAACGGAACGGCAGACACAGGAGCAGGTCGTGAATACGAAGATGGCATCGGACGTGGCGGACCTCTCTCTCGCGGAGGCGGGACGCCGGCGCGTGGAGTGGGCGGACCGGTTCATGCCCGTGCTGGCGAGCATCCGGGAGCGGTTCGCGCGGGAGCGCCCCTTCGAGGGGGTCCGGGTCTCCGCCTGCCTGCACGTCACGACGGAGACGGCGAACCTGATGCGCGCCCTGGTGGCCGGCGGGGCGGACGTCGCGCTGTGCGCCTCGAACCCCCTGTCCACGCAGGACGACGTGGCCGCCTGGCTGGCGGACGAGCTCGGCATCGGCGTGTTCGCCGTGAAGGGCGAGGACAACGAGCGGTACTACGAGCACCTCCGGGCCGCCCTCGAGCATGGTCCCGCCGTCACCATGGACGACGGCGCGGACCTCGTGGGGGCGATCCACATGCTGTCGCTCGACCGGCTGGACGACCTCGCCCCGCCCGTACGGCGCTGGGCGGCCGCCCTGTCGGGGGCGGAGCGGGAGGCGCTGGTCCGCGGCGTGGTCGGGAGCACCGAGGAGACGACGACCGGGATCATCAGGCTGCGCGCCATGGCGAAGGACGGCGTGCTGCAGTTCCCGGTGGTGGCGGTGAACGACAGCCTCACCAAGCACATGTTCGACAACCGTTACGGGACGGGGCAGTCCACCCTGGACGGGATCCTGCGCGCCACGAACCTGCTGCTCGCCGGTAGCACCGTCGTGGTCGCCGGCTATGGCTGGTGCGGCCGCGGCGTGGCGATGCGGGCGCGCGGTGCCGGCGCCAAGGTGATCGTCACGGAGATCGATCCGCTGGCGGCGCTCGAGGCGACCATGGACGGCTTCCCCGTGCTTCCCATGGCCGAGGCGGCCCCCGTCGGGGACGTGTTCGTGACCCTGACCGGCAACATGTCGGTGATCCGCGAGGAACATTTCCACGCCATGAAGGACGGGGCGATCGTCTGCAATTCCGGGCACTTCGACATCGAGATCGACGTCCAGCGGCTGATGGACATCGCGGACGGGCCGCCCGACGAGCCTCGTCCCTTCGTGCGCCAGTACGCGCTCGACGGCAAGCGCATCGCGGTGCTCGGGGACGGCCGGCTGATCAACCTGGCGGCGGCGGAGGGACACCCGGCCGCCGTGATGGACATGTCCTTCGCGAACCAGGCGCTCGCCGCGGAGTACCTCCTCACGGAGGAGGGCCGCGCCCTCTCCCGGGAGGTGCACCGGGTGCCGGACCCGATCGACCGGGAGATCGCGCGGCTGAAACTCGCCTCCATGGAGATCGCCATCGACCGCCTCACGCCCGAGCAGGAGCACTACTTGAGCTCGTGGGACGTGGGGACCTGAGGAGAGCCCGGGAGCGGACGTGAGCGACGGCAGGAAGGACGACGCCGAGGGCCTCGTCGAGGTCGAGGTGGCGAGCCTGGGGCTCGACAAGGCCTCCAACACCCCGGTGGTCATCCTCCGCGAGCTGGGAGGCGAGGGGCTGCTTCCCATCTGGATCGGCCCGGGCGAAGCGAGCGCCATCGCCATGGTACTCGCCGGGATCCGGTTCTCCCGCCCGCTCACTCACGACCT
The DNA here is from genome assembly GCA_032251515.1 of Gemmatimonadota bacterium. GTDB lineage: Bacteria > Gemmatimonadota > Gemmatimonadetes > Palauibacterales > Palauibacteraceae > Carthagonibacter. The sequence continues at coordinate 37,473 of JAVVDU010000020.1, forward strand.
CCTCGACAGCGTGGTGCGCAGCCTCGGCAGCGAGCTCGTCCGCGTCCTGATCACGCGGGTGGAGGACAACACCTACTTCGCGTCCCTCGTATTCCGGCGGGGCGGGGAGATGCTTTCCATCGACGCCAGGCCCAGCGACAGCGTCGCCCTCGCCCTGCGGGCCTCGGCGCCGATCTTCGCGGCGCGGTCCCTGCTCGGGCGCACCTCGTTCGAGGTCACCGAGCCCGAGGAAGGGACGGGCCCGGAGGCTTGGGCGGCGATGGAGACGCCGGAAGGCCCCGCGGGCCCCTCCAAGTCCCGGCCCGGCGCCGGGCCGTCCTCCCGCGGCGAGCCGGACGGCGAAGCCCTCCGCGAGTACCTGCGCGGTCTCGATCCCGAGGACTTCGGCCGGTTCGTTCCCTGAGCGGCGCTTGCCGCGGCTCCAGCCGCAGACGTAGACTGTCTCCGTAACAGTTCAGGGAGGGGGCTTCCGGAAGTCGGTGCGAATCCGACGCGGCCCCGCCACTGTGAGAGGCCCCGGGCCGTGACGGCCCGGCTGCCGCGTCGTACGCCACCGGGCCCGCGGGCCCGGGAAGGCAGCGGCCAGGCCTCGAGCCAGGAGACGCGCCTCCGCCCTGCCCACGACGGCTCTTCGCGGGAAGGGCGTGGGCGAGCCAGGCGACTCCGCGACTGACTCGGTCATGCCCGCCCTTTCGGGAGAGAGGACGGGTAGTTTTTTGCGGCGCAAGCGCTTCCTGGTCCGGGTGGTCGCGTCCTGCCTCGTCGCGGCCGGGGTCGCGGCCTGTGAGGCGGCCGGACGGTCGCCGGATTCCGGGCCGGGAACGCCGCTTCGCGACGACCTCGGGCGGCCCGTGCCGACGCGGCCGGCCCCCGCCCGCATCGTCTCTCTGGTGCCCGCCGTCACGGAGATCCTGTACGCCCTCGATGCCGGCGACCGTCTCGTCGGACGCTCCGTGTGGGACGATCAGCCGCCCGAGGTTCGCGCGGTGCCCGCGGTGGGCGACGGGCTGCGCGCCGACCTCGAGCGGGTGCTGGAGCGCCGGCCCGACCTGGTGATCCTGCACGCCGGTCCGGACGACCGGCGGACGGCCGAACGCCTGCAGGCCCTCGGCGTCCCGTCCTTCGCGGTGCGCCTGAACGGCCTGGAGGACCTGTACAGGACCGCCGCCCGGCTCGGCCGGCTCCTCGACCGGACCTGCGAGGCGGCCCGGCTGGAGGAGGACCTGCGCAGCGCGCTGGAGCGAGTCCGCCGGGCGGCGGCGGACCGGAGGCCACTGCGGGTCTACTACGACGTCGCCTGGCCTCCCGCGATCACGGTCGGGGGCGGCAGCTACCTGGACGAACTGCTGCGAGCAGCCGGGGCCCGGAACGTGTTCGGCGACGTGCCACAGCCATCGCCGCGGGTGGCCCTCGAGGCCCTGGTGGCGCGTGACCCGGACGTGATCCTCCTTCCCGTGTCGGAGGCGGAGCCGGCTCCCGTGCCTCCGGCGCGCCGGCCGGGCTGG
>JAVVDU010000020.1:39077-41451 GCA_032251515.1 Gemmatimonadota bacterium
TCCCGTGTCGGAGGCGGAGCCGGCTCCCGTGCCTCCGGCGCGCCGGCCGGGCTGGAACGCGCTGCGGGCGGTCCGTGCCGGCCGGGTGGTGCCGGTGGATGCGGACCTGCTCCACCGGCCGGGGCCGCGCGTCGGGGAGGCGGCGCGGGCCCTTGCCCTCGCTCTCCACCCGGACCTTCCGCTGCCGCGGGACGCCGGAGGTGCGGGGCCGACGACGGATCCGGTTTCGTGCGAATGACCCGGGGGCGCCCGTTCCTCGTGCTCGCGCTCCTGCTGCTCGCGGGGGCAGCCGCCGCCCTGTTCACGGGTCCCGCCCGCATCGCCCCCGCCGCGGTGCTGCGCGCACTCGCGGGGGAGGCGGACGAGGCGACCGTCGCCATCGTGCGGGGTCTGCGGCTGCCCCGCCTCGTCGCCGCGGCGCTCGTCGGGGCGTCGCTGTCCGTGTCCGGCGCGGTGTTCCAGGCCCTGCTGCGCAACCCGCTCGCCGAGCCTTACCTGCTCGGGGTGTCGTCGGGCGCCGCGCTGGGCGCGGTGCTCGCGATCCTCGCGGGGCTCGGCGGCACGGGTGTGGTCGCTCTCCCCCTCGCCGCGCTGGCCGGCGGCCTCGGCGCCATCGCGATCGTGTTCGCCGTGTCGCGCGTCGCGGACCGGCTCGACACGCACGTGCTCATCCTGTCGGGCGTCGTGGTGAGCGCGTTCTTCGGCGCCACGATCACCCTGCTCCTGACGTTCGCTCCCGAGCGGGCGCTCCGCTCGGCCTTCTTCTGGACCCTGGGCAGCCTGGCGGGGATCTCGTGGGATGGGATCGCGTTGCTGGCCGCCTGGTCGATCCCCGGCTGTGCCGCCGCGTGGTCGCTCGGCCGGGCACTCGACGCCCTGGCGCTCGGCGAGGAGACGGCCGCCTCGGTCGGCACCGAGGTCGAGCGCGTGAAGCGGGTCGCGTTCCTGCTGGCCTCGCTGCTCGCCGCGGCGACGGTGAGCGTGGCCGGAGTGATCGGATTCGTGGGGCTGGTCGTACCGCACGCCGTGCGCCTGCTGTGGGGCGGGGCGCACCGGACCCTGATCCCGCTCGCGTTCCTCGGCGGAGCGGCCGCCCTGGTGCTCGCCGACACCGCGGCCCGGGCGGCGGGGGGGCCCGTCGAGATCCCGATCGGGGTCGTGACGGCCTTCCTCGGGGTCCCGTTCTTCCTGCTCCTGCTGCGCCGGCGGTCGGCGCCATGAGTTTCGAGCTCACCTCCGTGACGGTGCGATACTCCAGGAGCGCGCGCCCGGCCCTGACGGACATCTCTCACCGCTTCGCGCCGGGCACGCACACGGCGATCCTCGGTCCGAACGGGGCGGGGAAGAGCACGCTCCTGCGGGTCCTGCTGGGGACGGTGCGGCCGGAGAGCGGCCGGGTGACCGCCGGGGGCCAGCCGGTCACGGCCGTGCCGCGCCGCCGGTTCGCCCGCGAGGTGGCGTTCGTCTCGGACCGGGAGGAGATCTCCTTCCCGATCGGGGTCCGGGAGTACGTGGCGCTGGGCCGCTATCCGCACGTCGGGCCGCTCGCGCCGCTGCGGGCCCGGGATGAGGGCGTCGTGGAGGCGTCGCTGGAGACCTTCGACCTCGCCCGCCTCGCGTCCCGGCGCGTGGCGGACCTGTCGGCCGGAGAACGGCAGCGGGCCCGCCTGGCGCGGGCGCTGGCCCAGGAGCCCGGACACCTCCTGCTGGACGAACCGACCGCCCACCTGGATCCCGGCCACCAGGTGGAGACGCTGGAGCGCATCGCAGAACTGACAGCAAAAACGAATCTTACGATCGTTCATGTCACACATGACGTGAACCTTGCCAGCCGCTTCGCGGACCGGTTCGTGCTGCTCGCGGGCGGACGCCTGCGGGCCGCCGGGCCGGCGGGCGACGTGCTGCGCCGGGATCGGCTGGAAGAGGCGTTCGGCTGCGCCTTTCACGTGACGAACCTGGACGGGCTGGGACGCGTCGCGGTGCCGACGGGCCGGCGGCCGCGCGGAGGCGTGGCGTGAGGCCCCCGGGCGCGAGGGCCGCCGCCTGCGCCGCCGCGCTTCTGGCGGGGGGGCTCGGGACGGCGCGCGTCGGGCTGGCGGCGGAGCACGAGCCGCCGGCGGGTTCCGATCCGGCCGTGCAGACCGCTCCGGCGCGCCCGGACACCCTGGCGCGCGTCCGGCTGCGGGTCGTCTCCGCGGGGGGCGAGGCGCTCGCGGGGCTGGAGGTGCGCGCCACGTCGCGGCGCGGCGGCACGGTCCGCTTCCGGCGGCTGGAGCCGGAGGCGTCGGCCGAGAAAGGGACGCCGGCCGAGGAGGGGGAGCTCTTCGAGGCGCTCGCGCCGCCGGGCGCCACGGTCCTCCTGCGCGCGGCGGCG
>JAVVDU010000020.1:41551-44237 GCA_032251515.1 Gemmatimonadota bacterium
GCTCTTCGAGGCGCTCGCGCCGCCGGGCGCCACGGTCCTCCTGCGCGCGGCGGCGCACGGCCATGCCGCGGACTCCGTGCGCGTGGTGGCCGCGCGGGGCCGGATCGTCGAGGTCCGTCTGCCGCTGCGCGTCGTCCCGGTCATCCTGCCCGGTCTCGAGGCGGCCGTGCGGCGCGAGGCGGCCGCCGGGGCCCGGTCGGTGGAAACGGTCCGATTCCGCGAGGACGGCGTGCGGTGGCGGGACCTCGGAGACTGGCTGGCGGGCCGTCCCGGTCTCTCGGTGCGGCGCTCCGGTGGCGGGGGCGGACAGGTCGCGTCGGTCCGGGGCAGCCGGCCCGAGGGCCTTCTCGTGCTGCTGGACGGGGTGCCCCTGAACGATCCGCTGACGGGCGGCGCCGATCTGTCCACCGTGCCCGTGGCATCGCTCGACTCGGCGACGCTGGTGCGCGGGGCCGCGTCGGCCCGCTTCGGGTCGGGCGCGCTGGGCGGCGTCCTGCTCCTGCATTCCCGCCGTCCGGACGGCCGCGATGCCTCCGGGTCGCTGACCACCGGGTCGCTGGGCGTCATCGAGGCGGACGGTTTCGCCGCGCTCGGCGAGAAGGACGGGACGCGGCTGTCGCTCGCCGTGGCGGGCCGCCGCGCGGACGAGGAGTTCGAGTTCGAGAACCGGCTTCTGCCCGGAAGCCCCACCGAAACCCGCCGGAACGCCGACCGCTCGTCCGTCTCGGCGGCCCTGGCCGCGGCGTCCGGCCGCCTGCAGGGCGCGCTCCGCTTCGACGGGACCGAACGCGGGAGCCCGGGCCCGATGGGGACGACGCTGTTCGAGGGGGCCCGCTGGCGCGAGCGGCGGCTCGCGCTGACCGGCGGCTGGGGCGGCGCGGGCTCGGCGCTCTCGGTGCAGGCCGGGTGGCGGGGGAGTCGCTGGGATCCGGGATCCGGACTCCCCGCATCGGATCGCGACGCGTGGACGGGCGGCGTGTGGGGCGAGGCGCCCCTGCCGTGGATGCCCGCCGTGCGCCTCGGGGGCCGGTTTCGTTGGGAGACCCTCGCGGGCGACGACGTGCAGGGAAGCCCGTCCCGGGTGCAGGCCGGCCTGACGGCCACGGTGCCCGTGCGGGCCGGCGCGCTGCGGCTCGAGCCGGCCGCGTCGTTCGACGCGGGCGGGGGCGCGACCGCGTTCAGCCCGGAGCTCGGGCTGCGCCTCGCCGCGGGGCGGGCGATCGCCCTGCGGGCGCGCGTGGGCCGGGCCTTCCGCCTCCCCACGTTCGGGGACCTGCACTTCGCCCCGGCCGCGCGGGTTCGCGCGAACCCGGACCTCGGGCCGGAGCGGGTGTCCCTGGACGCGGAGCTCGGAGTGGAGGGCCGCTTCGCGCCGGGCGGCCTGCGGCTCGAGGCGGAGGTCGCCGCGTGGGCGAGACGCACCGACGATCCGATCGTGTGGCTGGCGAGCGCGGCCGCCCTGTGGAGCCCGAACAACCTCGAGCGGCTCGTGTCGACGGGACTGGAGGGAGAGGTGAGGCTGGCGACCGGGCTGCCCGGCGGCCCGGGGTGGACGGTGCGCGCCGGTGGCACGGTGGACCGCAGCCGGCTCGGGTTCGGCGCGAACCGCAACCCGATGCCCTATCGCCCCTCCACCACCGGCTTCGCGGCTCTCGAGCGACGCGGTCCGCGGTTCGCCGGGCGAGCGGAGGTGCGCTGGACGGGTCCACGCACCACGAGCGTCGCCGGGACCCGGACGCTGCCCGGCTTCCTGCTGGTCGACGTGGCCCTGTCGCACCGGTTCGGTCCGTCCGCCGCGCCGTTCGAGATCGAGCTGCGGGTGGAGGACGTGTTCGATCGCCGCTTCGAGCTCGTCGAGTTGATCCCGGAGCCGGGTCGGCGGTTCACCGTGGGCCTGCGGATGCGGTGACGACGTTTCTGTGAACCAGAACTCGAGGAAGTGGAGAGAGCGGATGAGGAGGAAGCGAGGCGCGCGGAAGGTGCAAGGGGCGGCGACCCGGTGGACCGTGGCGCGGTGGGCCGTGGTCCCGGCCGTCGCCGTGGCGGCGGCCGTCGGCTGCGGTGACGACGGTCCGACGGGCCCCGAGGGCGGCGGGCCGGGTGGCGACGCGGCGACCGAGGTCCTCGTGCTGAATTCGACGGGACAGACGCTGGCCCGCTTCGAGCTGACCGGAGGAGACCTCGCGCCGGCAGGTCCCGCGGTGGACCTCGGCGCGGGCTTCGACGGGGACGGTCTCGCCGTAGCGGGCGCCCTCGCCGCCTCCAGCGTGAGCAGCTTCGGCGGCAGCCGTCTCGTACTCGTGGACCTCGCCACGGGGGATGTCTCGACGGCCGCGTTCCCGGGGCCCGACGCGGCCCTGGTGAACCCGTCCCGGCCGACCCTCGAAGCGGACGGCACGCTGTGGGTCGGCGGGCGGGGAAGCGACGCGGTGTACCGGCTGGCGCCGGATGGCGCGGTCGCGGAGCGCGTGGCGGACGAAGTGGGGCGCTTCCTCGAGCGGGTGCTCCCGGTGGGCACGGAGCTGTTCGTGGTCGACGCGAACCTGGACGACGACGGCGGGACGTTCGCTCCGCTCGGCCCCGGACGGGTCGTGGTGCTGCGCCGCGACGGCGGCACGGCCACCGCGATCGACCTGCCGGCCGGGGCGCCCAACCCCTCCGACGCCGTCGTGGCGGGCGGCGTTCT
>JAVVDU010000021.1:0-43092 GCA_032251515.1 Gemmatimonadota bacterium
CGGCACTTCCTCACACTCTCAACAACCCCCACCCCACCTTGTCAAAAAGCAGCCCCCCGGCCGCGAAGCGGACGGAGGACTCCCGTATGAAAGAAGAGATGCGAGTGACGTGGGGTTGACCAGGGAAGTCTCCCTAGAAAGGAGGTGATCCAGCCGCAGGTTCCCCTACGGCTACCTTGTTACGACTTAGCGCCAGTCACTGAGTTTACCTTAGACGGCTCCCCCCCGAAGGTTAGGCCACCGGCTTCGGGTACCCCCAGCTTCCATCGCTTGACGGGCGGTGTGTACAAGGCCCGGGAACGTATTCACCGTGGTATGGCTGACCCACGATTACTAGCGATTCCGGCTTCATGCAGTCGAGTTGCAGACTGCAATCCGAACTTGGACCGGCTTTTTGGGATTCGCTCCACCTCGCGGTATCGCTGCCCTCTGTACCGGCCATTGTAGCACGTGTGTCGCCCTGGACATAAGGGCCATGAGGACTTGACGTCATCCCCACCTTCCTCCGGTTTAACACCGGCAGTCTCCCTAGAGTGCCCAACTAAATGATGGCAACTAAGGACAAGGGTTGCGCTCGTTGCGGGACTTAACCCAACATCTCACGACACGAGCTGACGACAGCCATGCAGCACCTGTGACGGCTCCCCGAAGGGTCCCCCCCTGTTTCCAGGGAAGTACCACCGACATGTCAAGCCCAGGTAAGGTTCTTCGCGTTGCTTCGAATTAAACCACATGCTCCACCGCTTGTGCGGGCCCCCGTCAATTCCTTTGAGTTTCAGCCTTGCGGCCGTACTCCCCAGGCGGGGTACTTAATGCGTTAGCGTCGGCACTGAGAGGGTCAATCCTCCCAACACCTAGTACCCATCGTTTACGGCGTGGACTACCAGGGTATCTAATCCTGTTTGCTCCCCACGCTTTCGCGCTTCAGCGTCAGAAAAGGTCCAGCGAGCCGCCTTCGCCACCGGTGTTCTTCCCGATATCTACGCATTCCACCGCTACTCCGGGAATTCTACTCGCCCCTGCCTTTCTCGAGTCGTGCAGTATCGGGTGCAGTCCACGGGGTTGAGCCCCGGAATTTCACACTCGACTTACTCGACCGCCTACGCGCCCTTTACGCCCAGTAATTCCGAACAACGCTCGCTCCCTCCGTATTACCGCGGCTGCTGGCACGGAGTTAGCCGGAGCTTCCTCTGGTGGTACCGTCAGCCGAACCGGGTATTGATCGATCCGGGGTTCGTCCCACCTGACAGGGGTTTACGACCCTGAGGCCTTCCTCCCCCACGCGGCGTCGCTGCGTCAGGCTTTCGCCCATTGCGCAATATTCCCCACTGCTGCCTCCCGTAGGAGTCTGGGCCGTGTCTCAGTCCCAGTGTGGCTGGTCGCGCTCTCACGCCAGCTACCCGTCATCGCCTTGGTAGGCCGTTACCCCACCAACAAGCTGATAGGCCGCGAGCCCATCCGGCAGCACGAGCTTCATCGAGAGGCCCGCTTTCACGAGCGGCTTCCAAGCCGTCGCAATATGCGGTATTAGCTCAAGTTTCCCTGAGTTGTCCCCCTCTGCCGGGTAGGTCGCTCACGTGTTACTCACCCGTCCGCCGCTGTACTCGGTCCCGAAGGACCTTTCTCGCACGACTTGCATGTGTTAGGCACGCCGCCAGCGTTCGTCCTGAGCCAGGATCAAACTCTCCATGTTTTTTCATGAACAAGCTTGGAGAACGTCCGTCCAGCCCGAAGGCCGGCCGTCCGTCTCGTGACTCGGTGCGAACGCGTCACACCAGCTCAAGGCCGGTGTCTTTGCGTTCGGAATTCCACTTTGGTTCCTCATTGGACACGGGAAGTGGCGCCCGTGCCCCGAGGCCCACACGTCACTCGCACCTTCTTTTCAAAAAGCAGCCGCACGATCGGGACCTGCCATCAGCCCCGCCTCGCACGGATCGTGAATGTTACGGCCTTGTTACCCCGGCGTCAACCCCCGGGGCCGCGTCCACCGGCGCAGGCCGGCCTCGCGAACCGAGCATTCAAGAATATCCGCGATCGTCCCGTCCCGCAAGCCCCGAGGCGGCTCGTGCCACTCGACGCGACGCAGGGTGAGCGACGGGATTCGAACCCGCGACCTCCAGGGCCACAACCTGGCGCTCTAACCGACTGAGCTACGCCCACCACGGTGCAACGCGACGAATGTAGGCTCCCCGCCGCCACGGGCAAGAGCGGCGTGTTCCCCGTCCCGTTTGCCGGTTATACTCCGCCCGCCGGAACCTGAGTCTCGCCCGTCCGTGCGCGGACGGCTGTGCCCCGTCTGGAGAGGAACGAACGCGTGTCCAGGCTGTCCATCGGCATCGTCGGACTCCCGAACGTAGGGAAATCCACGCTGTTCCAGGCGCTCACGGCCGTCGCGGTCCCGGCGGAGAACTACCCCTTCTGCACCATCGACCCGAACGTCGGCGTCGTGGAGGTCCCGGACCAGAGGCTGCGGCGCCTCGCCGAGCTCGTGCGCCCCCCTCGCGTCGTGGCCAACGTGGTCGAGTTCGTCGACATCGCCGGCCTCGTAGCGGGCGCGTCGCGCGGCGAGGGCCTGGGCAACCGCTTCCTTCAGCACATCCGCGAAGTCGATGCGATCGCGCACGTCGTCCGCTGCTTCCCCGATCCCTCCATCGTACACACGGGTGACGTGGAGGACCCCGAAAGCGACCGTGCGGTGATCGAGCTGGAGCTCGAGCTCGCCGACCTGGAGACCGTCGAGCGCGCCCTGGACAAGGTGGAGCGACGCGAGCGCAGCGGCGATCGCGAAGCGCGCGCGATCGCGCCGGCCCTGCGCCGCCTGCGCGAGGCCCTGGACGCGGGCCGCCCGGCGCGGCGCGTGTCCCTGTCGCCGGAGGAGGAGCGATACGTGAGGTCCCTCGGGCTCCTCACCCGCAAGCCGATGCTGTACGTGGCGAACGTCGACGAGCAGGAGCTGGCGGCCGGCTCGCCGCACGCGCGCCGGCTGGCGGACATCGTGCGGAGCGAGGACCCCGAGGCCGAGTTCGTCGAGGTGTGCGCACGTCTCGAGGCGGAGCTCCTGGCGCTGGAGCCCGACGAGCGGAGCGACTTCCTCGCCGCGCACGGCCTGGAGGAGAGTGGCCTCGCCCGTCTCGTCCGCACCGGATTCCGGTTGCTCGGCCTCCAGACCTTCTTCACCGTGGGCGACAACGAGGTCCGCGCCTGGACGGTGCGCGCCGGGGCCCGGGCCCCGGAGGCCGCGGGCCGGGTGCACACCGACTTCCAGCGGGGGTTCATCCGCGCCGAGACGATCGCGTTCGACGATTTCGTGCGGGCCGGGTCGCTGAAGAAGGCTCGCGAGCTGGGGCTCGTCCGGCTCGAGGGCAAGGAGTACGAGGTCCGGGACGGCGACATCCTCCTGTTCCGGGCGGCGGTGTGAGACGGGGGACGAAACCTCGGTGCCGGCTGCCGCGTATGGCTCGGCAGCGGCGGCGCCGGTCGTCCCGGCCCCACCTCACGCGAGAGGAGAGACGGTCGCGAGAATGAACGAAGAAGGAGACGGCCGGTACCGGGAGGGGATCGGCTACGGACTGTGGGCCCTGTGCCTGGCGGGGCTGTGCGGCATTCACCGCATCTATCTCGGGAAGTACGGCACGGGCCTGCTGTGGCTGCTCACCTTCGGACTGTTCGGCGTCGGCCAGTTCGTGGACCTCTTCCGCATGCACTCCCTGGTGCGGGAGGCGAACGTCCGGGAGGGCTACCTGCCGCACCCGCGCATCGCCCGCCGGCTCGAGGCCGGCGCCGGGGCGGCCGTTCCTCCCGCTCCGCCGCTGCGCCAGAGGCTCCTGGAGTCCGCGATCCGTCACGGAGGGACGATCTCCGTGACCCAGGGCGTCGCCGACACGGGCGCCACCTTCGCGGAAGTGGAGGGGGAGCTCACCACCCTGCTGGACACCGGCTACGTGGACGTCGACAACGCGCCCGGCTCGGGCGTCGTGGTCTATCGGTTCACGGAGCTCACCTGACGGGCGGGCCCGCCGCGGTGCGTGAGCGGCCGGGTCGCCGCCGAGCGGGCCCGCCGGTGACCCGGCGGGCGCTCAGTCCTCCGCGCGCAGCAGGCCGTCGATGTAGTTCGAGACCGCGTCGATGTCGCGGTACTTCAGGCCCACCAGCCCCCACGACGGCATGGCGCTCTCGTGGCCCACGAAGATCGCGCGCCGGATCCCCGCCACGTCGCCGGCCAGCGGCCACTCGGCAGCCAGGAGGTCCGGCACGTCGAGATTCGCCTGCACGGCGACCTCTCCCTCGCCCCGCCCGTCGGCGGCGTGGCACTTCTGGCAGCTGAACGACCACACGACGCCGCCCCGCTCCCACATCTTGTTGTCGCTCTCCCACGCGATCGTGTCGAACACGGCCGCATCGTAGAGCGCGGCGGCGCGCGCGACCGAGTCCGCCCGGGCGGCCCGGCGGGCTTCCGCGGCCTCCTCCGGCGTCGGCGCGACATCCGAACCGCCGCCACAGGCTCCCACCAGCAGGATCACGGCGGCCACGGCCGCCGGAGTTCGCATGCGCATCCTCTTCCCCCTTCCGGTTCAGGTACCGGGGTCCAGCGTCTCGAGCTTTCGCTCCAGGGCGGAGCGCCCGTCCGCAGCGGGCGGGAAGCGCGTGATCGCCGCCTCCCAGGAACCGTACGTCGGATTCGGCAGCGCGAACCAGTCGACGCCCCAGTGGTCCGCGTGCTCGCGGCCCAGCTCCCGCCGCGCGTCGAGGCCCCAGCGGGCGGGAACGAAGTCGTTGAAGTCATCTCCGAACAAGAACAGGATCCGGTGCGTGCCGGCCACGTGCGCGCGCCGGCTCGACTTGTCGGATCCCCACGATTCCTGCTCCCCCTTCATGAGCACGGCGTCATCTTCGGGCGCCGGCTCGAAACCCACGGCGGCCAGGTTCCGGCGCGTGGCCGCCTCGAGGTGAGCCTCGCGGTTCGTCAGAAAGACGACGTGAACTCCGCGGGCCCGGGCCCGACGCAGAAACTCCAGGGCACCCGGCACGGCAGGCGCCCGCGCCTCCTCGACCCATGCATCCCACGTCTCCGGCGTGAACTCCTCGCCCGCCCGGAGCAGGCGCGCCGCATACGCCGAATTGTCGAGGACGGTCTCGTCGACATCGAGCACCACGGCGGGCGGAAGTCCTCCGGCCCTCGGCCCCTGCTCGAGCGCGGCGGACCAGGCGGTGTCGCGGAGGGCGGCCTCGAGCCGTTCCGCCGCCTGCCGGTACGCCTGCCGGGTCACCGCGGCGTATTCCTCCGACGTCTGCATCCACAGCGCGGCGTCCAGCGTCGTGTAGGCTCGCGGGCCGGAGGCGCAGCCCCCCACCGCCAGCACCAGGACCGCGAGGTACCGGCAGACGGAAGCGGACCGGCCACGGAAGGAGGGGGGCAACTGTCACTCCGGAACGAGGTTCGGACCGGGCGCCGATCACCGCGCGACGACCGCTGCAACCTGCGTCCGGACCGGAGGTCCGGCAAGAGCGGACTTGACGCTGCCGCCTCGTCGTGCAGAATCTGGGGTGTCGGATTCCTTCGTCATCGGAACGCGTACGTCGCGGCCCCCTCGCGGGGGCCCCATGGACAACGGCCCTGCAGATGAAACGACTGTACCGCTCCGTCCGGTGGCTGGCCGCAGTTCCGCTCGCCGTGGCGATCGGCGGGCTGGTGTGGCTCGCCGTCGCCGCGACGCTGGACGCGTTCGGCGTGGAACCGCCCGCCTGGGAGTTCTACCTCGCGATGTCGTACGGGTATCTGGCGGCGGGCTTCGTCGGGGCCGGCGTGGCGACGCGCTGCGTTCCGAGCCGTCGCGTGCTCGTGTCTCTCGTGATGGTCGGGGCCGCGCTCGGCGTCGCGCTCGTCCTCGCGACCGCAGGCATCCACGATCCCGCCGCCGACTTCGTGTTCGGACTCTCCCTGTTCGCGGGCGCCGTGGGCAACGCCCTGCGCAAGCGCGGTTTCTCCGTCGCCGGCCACGCCGGCGCCTGAAGCCGGGCGGGCCGGCGTCCGGGGCCACGTTCCGGCGCGCGCTCAGTAGACCGGAGCGAAGAACACCGCGTTGCGGAGCAGCCGCACCGACCCCGGCCAGGTCCCGCGGAACGTCGGGTCGGCAGCGAGCGCCACGACCCGTCCCCGCCCCTTCGTCGCGACCACGAGCGCTTCCGAACCCGAGGCCAACGGCGCGAGCCGCGCGGGCAGCCGGCCGGCAAGCAGCGGCGTCGCGGAGAAGCGGCCCACCGTGTCGACCGACCCCGGCGACGCCTCGTCCGCCAGCCCGAAGAACGCGTCGCCCGACACGAACACCGGAAGCCGGTCGCCGATTCCGAACGCGAGCGGGTGCGTCGAGTCGAGGCGGAGATCGAAGATCGTGCCCGGAAGCCGCTGCGACCCGCGCGCGGCGCGCCGTTCGCTCCACTTCACCTCCGGCGATGCGTCCTCCTGCTCGGCACCGGGACGCCGCGAGAGCGGAGCGAGTCCCGCCCGCACGGCCCAGTCCACCGCCGTTCCGAGGACGACGAGACGTCCCCCTGCCTCCGTCCACGCCGTCAACCTGGTCGTCCCGTCTTCGCCGATCCGCCCGCCCGGAACGATCACCACGTCGTAGCGGGACAGGCCGGTGCGGTCGAGCCGGTCCGCTGGCAGGCGGCTGACCCGGAGGCCCGCGTCATGGCTCAGGGCGTGCCACACCTCCCCGGCTCGCGTAGAGGGAATGCCGTCTCCCACCACGAGAGCGACCGATGGCGGCGGCACTTCCCGGCTGGATGGGCCGCCGAGGTCCGGCCCTTCGGGAGTGGAGAACGACAGTACCGGGGCGAGCCCGCGGCCGTCCGGGGACCCCGCGGACGCGAGGAGGCGCCGCATACGCTCCCGGTCGACGTCGCGGCGAGAGGGAGGCATGAGCACCACGGTTCCCCGTCCGGCTGCGAGCCGCCCCGCGCCGCCTCGCAGCACCACCGGCTCGAGCAGGACGCGCGCCGCGTAGCCCGCCTCCAGCCAGCGGGCGAGCAGCCGGGCGGCCTCGGGCCCGCCCCACGCGAGCCGCCAGCCGACGGCGGCGGCGACATCCCCGGGACCCGCCTCCCCCGGGTCCACAGCGGCGTGCACCCCGGGGTCGAACGGAGCGCCGATCAGCCCGGCGCGGCCACGCGGGAGGCGCGCCGCGTCGACGTCGAAGGCCAACGGCATCGACCACGCCGACACGTCGTAGAACACCGAGTCCGGAAACTCGGTGGGAGCGGCCATCAGGGCCTCGAGCAGCCGTGCCTGCGGCTGGTCCGCCGGGGCGACCCAGGCACGGCCGACCTCGAAGGACCGCCCCCCGACCTCCACCACCTCCGCCAGCTCCCGTATCTCCACGCCGTGGCGGACGAGGAGCCGCGCGAGCGCGCGGGCCCGGTCGGCGCCGCGCTCCATGCTCACGACCCAGCCGCCGCTCCGGCGGCCCTCGGCCCAGACCGCGGCCGCGGCGTAGAACGCCCGCTGGTGGTCCAGCAGGTCGCGGCGCAGGTCCACCGCCGCCTCGAGCGTGGACAGGGTCGCGGCCAGCTGGTTTCGCACCGTATGCCCGAAGCGCAGCGTGTCGCGCCCGGTCTCCACCGCCAGCGAGCGGCTGGAGGCCTGCTCGAACAGGATCCCCACGGCGCCGTTCAGGTCCGGATACGTCGAGCCCTTGCCGTAGAAGAAGTCATCGAACGTCTCGCCGCTGAAGTACGGCTGACCGAGCCGGTCGAGCATCCGCGCGTGGTACTCCGCCACTCGGGCCGTGAGGTCGCGGTTCCCCTCGGGAGTGAGTGGGTTCACGCGCGATGCCACGCCCGGCTGGAAGAAGAACGTCGAGCCCGCGCCCATCTCGTGGAAGTCGGCCAGAAGCTGCGGGCGCCACGCATGATACAGCGCGAGCCGGGCCCGCGACTCGGGGTGCACGGCGGCCAGCCAGTCCCGGTTCAGGTCGAACGCGTAGTGGTTGCCCCGCCCGCCCGGCCACGGCTCGTGGTGCTCCAGGTCGGCGGGGTCGGGCACCGGCCGGGCCCCGCGGTTTCCGTTCACCCAGTCCACGAAACGGTCCCGTCCGTCCGGGTTGAGCATCGGGTCGATGAGGATCACCGCCGCGTCGAGCAGCCGGTCCACGGACTCGCCGCGCCCCGCGGCGAGGTGGTACAGGGCGAGCATCGCCGCCTCGCTCCCGCTCGCCTCGTTGCCGTGCACGCTGTAGCCCAGGTACACGACCACGGGCAGGGAGTCGGTGGAGACCGACCCCGAGACCGCCGGGTCCGAGAGACGGAGGTTCCCGCTCCGCACGCGGTCGAGGTCGGCGAGACGGTCGGGCCGCGCCACCACGGCGTGCAGCAGGTCCCGCCCCTCGTGCGTCCGGCCGTGCCGCAGCACCCGCACCCGGTCGCTCGCCGCCGCGACCGCGTCGAACCAGCGCACGATCTGCTCCGGACGGCTGTGCCGCTCGCCGATCCGGTGCCCGAGGACGTCTTCCGGCGTCGGGACCGCGTCGTCGTAGGCCGTCACGCGGGGCGGATTCAGCTCCTCGAGCAGTGCCGGAACCTGCCCGCGTGCGGCCCGCGGCGTGGCCGCGAGGCCTGCGATCGCGAGCGTGGCGGCCAGCGCGGCGACGCCCGGCCGGTTCATCCGCCCGCCGCCGCGCGCGCGGCGGGCTCCTCGTCCCGGACCTCGATGTCGGGCGGCGGCGGCTCGCCTCCCGAGCCCGTCAGGTAGTGCTCCAGCCAGCGCAGGCTGCGGAGGTTGTAATCGAGACGGGCGGCGGCGCGCCGGTTGCCGTGGCCCTCCCCGGGGTAGAGCACGAGACGCACCGGCGCCTCGCCGCGCAGCTTCACGTTCCGGTACATCTCGATGGACTGGTCGGTCGGAACCCGCGGGTCCGCCGTACCGTGCAGGATGAGAAGCGGCGTCCGGGCGCTGTCGGCCCAGAAGATGGGGCTGCGCTCGAGGAACAGGTCCCAGTCCTCCCAGGGCCGGATCCGCTGGTGCACGAGGTGCATCTCTTCGGGAATGTCGCTCACCCCGTCCTTCGAGATGAGGTTGGCGATGCCGACGAACATCACCCCCGCCGCGAAGCGTCGCGAGTAGCGCGTCGAGAGCCACGCCGTGGCGTAGCCGCCGTACGAGCCGCCGGTCACCCCGACGCGGGCCGGGTCCGCGACGCCGTCTGCGATGAGGTGGTCCACCCCGTCCACGATGTCATCGAATTCCGCCCCGGCGAAGTCGCCGTGGTCGAGCATCGAGAACTCGACGCCGCGGCCGGTGCTGGCCCGGTAGTTCGGATAGAACACCGCGAACCCGCGGCCCGCCGATACCTGCCCGGGCGAGGAGTAGCCGGTGAGCCAGCCGTTCCGGTAATGCGACTCCGGGCCGCCGTGCACCACCACGATCAGGGGATGCGGGCCCGCCGGGCCGTCCACGGAATGGATGAGCAGCCCCTCGAGGTCGAGCCCGTCGCGCGCCGTCCACCGCACCGTCTCCTGGCGGCCGAGCGTCCGGCCGGCCAGCCACGGGTTCGAGTCCGTCATCCGGCTTGGCGTCTTCGCCTCGCGACCGAGCACGTACAGCTCGGCCGGGTGCGTAGCCGTGCTCCCGACGAGGGCGGTGACCGGCTCCCTGCCCCCCACCGACAGCTCCGTGAACGCGGCGACGCCCTGGGCGACGACCGTGCGACGCCCGGAGCCGTCCACCCGCACGCTGCCGACCTCGGTCTCCACGCCGAGATCGGCGACGTAGCGGACGGTTCGACCGTCGGTCCACGCGATGGACGACACGTGGCCGGGAAGCCCGGGCAGCAGCTCGCGGGTGGTCCCGTCGGCGAGCCGCGCCACCATCAGGCGTCCCTCCTTCGGATCGTGGCGGCTCTCCGCCGCCACGTACGCCACGTGCGCCCCGTCGGGCGCCCAGGCCAGCTGCCCGAGCTTGCCGGGGTTCTCGACGCGCAGGAGGATCTCGCCGCTCCCCGCGTCCACCACCCGGATGCGCCGTCGCATGTAACTGTCGTCCACGAGCGGCGTGGGGGCGAGGACGACGAGCAGGCGCGTCCCGTCGGGCGACCACGCGACGTGGGATGCGTGGCCGTCGAGCGGCAGCATGCGGGGCGCCTCCGACCCGTCGGCCGGGGCCACCCACACGCGCGTGAACGGATCGTCCTCCTCGTAGATCTCCTGCCGGAACCCGAGATTCCGCAGCTCGATCCGCCGTTTCGGCTCGGGCTCCCGCGCCAGGAAGGCGATCCGGCGCCCATCCGGCGACACGTCGAAGGCCGAGATGCCGGGGTCGTGTGACAGGACCCGGACCGCCTCGCCGCCCTCGAGGGGAATGCGGTAGAGGGAGGTCGCATCCTCGTCGCGCCGCGCCAGGAAGGCGATCGATCCGCTGCCGGGCCACCACCGCACGTCCCGCACGTTCACGGTCCCGCCGACGTATTCGGTCGCGGTCCCGGACGCGACGTCCAGGACGTGCAGGCGGGACCACGCCGCGCCGTCGGGCTCGGTGAACGGATCGCGCGGCACCGACACGGTGAACGCCACGTGGCGCCCGTCGGGCGCCACCACCGCATCCGTGACGTTCCGCAGACGGGCCACGTCGTGCTCGTCGAGGGGCGGCGCCGCGTCCTGCGCGTGCCCCGTGGCCGGCATGACGGCCAGCGCCAGCCCCAGGACCGCCGCTCGCGTCCGCACCGCACTTCCACTTCCTCGCGTCATCGATCGCATGCTTTCCCTTCTCCTCTTCACGGGGGTGCCACGGCCGATTCGGCCCCATGCGCTCGGAGTCGGCGGTCGCCGGTTCGCCGGGCGACGGGGCCGGCGGCGGTCCGTCACGCCCCTCTTTCGCTCAAGATCTCCGCAAGCTCCCCGTACGGGCCGCCGCGGGCAAGTCGCATCGGGACGGAGGACCTTGCCGGCCGGGCGCCGGGTCCGGATCGTGGCACGGGCGCACGGCGGCCGGGCCCGGCGGACCCGGATCCGCGAACTACGAGCGAAACGAGACGGTGTGGCCATGAACAGCGAAACCGCGGACGCCTTCGGCGACGGAATCCACCTCCCGCCCACCCCGACGCTGCCGGTGGACGGCAGGAGCGAGCCCTTTCCCGTCGGCCGCATCTGGTGCGTCGGAAGAAACTACGCCGCGCACGCGCGCGAGATGGATGCGGAGGCGCCCCCCGCGCCCCCCTTCTTCTTCCTCAAGCCGGCGTCGGCGCTCGTCCCGCCGGGCGGGACGGTGCGCTACCCTCCCGAGACCGGCGAGCTGCACCACGAGGTCGAGCTCGTGGTCGCGCTCGGGCGGAGCGGATGGAACGTGCCGCCGGACGAAGCCGAGCACCTGGTGTTCGCCTACGGCGTCGGCCTCGACCTCACCCGCCGCGACGCGCAGGCGCGCGCGAAGCGGGACGGGAAGCCGTGGGCCCTGGCCAAGGGCTTCGACGGCTCGGCCCCGTGCTCCGCGCTCGCCCCCACGGCCCGCATCGGCCATCCGTGCCGGGGCCGGATCGAGCTGTCGGTGGGAGGCGAGGTCCGGCAGCAGGGGGACCTGTCCGACCAGGTCTGGCCCGTGTCCGACGTGCTCGCCCACCTGTCGCGCATCGTCGAGCTGCAGCCCGGGGACCTCCTGTTCACGGGCACGCCGGCCGGGGTGGGCCCCCTCCGCCCGGGCGACCGGGTGGAGGCGGCCATCGAAGGCGTGGGACGGCTCGCGGTGCGTATCTCCCCGCCCCGCTGAGGCCGGCGCGGGCCGCCACCCGCTCACTCGAGCAGCCGTGCCGCCAGCCGCTCACTCGAGCAGCCGTGCCGCCACCTCGGGATCGAGCGGCGCGCAGCGGTCGGCCTCGCCGAACCAGCGCCGGCGTCGCCGGGCTACGAACCGGTACGCGGCGTCCCGCAGGGGGCGCGGGACGAGCAGCAGCACCGCCAGGAGCGGCCAGGGCGGGCGGAGACCGGCCGCGATGCGCAGCGCCGCCCCGCTTTCCGTCCACGCCCGCCCGCCGCGCACGAGCACTACGCTGTCGGCAGCGGCGGTCCGGTTCACCGCGGCCCCCGACAGCGCGGCGCGCCCGGCGGCCGAGTCGAGGAACGCGAGACGGAAGCGGCCGTGCGGGTCCCGGCGCGCGATCCAGCGCGCCGCGGCGTGGCACAGGCGGCAATCGCCGTCGAACAGGACGGTGCCTCCGCGAGGGTCCGTTCGGTTCATGCCCGGAACCTGGGGCGACGTGGTTTGACGGGAAAGCGCCCGGCGGCGAACTTCGGCCGCTCACGCCGACCCTTGCCATGGAGCGCGCATGTCCGGACGGTCCCTGCCCCCCACGGCCTACGAGCTGCGGCCCGGCGAGACGTTCGTTCCGCTCACCGCCGGCGAGTCGCTTTCCGAGTTCACGTTCAAGGCGGTCCTCACCGGCGCGATCCTCGGCGTCATCTTCGGGGCCGCCAACACCTACCTGGGGCTGAAGGCCGGTCTCACGATCAGCACCTCGATCCCGGTGGCCGTGCTGTCGGTCGTCGCGTTCCGGCTGATGAGCGCGTTCGGACTGCGGCACTCGATCCTCGAGACGAACATGTCGCAGACGGTCGGTTCGGCCAGCTCCTCGGTGGCCTCCGGCGTCCTGTTCACGATTCCCGCCCTGTTCATCTGGGGACGGAACCCGGAGTGGATCCAGCTCACGCTGCTGGCGATGAGCGGTGGGCTGATCGGCGTCCTCGCCATGGTCCCGCTGCGCCGGTACCTGATCCAGGGCGAGCACGGCCGCTTGCCGTACCCCGAGGGGATGGCCTGCGCCGAGGTGCAGGTGGCGGCCGAGGAGGGCGGAGAGCAGGCGTCCGGCGTGTTCTGGGGCATCGGCGCCGGCATGGCCTTCAAGCTGATCACCGACGGCCTGAAGCTCGTGCCGGGCACGTTCTCGCTGGGCCTGCCGCTCCGGGCCGGCCTGTCGGCCAGCGTGTCCCCCGCGCTGATCGGGGTCGGCTACATCCTCGGCATCCGGATCGCCACCGTGATGGTCGCCGGCGGTCTCCTCTCCGCCCTCGTGATCATCCCGGTGCTGCACGTCTGGGGCTCGGGGCTCACCGAGCCCCTGTTTCCCGAGACGGAGCTGCTGATCCGCGACATGTCGGCGCACGACCTGTGGAACCGTTACGTGCGCTACATCGGGGCCGGGGCCGTCGCCATGGGCGGGTTGATCACCCTGGTGCGCTCGGTGCCCACCATGGTGGAGTCGTTCCGGCTGGGAATCCGGCAGATCTCGAACAGCGCGGGAACCCGCGACGAGGACGTGGACCGCACGGAGCGCGACCTGCCCTTCGGCACGGTGCTGAAGCTGGTCGGCCTGATCCTGCTCGTCCTGATCTTCGTGCCCGGGATCCTGGGCGAGCTGGACTCGGTGCCCGTGCGGGCGATCGCCGCGGTCTGCGTGGCCCTGTTCGCCTTCTTCTTCGTCACGGTGAGCTCCCGGATCGTCGGCCTGGTGGGCGTCACCTCGAACCCGACGTCCGGGATGACGATCGCCACGCTCCTCGGGACGAGCCTCGTCTTCCTGCTGCTCGGCTGGACGGACATGGCGGGCAAGGCGACGGCCCTGATGGTCGGCACCGTGGTCTGCATCGCCGCGTCCATCGCGGGCGACACGTCGCAGGACCTCAAGACGGGCTTTATCCTCGGCGCCACCCCGCGCCGCCAGCAGATCGGCGAGCTGATCGGCGTGATCACGTCGGCCGGGGTCGTGTGCCTCGTGGTGATGCTGCTGCACGCCAACGTCGCGGGAGGGCTCGGCGGCGCCGAGCTGCCGGCCCCGCAGGCCGTGCTGATGAAGCTGGTGATCGACGGGGTGCTCGACCAGAACCTCCCGTGGGCCCTGATCCTGATCGGCATCGCGCTGGGCGGGCTCGCCGCGGTCGTCCGCGTCCCCGTGCTTCCGTTCGCCGTCGGCGTCTACCTGCCGCTGTCGACGATGGGGGCGGTGTTCGCCGGAGGCGTGCTGCGCTGGGCGCTGACCCGGCGACGGCCGGAGCACGAGTCGGAACGCCGACGGGAGCGGGGCGTCCTGTTCGGGTCGGGGCTGGTGGGCGGCGGTGGGCTGACGGGCGTGCTGCTGGCCCTGTGGGTGGGTCTGCGGGGCGGCCGCCCGATCGAGGGCGTGCCGATCGACCTGCCCGGCGGAGTCGATACGATACTCGCCGCGGCCACGATCGCCGGCATCCTCGGCGTCACGGCGTGGTTCGTCCGCCGCTCCGGGGCCGGCCCGGAGATCGCCTGAACGCCGGAGCGCGCAGCGCCGGCCACGACCGCTGCCGTCCGGGAGCGCGGCCGCGCTCCCGGACGGCAGCCGGGCTCAGATGACGTTGGTCAGGAGCAGGATCACCAGCAGGATGATGATGAGGATCATGTAGAGCTTCTTCCGACTCTTCCGTCCTTCCGTCATGACGCCCTCCTTCGGCCTCCCGACGAGTTCCCGCCCATTCGGACCGCTTCGGGTCCGTCCGGGGAGCGGGACAATCCGCGCGCCCGGCGCGCCGCGTCAGACCTTGGACTCCGTTTTCGCGAAGAACTCCGTGAACACCCTGCGGGTCCGCCCGCTGTCGCAATCCGGGCACTTCGGCGACTTCCGCCGTCGCTCGTGCTCCGAGATCGTCTCGCTCACCGTGAACTCGGCGCCGCAGTTCTCGCAGCGGTAATCGTAGATCGCCATGGGTCACCTCCCGGCCGCAGTATCACCTGGCCGCAGCGAACCGACGTGGCGTCAATCTAGCGGCGGCGCCGCGCCGCGAAAGACCGGACGTCTCCGGCCCGCGTCGGGTCCACGGCCCCGCGAGCCCGACCGTCTCACCGGATCTCCCGCCACAGGGGACGAAACCACCAGAAGTCGCCGAACACCCAGGCGAGGATCAGCCACGCGACGATCACCCAGACCCACAGCCCGAGGATCTCGCCCTTCTTCAGCGGCTGCATGCGCGCTCCCGCGCTCGAGTGGGACGTCGCACGTCCAGGATCCGGGAAGGCCGCTCCCGGACCAACCTACACGAACCGACCGCCGCCCGGCAGGGCGCCCGGAGCGGGGCGGCGCGGAGATCACGCCGCCGCGCCGCGCCCGCCGCCCCGGGCCGTCCGGACCGTCAGTCGGCGAGACGCTCCAGGGTCGCCGTGACGACCCGCCAGAACGGTGCCACCGAGTCGATCCGCACTCTCTCGTCCGGCGAGTGGGGAAACTCGATCTGCGGTCCGAACGAGATCATGTCCATGCCGGGGACCTTCTCGCCGATGATCCCGCACTCGAGGCCCGCATGGACCGCCCCGACCTCCGGCTCCACACCCGTGACCTCACGGTGCACCGTCCGCATGACGCCCAGGAGCGGCGAGGAGGGATCGGGCTTCCAGCCGGGGTATCCGTCCTTTTCGGCCACCTCGGCCCCGACCAGCGCGCCGAGCGCCCGCAGGCGGCGCCGCACGGCGGCGAGGGCGGACATCACGGAGCTGCGGCTGCTCATCAGGACCGTCAGCCGCCCGTCGCCTTCCGACGCGACGGCCAGGTTGGTGCTCGTCTCCACGAGCCCCTCGATGTCGTCGCTCATCCGCAGCACGCCGAACGGGAGCGCCGCCAGGAGCGCCGTCGCGTCGGCCGTCGTCCCGGAGGTCCAGGCGTCGGCCGGGGCGCCGCCCCGCTCCACCGTCCAGGTCAGGCCGGGGTCGGAGGTCGCGAGCTCCGCGCCGGCCGCCGCCAGCTCGGCCTCGAGCAGCGCCGCCGCCTCGCCCGCATCCGCCGCGTCGACCACCGCCACCGCGTGCGCCTCGCGCGGAATCGCGTTGTGGGCGTTGCCGCCGGCGAGCGAGGCGACCCGCAGCGTCGGCACGGCCTCGAACGCGTGCCGGAGCGCCCGCGCGACGATCGCGATCGCATTGCCGCGCTGCAGGTGGACGTCCACGCCCGAATGCCCGCCCTTCAGCCCCGCGACGCGGACCTCGAGGCCCTCCGCTCCGTCCGGCACCGCCTCGCGGGCGACGGGCAGGTGGAGGTGCGTGTCCGCGCCGCCGGCACAGCCGATCGTCAGGACCGCCTCTTCTTCCGAATCCAGGTTGATCAGGGTGCGGCCGCGCAGCAGCTCGCCGTCGAGACCCGCTGCACCGGTGAGGCCCGTCTCCTCGTCGATCGTGAACAACAGCTCCAGCGGCCCGTGCGCGACGTCTTCCGCCTCCAGGAGGGCGAGCATCGCCGCGACGCCGATCCCGTTGTCCGAGCCGAGGGTCGTGCCGTCCGCCCGCAGCCACTCGCCGTCCCGTACCGGACGGATCGCGTCGGCATCGAAGTCGAACTCCGTGTCCGAGTTCTTCTCCTGCACCATGTCGAGATGCGCCTGGAGCACCACGGCGGGAGCGTCCTCGCGTCCCGGGCGGGCGGGCTTGCGCACCACGACGTTGCCGGTCGCGTCGACTTCGTGCTCGAGCCCGTTCCGGCGGGCGATGGACAGCACGTGTTCGCGGGCCCGCTCCTCCCGGCGCGAACCGCGGGGAATCTCCAGGAGACGATCGAAGTGCGCCCACAGGGCGGACGGCTCCAGGTCGGATACGAAGGTCATCGTCGGTTCCTTCCCGTGCAGGTCGAAGCGCCACCGGGCGCCCGGGGCGGCGCGGGGGCCGCGGGGGGCACGGCTGGCGCAGGATGGTGGTGTCTGCCAGCTTGGGGGCACGTTAGCGACGGAACGGCGGCGCGTCCACACGGGGCGGCCCGCCGGACCGGCTCCGACCGATTCCTCCGCTTCCACGGAGCGCCGCATGAGCGACAGGCCGGACGGGCCCTACGTACCCGCGACGACGAGCATGGCCGAACTGACCGTCAAGGCGGTCGTGCTCGGCGTGATCATGGCCATCGTGCTCGGCGCCGCCAACGCGTACGTCGGCATGAAGGCGGGACTCACCGTGGCGGCGGCCTTCCCGGCCGCCGTCGTCGCGATGGCCGTGCTGCGCCCGCTGCGCGGCACGATCCTCGAGGAGAACGTGGCCCGCACCACAGCCTCGGTGGGCGAATCCCTGATGGCGGGGGCGATCTTCACGATTCCGGCCTTCGTGATCACCGGCGCGTGGGAGAACCTGCGGTACTGGGAGAGCACGGCGATCATGTTCATCGGCGGCACGCTCGGCGTGCTGTTCGTGATCGTCCTGCGCCGCACCCTGGTCGTGGAGGCGGAGCTCCCCTTCCCCGAGAGCGTGGCGGCGGCCGAGATCGTGAAGGCCGGCCAGGGCGGACAGACCGGCGCCAAGTACGTGATGGGCGGCCTGGGCCTGGCGGCGGCGTGGGAGCTGCTGAAGAACGGGAACGGGATCCTGCTCATCAAGGAGAAGACCGAGACCGTCCTGAACTTCGGCCGCGCCAGCATCGACGTCCTGGGCACCCGCACCGAGTATGCCGGGAGCGGCCTGTACCTCGCGAGCCCGTCCGCCTCCCCCATGCTGATGGGTGTGGGCTGGATCATCGGACTGCGCCTGTCGGCCGTCGTGTTCGCGGGCGCGGTGATCGGGTGGCTGTTCCTCGTGCCCCTCGCGGTATTCCTGAATCCGGCCCTCACGACGGGCGCTTCCGCCGGCACGGACCTCATCGCGCTCTCCGAGGACGTCTGGTTCAACCAGGTCCGGCCGCTCGCCGTGGGGACGATGATCGTGGCGGCGTTCTACACCCTCTTTTCCCTGCGCGGCCCGCTGCTCGGCGGCATCCGCAAGGCGATGGGCGACATCGGCTCCCTGACCGATGGCACGGCGCGCAGCCGCACGGAGATCGACCTTCCGTTCCGGCGGATCCTCCCGGCGATCGGCGCGATGGCCGTGGCCACGTTCTTCCTGTACTGGTACTTCGCGCAGAACGTGGTCGGGGCGCTCATCCTCACCGTCGTGATGGTGATCCTCGGCTTCCTGTTCGCCGCCGTGGCCGGATACCTGGTCGGGCTGATCGGGAACAGCAACAACCCGATCTCGGGCCTCGCCCTGAGCTCGCTGATCATCGCGGCGGTCCTCATGGTGGCCATCGGCCTGACGGACGTGCACGGCGTGGCGGCCGTGCTCGGCGTGGCCGGCGTGGTCTGCTGCGCCGCCGCGATCGCCGGCGACATGATGCAGGACCTCAAGGTGGGGCACATCCTGGGCGGCACGCCGTGGCGGATGGAGGTGGGCGAGATCATCGGCGTGATCGGCGCGTCCCTCGTCCTCGCCACGGCCCTCAACGTGATGCACGCGGCCTACACGATCGGCTCCGCCGAGCTGCCGGCCCCCCAGGCCGGGCTGATGGCCCTGATCGCGAACGGGATCGTGGGCGGGGAGATGGCCTGGCCGCTGGTGATCGCGGGGATGTTCTTCGCCGTCGGCCTGATCCTCGTGAACGCGCCGTCCCCGATGCTCATCGCCGTCGGGATGTACCTGCCGTTCTACTCCACCGCGGCGATCTTCGTGGGCGGGATCCTGCACTGGGTGTTCACCCGGGGCCTCGAGCGGCTGCGGGCCACGCCGGAGGAGCGCACCGCCGCCACGAACAAGGGGATCCTGCTGTCCTCCGGGTTCATCGCCGGCGAATCGCTGATGGCGGTGCTGCTCGCATTCCTGTTCATGGGTTCGGACTTCCTGCCGTTCCTGGCGCGGGGACGCGAGATCGTCGCGAACCTCGGGGAACCGAGCTTCCTGCCCGGTCTGCTCGTCTATCCCATCGTGATCCTGCTCCTCGTGTGGCTGCCGCTGCGCGGCCTGCGGGCGTCGCGCTGAGCCGTGGCACGCGGCGGGCACGGCCGGGAGATGAACCGCTCGCGCGGCCGGAGGGGACCCGTCCGGCGGGAGGCTTTCGAGGGCGTGAACCTGCTCGACCTGCGGCCGGTCCGGCTCGCCGAGTGGCGCGACGAGGAGGCCGGCGTGCTGCTCCTCCGCCGTCCGCCCGCTGATCGCGGCCCGCGCAGGCTCGGCGCCTGGGTCCTGCACTGGCTCGGCGCGCCGCGGCTGCGGCTCGACGCGACGGGCTCCGCCGCGTGGCGCGAGTTCGACGGGCGGACCACCGTGCGCGAGGTCGTCGCGTCCATCCGGGCGGAGTTCGGCGAGGCGGCCGAGCCGGTGGAGCAGCGGCTCGGCAGCTTCGTTCGCCTCCTGCACCGGGAACGGCTCGTGCGTTACGACGGTCCCGAACGGGAGGCGGAGCGGGCGCACGGGTAGGCCGCCGGGGTACGACCGCCGGAGTGCCCGATGGGCTCCACCCGACGACACTGACAGGAGGCATCCGGTGCAGAGCTTGCGATCGCACGCCATCCCGCTCGTCCTCGCACTCGCGGGACTGTCCGCCTGCGTGACGGCGGGGAACTTCCGCGAGCGGAACCGGGAGCGTCTCGACCACCTGCGGGTCGGCATGACGCGCGCGCAGGTGCTCGACCTGTTCGGGACGGGCACCGTGCGCGTGCCGGAGGACGAGACCGCGCAGAGCGTGCGCTTCGCCGAGGACACCCTGGGCGTCACCCGGGTCGAGCTGCCGGTGGGCGGCGGCCGGCGGACCCTCACGAATCCCCATCGCAGCCAGACGTGGCTCACCGAGTCCGGCGAATGGGAGGTCCTGTACTACTACACCCGCCTCCTGGAGGACGACGGACGGGTGGGGGACGAGGAGCTCACCCCCGTCGTGCTGCGCGACGGGACCGTCGTCGGCTGGGGCTGGAGCTTCTGGACCGACGAGATCCGCCGGCACGACCTGCCGGCGCCGCTGCCGGAGCGCGACGGCGAGCCGGAGGCGTTCCCCTCGCCCGTCATTCCTCCGCGAGAATCGCCTCGATCTCGTCCATGATGGAGTCCATGCGGCGCCGCAACGCCCGGTAGGGCTCGGGCGTCGCGAGGTCGACCCCCGCCCGGCACAGCAGTTCGTACGGGTAGTCGCTGCCCCCGGCCCGCAGCATGTCGAGATAGCGGTTCCGCCCGTCCCGCTCCGCCACCTCCTCGGCGAGGAGCGAGGAGGCCGCGAGGGACGTGGCGTACTGGTAGACGTAGAAGTCGTAGTAGAAGTGCGGAATCCAGGCCCACTCGACCGTCGCCTCCTCGTCGATCCGCACCACGTCCGCGTCGTGCCCGTGGTACCGTCGCAGGAGGGCGCCGTACATCGCGGTGAGCCGCTCTCCCGACAGGGCCTCGCCCCCTTCGACCGTCTCGTGAATCGCCAGCTCGAAGGCCGCGAACATCGCCTGGCGGAAGAAGGTCCCGCGCAACGACTCCAGCGCGTGCCCGAGAAAGAACAGGCGCTCGCGTCCGGGCCGCGCCACCGCCAGCATGTGTCGCTGCAGCAGCGCCTCCTGGAGCGTTGAGGCAACCTCCGCGACGAAGATCGAGTAGCGCGCGGTGGCGAACGGCTGGGCGCGGTTCGCCAGGCAGGAATGGAGCGCGTGGCCCCACTCGTGGGCCAGGGTCGAGACGGAATCGTAGTCGTCGTTGTAGTTGAGGAGCAGGTACGGATGCAGGGCGTAGACGTGCCCGTTCATGTACGCCCCCGACCGCTTCCCGGGCCGCGGGTACACGTCCATCCACCTTCCGGCCAGGCCGTCCGCGAGGATCGTCGTACAGTCCTCCCCCAGTGGCCGGGCGGACGCGAGGAGGAGCTCGCACCCCGCCTCGATCGGAAACCGCGCGTCCCGCTCCACCAGTGGCGGGTGCAGGTCGTGGTAGCGCAGCCGTTCGATCCCCAGGAGCCGGGCCCGGAGGCGGAAGTACCGGTGCAGGGTCGGCAGCCCCGCTTCGGCCTCCGCGAGGAGGGTGCGGTACACGGCCTCCGGGATCGCATCGCCGTCCAGGGCCGCCGCGAGCGCCGATGGATACCGCCGCACCCGCGCCTGGAACACGTCCCGCTTCACCTGCGCGTTCAGCGTGGCGCCGAACGTCCGCTCGTAGTCCTTCCACACGCCGAAGAAGGCCCGGAACACCACCTCCCGGTCGGGCCGTGCGGCGGACGAGCGCAGGCGGGTGAACGCGGGCGGGTCCACCCGGACCTCTTCCCCATCCTCCAGGCGGACGACCGGCCACGGAAGGTCGGCGTTGGCGAGCGTCGCGTAGATGGAGTGCGGCGCGTCCGTGACCAGGCCGGCCGCCGCCACGATCGACTCCTCGGGCGGCGAGAGGGTGTGCGGCGCGCGGCGGAGGATGTCGTCAAGGACGTGCGCGTATACGGCAAGAGCCGCGTCGCGCCCTTGCCAGTCGGCGATCGTCTCCCGGCCCAGGGCCAGGATCTCCGGCTCCAGGAAGCTGGCCGCCTCGGCGAGTTCCGTGCCGAGCACCCGGGTGCGCTGTTCACGCTCCGTCGCAGACCCGACTCGCGTGTCCTCGTGGTGGCGCATCGAGGCCCACGACGAGACGCGGTACAGGGCCTGGAGCGCATCGAAGTAGGTGGCGAGGCAACCTGTGAGCGTGTCCGGCCCCTCGGCGAGCCGGCCCCGGAAACCTGCGACCCGGGCGGGAAGAGACCGGACGCGCCGCATCTCCTCCTCCCACGCCTCCACGTCCGGGAAGATCTCCTCGAGCCGCCAGCGATGCGCGCGCTCCCCTTCCCGGGGCGGCGCCGCCGCGCCGGCGCCGCCGCTCACGCCCGCTCCGTCGCGAGGCGCCGCACGATCTCGAGCTCCTCCGGCCGGACCGGCTGGACGGAGGCGCGGCTGCGCCGCGTCACCTCCATGGCGGCGAGGCCCGGCTCGGCCTTGAGGTCCGCCAGCGGCACCAGGTCCGGAAAGCGCTCCACGAACTCCACGTCCACCCGCCACCAGCGGGGGGCCTCCGTCCGTGAGTCCGGGTCGAAGTACGGGCTCTCCGGATCGAGCGCGGTGGGGTCCGGGTACGCCTCGCGCACCACGCGGGCGAGTCCCGCGGCCCCGGGCGGGGTCGCGCTGCTGTGGTAGAACACCACCAGGTCGCCCGTCCGCATCTCCCGCATCCGGTTCCGGGCCAAGTAGTTCCGCACGCCCTCCCAGGGCGTCCGGCCGTCTCGCTCGAGGTCGGCGATGGAATAGGTGCCCGGCTCGGACTTCATCAGCCAGCAGCGCGGCATACCTGCCACTCCTGCGTGAAGGGACGTGGGCGGGTCACGGACCGGCGCCACGTTACGCCGTGCCGGTCCGGCCGCAAGGCAGGGAGCCTCAGGACGGGACGGCGGGACGGTCGGCCAGCAGGTCGCGGCACGCCGGGCAGAACTCGCCGGCCTTCAGGTCCACGTCCTCCACAGACGTGGACGAGGACATCACGCAGGCGTAGTCCGGGCAGTGCACGAGGCCCAGCCCGTGGCCCAGCTCGTGCACCACCTCCTTCACGGCGCGCTCCAGCAGCAGCGTCTCGTCGCCCGGCAGGCCATAGTACTCGTTGTGCAGCCGCATCACGGACACCACGGCGGCGGGCCCGGAGAGCTGCGCCTGTCCGAACACGAAAGTGAGGACGGGAATGTAGAGGTCCACGTCGGTGATCCCCACGATGCGGCCGCCCCCCTCGGGCAGGTGGCGGAGCAGCTCCGCGAGCAGCAGCGTGGCGTGAAACTGCGCCCTCTCGGGCGCGTGGAAGTCGCGCAGGTCGATGGAAAGGGGGGCCGTGCGGACCGGATGCGCCAGGATGCGCCCGACCCGCAGCCGAAGCTCCTCCTGCCACGCCGGCC
Source organism: Gemmatimonadota bacterium (assembly GCA_032251515.1). Taxonomy (GTDB): domain Bacteria; phylum Gemmatimonadota; class Gemmatimonadetes; order Palauibacterales; family Palauibacteraceae; genus Carthagonibacter. The sequence continues at coordinate 22,647 of JAVVDU010000021.1, forward strand.
GGTATCCGTTCAGGAACGCGAGCAGGACCTCCGCGCTCACCCCTGCCGGATCCCGTACTTCTTCATCTTGTTGTAGAGGGTGCCGCGATCGATGCCCAGGACGCGCGCGGCGGCCGACACGTTGCCCGACTCCTGGCGCAGGACCCGCGCCACGTGCTCCTTCTCGAGCGCCTCCAGCGAGCGGTCCGCCGGCTGCCCGCTCTCCGGCGTCTCACGCAAGGGCAGGTCCTCGGGCCGGATCCGGTTGGCCTGCCCGATGACCATCGCCCGCTCGATCGCGTTCTCGAGCTCGCGCACGTTCCCCGGCCACTCGTAGCGGCGCAGCAGCTCCTCCGCTTCGGGTGACAGCTCCCGCACGGGCCGGCCCATCTGGTGGGCGTACTTCCGCACGAAGTGCTCGGCGAGGATCGGGATGTCCTCAGGCCGCTCCCGCAGGGGCGGCACGTCGATGCCGAACACGTGGATCCGGTAGTACAGGTCCTCCCGGAACTCCCCGTCGCGCACCAGCGCCTCGAGGTCGCGGTTCGTGGCGCACACGAGGCGGAAGTCCGACTCCAGTTCCTGGCTCCCTCCGAGACGGGTGAACCGGTGGGTCTCGAGCGCGCGCAGCAGGTCGACCTGCATCTTGGCCGGGATCTCGCCGATCTCGTCCAGGAACAGCGTGCCGCCGTGGGCGAGCTCCAGCTTGCCCTTGCGGCGGTAGTGCGCGCCCGTGAACGCCCCCTTCTCGTGCCCGAACAGCTCGCTCTCCAGCAGCGTCTCGGGGATCGCGCCGCAGTTCACCGCGACGAGGGGGAAGAAGCGCCGCGGGCTCGCGGCGTGGATCGCGCGGGCCACGAGCTCCTTGCCCGTCCCGCTCTCGCCCCGGATCACCACGCTGGCGTCGGTCTCCGCCACCGTCTCGACCAGCTCGAGGACGTGCCGCATCGCGGGGCTGTCGCCGAGGATCGGCCCGCCCCCCGCGAGCTCCGAGACCTTTTCACGCAGGCGCAGGTTCTCTTCGGTCAGGTGCTTCCGCTCCAGGGCCTTGCGCACCGTGTGGCTGAGCTCGTCCGGGTCCACCGGCTTGGTCACGTAGTCGAACGCCCCCATCTTCAGGGCCTCGACTGCCGTCTCGACCGACGCGAACGCCGTCAGGATGATGATCGTGGCGGAGGGGTCGATCTCACGGACCCGCCGCTGCAGGCTGATGCCGTCCATGCCCGGCATCTTGAGGTCCACGATCATCAGGTCGAACGGCCCCTCGTCGAGGCGCCGCAGGGCGTCGAGCCCGTCCTCCGCCGTCGTGACGTCGAACCCGTCCTCCAGGAACCACTCCCGCAGGGAGGTTCGGACGGACAGCTCGTCGTCGACGATCAGGATGCGGGGTTTCTTCATGTTTCCTCTGCCTCGTCGGTGGTCCAGGCGACGGCCGAAACGGCGTCCCCCGTGCTCCGCACCCCGCCCGCGGCGCCGCCCGACCGCCGGGGCAACCGCAGCGTGAACGCGGTCCCCTCGCCCCGTCGCGAGTCGACCGTGATCTCTCCGCCGTGCCGGCGCACGATGCCCGAGACGACGGCGAGGCCGAGCCCGACTCCCTTGGTCTCCTTCTTCGTGCTGAAGAAGGGATCGAAGATGCGGTCCCGCACCTCGTCCGGGATGCCGGGTCCCGTGTCGGCCACCCGGAGGAGCGCCCGGTCACGATCCTCCGGGTCGGGAGCGGTAGACAGTGTGAGCGTTCCGCCGCCCGGCATCGCCTCGACGGCGTTGATCATCAGCGCGAGGAGCGCCTGCACCACCTGATCACCATCGCACACGACCGCGTCGTCGTCCAGTCGGAGGTCCGTCTCGAGGCGCACCTGGCCCAGCTCCATGTGGTGACCCATGAGGTCGACGGCGTGGTGCACCAGGTCGTGCAGGGCGCGGGGCTCGAAGTCGCCGGACCCGCCGCGGGCGTAGGTCAGCAGGTCCCGCACGATCTTACCGCAGCGCAGGCACTCGGAGCGGATCAGCTCGAGGTTCTCCAGCGTGCGCTCGCGATCCTCGCCTTGCGGCATCTGCCGTTCCACGCGCCGGGCCACGAGCCGCGCGCAGGTCAGGATCCCCGAGAGCGGGTTATTCAGCTCGTGGGCCACCGTGGCGGCCATCTTGCCGAGAGACGAGGTCTTCTCCACCTGCACCATCTGACGGTGGATCTCGGCCAGCTCGCGGGTCTTGTCGCGCACGCGCTCGGCGAGCGTGTCCGACCACTCGCGGAGCTCCGCGTTGGCGTGCTGCAGGCTCTCCGCCATGTCGTTGAACGAGGCAGCCAGGAGGCCCAGCTCGTCGTCGCGCTCCACTTCCAGGCGGGCCTCGAGGTCGCCCGCCGACAGCCGCTGCGTGCCCCGGATCAGCTGGCGCGTCGGCCGGAAAAGGGCCCGCCGCACGATCGCGGCGAGCACGAGCCCCAGCACGAGCACCACGAGGGCCGCGGCCGCGAACGCAAGGCGCTCGGCACCCATGACCGCGGCGTCGGTGCCGGCCAGCGACATCTGGACGTCGAGGACGCCGAGCACCTCCTGGCCCGGCGCGTGCGCATGGCAGCCCTCCGTGCACCCCTCCCGGCTGAGGATCGGGTTGATGAGGCCGAGCACGCGATGGCCGTCCCGCGCCTCGTAGATGCGGAACAGGTCCTTCTCCGGCGGCGCGACCAGCGGCGCGGGCCCGGCGTGGCAGGCGACGCAGGCTTCGCCCTCCAGGTCGACCTGGATTCCCACCTCCGTCGGGTTCGAGGAGAACGCGACCTCACCCCGCTTGTTGTAGATCCGGATCGCCTCCACGGCGGGGGCGTCGCCCAGGTGGCCGATCGCCTCCGCGATGTGATCCCGGTTGTTCTCGCGCATCTCGGTGAGAAGGCTCCCCTCCAGGAAGCTGCTCGCCCGGAGGGCTCCCGCGCGGATCTCCCCTTCGACCACCCGCGTGCGGATCCAGGTCGAGACGGCGAGGTGCACGGCGAACGTCGCGAACACGGCGGCGAACAGCACGGCGAACAGCCGGACGCTCAGGGAGCTGAGGGGGCGCACCCGGTTCGGGAGCCTGTCCATGCGGTCGTCTCCGGAAGGCGGAGTCGCGGGGCCGGAGCGCCGGGGCCGATCGCCCGGCGCCCGTTCCCTCGTCGCCGTCGACGCATGCACGTCGCGTGCCCGCCTGCCGGCCGCGGCGGACCCGCTCAGAACAGGAGTTGCAGCAGGCGGCCGTAGCGGTCGGAGCCGAGGACCTCTTCGAGATCCTCCACGGCCGCGCCGCCGTCGGCGAGGACCGGGCCGAGCCCGGGCGCCGCCTGCTCGACGGTCTCCCGCAGCAGGCCCTTCAGGAGGCGGAGGCGGCGCAGGAACCAGGCGAGCGCGTCTTCACCGCGGAGCAGCACGCCGACCTCCTCCGGTGGCGCCTCGGTGGCGACCCGGAGCAGCCAGGCATCCCAGCCATCCGCCCTTCCCGGACCATTATGCCGGTCACGAGCGGCGGGGTTCGTCTCCACCACCCGCCCGGCCACGGGCATGCGGATCGGCAGCGAGCGGTCGCGGCGCAGGAGCCAGCCGCACGTCTCGCCCTCCTGGAAGGACATGCCCGGGCGGGGCAGCTCGAGGTCGCGGACCGGGCGGGCGAGACGCCAGACGCAGCCGGCGAGCCCGAGGTCCAGTGCCCCGTTCTCCGCCGGTACGAGCCACACGCCGCCCGGCCCGTACCAGCGATCCAGCTCGATCCGGCAGCCGCCCAGGAGCGTTGAGACGATTCGTCCCACTTCCGCCTCGACGGCCCGCCCCGCGCGGGACAGCGCGGGCAACCGGCGGGGTGTCTCGACGTCGAGGGGACGCCGGCCGGCGAGCGCGTGATACAGCTCGCAGCCGTCGCACTCGTAGCCCCGGTCACAGGGATGCGGACCGAGCACGCCGGCGAGTGACCACACGCAGGGCGGTTCCGTCCCGACGCTCGAATTCGCGCTCGCGATCATGCCGCACCTTCCGCTTCCCGGCCGGGGCGGAACCGCACGGGCCCGCCCCGGCCCGCTCACAGGGACCCCGGGCCACCGTCAGCCCGCCTCCGCCACCGACTCGCCCGGACCCGCCGCGTCCGGGGCCGTCAGGAAGTAGCGGCCGACTACCTCCTCCCAGCGGTCCGGGACCAGGGTGCGGGCGAGCCCGTCGCGGGGCTCGCCGCCGTCGGCAAGCACGGCGCCGAGCGCCGAGCCCGGCGCCTGCGTGGCCAGTCCCGCCAGGGAGCGCTCCGCCAGCTCCGACCAGGAACGGGCCAGGGGACCGTGCAGGAGGTTCCGGCGGACGGGTTCCGACGTGGGCACCCGCACCCGCAGCAGCCATCCGTCCCCGTACGGGTCGCGGCTCGCGGCGCTCGGGTCCTCGCACACGGCCGGGTTCACCTCGGCAACTTCGCCGCTCACCGGCGACAGCATCGGGATCGACTTGCCGCCCGCCTGCACGCTCCAGGCGGGCTCTCCCGCCCGGATCCACGTGCCGGGCTCGGGCAGCTCGAACCCCTCCGGCGGGCCCACCAGCCGGCGGGCGAAGTCGTCCCATCCGCAGGCCACCATGGCCGGCCCGTCGGCAGACGGCCGCGCCCACACGTGCCCGGGATGGAACAGCACGTCCTGCGCGGCGGTCCGGGCGGGACGGAGGATGGACCTCCATTCCCGTTCCCGCTCGGCCGCCGGCACGGTGGCGGCGACCGGAGGCCGGAACAGCCGCCAGGCGACGGTGAGCGCCGTCAGGAACGCGATCACGATCAGGTACTCGACGCCCTTCGTAGCGAAGAGATCGAGGGGGAGTGCGCCTTCCATCTCGTGCCTCCTTTCGCGGCCTCAGGCCGCCGCCGCGGCACGCGGCCGGCGGGACGTCGTCTCCCGCTGCTCGCCGTGCATGGCGAAGTCGAGGACTGGCATCCGGTTGATCACCCAGCGGAACACCCAGATCTGCGCGCAGATCACCGCCACGGCTACGACTACCTCCATCCACGTGGGCACGTAGTGGACCGGCGCGTCCCAGCGGTACGCGATGATCGAGACGTTCATGCGGTTCAGCACCACGCCGACCAGCCCGACCACGGCGCCGGCCCGCACCCAGGAGATCCGCCGGCGGCGGACGCCCCCGAGGAACAGCAGGGCCGGCACGAGCGTGAGGCCCAGGATCTCGAGGAGGTACCAGGCGCCCCACCCGGTGGCCAGCAGGCCCCAGTTGTGCTGGTGCGTCTGCACCACCACCTGCAGAACGAGGTAGACGAGAATCGCGCCGGCGGAGATCCGCGCCAGGCCGTAGAGGATCTCCTCGTGCCCTTCGCGCAGGGGCCGGCCGAGGCGGCCGCGGAACACGCGCCGCGACAGGGACCCCTCGATCATCACCATCGAGAGCCCCGCGAACACGCTCGAGACGAGGAACAGGATCGGGATGAACTCGTTCCACCACAGGGGATGGACCTTCGTCTTCGCCATCAGGTAGAGCGCGCCCAGTCCCGACTGGTGGAGCATCGAGAGGCAGATCCCGAACACCACGGCGCCGAGGGTCATCGCGCCGAGGATCCGCCGCAGGCGCGGCCAGCCGGCCCACTCGGCGATCGTGGGCGAGAACTCCACGAACTGCGCCGTGATGTAGAGCAGGAAGTGCCAGGCCACGAGGAACAGCACGCTGCTCACCCCGAACGAGTTCCCGATGATCGGGTTCAGGATGTTCCACGGCCTGCCGAGCTCGAGGACGAGCGCGATCGCGTAGAACGTGTAGGACAGGAACCCGTTGAGCACCGTGACCCGCACGATCGGGTGGTACTTCTCGAGCTTCATGATGTAGACCATGAAGCAGAGCACGTACGCGCCGCCCGCGAAGGCGACGCCCGTGATCACGTTGAACCCCTTCCAGATCCCCCACGGGAAGTCCTGCGACAGGTTCGTCACGCTCCCGAGGCCGAACGCGAAGCGGACCACCAGGATGCCGGCCGCGAGCAGCATGATGCCGCCCGTGATCACGTTGAACGGCGTCCAGATCGGCCCCTTCGGCCGCAGCTCGGCGCGGAGGAAGCGCAGGAAGCCGCGGATGCCCGTCCCGGCCGGCGGCGTCGCGGCGGAAATCGCCCTCTCCATGGTCACTCCTCCTCGGCGTGGCGGTTCCAGCGTTCGCGGGCCTTGCTGCCTTCCGAGAGCGCGAGGAACAAGGGGGGGAACACCGTCAGGATGAACGGGACGGCGTACAGGAATTCCTTGGTGAACACCGGGTAGGCCTCGGTCCCGATGTCGGACCGGAAGCCGATCTCGGAGAACGGAACGGCCGACAGGTACAGCCAGCCCGTGCCGCCCGCCTCGTGCTCGCCGTAGATGTGGTGGACGTACTTGTCCGGCTCGCCGTAGATCCGGCGGTTCGCCTCGTCGATCATCTCCGTGCGCGGACCGAAGCTCAGCGCGCCCGCCGGACAGTTCGCCACGCAGGCGGGCGACTCGCCCTCCGCGAGCCGCGCGGCGCACATCTGGCACTTGCGGATCCGCGGGTTCGCGGCGTCGTACTCGAACTTGGGCGCGTCGAACGGGCACGAGATCATGCAGTAGCGGCATCCCATGCACTTGCTTTCGCGCCACACCACCGCTCCGGCGTCGCTCCGGACCAGGGCCTTCGTGAGACAGGCCGAGGCGCAGGCGGGGGTCAGGCAGTGCATGCACTGCTTCTTCACCGAGACGGTCCCCGCGGACGTCTCGAAGCGGTTCACCACCGTGAACTGGCTCTCGGACGGCTCCCGGCGCAGCGAGAAGTCGACCTTCGCCTCCGGCTTCTCGAGTCCGTTCGCCTCCGCGCAGGCGTACTCGCACATGCGGCAGCCCACGCACTTGGTCGTGTCCACCAGGACGGCCATCGACTCACCGTCCGGAAGCGGCGTGTCGGTCACGCCCGCGGTGGCCGTTCCGGCGGCCATGGCCCGCCGGGGCCGGCCGCGCAGGTCCCGGCCGACGGCGGCCGATCCGCCGAGGACGGCGAGCGTCCGCACGACATCCCGTCTCTTCATCGTGACCCCCGTACAGGTTCGGTTCGGGTGGATTCGGACATGGACCGCGGACGAGGCGGTCGCCGGCGGCCGCGGCCCCGGCCGCACCGGTTCCCGTGCTCCTCGCCCGCGGACCTTCAGTCCGCCAGGAATTCCGTCTCGAACGACCGCCAGGCCTCCGGGTCCAGCTCCGCGAGTGCCCCGACCGGGACCTCGCCGCCGTCGGCCAGCGCGAGCCCCGTCTCGCCGCCCGCGACGGCCCGCTGCAGGTACTCGCGGACGCGGCCGTACCGCTCCCGCGACCAGTCGGCCGCCGCCTGTCCGATCATCCACGTGGGAATCTCGGAGGCGAGATCGTCCGGCTCGATCCGGTACAGCCAGCCCCCATCCCGCTCGCGGGCGCTCTCCCAGCTTCCGTCCACGGGCGCGTACGGGTTCCGAGCCCGGATCCGACCGCTCACGGGCGCCCGGACCGCGAGGGAGCGGCCGTTCATCCCGATGCGGGCGAACGGACGCCCCTTCTCGACGCGGGACTCCGGCGTCTCAAGGTCCAGCCGCGCATGGCCGCCCACCAGCCCGAGGAGCAGCGGATGGATGCCCACGTCGACGTCGCCGTCAGGCGTCACGCGGCTCCAGGTGAACTCGTCCTGCAGAAAGACGCCGCCCGGCAGCGCCCCCATCACGTCCCGCAGCGGAGCGGGCCCCGCCCGGGTGCGCCGCCCGGCTTCCCGGTCCGCGGCGCGACGGGGCCGCTCGATGAGGACGTGGTGCGCCGCCAGCGCGACGATCACGGTCATGAAGAAGGCAGCGGCGAGCATGATCCCCTCCCATTCCGTTCAGGTCCGCCGGGCCGCGCCAGGGAGTGGCGCTCATCGTCGCTCCGCCGACCGCGGAGAGGGCTTCCGGCTCCGCCTGGTCCTGAGGCAACCACGGTGCCAGCGCGCGACCGGCCGTGCCATCGCGCCGTAGCCTCCTCTGGTTTCGTAGTTTATGGGGTTCGTAGCGACGAGCCGGATCGCCGCGTCCTCCGCCCCGCCGTCGAAGATTTCGACATGCTCGTGCGCCGAAACCGGCCTGATTTCCGGCGGACGGCGGAAGTCCGCCCCGCAGACGCTGTCGGATTCCTCGACGGCGCATCGTGGGGATCTTCGACACCCCCGGCGCCAGGCGCGTGGGAGCCTTCCACGCTGGGGCCGCGGATCCGCTTCAGGCGCGCCGGGGGGACGGACCGGAGTTGCGCCACCACGTATCTCGCGCCAGCTTCGGCGCCGCACGCGTGTCCGCCCTTCTCTCCTCGCGAGACACGAGAGGCCGTGCCGGACGAACCGCTGCCGTCGAGACCGGAGGACCGGGCGCCGTTCCGCACCGCGGGGCGGTTCGTGGCCGTGCTGTGCCTCCTGTTCGTGTTCCTGGTGGGCGTGAACGGGCTCGGCGACGGGTTCAAGACGCTCGGGGCGGACCTCCTGGACGCCTTCTTCCGCGCCACCGAGAACCCCTTCATGGGGCTCGTAGTGGGAATCCTCGCCACGACGCTGGTGCAGAGCTCCTCGGTGACGACAGCGCTCATCGTGGGCCTCGTCGCTGCCCCCGAGCACGCCCTCCCGCTGGCGAACGCCGTTCCCATGGTGATGGGCGCGAACATCGGCACGACCGTGACGAACACGCTCGTCTCGATGGCTCACATGGGACGGAAGGCGGAGTTCTACCGGGCCTTCTCCGTGGCCACCTGCCACGACTTCTTCAATTTCCTCGCCGTGGGGCTGCTGCTGCCGCTGGAGATCGCGACCGGGTTTCTCCGCCGCGCCGCCACCTGGCTGTCCGGCCACCTGGGTGGATGGGGCGGCGTGGAGTACGAGAGTCCCCTGAAGGCCGCCCTGAAGGCCGTGGTGCGCCGGATCGAGGAGCCCGTGCTGGCGGCGGCCCCGAGCGACCGGTGGGCCGCGGTGATCCTGATCCTCCTGTCCGGGCTCCTCATCTACGTCGCGCTGCTGCTGCTCGTCCGCACGATGCGCGCCCTGATGGAGTCGCGGGTGGAGTCGATGGTGGGCGGCGGCCTGTACCGCTCCCCCGTCGTGGCGATGCTCATCGGGATCCTGGCCACGGTGATGGTGCAGTCCAGCTCGATCACGACGTCCCTGCTGGTGCCGCTCGCGGGAGCCGGGCTGCTGACGCTGGAGCAGGCCTTTCCGATCACCGTGGGGGCCAACATCGGAACCACGGTCACGGCGCTCCTCGCCTCCGCCGCGGTGACGGGCCCGAACGCCCGCTGGGGGCTCACGATCGCGCTGGTGCACCTGCTGTTCAACGTGACCGCCACCGCCATCATCCTTCCGACCGACCGCCTGCGTCGGATTCCGCTCCGCCTCGCACGCCGCCTGGCCGGCGTCGCGGTGCGGTCGCGCCGCTGGGCGCTGCTCTACGTCATCGGGCTGTTCTACGGCCTCCCGGCCGTGCTGGCCCTGCTCGACCATTTCCTGTGAGGTTCACGTGAGAAGGGGAGGCATGCCGTGCTCAGGGAGCTGATCGCGATCTTCCGGTCCGAGCGGCCGCTGGAGGAGATGGGAGAGAACTTCGAGCGGATGCTGCAGCTCACCCACGAGATGATGCGCGAGGCCGGATCGCTGTACTTCGCGCCGGAGGCCCCGCCCGACAGCCGTACCCACATCTACAAGCGGGACATCGAGGTGAACAAGCTGGAGCGCACGATCCGCAAGCAGGTGATCGCCCACCTGTCGGTGCGCGGGTCCACCCCCTCTCTGCCCTACTGCCTGCTCCTGATCAGCCTCGTGAAGGACGTCGAGCGGCTCGGCGACTACGCGAAGAACCTCTCCGAGGTACGGGAATACCACCCCGGCCCGTTGCCCGACGACGAGACCGTCCACGAGCTGCAGTCGATCCGGGAGGGGGTGGAGCGAGCGTTCGCCGTCGCCGCCGAGGTGTTCGCCGCCTCGGACCACGAGCGGGCCGTGGCGCTGATCCGCGAGGGGCGGACCCTCACGCACCGCTGCGACTTGCTGGTGGCCCGCGTCGCCGGCAGCGACTACGGCGCCCGGGACGCCACGGCGATCGTGATGGCCACGCGCTTCTACAAGCGTCTCGCCGCCCACGTCCTGAACGTGCTGTCCAGCGTCGTGATGCCGCTCCACAAGCTGGACTACTACGACGAGGACGAGATCCCGGAAGGAAGCGTCGGGGAAGACGACTGAGCGGCGCCGGATCGACCTGCGGCCACGACGTTCTAACCCAGCACGACCTGCACCTGGTGCTCGCCGTCGTCGCAGAGAGGCACGAGGCGGTCCCCTGAGAGCGGCGTTCCGTCGACGCTGACGTGGGAGACGCCCCGCGAGACGCCCCGCGGGTTGTCGACGACGATGCGGTAGAGAGCGTCACCGTGGCGGTAATCGATCTCGAAGTGTTTCCACTCGCGCGGGATGCACGGATCGATACGCAGGTTCGCCCCGCGCTTCTGAAACCCGAGGATCCACTCCAGTCCCGCGCGATAGAGCCAGCCGGCTGCACCTGTGTACCATGTCCAGCCCCCGCGCCCCACGTGGTCGACGTTCGAGTATACGTCGGCGGCAACGGCGTATGGCTCCACCTTGTAACGCTGCACGTCCGCCAGCCCCCTGGCCTGATGAATGGGGCTCAACAGGCTGAACAGGTCGAAGGCCCTGTCTCCTTCACCGAGCATGGCGAGCGCCACCACGGACCACGTGGCGGCGTGCGTGTACTGGCCGCCGTTCTCACGGATACCGGGCACGTACCCCTTGATGTACCCGGGGTCCAGCGGCGTCCGGTCGAAGGGCGGATGGAACAGGAGAGCCAGTCGATCCTCCGGGCGGACGAGCCGGCGCTCGACGGAGTCCATGGCCTGCCGGGCCCGCTCGGGGTCGGCGCCGCCCGAGATGACGGCCCAGGCCTGGGGGATGGAGTCGATGCTGCACTCCTCGTTTTCCGCCGACCCCAGCGGCGTCCCGTCATCGAAGAACGCGCGTCGATACCACTCGCCGTCCCACGCCTCGCGCTCGAGAGCGACCCGGAGAGCCTCGGCGGCCTCCCGCCAGCGCGCGGCCCGCTCCCCTTCCCCGCGGCGTTCGGCGAAGGGAGCGAAGTCCCGCAGGGTCGCGAGCAGGAACCAGCCCAGCCAGACGCTCTCTCCCCGCCCTTCGTGGCCCACCCGGTTCATGCCGTCATTCCAGTCGCCGCCCCCCATCAAGGGAAGGCCGTGGACGCCCGTCGCCAGGCTGCGTTCCAGCGCCCGGGCACAGTGCTCGAACAGCGTCGCGCGCTCCGCCGACTCGCGGGGCTCGAAGTAAGCCTCCTGTTCGTCGCCCGCGAGGGCGTCGCCTTCGAGCCACGGGACCTCCTCATCGAGCACCGACCCGTCGTCGGTGACGGCGAGATAGCGGGTGACCACGTGCGGCAGCCAGAGGAGATCGTCGGAGATCCGGGTTCGCACGCCACGCCCCGTGGGCGGATGCCACCAGTGCTGGACATCTCCCTCGGGAAACTGCCGGGCGGCTGCGCGGAGGATCTGGGCGCGGGCCACCTCCGGCTTCGCCACCAGCAGCGCCATGACGTCCTGGAGCTGGTCGCGGAATCCGTAGGCGCCGCCGGACTGGTAGAACGCCGACCGGGACCAGACGCGGCAGGAGAGAGTCTGATAGAGCAGCCAGCGATTGAGGAGCAGGTCCATCGACGCGTCCGGCGTACGGACGCGGACCGTGTCGAGCAAGGCGTCCCACCGGCGCCGCACGTCCCGGAGCAGCGCGTCGCATTCCTGCCGGCGGTATTTCTCGACGAGCCGCCGCGCCTCCCCCGCGTCTTCTCCCTGGCCGAGCAGGAACACGACCTCGGCTCGTTCCCCCGGCTCCAGCTCCACGACGGTCTGCAGGGCGGCACACGGGTCGAGGGCCGCACCGGTCTTCCCCGACAGTTCGGCCCCTCGTTCCAGCGACGCGGGATGGTCGAGGCTCGCGTTGCGGCCCAGGAACTCGACGCGGTCGCCGGTCCAGGCCGTCTGGCGTCCGCTCAGGTCGGCAAAGGCCACGCGGTGGGCGAACTCCCCGTTCCAGGCGTTGCGTGCGAAGAGGGCCGACGTCGCGGAGTCGACGTCGGTGACGATGTACGGGGCGGAGCGCCCGCGCCCGACGCCGAGCACCCACTCCACGTAGGCCGTGACGGACAGCCGGCGCGCGTCGGGCGACTGATTCACCAGGGTGAGACGCGAGATCTTCACGGGGTCGTCGAGTGCCACGAACTGGAGGAGCTCCAGCGCCACGCCGTGAGACGTGTGCTCGAACTTGCTGTATCCCTGGCCGTGGCGGATCACGTAGGGAGCGTGGTTCTCACGGATCGGCAGACAGGTCGGCCCCCAGACCGCGCCCGTGTCCAGATCGCGTACGTAGAGCACCTCGCCCGGCGTGTCGCTGACGGGATCGTTCGTCCAGGGAGTCAGCTTGTTCTCCCGGCTGTTGACCGACCAGGTGCAGCCGGAGCCCGACTCGGACGCCTGGAACCCGAAACCGGGATTGGACACGACGTTGATCCAGGGCGCCGGCGTCCACTGTCCCTCGCCCAGGATGGTGACGTATTCGCGGCCGTCCCCCGTGAAGCCTCCCAGGCCGTTGAAGAACTCGAGATCCAGTTCGGGGGGCGGAACGGGTTCCCCATCTTCCGGCGCGGCCCGGAGCCGCTTCAGGACCGGGCCGGGCCTCCGGCGCTGGAGTCGGATCACCTGCTCGGAGAGGGTGCCCCGGTTGGCCAGGATGAGAACCCGCGCCGCCGAGCGCAGCAGGACGCGGTCCTCCTCCGACAACAGATCCTCCCGCAGCACGAAGACGCTTCCGCGCGCCCCGTCGGTTTCGCGTCCCGCCACGGACTCGCTCGTCCGAACCATGGCTTCGAAATACTCATGGAGTTCCTGTGCGTAGGATGCTCCGTGCGCGGTCAGGATGACCAGGTCCGCGGCGACTCCCCTCAGCCGCCAGTACTCGTGTGCCCGGAGAAGCTGGCGCGCGATGTCCCGCTCCTCATCCTGCTCGACGCGCACGACGGCCATGGGAAGGTCACCGGAGATTCCATGGACCCACAGTCCGGCCGCGCCCCGGCGATTCGCGGCCAGGTCGCTGGCGACCGTGCGCAGCGTGGGGTCGTTGTACAACAGGCGATTCGCCAGACGCTGGAACAGATGCGCCTCGTCCTGCGTGATCCGGAGATGGTGCAGCTGCACCTGCGCGAACGTCCACGCGAGCGAGCTTTCCCGCTGGAACGTCTCCGGCTGCCGGTACTTTTCGGCCTGCCTCAGGGCCTCGTCCCGGGTAGCCGCCACGAGCGTGGTGAACACGATGCGGGCCGTCCCGGATGCGGGAACCGCCACGCGGTAGCGGAGACTGACGATGGGGTCGAGCACCGTTCCCGCGGTGTTGGACAGCTGCTTGCCCTCGATCACCACGAGCGGCGTGCGGAGCCCGCGCCCCCGGCCCAGGAAGCGGGCGCGGTCGCTCTCGTATTCGCAGGCGCCCACGGTCACTCCGTCGACGGCGGCGACGTGGGCCAGCCACGGCTGCGACTCCCCGGCCTGCCGCGCACGCCGGGTGGCCAGCAGCGCCTCGGTGGCGGGAACGAATTCGGTCTCCACGAAGAGGTTGGAGAACGCGGGGTGGGCTTCGTCGGCGGCCTGGGTCGCGAGCACCACTTCCGCATACGAAGTGACATCGATCTCTCGAGCACGGTCCTCGAGATTCGTCACCGTCAACTGGCGAAGCTCGGCATCGTCCTCCGCCGACACCACGACCTCGAGCTTGAGCGACAGAGACTTGTCGGCCTGCATGATCTTCGCCCGGTCCTCGGCGAAGACGACGCCGTATCGGTCCGCCTCGGCACCCGTCGGCTGGAACCCGGCAGACCACACGTCACCGGTGTCGGCGTCCCGCACGAACAGGAACGTCCCCCAGTGGTCGCGGGTCGGATCCTCACGCCACCGCGTCACGGCGAGGTCGCGCCAGCGACTGAATCCCGAGCCCGCCGCCGTGAGCATGACGACGTACCGCCCGTTCGACAGGAGGTGCGTGCGCGGCGAGATGTCGTGGGGCGACTCGAAGCGCCGCAACGCCGGCGGCACGATGTCGCGAACGTGGGCGGCCTCGCGAACTTCCTCGCCCCGGGGTCGGGCCACGGCCACCGATCGCGGCGTCCGCTCCTGGAGAAGCAGTTCCGCCGCCTGCACGCTCGGATGCGCGTGGAAGCGCCGTTGGGTCCGGCCATCGTGGATCACGTTGCCCAGCGCCACCAGGCCCATCCCCTGGTGGTGGGACATGTAGGCCCTGACTACTGCCACGCTGGCCCCCTCCGGCAGCCGCGATGGCGTGTAGTCAAGCGCCTCGTAGTACCCGTAGTCCCCCAGCGCGCCGACGGCGGAGAGTCGGTCCAGGTTCTCCAGGGCGGCCCCGGGGTCGAGCATCGCAGCCAGCATGGTGGCGTAGGGAGCCACCACGACATCTTCGAAGAGGCCGCGCTTGAGCCCCAGGCCGGGCACGCCGAAATCCGAGTATTGATACGTGAGATCCAGGTCCCGGACGTTGTACGCCGACTCGGAGACGCCCCACGGGACGGAGCGCTCCCTGCCGTACCGGATCTGACGTCGCACCACGAGGCGACACGTCAGGTCCAGGAGGCTGCGCACGGGCTGTTGCATCACGAGGAGCGGCATCAGGTATTCGAACATCGATCCCGACCAGGAGACGAGCGCCGCGCCGCGTCCCACCGGCGTGAGGGCTCGGCCGAGCCCGAACCAGTGCGACGGCGAGACGTCGCACTGGGCGATGGCCACGAAGCTCGCCAGCCGCGCCTCGGATGCCAGCAGATCGTAACTGCCCGGATCGAGGGTGTTGTCCGCCACGCGAAAGCCGATGGAGAACAGCTTGCGCGACTTGTCGTAGAGGAACCGGAAGTCCATGGCCCGGGCGATCCGGTCGGCCTCGAGGGCCACGGCGGAAAGCCGGTGCACGAGCTCGGTCCCGGCGGCGTCGGTCGCGACCGCGTCTTCGCCGTGCAGCGATTCGAAGTCCCGCGCGTGACTTCGCACCGTTTCCCTGACCGCACTCGCCCACACCAGGATCTCCGGACCGGAGGCAACCCGGGCATCGCTCGACAGCACGCGGGCGATGTCCAGCAGGTTGTCCGAGCGGTCTCCGAGCTCCTCGAGCCGGCGCCTCCAGTCGGAAAGAGACGCGGGGAGATCATCGAGCAGGGCCGCCATGCCCGCCACGGCCTGCCGCACCTGCAACGCCGTCACCGTTTCCGAGTTCGGGTGGAACGCCCGGTCGCCCACGATGTCGCTCACCGGATCGAGGGCGTCGCGGATCCCCTCCAGCACGTGCCGACCCGGTGACGCCGGGGACACGATCAGCTCCCGACATCCCTGCGACAGGGCGAGGAGGTGTCCCGCCAGGTTCCCGCTGTCCACCGTGGAGATGTAGACCGGGTCCAGAGGCCGGAGGTCGGTGGTGTCGTACCAGTTGGCGTAATGACCGTGAAAGCGGCGAAGCCTGGTCATCGTCTCCAGGGTGGCCTCCAGCCTGCCGACCATGTCCAGGGTCCCGATCCACCCGAAGTCGCGTGCGACCATGGTGCTTAGCAGGTACAGCCCCATGTTCGTCGGCGAGGTGCGGTGCGCGACCGTCGGTTCCGGGGTTTCCTGGAAGTTGTCCGGGGGAAGCGCGTGTTCTTCGTCGGTCACGAACCTCTCGAAGAAGCACCACGTCCGGCGAGCGATACGCCGCAGCGCCCGCGTCTCCTCCGGCGAGAGGCGCTTCGCCTCCGCCGACCTGTACGGAACACTCACGCGCCACGCGAGCATGGGAGCCGCCGCCCAGAGCCCCACCAGGGGCGCGGCCACCGGCCACGCCGTCGGCTTGAAGACCGCGACGAGCACGCCTGCGGCGCCGGCGAGGATGACGCTCCAGCGGAGGTTCCAGATCGAAGCGTCGAGCCTGCGGTCGGCGCCGTACCCCGCCTGGGCGGCGGTGACCCACTCCAGGAGGTCGCGTCGGGACATGTAGAGCCGCACCAGTGTGCGCACGATCGCGTCGGCCATGAGCCACGCCTGCTGCGCCAGCATGGTGATCGCCAGCAGGACCTGCAGCGATGCCATCCGCAGGTCGCCGCCGGCGCCGCGCAGGTGACTGCGCTTCGAGAATCCCCTCCCCCTCGGGACCAACCCGTCGAGCACCGGAATGGCGGCCGGGACGACGAAGGCGGCCAGGAACAGGCCCGTCCAGAGCAGCGGCGACGCGCCGGGCAGGGTCCAGGCGGCCACGCACAGGAAGAACGACGCGGGTGCGGAAAGGCTGCGTCGCAGGTTGTCGAGCATTCTCCAGCGGCCGTGGGCGGGGATGGACGTGCGCTCCTTTCGACCCGCCGCATCGCGTGCATGGCCCAGGATCCAGGGCAGAAGCTGCCAGTCGCCCCGCGTCCACCGGTGCTGGCGACGTGCGGCCACCTCGTAGCTCGTGGGGAATTCCTCGAACAGGTCGACATCGGTGACGAGACCGGCGCGGGCGAAGAGCCCCTCGAAGAGATCGTGACTCAGGAGCGCGTTCTCGGGGACGCGACCCGCCAGCGCCGCTTCGAACGCGTCCACGTCGTAGATGCCCTTGCCCGTGTACGACCCTTCCCCCAACAGGTCCTGGTAGACGTCGGAGACCGCCGCCGCGTACGGGTCCACCCCCCCGGGCCCGGACACGATGCGCTGGAAGGTCGTGCTCTTCGGTCCGGTGGGAAGGGACGGCGTGATCCGAGGCTGCATGATCCCGTAGCCATCCACCACCCGACCGGCCTCGGGGTCGAACCGCGGTCGATTCAGTGGATGCGCCATGGCCCCGGCGAGGCGATACGCGGATGCCCTGGGAAGCCGGGTGTCGGCATCCAGCGTCAGGACGTAGCGGACACCGGCAGGCACGCGGGGCGGCTCGCCATTGACCGGAACGAAGGTCGTATCCGCGGCACCGCGCAGCAGGCGGTTCAGCTCATGCAGCTTACCGCGCTTCCGCTCCCAGCCGATCCACTTGCCCTCCTTCTCGTTCCAGAGGCGGCGGCGGTGGAGGACAAGGAACCGGCGCTCGCCATCGGGCAGCGTCCCGAAGCGCTCGTTGAGGTCCGCGATCCCCCGAGTCGCCGCGGCGAGGAGCGACTCGTCATCCGGCATGTGCTCCCGCGGCGCGTCGTTCCAGTCCGTCAGGAGAGCGAAGTGGAGATGGCCGTCGGGGTTCGCGAGATAATGGACCTGGAGGCGCTCCACGGACTCCTCCACGTCCTCCGGACTGGTGAGGAACGTGGGCACCACCACCATGGTGCGGAATTGCGCGGGAACGCCGTCACTGAAATCGAGCTTGCTGAGCAGGCGTGGCGGGACGAACGCGGCCACGACTCGCTGAACCAGGGACACGGCGATGTCGGAGGCGGGAAACACGGCCAGGATGCCGAGCAGCGCGAGAATCGGAATGGATGCGCCGTCCTGTCCGGCCAGGATCAGCGGGGGGGCGAGGATGAGCGCGGTGAGGACGGCGATGCTTCCGAGGTATCCCAGCATGGCGTTGGCACGGAATGCCCGCGAGATGCGGCTGCGCCAGGGAACCCGACATTCCAGGTGCCGCTCGAACGCCCGGCTCCCGTGCGACAGGAGGTAGTAGCCCGGGTCCTCCCGGGGTCGTTCGGGCACGCTCAGCCACGCGGCCTCCTCCGGCTCCTGGTGCGCCTCGCGAGCCATGCGCACGGCGCTTCGGGCCACCTCCAGCTCCGTGTGACGCGATCTCCGGGACAGCATCTCGACCCGGTTCCGGTACGTGTCGCGAGTGGCGAAGTCCATCGCCGCGAACCCGGGTACCGTGCGGAAGATGTCGTCGATCAGGCTCACGCTCTCGACGAAATCCGGCCAGTTGATGGACGACACCCACCGCATGCTCGTGATGATGTTGCGGACGGTGACGTTCGTCTCGGCCTGCGCCTGGTGGGCCCGGGCCACGACGTCTCCGGCAGTCGTCCCCTGTGCGGCCAGATTCTCGTTGAGCCAGTCGAGAGCGGGTTGGATCGACGACGCCTGATCGCGCAGCCGCTGGACGAGCTGTACGGCGAACGCGCTGTCCAGCGGCGCATCGCCGAGCGGGCCCAGCACGTCCTGGAGCGGCTCCGCGTGTCGTCCGCTGAGACCCAGCAGACGATCCGCCACCTCGTCCGCTCGCGCCCGGGCATGCCGGGCGCTGACCATGGGTTCGGCCAGTCGCCGCAGGTTCTCCAGCAGGACCACCCGAAGGTGGATCACCACCGCCCACAGTTCCCCGATGCCCAGCGGCTGGACATCCTGATAGACCCGGATGAACCGCCGCAGCGTGTCCAGCTCGAACCGGCTGTCGGTGTGGGCCATGTAGGCCCACGCCAGACCGTAGACCCGGGGGTACCCCGCCAGGTGCTCTCCCTCCGAGATCTTCGGCAGCAGCCGGTAGAAGCTCCCCGGGAGGTGGTCCCGGACCTCACGGAGCTGCTCGTCCACCACGAAGAAGTTGTCGAGGAGCCACTCCTCGCCCGGCGTGATTTCGCGCTTCTGACGGACCGCTTCCACGATGTCCCGGTACGCCGCCACCAGCGCGCGTCCGTTCCGGTGGACCCTGCGGAGGAGATTCCGGCCCCTGGTGGGCTTCAGCGTGACGCTCTGCGCGGCGGCCAGGCTCCGGGCGTGCTGCTCCAGGCGCTCGATGCCGAAACTCTCCGCCCGGATCGGCGGGTCGACCGGAGCCCGAGCGTCGATGACCGCGTCGATCATGGCCGCGCCGATCCCATCAACACGTCCCCGAGATCGTCGAACGGAAGACGACGCCGAGCCACCGAGGAGTGAACGTCACGGCTGGAACACGGAACGGTACAGGTCCGTCGCGTCCCGGGTAGGACCCAGTCCTGCGCGGCGTCCGTGCACCGGAACCTCCGGAATCGGGGAGCGTGATTGGCTCTCCCAAGATAGCCGGACGCACCCGGCCCCCGCACCCTGTCCCCCGGTTACCTGCCAGAGGATCGCCGGGTCGAGCGCCGACAGGCGACTGGCTGCCCGAGGTCGGCTATCGCGGATGGTGCCTGCTCGCGGACTTCTGTCGATGCGGCGATTCCCGCCGAATCGGGGCGGCCGGATTCGAACCGGCGACCCCCTGCTCCCAAAGCAGGTGCGCTACCGGACTGCGCCACGCCCCGATGGTCCGGTCCGCCGCGCGGCGGACCCGGATGTCCTGCCCGCTCCCGGCGGGCTCACTTGTGGCTTCAGCCGGCGCCCGACCGGGTGAGGATCCAGATCGCGAGCACGAGCGCGGCGATGGAGACGATCTCGGTCAAGCTTCCTCCCGTGTGGCGAACCCGGTGTTCGAGCGAATAGTGGGCGGCGCGGCGGCGGGACGCCAGCCCGCGCGCCCGCGCCGCGCGAGCCGACGGCATCGCCCTCGACGCGGGGGCGCGCCGGGATGTATGATGCGGCGCGCGCGGCCGCCGGCCGCCGCGCCCGACCTCCGGCACGGGACACGAGGGTGGAGCCGCACCAGATCTTCCGCACGTTCGCCGGCCTGCTGGCGATCCTGAACCCGCTCGGCGCGGTCCCGATCTTCCTCGGGCTCACGCTGCACCTGGGAGCGCCGCAGCGCCGCCGCACGGCACGCGTCGCGGCACTCGCCGTGGCGGGAGTGCTCGTGGCGGCGGTCTGGTCGGGCGACGCGCTGCTCGCGTTCTTCGGCGTGCGCATCGCCTCGTTCCGGGTGGGCGGCGGGATTCTGATCCTCCTCATGGCGATCGCCATGCTCCAGGCTCGCACCAGCCCCAGCAAGCAGACGCAGGAGGAGGCGGAGGAGGCGGGCACGCGCGACAGCGTGGGTGTCGTGCCGATCGGCGTGCCGCTGCTGGCGGGGCCGGGCGCGATCAGCCTCGTCATCGTCGACGCGCAGGAGGCGGCCGTGACGGGCCGGCTCGTGCTCACCGGCCTCGTCCTTCTCGTGGCGGGGTGCGCCTGGCTGGCGCTTCTCCTGGCCGATCCGATCGGGCGGGTGCTCGGCCGCACCGGGATCAACATCTTCACGCGGCTGATGGGGCTCCTGCTCGCGGCCGTGGCCGTGGAGTACATCGCCACGGGCTTCGCCGGCCTGTTTCCTGTCCTGGCCGGCTGACCCGCACTGACCGGCTGACCCGCCCACGGCGCCATCCCCGCCCGCCGTCACGTCTCCGGTCCGGCCCGCGCCGCCACCGCGCGCCGGACCGCAGCCACGCCCTCCAGGAGCAGCCACAGCTCGAGCACGAAGATCGCGCCGCCCACGACAAGCAGGAGCGTCTGCCGCTCGCGCAGGTAGGCGCCGAGGTTCAGCACCATGGCCCAGGTCGTCATCGCGAGCACGAAGGCCATCGGGACGAGCGTCGGCCAGGCGGGGCGCCG
>JAVVDU010000022.1:0-8813 GCA_032251515.1 Gemmatimonadota bacterium
CCCTACTCCCCGTACGGCACCCAGATGTTCTTCACCTGGGTGCAGCGGCGCAGGAACTCGTGGCCCTCGCCCTGCACCGGGTCGGTCCAGTCGCGAGGCAGGTCGAGGTCGGTCCACGTCCGTTTCATGTTGCCGGCCGACAGCCGCTCCACGGCGGCGCCGCCCTCCCGGGTGCCGAAGTACCACAGGCCGTCCACGTCATCGTGCGCGGCGAGGACCTGGGCGAGCTCGTCCCGCCCGCCGGTGACGATGTTGATCACGCCGCCGGGGACGTCGGAGGTGTCGAGCACCTGGTAGAGGTCCGTGGCGGCGAGCGGCGCGGTCTCGGAGGGAACCGCGACCACCGCGTTCCCCATGGCGACCGGCGGGATCACGGTGGAGACGAACCCCAGGAGCGGCCAGGCGTCCGGGCAGGCGACGCCCATCACTCCGATGGGCTCGGGCATGGCGAGCGTCACGTTCCGGAACGGGGTGTGGTGCACGCGGCCGTCCCACTTGTCGGCGAGACCCGCGTACAGGAAGAGGCGCGCCAGGGAGGCCTCGACCTCCGCCTCGGCCGGCTCCCGTCCCCGTCCCGTCATGGCGTCGATCCGGGCGGCGAACTCCGCGCGCCGGGCAGCCAGGTTCTCGGCGAGGTAGAACAGCACCTGCGCCCGGTTGTGCGCCGTGTCCGCCGCCCACTTCGCCTGCGCCTTGCGAGCGGCCTCCACCGCATTCCGGATGTCCTTCCGGTTGCCGCGCCCCACCTCGCCCACGAGCGCCCCGTCCGGCGCCCGGACCTCGACCGTGTACGGGGCGTCGGGCCGCGCCTGCTTCCCTCCCACGTACATCTTGGCCGTGCGGTCGATGGGAGGCGCGGCGCCCGCGGGCCGCCCGTCCTCCGCGGCCGGTGACGCCGGCGCCGCGGGCCGGATCGATCCCGCCACGGCGTCATATGCCTTCCCGGCCACCATCGGCCCCGCGGCCCCCGCTGCGCCCTTCGCCCGCTCCTCCCACGCGGGCCGGACGTACTCCCACATCCCTTCCAGCCCGCCTTCCCGGCCGAAGCCGCTCTCGCGGTAGCCGCCGAAGCCGGAAGCCGCGTCGAACATGTTCGTGCAGTTGATCCACACCGTGCCGGCCTTGACCTTCGGCGCGATGTCCAGCGCGAGGTTGATGTTCTCGGTCCAGATCGACGCGGCGAGGCCGTAGCGGGTGTCGTTGGCCAGGGCGACCGATTCGTCCGGCGTGCGGAACGTCATCAGCGCCACGACCGGCCCGAAGATCTCCACTCGCGCCACCGTGCTCGCCGGCTCGACGCCCGTGAGCAGGGTGGGGGGATAGAACCATCCGTCCTCGGGGCAGCTCCACGAGGGCTGCCACAGCTCCGCTCCCTCCTCGCGTCCCTTCTCGACGAGCGTGCGGATCCTCTCGAGTTGCACGGGCGCCACGATCGCGCCGATGTCCACCGCCTTGTCGAGCGGATCGCCGACGCGGAGCGTCTCCATGCGTGCCTTCAGCTTGTCGACGAGCCGGCCGGCCACCCCCTCCTGGACGAGGATGCGTGAGCCGGCGCAGCAGACCTGCCCCTGGTTGAACCAGATCGCATCGACCACGCCCTCCACCACGGAGTCGAGGTCCGCGTCGTCGTACACGAGGAAGGGCGACTTGCCGCCCAGCTCGAGGGAGAGCTTCTTGCCGCTCCCGGCCGTCGCGTCCCGGAGGATCCGGCCCACGTCGGTGGAGCCCGTGAAGGCGATCTTGTCCACGTCCGGGTGGGAGGCCAGGGCGGCGCCCGTGCGGCCGTCCCCCGTCACCACGTTGAACACGCCGTCGGGCAGGCCCACGGCCTTCGTGAGTTCGGCGAACGCGAGGGCGGAGAGCGAGGTGAACTCCGCCGGCTTGAGGACCACGGTGTTCCCGGCCGCGAGCGCCGGCGCGACCTTCCAGGCGAGCATCAGGAGCGGGAAGTTCCAGGGGATGATCTGTCCCACCACGCCCAGCGGGACCTGGCCGGGCATCTCCGACTCCCGGAGTTGCGCCCAGCCGGCGTGGTGATAGAAGTGCCGGGCCACGAGCGGGATGTCGATGTCGCGCGCCTCGCGGATCGGCTTGCCGTTGTCCATGGTCTCGAGCACCGAGAAGAAGCGCGCGTCCCGCTGCAGGCGCCGGGCGATCGCGTACAGGTGGCGGGCCCGCGCGTGGCCGGAGAGGTCGCGCCAGGCCGGCCACGCCTCCCGCGCCGCCGCCACCGCGGCGTCGACGTCCGGCCCGGCGCCCTGGGCGACCTCCGCGAGAGGGGCCCCGGAGGCCGGGTTCGCGGTCTCGAACCGCTCGCCGTCGGCCGGGTCCCGCCATGCTCCGCCCACCCAGTGGGCGAACCGCCGCCCGTGCCGGTCCAGCCACTCCTCCACCGGGCCGGCGGCCTCGGGGGCGGGTCCGTAGTCGAGCGTCTCGAACAGTTCAGTGATCTCGCTCATCGTCGTCCGTTTCCGGGGTCAGTCGCGCTCCCGCACGGTGATCGGCGTGACCGCCGGCAGGCTGGGCCGGCGGGTCAGGGCGTCAGTGATCCGCACGCCGAGAAGATAGACGCCGGGCGGGGTGCCGCCGAGATCGAGCCGCAGGTGGTGTGTTCCGATCCGGTCCCCGCCCTCCGGCATGCGCGACTCGAACTCCACGCGGTACGCCAGGGCCTCGCGGTCGAGGCGCCAGATCCGGTCCGCCTCGTCCGCGGGCACGAGCCGGACCTCCACTTCGTAGTCGCCCCCCGTGCGGATCCCGTAGGCCTCGAAGTACACGTGGAGGGCCCCGCCCGGCCCCGTCACGTGGGCAGCGGAGACCGGCAGGTACACGCGGCCGTCGCGCGTCCAGGATCCGCCGGAGTCCGGCGCGACGGCGAGGTCGCTGAGGGCCGGCAGGGGACGGGACTCAGGGCCTCCGTGGTCGGGCACGTCCAGCGTGTCCTGCACCCAGTTCCCCGCCGGGGCGCCGGCGTGCGCGTCGCGCAGCGCGAAGGTGAAGGGGACCCGCCCCGGCGCCAGGGTCGCGGCCAGCCGGACGTCCAGGCCCGCCGCTTCGGGGAGCGGCCGGTCCGCCGCGATACGTCGCGCGCTGGACCGCAGGACGGGCCCGTCCGGACCTCCCAGGGCGAGGCGCACCGCGACCGCACGCTCCTCTCCGCTCTCCGTCCGGTCCGGCTCCGCCTCCAGGTCGCCGGCCCGCGCCGTGGCGACGAACCACACGGTCGCGCGGCCTTCCGCGGGATTCCAGAAGCGCAGGGCCTGGAACGCGAGGTCCACGTCCGGCCGCAGGTCGGGCACGTCGGGCACCTCCGTGATCGCCCGCTCGTGCAGCTCGCGGGCGAGCATCTGCGCCTGCCGGAGCCGTGCCCGCGTCTCGAGCGCGTTGAACATCGCGTCGAGAGTATCCGCCGCGCCGCGCGCGAAGGCGAGCTGCCGCAGGGGTAGCGGATCGAGCGCGAGCCGAGTCACGTAGCGCTGGTGGAAGTCGGACCCGGGCGCGGCGAGCGGGCCGAACGACTCGACGAGCCGGTATCCGCTGCGCGGGAAGCAGGGCTCGCCTTCCTTCAGGTCGCAGGGCTCGAGGTGGAAGAGCCACGTGCCCTCCGCGCGCTCGTAGACCCAGTCCTCCCCGATCCCCGGGCGATCGTCGGCCGGCTCCCGCGTGGTGAAGACGACGTCGTCCGGCTCGCCCAGCCGGATCCACAGCAGGCCGCGGTCGTCCACCTCGAGGCTGTCAGGGCGTCCCCTCCACACCGACGCCGTCTTGAACCAGCGGGGCCGGGAGATCCAGTACCGCTCGCGGGCCTCGCCCAGTCGGTGGTAGTGCATGGCGAGCCGCTCGTCCGGGGTCGTGGCGGAGCGGATGGCCCGCTCGTCCAGCGCGCCGCGGGCCACCTCGCACCTCCCGGCCGGGGAGGTCGCCTCCTGCCACGCGTCCGCCTCGTCCGGCGTGAACAGGGCGCGCAGGTCGATCCACAGCTCGCGGGCCGTCTCGCCGGCCGCCGCCTCGCAGGCGACGAGGAAGTCCCGGGCGCCCGGCAGCGTCCAGGGAGGCGCGGGAGGCGCCCCCGGCTCGGCGCGGCGTCCTCCCTCGCGGGCCAGGAGGATCCGGGCCCGCTCGAGGCGCAGGAGGAGGTCGAGGCCCCGGGCGCCCTTCGCGCCCGGGGCGGGAGCCGGCAACCAGGACAGCGCCTCGTCGAACCGCGATCCCCGTACCAGGACCCGGGCCGCGAGCAGAGAATCGCGGGCCGTGCGCAGGGTCCCTTCGGCGTCCCACCGCGCGATGAGGCGGAGCGCCTTCTCCCCGTACGGGGGAACCCGGAACGGCTCGAGCGCCCTGACCACGAAGGAGGGCACGCCGGCGGACTGCTGCCGCGGCCCGGCCGAGGCCGGTCCGGGAAGCAGGGCGGCGATCGCCACCGCCGCCGCGAGGCCCGCCAGCCGGCCTCTCATGCCATCGGGTGCCGGTGGGCGGCCGAGTAGCGCCCCGTCGCCAGGTGCTCGAGCTGCCGCTCCAGGTCGGCGAGCAGGGAGCTCGCGCCGAACCGGAACAGGGCGGGGCGCGTCCAGGCGACGCCCAGCTCGTCGCGCATCATCGCCAGCCAGACGAGGGTCTCCTTCGCGGCCCGGATCCCGCCCGCCGGCTTGAGGCCTACGGCGTGTCCCGTGCGCTCCCGGTAGTCGCGGATCGCCCGCGCCATCACGAGTCCCACCGGCAGCGTGGCGTTGACGCCCTCCTTGCCCGTGGAGGTCTTGATGAAGTCTGCCCCGGCCATCATGCACACGAGGCTCGCCCGGGCGACGTTGCGCAGGGTGGCGAGCTCGCCGGTGGCCAGGATCGTCTTCAGGTGTGCCTCGCCGCACGCCTCCCGGAAGGCGTGCACCTCGTCGTACAGGGCGCGCCAGTTCCCGGTCAGCACGTGGGCCCGGGTGATCACGATGTCGATCTCGGAGGCGCCCGCCGCCACGGACGCCTCGATTTCCGCCAGGCGGGCGGACATCGGGGACAGGCCGTGCGGAAAGCCGGCCGCCACGGCGCACACGGGCACCCCCGTGCCCTCCAGCGCCCGCAGCGCCTCCTCGACGAACGCGTGGTACACGCAGACGCTCGCCGTCCGCACGGGCAGGTCGCCGGCGCCCAGGGCCTCGAGGAGGTCGGGCCGGACGGGCCGGGCGGCCTTGGCGCACAGGCGGCGCACCCGGCCCGGCGTGTCGTCGCCCGCCAGCGTCGTGAGGTCGATGCAGGTGATGGCGCGGAGATACCACGCGGCCTGCCAGCGCTTCTTCACCGAGCGGCGCCCCGGGATCTGCGCGGCGCGCCGCTCCAGCGCGCTCCGGTTCGCGCGGGCCGCGGCCACCCACTCGAGGTCGAGCGGCGTGCCCGGATTGCGGCGGGCGAGCGGCAGCACGTCCGTCTCCCGCGGCGGCGCGGGGTGCGGCTGGGTCACGGTCTCCTCCCGGCACCCGCGACCCGGAGCCCCGGGTCGGGCGCGTCTCAACGGAACAGCTCTCTCTGCGTCCGCAGCGGCGCGGCGCACTCCGGGTCGTCGTTTCCCACGTGGTTCACCCGCGTCGAGACGGGGTGGAACGTCACGGCGTCCGGCGGCAGCGGCCGGAGCGCCTCCTCGAGTACCCCCGTCTCCGCGGCAGGGTCGAGCCACGTACGGTGCTCCGCCGGCGGCAGGATCACGGGCATCCGGTCGTGCAGCGGACGCAGGGCCTCGTTGGCGCCGGTGGTGAGGATGGCGCAGGTCTCCAGGACGGTGCCCGGCTCTACCTCCCAGCGGTCCCACAGACCGGCGAAGCCGAACGGCCCGCCGCCCGCCAGCCCGATCCAGTACGGCTGCTTCCGGCCGCCCGTCCCCGGTCCCCACTCGTAGAACCCGTCCGCCACGACGAGGCAGCGCCGGGCGCGGAACGGATCGCGGAAGGAGGGCTTCTCCGCCGCCGTCTCGGAGCGCGCGTTGATCAGCGCCCGCCCCAGCGGATCGACCTCCTTCGCCCAGTGCGGCACGAGGCCCCAGCGCAGGCGGGCCACCTCCCGCTCCGCCGGGTCCGCCCCGCCGTCCGCCCGTGGCACGACGCGCACGGCCGCCACGTCCTGGGTCGGCGCGATGTTCCAGCGGGGCGCGAACTCGGGCACGTCGCCGAGCTCGAACAGGGCCGCCCACTCGGCGGCCGGCGTGGCCAGCGTGAATCGTCCGCACATTCTGTTTACATTGGTACATCCGCCGGCACCGGCGCCGCAATCATGCGGCCCGGACCGCCGGCGGCCGGCACCCCATCCGGGGAGGGAGGACGCATGCGGCGAGTGTGGATACCGGGACGCGGCGAACCGGAGATCCTCGAGATGCGGGAGGAGCCGGACCCGCTGCCGGGGCCGGGGCAGGTGCGGGTGCGGGTCGCGTTCGCCGGGGTGAACTTCGCGGACGTGATGGCGCGGCTCGGCCTCTATCCCGACGCGCCGGACCCGCCGTTCGTGCCGGGATACGAGGTGGCGGGCCGGGTGGACGCGACGGGCGAGGGGGTGGACCCGTCCTGGGAGGGGCGGCGGGTGGCCGCGACGACCCCGTTCGGCGGCTACGCGGACGTCGTCTGCCTGAAACCGGATCTCGTGTTCCCGATTCCGGACGGCGTGTCCGACGACGCGGCGGCGGCGCTCCCGGTGAACTACCTGACCGCCTGGATGATGCTGCACGGCATGGGCGTGGTGCGGGAGGGCGACACCGTCCTCGTGCACGGTGCGGCGGGCGGCGTGGGCATCGCCGCCGTGCAGCTCGCCCGGGCCGCGGGCGCCCGGGTGATCGGGACGGCCTCGCCCGGCAAGCACGACCGCCTGCGGGAGATGGGCGTGGAGCCGGTGGACGGCCGCGCCGCCGACTGGCCGGGGCGCGTCCGGGCGCTGACGAGGGAGCGCGGCGTGGACATCGCGCTCGATCCGATCGGGGGCGCCTCGTTCCGGCACAGCTACCGGCTCCTCGCGCCGGGCGGGCGTCTGTACTGCTTCGGGGTCTCGTCGATGGCGCCGGGCGAGAAGCGCCGGCCCCTCGCGGCCCTCGCCTCCCTGCTGCGCATGCCCCGCTTCCACCCCGTGTCGCTGATGAACGACAACCGCTCCGTGGCGGGGGTGAACCTGGGACGCCTGTGGAACGAGACGCGCCTCCTGCGCCCGGCGCTCGAGACCCTGCTCGAGATGGCGGCGGCCGGGACGGTCCGGCCGCAGGTGGACGGCGCCTGGCCGCTCGAGCGCGCGGCCGGGGCGCACCGACGGCTGCAGAGCCGCCAGAGCGTGGGCAAGATCCTGCTGGACGCACGGCCGGGGGCCGACCGGGATGCCGGGGGTGCCGGAACCCCCTGAGGCCGCGAGGGGTTCCAAGGATGTGCAAGGGCCGGACGCCGGCCGACGCGGCTCGAGCGAGGGAGCGATGGGATGACGGAGTCGAGAGGCAGGGACCGGACGTGGCAGCGGGCCGTGGCGCTCGGGGTGATCCTCTCGGTCGCGCTGCACGTGGCCCTGTTCGGCTGGTTGCGGCTCGACGTGAACGTTCCCGCGGCGGAGACCGGGCGGGCCCTCGTCGTCGTGCCGCTGGCCCCCGACGCCTCGGAGGAGATCGCGGACCGGCCGCTGGAGGTGGTGGAGATCCGCGAATCGGCCCGCGTGGCCGCCGCCGGCGCGCGATCCGCCGCGGCCCCGCGCGCCGAGGCCGTGCCGCTGGCTCGCCTCGCTTCGGCGGGAGCGGTGTCGTCCGCGCTGGCGGTGCAGCCCGTGCGCTTCCTCGAGGCGCTCGAGCTCCCGGAGGAGGAGGAAGACGTCGTGTCGGCCTACTCCCGCGTCTCCGACTTCCTGGTGGAGGGCCGCGCCTCCCCGCAGGGCTTCCGGCCGATCGATGACCGGCCCGTGTCGGTCCTCGCCGGGCTCGCGGCCGTGCGGGGCGGAGGCGGCGTGGTCGTGAGCGGCGGGTACTGCCCGCCGGGCCACGGCGGCGGCATCCTCCGCTGAAGCGAGGGGCTCCGGCCCTTCTCAGCCGCCCGGCGAGCTCGCCGGGCCGTGCGGCGCGCCGCCTCCGACGGCGGCGCTGAGCCGCGCCGCCAGCGCCGCCAGGTCCGCCCAGGCCTCTTCCTGCAGGGGATCGATGCGGCGCGCGCCCGCCGGCCGGCTCTCCCAGGCGGCCACCCACACGGACGCATCCGCTCCAGCGCCCTCTCCCACGACCACGTTCAGGAACGCAGGCCGCCCGGCGAGGGTGCCGTTCCGCGTGACAACCAGGCCATCCGCGCGGCTCGTGAAGTCGAGGGGGAAGCCCTCCGCCGCGAGGACGGGCTGCAGGGCGAAGAACGTGCCGTCCGCGTCGGCCGGCACGTCGAAGCGCACGAACGGATAGCCGGGGTAGCCGGCGAGGACGCGCCCTGAGACGCAGCCGGCGAGACCGGCCAGCAGGACGGCCGCGACCAACAGGGCGGCCCCGGCGGCGAGCGCCGGCCCGGCCAGCGCGATACGTCGCCCGTCCGCCACCGGCGGCTCAGCGCTCCGGGGGCCGGGCGCCCCCCGGAGCGGCGGAGTCGGCCGCCGCCCCGTCGCCCGCTGCCGCGGCGCCCGTCCGATCGTCGGCCGCCGCCCCGCCGAGCCGACGCAGCAGGTCGAGCCCGCGTCGCTCGAGCTCCCCCGCCGGATCGGCCGGTGGTGGGGTCGCGGCGGCGGTGTCTCCGGCTCCGCCGGCCGCCGTCGTGTCGCCGGGCGCGCGGGCGGCCCCGCCGGCCGCCGTCGTGTCGCCGGGCGCGCGGGCGGCCCCGCCGGCCGCCCCTTCGAGGGCC
>JAVVDU010000022.1:8913-27244 GCA_032251515.1 Gemmatimonadota bacterium
CGCCGTCGTGTCGCCGGGCGCGCGGGCGGCCCCGCCGGCCGCCCCTTCGAGGGCCCGCTCCAGGGCTCCCTCGAGGCCCCGGCGGACCGCTTCCTGCGCCCGCCGCTCGATGCCCGCGGTGGACGCGGCGGGGTCGAGCGACAGGGAGGGGGCGCCCAGGCGCCCGCCGATCCGCAGGCCGAGCTCCACCGGCACCCCGCCGCCCAGCGCCTCGCGGAGGCCGGCGGGCAGGGCCGCGCCACCACCGCCGGCGGCGAGGCCGCGTCCCACCACTTCGTCCGGTCGCAGCAGGACGCCGAGATCGAGCTCGCCCCCGAAACCCACGGCGCCGGCGAGGTCCGCCTCGAACCCCTGCAGGCGGAGCCGGGCATCCGACAGGACGAGCCGGTCGTGCTCGATCCGGAACGGCGACACCCAGTCGCGGATCCGCGTGCCCGTCCCCTCGGGCAGGGCGAGGAAGGACCGCAGCCCTTCGAGCAGCGGGTTCGGGCCGATTCTCCCCTCCCGGATCTCCGCGGTGCCGACGCCCGCCAGGGAGGCCTCCGCGGGCAGCAGCAGCGTGTCGAGCCCGCCCGCGAGCTCCAGCTCGAGACGCAGCGCTCCCTGCACGACCTGGCCGAGCGGCGTATGGCGGCCGAGCCACCGCTCGGCCCGCACTCCGGAGAGCGACAGGCGGAGCCCGAACGGCTGCACGGCGCCTTCGTCCACGGCGAGGGAGCCGGCGGCCTCGCCGCGCCCGCCCCATGCCGCGAAGCGCAGGTCCTCCACCTCGATCCGGTCCTCCTGCAGCCGCAGGGTGCCGGTCACCTCGGTCAGCGTGTCGGTCGCCGTGAGCAGCGTGTCGAGCTGCAGCGCCACCGTTCCCCGCACCGGCGGCGCCCCGGGCCGCCGCATGTCCCGGCCCGCCGCGACCTCGCGGGGCGTGCGCGATCCGATCCGACGGTCACCGAGCGAGGCGAAGGCGAGCCGGCCCCAGCCCGCCTCCGACTCGGGCGGCGGGGGGCGGATCGCGGCCAGGTCGAGCCGGCGCGACCGGACGTCCATCTCCACCACGGGGCGCCGGGGGCCGGCATCGCCGGAACCGGCGGATCCGGCGGGCAGCCGCAGCGCGCCGGACGACCAGGCGGCGCTGGGGCCGAGCTCGATCCGCAGGTCCCGCCACGACGCCTCGCGGCCCGCCAGGCGCAGGGTCGCGGCGGGCACGCGGACCGGCACGGTGAGCGACCGCAGCGGCACCGCGACGTCGGCGAGCGTGGCCGTGCCGTTGGCCCGTAACGCGGTGGGATCCGCGCCGGGGCCGGTGAGGCGGGCGTCGAGCTCCACCCGGCCCCGCGCATCCGGACGGGGCGGGGCCCCGCGGGCGGGAGCGGGGAGCGCCGCCACGAGCGCGGCGAGTCCGAACTCCGCCCGCACGCGCAGGTCGAGCGGCAGCAGGGAATCGACCCGGATCGTTCCCTCCGCGGCCGCCTCGCCGTCCGCCAGCCGGCCGGCCGCCTGCACGGCCGCCGATCCGTCCGCCAGCCGGATGTCGGCATCGACGCCCGACAGGAGCGGCGGCGCGCTGCCCACCGCGAGCTCCGCGCCCTTCAGGATCGCCCGCCCGGAGACGTCGGGCCGCGCGTCCGGACCCACCGTCCCCAGCACTCGCAGCGTGAGGTCGAGCGTCCCGCCGGCCCGCAGGTCGGAATCGCGGCCGCCGGCCCGCGCGAGGTCGGCGAGCGGCAGCCCTTCCGCCGCCAGGGAGAGGTCGATCCGGCGGGCGGGCGACGCGAGGGAGTCGATCCGGCCCGCGACGGCGGCCCGCACCGGTCCCGCGAGGAGCGCCCCGCGGCGGATCTCGAGCGACGCGAACCCGGCCGGCGCGTGCCCATCCCACTCGAAACGGACGTCCGCGGCGCCGGGGGACCCGGGCAGGAGGTCCGGGAAGACGGCGCCGAAGCTGTCCGCCGTCGCGTGTCCCTCCGTGTCCCAGGCGCCGTCTCCCGCGCGGCCGAGCCGGGCCCGGGCCTCGAGCCCGTCGGCACGCACGGAGCGGCCCCGCGCCCGGTCCACGTAGCCGAAGCGTCCATCCTCCAGCACGACCGACCGCAGCGCGATCGCGAAGGCCCCGTCGTCCGCGTCCGCCGCCGGGCCGTCGTCCCCCTCGCCGGAGCCGTCCCGCGTCCGGGCGCCGAAGTCGCGAAGGTTCGTGGTCCCGTCCTCGGCCGCCACGACGAGGAGCCGCGGGGAGTGGATCCCGATCCGGTCCACCACCACCTCGCGGCGCAGGAGGGGCAGCAGCCGCGGCCGGAGGCGCACGGCGTCCACGGTGGCGAGGGGCGAGCCGGCGAACCGGCCGACGTTCTCCACGCGGAGTCCCGTCAGCTCCAGGGCGGGCCGCGGCCACAGGCGAACACGGGCTCCCCGGACCTCCACGGGCCGGTTCAGGGCCTCGGCGAGGCGCGGCTCGATGCGGTCCGCCAGGGCGGCCGGGTCGAGAACGGTGCGCGCCAGCACGGCCGTTCCGACGCCCAGGACGACGAGGACGGCGACGGCCGCGGCGAGCCAGAGGAGCAGCCGGCGGCGGCGCGGAGTTGGAGCTGGCTCGGTCTGTGGCACGGGAACGGCCTCTCTCAGCGGGAGCAGGGCGCGGCACGAACCTGCGGGCGCCGCGCGACACCCGGGATGATACGGCGGCCGCCGGGCGTCGTTCCGGCGGCAGGGCGGCCGCGTCCCGGCGGTGGGGCGGCCGCGGACGCGGAGGGAAGCCGACCTTGCCTCCGGGGGGGGGCGGCTCCTACCGTGAATCCGGTCCCGCACGGCGACGCCGCCGCGACGGAACGGCGGATGGTCCCGAATCCAGCGAGGTCCCATGCCCGACACGCCGGATTCCCGGCTTCCCGAGTTCGAGCGGGAGGCGCTGCCACACCTCGACGCCCTCCTGGGCCTCGCCCTGCGCTTCACCGGCGGGGACGAGGCGCGATCGGAGGATCTCGTCCAGGAGGCGTTCCTCAAGGCATGGCGCTCGTGGAAGAGCTTCGAGGCCGGGACGAACTGCCGCGCGTGGCTGATGACGATCCTCCGCAACACCTTCATCAACCAGTTCCGCCGCGGCCGCTCGCGGGGGTCGGACGTGGAATTCGACGAGATCGCCGAACGGGCGACCGACGACGACCTGTTCCACGCGGACCCGGAGGGCCTGGTGCTGGACCGGATCGTGGGGGAAGAGATCGCCCGGGCGATCGAGGAACTGCCGGACGAGTTCCGTGTTCCCGTGGTGCTGGCGGACATCGAAGGCCTCGGATACCAGGAGATCGCCGAGACGCTCGAAATCCCCGTCGGCACCGTGAAGTCCCGGCTGTTCCGGGCCCGCAGGCGGCTCCAGGGACGGCTGTACCGGCACGCCGTGGAAATGGGATACCTGGGATGAGCGACAAGCGGGGGTCTGGAGGGGGGGGCAGGAAGCCGACCGACGAGACGACCTGCGAGGAGGCGCTCGCGCTCGTCTACGAGTACCTGGACGGCGAGCTCGAGCCGGAGCGCACGGACATCGTCCGGCGCCACCTCGCGCAGTGCCGCTGCTGCTATCCCCACTTCGACTTCGAGCGGATGTTCCTCGACTACGTGCGGGACGTCGGCGGGACGCCGCGCTCCAGCCCCGAGCTGCGCGACCGCATCCGGCGGATCCTCGAGCGGGAGTCCGGCTGAACGCCGCTCCGGCGTTGCAGGATCCCGCGGCCCCTGCTAGCCTGAACCTCCGGCCCCGACATCGCCCCGTTCCCGGCGAGCGCCCCGTCTCCGCGCGGCGCGCACGGCCGGGATTCCCCGACGCCCGTGAAGGGCGCGGACACCTCGAAGACAGCGAAACGGGTTGTCATGCGAGACACTCTCAGGCGCCTTCTGGACGCTCCCGGCCCGTCGGGATTCGAGACCGCGGCCGCCGCCGCCTGGCGGGACGAGGCGGAACGGTTCGCCGACCGGGTCTGGAGCGACGTGCACGGAAACAGCTTCGCCGAGATCCGCCCCGACGGCGCTCCCGTGGTCATGCTGGCGGGCCACATCGACGAGATCGGGCTGATCGTCCACTACATCGACGATGACGGCTTCCTCTGGGTGCAGGGGGTCGGTGGATGGGATCCCCAGGTGCTCGTGGGACAGCGGGTGGACATTCTCGCCCGTGAGGGTCCGGTCACGGGCGTGGTCGGCCGCAAGGCGATCCACCTGATCCGTCGGGAAGACGGCGACAAGGCCGTGAAGCTGAAGGAGCTGTGGATCGACATCGGCGCGGCGTCCGGCGACGAGGCGCGCGCCCGGGTGGCGGTCGGCGACGTCGCGGTGATCCGCTCCGACACGCTGGAGCTGGCGAACGGCCTTCTCGCGGCCCGGTCCATCGACGACCGGGTGGGGGCGGCCGTGGTGCTGGAGGCGCTGCGCCTGGCCGCCGCGGGAGACTGCCGGGCCCGGGTGGTGGCGGTGGCCACGGTGCAGGAGGAGATCGGCTACATCGCCGGCGGCGGTGCGCGCACCGGGGCATACGGCGTACGTCCCGACGTGGGCATCGTGGTGGACGTGACTCACGCCACCGACCATCCCACGGTGGACCGCAAGGAGCACGGCGACGTGAAGCTGGGGGGCGGTCCCGTCCTGTCCCGTGGGGCGGCGCTGAACCCCGTCGTCCTCCGCCGTCTCGTGGAGGCCGCCGAGGCGACCGGGATCGACGTCCAGCTCCAGGCGCTCCCCTCCATGACGGGCACCGATGCCGACGCGGTCCGGATGTCGCGCGCGGGCGTCGCGACGGGGCTCGTGAGCGTCCCCGACCGCTACATGCACAGCCCCAACCAGATCGTGAGCCTCGAGGACGTGGAGAAGGCGGCGGAGCTCATCGCCGGGTTCCTCGTCCGGCTCGAGCCCGACGCCGGGTTCCTGCCCGGCTGACCGGCGCCGGATCGTGCCGGACCACCGCGCCGCCGACGGAGGAGGGACGTCCGCCGGGCGCGGGCGTCCGTCACCCAGCCGGGCGGTCGAGGACTACCTGAAGGCGATCTGGAAGCTGCAGGAGGAGCGGCGGCCGGTTCCCACGAACGCCCTCGCGGCGGAGCTCGGCCGCTCCGCCGCCTCCGTCACCGGGATGATCAAGGCGCTCGCCGGCAGGGGGCTCGTACACCACGCGCCGTACCGGGGGGTGGAGCTCTCGAAGGCGGGGGAGCGGACGGCGCTGCGCATCATCCGCCGGCACCGCGTCATCGAGACCTACCTGATCGAGCGGCTCGCGTACACGTGGGACGGCGTCCACGCCGAGGCGGAGCGCCTCGAGCACGCCGCGTCCGAGGACCTCGTGGAGCGGATGGCCCGTGCCCTCGGCGATCCGCGGACCGACCCGCACGGCGCTCCGATTCCCGGGCCGGACGGGTCGATGGACCGCCCCGAGCACCGGCGCCTCTCCGAGCTGGACGACGGGGCGGCCGGGGTGATCCGGGAGGTCGAGGACGAGAGCCCGGAGCGCTTGCGCATCCTCGGGTCGAGCGGTTTCTTGCTCGGCGAGAGAGTGCGGGTGGAAGGCAGGGAGCGGGGGGGCGATCTCCGAGTGGAGGTCGGCGGCCGCCGCCGCCGGCTGGCCCCCGCGCTCGCCGAGGCCGTGCTCGTGGAGGCCGACGCGCCCGGGAGGCCCGGGAGCGCGTCCGAGGAGCGGAAGTGAAGGAGCGCATGCCGAAGATCCTGAAGGTGGACGGAGATACCTGGTTGCCGCGGGTGGGCGCAGAGCCCGGGCCCGGCGGCGGCCGCCTGCTGCTCTTCTTCTGCCGGAGCAACGACCAGCGCCCGTACCGCGTCGTCGAGCTGCCGCCCGGCCGCCTGGACGGGGAAGACGACATCGACGGGCTCGGAACCGAAGAGCTGCGCGAGCTGTTCGCCCGTTCGACGTCGATGGGCGCTCCGGCCGGTTGAGCCGGGTCGACCTCCACCTCCATTCCCTCGCCTCGGACGGCACGACGCCTCCCGCGGTCGTGGCGCGCGCCGTGGCGGCGGCCGGCCTGAGCGGGTTCTCGCTCACCGACCACGACACGGTGGCGGGGCTGGACGAGGCCGCGGAGGAAGCGGAGCGCCTCGGGCTGGCGTTCCTGCCCGGCGCCGAGCTGTCGGCGAACGAGCCGGGACGCTCGGTGCACGTGCTCGGATACGGGTTCGATCCCTCGCACCCGAAGCTCCGCGCGTTCTTCGCCACGTTCCGCAGTGACCGGATGGGGCGGGCCGAGGCGATGACGGAGCGGCTGCGCGGGCTCGGAGTGCCGCTGGAGATGGACGCCGTGATGCGCGAGGCGGTGGGCGGCGTTCCCACCCGGGCGCACCTGGCCCGGGCGCTGGTCCGCGAGGGGCTCGCGGGCGGCGTGGAGGAGGTGTTCCGGCGCTGGCTGGCGCGCGGCCGGCCCGCGTTCGTGGAGAAGCGGCCGTCGCCGCCCGCCGAGGCGTTCGCGCTGCTGCACGAGGCGGGAGGGGTGGCCGTGCTCGCGCACCCGGGCCGCGAGTTCGGGGAGGCCGACATCCGGCGCTGGGTCGCGGACGGGCTGGACGGGGTGGAGGTGCTGCACCCGGCCAACCCGCCCGCCGTGCGGGCGCGGCTCGGGCGGCTGGTCCGCGAGGCGGGCCTGCTCGCCACGGGCGGTTCGGACTGGCACGGGCCGGATACGGGACGCGCCGAGCCGGGCAGCGAGCGGGTCCCCGCCGCCTGGATGCAACGGCTGCGCGAGCGGGTGGCGACGCGCTCCGACTGAGCGGAGAACCTGGACCGCAACCACGCGAGAGGAAGCGGCATGTCGGAAGAAGAGAAGCGGGAGACGCTGGTCATCGTGGGCTCGGGCCCGGCGGCCTGGACGGCCGCCATCTACGCCGCGCGGGCGGAGCTGCGTCCGCTCGTGCTGGAGGGCTCGTTCCACCGGACCATGGTGCCCGGCGGCCAGCTGATGTTCACCACGGAGGTCGAGAACTACCCGGGATTCCCGGAGGGCGTGACGGGCCAGGCGATGATGGAGGACTTCAAGAAGCAGGCCCTCCGCTTCGGCACCCGGTCGGAGATGGAGGACGTCGTGCAGGTGGACTTCTCGGTTCGCCCGCTCCGCCTGGTCACCGGCTCGGGGACGCGCATCGACACGGACGCCGTGATCCTCGCCACCGGGGCGAACGCGCGCTGGCTCGAGGTGCCGGGCGAGGAGCGGCTGGCCCAGTCCGGCGGGGGCGTGTCGGCCTGCGCCGTGTGCGACGGGGCGCTGCCCCACTTCCGGGACCGGGTGATCGCCGTGGTCGGCGGCGGCGACAGCGCCGTGGAGGACGCCCTGTACATGACGAAGTTCGCTCGCGAGGTGGTGCTCATCCACCGGCGCGACGAGCTCCGGGCCTCGCGCATCATGCAGGAGCGGGCGTTCGAGAACCCCAAGATCCGCTTCCTGTGGAACACGGTGGTCACCGAGGTGGTCGGCGACGAGGTGGTCGAGCGGCTCCGGCTGCGGGACGTGACCACCGACGAGGAGTGCGAGCTCGAGGTGGGAGGGCTGTTCATCGCGATCGGTCACGATCCGAACAGCGGCTTTCTCGCAGGGCAGGTCGAGCTGAAGGAGAACGGGTACGTCCGCACGCCGACCAGCTGGCGGACGGCCACGTCGGTCCCCGGCGTGTTCGCGGCGGGCGACGTGATGGACGACTTCTACCGGCAGGCGGTGACGGCGGCCGGCACGGGCTGCATGGCGGCCCTGGAGGCCGAGCGGTGGCTGGCGCACGGCGCGCCCGCGGCGCCGGACGCGCGACCGGAGACGGCCGGCGCCTGACCCGGACCGCCGGGATGGCAGGAACTCGGGCCGGGTCGCCGGTTATAGCGGGGCGGGTACGGAGGGAGATGCGGCGCATGGAAGAGACGAAGACGATGGACACGGCGGAGTCGCGGGTGACCCTGTCGCCCGAGGCCGCCGTGCAGGTGCGGAAGTTCTTCGAGGCCGAGGGCCTGGGGCCCGATGAGGCGGCCCTGCGGGTCAGCGTGCTGCCGGGGGGGTGCTCGGGCTTCGAGTACGGCCTCGAGGTCGACGAGGAGGCTCCGGCCGGGGATGACCTCGTGCTGGAGTCGGAGGGGATCCGGATCCTCCTGGACCCGTTCAGCGCCCAGTACCTGGCGGGCATCCGGATCGGGTACCACAGCAGCTTCAAGGGGTCGGGCTTCACGTTCGAGAATCCGAACGCCACCGGCTCCTGCGGCTGCGGCACCTCGTTCTCGGTCTGACGCCCCCGGAGAGCTCCGCCCCGCCGGAGGTCACGACGCTGTCGGTCGGCGCCTTCCAGTCGAACTGCCACCTCGTCCGGGACGCGGCCGGGGGCGCCGTCGTGATCGTGGACCCGGGCGCCGAGCCGGAGCGGATCGCGGCGCGGATCGCGGCGTGGGACATGGAACCGGCGGCGATCCTCCTCACGCACGCCCATCTCGACCACATCGGGGGCGTGGGCGCATTGGTGGACCGCTTCGGCATCCCGGTGTACCTGCACCCGGACGATCTCCCCATCTACGAGGCCGCCCCGCAGCACGCCGCGATGTTCGGGCTCCGCCTGGACCCGCAGCCCGCCCCGGACCGGGAGCTCCGCGACGGACAGCGCCTCGCGTTCGGCGATCTCGCGCTGGAGGTGCGTCACGCGCCAGGCCATTCGCCGGGAGGAGTGGTCCTCGCCGGGGAGGGGCTCGCGTTCGTCGGCGACTGCGTGTTCGCCGGCTCGATCGGCCGCACGGACCTGCCGGGCGGCGATGCGCGCGCTCTCCTCGCCTCGATCCGTGAGCGCATCCTCACGCTGCCCGGAGGGACGATCCTGCACACCGGTCACGGGCCCGCCACCACGGTGGCCCGCGAGGCGGCCTCGAACCCTTTCCTCGCCGGAGGGGGGACGTGGGCCTGATGTCCCCCGTGCGCTCTGCCCGTTCCGCGGGTCCCGCCGCGGCCTCCGGGCCTGCCCGCCGCGCGTCCGGGCAACCGCCCCGCGAGCCCTGCCTGCACTGCGGCGCGCCGGTCCCGCTCCGCCTCCAGGGCTGCCGGGGCGGCCACTGCCCCAACTGCCGCCACCCGTACCCGCACGGGGACTGCTCGGACGGATGAACGCGAACCCGGACGCCGCCGACGACGGGGGAAGCGCCCCCGACGCCCCCGAGCCGGCCGGCGAGGAGAACGCGGCCGCCGCGGTGGATGCCGGTCCGCTGCGGCCCCGCCGCCCGGATCCGGACACCCTGCCGCGCCTCGCGGCCATCCGGCGGGCCCTGGAGGGGGCGGAGCGGGTGCTCGTCCTCACCCACGACAACCCCGACCCGGACGCGATCGCCTCGGCGGCGGGACTCGGGCTTCTCGTGGAGCGGGTCGCCGGGCTGCCCGTGACGCTCGCGTTCGGCGGGATCATCGGCCGCGCGGAGAACCGCGCCCTCATGGAAGAGCTCGGGCAGCCGTTCGAGCGGATCGAGAACGTGAACCTCACGCCGTCGACCGCCGTGGCCCTCGTGGACACGCAGCCGCGCGCCGGCAACAACTCGCTGCCCGCCGGCCGCATCGCCTCGGTCGTCGTCGATCACCATCCCGTGCGGCCCGAGAGCGCTTCGGCGACCTTCGCCGACGTGCGGCCCGAGTACGGGGCCTGCGCCTCGATGGTGGTGGAATTCCTGCGCGCCGCCAGGATCGAGCCGGACCGCCGGCTCGCGACGGCGCTGTTCTACGGGATCCAGTCGGAGACGATGGACCTGGGCCGGGAGACGTCCCAGGCCGAGGTGGACGCCAGCATCTACCTGTACCCGCGCTCCGACCCGGGCGCGATCTCGCGCATCCGGCACGCCCGGGTGCCGCGGGGGCTGTACCGGGCGATCCACGAGGGCCTGGAGCGGGCGTGGAGCCGGGGCAGCGTGGTGTGCGTCCCGGCCGGCCGGCTCGACTATCCCGACATCGTGGCGCAGCTGGCGGACCTGTTCCTGCGGGTGCAGGGGGTCGAGTGGGTGATCGCGGCCGGACGGTACGGGAGCGACGTCCTGCTCAGCCTGCGCACCTACGAGCAGGGGGCCCACGCGGGCGACGTGGTGCGGGCGGTCGTCGGGGAGCGCGGCTCGGCGGGCGGGCACGGCGAGATGGCCGGCGCCCGGCTGTCCGCCGGGCACCTCAGGCCCGCCGAGGTGGAGGATCTCGTCGCCTCGCTGTTCGAGGACGTCTGCGTGGCGCTGGGAGTGGAGGAGGAGCCGCGCGAGCCCCTGATCGCCACCGCCGGGAAGCGGCCGGAGTGATCCGCGTCGGCCTGACGGGGAGCCTCGGCGCGGGCAAGAGCACCGTGGGCCGGCTGTTCGAAGCCTGGGGGGCGGAGCGCATCGATGCCGACGAGCTGGCCCGCGAGGCCGTCGCCCCCGGCTCCGACGCGCTCGCCCGGGTCCGCGCGGCGTTCGGCGACGGCGTGGTCGGCGCCGAGGGAGGCCTGGACCGGGCGGCCGTGCGCCGGCTCGTGTTCGCCGACCCCGAGGCCCGCGCGCGCCTCGAAGCCATCGTTCACCCGGAGGTGGAGCGGCGGCGCGCGGCGCGTCTCGCGGAGGCGCGGGAGCGGGGCGTGCGGGTGGCCGTCGTCGAGGTGCCGCTGCTGTTCGAGAAGGGACTGCGGGACGCGTTCGACGTGGTGGTCGTGGTGGATGCCCCGCCGGAGGTGCGGCGGACGCGGGTGGCCGAGGCGCGCGGGCTGGGGGCGGAGGAGTTCGCGGCGATCGAGCGGGCGCAGATGGCGCCGGAACGGAAGCGGGAGGCGGCGGACCACGTGATCTGGAACGACGAAGGTCCGCGGGAGCTGGAGGAGAGCGCGCGGGAGGTGTGGGACGCGGTGACCGGCGCGACCGAGGCGTACGAGCGCCGCGCCGAGGGCCCGCCGGTCCGCTGGCGGGTGGACCTCCACCTGCACACGTCCGCGTCGCACGACTGCCTGTCGCGTCCCGCGGAGGTGGTAGAGCGGGCGCGGCGCGAGGGGCTCGACCGGATCGCGGTCACGGACCACGACGAGATCGAGGGCGCGTTCGCCGCCCGCGACATCGCCCCCGACCTGGTGATCGTCGGGGAGGAGGTCCGCACCGCCGAGGGTCTCGACCTGATCGGCCTGTTCCTGCGCGAGCGGGTGGAGCCGCGCCGCGACTTCCGCGAGACCGCCGCGGCGATCCGCTCGCAGGGCGGCATCGTGTACGTCCCGCACCCCTTCGACGCGCGCCGCGGCACGACGGAGGAGTTTCTCGCCGGCGTGGCGGACGGCATCGACGCGGTGGAGGCGTTCAACGCCCGCGTGCACGAGCCGGACCGCAATCGGCGCGCCGCGGCGTGGGCCGAGGCGCGCGGCCTGCCGGCGGGGGCGGGCAGCGACGCGCATCTCCTGCGGGAGATCGGACGCGGCTGCTGCCTCACGGCGCCGTTCGCGGGACCGGAGGACTTCTGCGCCGCCCTGCGCGGCGCCCCGATAGAGGGGCGGACCTCGAGCCGGCTCGTGCACCTCGGGTCCACGTGGGCCAAGCTTCGCGGACGCCTGCCGGGAGGACGACGATGACGCTCGAAGTGCCGGCGTCCCGGCGCGACGGGCTCGCCCGCATCGCGGCCCGGCTCACCCCGGGCCTGCGGGTGGTGCTCGCCACGCACGTGAACGCGGACGGGGATGGCGCGGGCAGCGAGACGGCCCTCGCGGGCTGGCTGCGGCGCTGCGGTCTTCAGCCGACGATCGTGAACCCGACGCCGTTTCCCGCGGTGTTCGACTTCCTGCGGGACGGGGTTGGCGCGTGGACGCCGTCCGACGAAGAGGGCCGGCGGGCACTGGTCGAGGCCGACTTCTTCCTGGTGCTCGACACCGCCGAGCCGGGGCGGCTCGGCGCCGTGGCGCCGTACTTCGCGTCGCGGGAGGTCCTGACGATCGACCACCACCCGCCGGTCACGCCGCCGCTCGGCGAGCTGTCGGTGCGGGACCCGTCGGCCTGCGCGACGGGCGAGATGGTGTTCGACCTGCTGGCGGTGGCGGGGGAGGCCCCGACGCTCCGCGAGGCGGAGGGCCTGTACGTGGCGATCGTCACCGACACCGGCTCGTTCCGGTTCGCGAACACGAGCCCGCGGGCCCACGAGATCGTCGCCCGCCTGCTGCGCGTCGGCGTGGACCCGGAGACGATGTACCGAAGGCTCTTCGCGACCTCCACGCCCGAGAGCCTGGCCCTGCTGCGGCGGGCGCTCGGTACCCTGCGCGTGCACCCGGAGCTGCCCGTGGCCTCGATCCGGGTGAGCGCGGAGGACCTGGCCGAGACGGGCACCTCGCGGGACGACGTGGAGGGGATCGTGGAGTACGCCCGGCGCCTGCGGGGGGTGGAGATCGCCGTCCTGCTGCGCGCCCTGCCCGATGGCCGCACGAAGGTGTCGCTGCGGGCGGCCGGGGAGGCGGACGTGGCCGCCGTGGCCCGGGCCCTGGGAGGGGGCGGGCACACCAAGGCGGCCGGCGCGCTGGTCGGGG
Source organism: Gemmatimonadota bacterium (assembly GCA_032251515.1). Taxonomy (GTDB): domain Bacteria; phylum Gemmatimonadota; class Gemmatimonadetes; order Palauibacterales; family Palauibacteraceae; genus Carthagonibacter. The sequence goes on from JAVVDU010000022.1 coordinate 21,400, forward strand.
CCGACCTCGACACGGCGGAGGAGGCCGTGCTGGAGGCGATCCGATCCGCCCGGTGAGCGGAACGGCCGCCGCCGGGTCTCCGGCCCCCCTCTTGTCGCTTGCGCGGCGGCGGGGCCATATTCGTACGCGTCCCGTCCATCCCCCGCCGGTCCCGGCGGCGTCGTACCCTCGTATCGCGTGTCAGGAGGCCCGGTGCGAAACGGAAACGGGATGAACGGATCCCACGCCATCGATGCGGACCTCGCCCGGCGCCTGCGGGCGCTGGCGGGGAGTGTTCCCCCCGACGAGATCTCCGAGTTGTGGGTCTTCCCCCCTCTCGCCGCCGTGGAGGACTCGCGGGAGTTCGTCGTGCTGACCCGGCTCCTGCCCGACGGCATGCGGCGTGTCTGCGCGGCGGAGCTTCCACCGTGCACGGAAAACGGGACGGCCGCGACGCCGCGGGCGGAGGCCGCCGTCCCGGCGCAGGGGAACGGGGACGCCGCCGCCGGGCCGGCGCTCGCCGAGTTCGGCCGCGTCCCTTCGGGTCGGGTGGGACGCGTGGTGGAGGGGTTCCGACGCCGTCTCGGCGACGCGATGGAGCCCATCCATCTGCGGATCGAGGGCCGGGCCGAGGCGTGGGACCGCGCGTTGGCCCCGGAGGCGGCGGCCGGTTAGGTTCCGCCGCCGATCGCCCGCGGCTCCGCGCGCCGGAGCCGGTCCGGACCCGAGACCCGACGTGATGGACGCGTGAACGAGACCCAGCCGCGACCCCTCCGCCGCCCGGCCGCATGCGGCGACCCCTCCGTGGTGCGGGCCGCGCTCGGGCGGGCGGGACACCGCTTCACCGAGCAGCGGGCCGCCGTGTACGACGCGCTGTGCGCGCTCGGCACCCACCCCACGGCGGACGAGATCTTCCGGACGGTCCGGCTCCAGGTGCCGGACATCAGCCTCGCCACCGTGTACAAGGCGCTCGAGGCGTTCGAGAGCGCCGGCGCCTGCCTCCGGCTCGCCGACGGCGATGGTCCCGCCCGCTACGATGCCCGCACGGACGGCCACCACCACCTGCGCTGCGTGGACTGCGGCCGGGTGGTGGACGTGGAAGGCCCGCCGGTGGGGGACTGGCTGGCCCGCATGGCGGACCTCGAGGACTGCGAACTGCTGGACTGCCGCCTCGTGCTCGTCGGACGGTGCGGTCGCTGCCGCGAGGCGGTGCCGCGCGACGGTACGCGGGGGTGAACGGGATCGAGATCGGAGTCGCCGTCGCCTTCGCGGCGGGCGTCCTGTCGTTCCTCTCTCCCTGCGTGCTGCCGCTCGTCCCGTCCTATCTCTCGTTCGTGAGCGGCATGGGGGTGGAGGACCTGCGGGAGGGGACCGGCCGGGCGCGCCGCATCGCGTTCCGGCACTCGCTGTTCTTCGTCCTGGGGTTCAGCCTCGTGTTCCTCGCCCTCGGGGCCTCGGCGACCCTGCTGGGGCGCCTGCTGCGCGAGTACCAGGTGTGGATCGCCCGCGTGGGAGGCGCGGTGATCGTGCTCCTCGGCCTGTACCTGCTGGGCCTGCGGCCCGGCGGCCTCCTGCAGCGGGAGCGGCGGATCCACCTGCGCGACAAGCCGCTCGGCTACCTCGGCTCCGTGCTGGTGGGGATCACGTTCGGGGCGGGGTGGTCGCCGTGCATCGGTCCGATCCTCGGGGGGATCCTGACCTTCGCGGCCACCCGGCAGACGATGACCGAGGGCCTCGTGCTGCTCGGCGTCTACTCGGCCGGACTCGCCGTTCCGTTCCTCGCCAGCTCCCTCGCCATGTCTTCGTTTCTCGGCGCGTTCGCCCGCTTCCGGCGCTGGATTCCCTTGGTCGAGAAGGCGAGCGGCGCGCTCCTGGTGGCGGTCGGCCTCCTGCTGGCCAGCGGCCGCTTCACCGCGATGGCCGCCTGGCTCACGCGGTTCACCCCCGAGTTCATCCTCGAGCGGATCTGACGGGGCGGGTCGTCAGCCCGCCTCGAGTTCCTCGGCCAGGAGCTGCCGTTCCAGCAGCCGCGCGTACACGCCGTCCCGGGCGAGCAGCTCGGCGTGGGTTCCCGACTCCGCGAGGCGCCCCTCGTCCAGGACCAGGATGAGGTCGGCGGCGGCGACCGCCGACACCCGGTGCGACACGACGATCGAGGTACGGCCGCGCATGTAGTCGCGCAGCCCGCCCAGGATATGCTTCTCCGTCACGGCGTCGACCGCCGACAGGGCGTCGTCCAGGATCAGCACGGGGGCGTCGCGCCGCAGGGCCCGGGCGATCGTCGCCCGCTGTTTCTGCCCGCCCGACAGGTTGATGCCCCGCTCGCCGAGCAGGGTCCGCAGGCCCGCCGGCAGCTCGGCCACGGCCTCGGAGAGGGCGGCGATCTCGAGGCTGTCCGACAGGCGGGGGTCTTCCTGCCCGGGGTCCGGGGCGGTCCCGTCGGGATCCGGCGGCGCGAGGTTCGCGTGCAGCGTGTCGCTGAACAGGAAGGGATCCTGCGGCACGAAGGCGATCGCCGCGCGCAGGTCGCGCAGCGCGAGCTCCCGCACGTCCGTGCCGTCGAGCCGCACGTGGCCCCGGGTGACGTCGTACAGCCGCGGCAGGAGACGCACCAGGGAGGTCTTGCCGCTGGCCGTGGCGCCCACGACGGCGACGGTCTGCCCCGGCTCGATGCGGAAGGACACGTCCTCCAGCACCCAGCGCTCGGTGCCCGGATAGCGGAACCACACGTCCTCGAACGCGATGGCGCCGCGCGCGGCCTCGAGGCGGCGGGGTCGGGCGGGGTCGGCGATCGCCACGGGCTCGGCGAACAGGGCGTCGATGCGCCGCATGCTCGCGGCACCGCGCTGGAATAGATTCGTGACCCAGCCGACCGCGATCATCGGCCACATCAGCAGGGTCAGGTAGAAGCCGAAGGCGACGAATTCGCCCACCGTGATCCGACCCTCGACGATCTCCCCGCCCCCGATCCACAGGACGATCACGGCGGCGAGCCCGCCGAGGAGCCGCAGGGAGGGGAAGAAGCCGCCCCACACCCGCGCCAGGTCCATGTTCAGGTCCAGATACGTGCGGTTCAGCCCCTCGAAGCGCCGCGCCTGGTCCTCCTCCCGGGCGTAGGCCTTCACGATCCGCATTCCGGCCAGGTTCTCCTGCGCGAAGTTGGACAGCGTGGAGAACTGCTCCTGGATCCGCTCGAAGCGGGCGTGGATCCGCCGCCCGAACCACAGGACGGCCACCGGGAGGACCGCCATGGGGATCATCGCCAGGAGGGTGAGGCGCGGGCTGATCCACACCATGAGGATCAGGGCGAAGACCGAGATGGTGGCGGTGTTCACGAGGTACATGATCGCCGGGCCCGCGACCTGGCGGACGGCCAGGACGTCGTTGGTGGCGCGGCTCATCAGGTCACCGGTCCGCCAGCGGTCGTAGAACTGCCGGGGCAGATGCATCAGGTGCTCGAACAGGTCGTCACGCAGGTCGGTCTCGATCCGGCGGCTGATGCCGTTCAGCAGCTCGCGCATCCAGTACCGGGCCGCGCCGGCCGCCACGGCGACCGCGACGATCAGCAGGGCGTGCCGCAGCAGGGCCTCCCGGCTGAGTTCGATCGTCAGGGAGTCGATGGCCACCCGGATCAGGTGGGGGCCGAGGATCGTGAACACGTTGCCCACGACGACGAGCAGGAGCCCCAGCGCGATGCCGCGGCGGTACGGCCGGGCATACGGAATCAGGCTCCGGAAGGCGCGCACGTGGTCCGACTCCCCGTGTGAGGTCCCGTCGCGGCGGGGCCGCGCCGCGGTCGAGTGGACCGGCCGGGACCCGCCGCGGCGGCCCCGTGTACCGGATGAGTGAGCACCTGATATACTGGAGCGGCGGGGAACGTGCGACCGTCGGGGCGGATCGCCCCCCGCCGACCGGACTTCACGGGGAGGATGTCATGGTCCGAATGAGGATGCACCGGATGGCCCTGGCGGGAGCGCTGCTCCTGGCCGTCGTTCCCGCCGCGTGCGGCGACGGCGGTGACGCGCAGGCCGAGCTGGACCGGGAGCTCGATCTCGCGCTCTCGCAGGCCGACTCGGCCACCCTGGCCGACCTGCAGCAGAAGATCGACGAGCGGATGACCGAGCAGGCCGCGCCGCCGGCGGAGACCGCCCCGGCCCCGCGGCCGGCCACGCAGCAGCCGGCCTCCCGTCCGGCGCCGCGCCCGGCCCCGGCCCCGGCGGGTCCGCGGTACGCCGAGTACACCGTCTCGTCCGGCACGAGCTTCCAGGTGCGGCTCGACCAGGAGCTCAGCACCCGCAATTCCTCGGTGGGCGACCTGTTCACGGTCACCACCGTGACGCCGCTCACCGACGGGGACCGCGTGGTCGTGCCCGCCGGCACGAAGATCCGCGGCGAGGTGACGGAGGCGCAGAAGTCGGGCAACTCGGGTCAGACGGCCGTGCTCAAGGTGCAGTTCGACGACCTGACGGTGGACGGCGAGTCCTACCCCGTGTCGCTGAACCTGGTGGATGCCCAGATCGAGACGAAGGGCCGTGACGACACGGGCGACAAGGCCCTGAAGATCGGCGGCGGCGCGGCCGCGGGCGCGCTGCTCGGCACGCTGATCGGGGGCGGGGGCAAGGGGACCCTGATCGGGGCCGCGGTGGGTGCGGCCGCCGGGACGGGGATCCAGATGACGCAGAACGACGTGGACGCGTACCTGCGCGAGGGTTCCATGATGACCGTCCGCCTGGACGGGCCGCTCACCGTGCGGCGCCAGGTGTCCTGACCCCGACCTGCACGTAGTCGCTTCCCGGGCGGAGGCGCCCCCGGCATCGTTCCGGGGGCGCCCGTCAGGTTCCCAGCGCCGCGCCTCCGCGCCGCGGGTCCGCCATTCCCCGCCGCAGGCCGGCCGCGTCGATGTGGATGGACTCCACGTCGCCGGACATGCCCGGTCGCTCCCGCACCGCGTGGCCCAGCGCGCGCAGGGTCTCCACCGTTTCCGCGTCCAGCCCGCCCCGCTCGTAGCGGATCTCGTCCGGCAGTCCCTGGTGGTGGAAGCGCGGGGCGACCACGGACGTCCGGACCGGCAGGCCGAAGTCCACGTGGTTCGTGACGATCTGGAAGATCGAGGTGATGATCGTGGACCCGCCCGGCGTGCCGGTGACCAGTTCCGTGCGGCCCCGCGGGTTCACGAGCACCGTGGGGGTCATCGCCGACAGCATCCGCTTGCCCGGCGCGATCGCGTTCGCCTCGCCCTGCACCAGGCCGTACAGGTTCGGCACTCCCGGCTTGGCCGTGAAGTCGTCCATCTCGTTGTTCAGCAGGAAGCCCGCACCGCGCACCGTGACGCCGGAGCCGAAGCCGCCGTTCAGCGTCGTGGTGACGGCCACGGCGTGGCCGGCGGCGTCCACCACCGAGAAGTGCGTGGTCTCGGACGGCTCCAGCGGGACCCGGTTGAACTCCTCCGAGCGGGAGGCGCGTCCCGGGTCGATGCCGGCGGCCAGCGAGTCGGCGTACGCCTGGGAGAGAAGGCGGTCCAAAGGCATCTCCACGAAGTCCGGGTCGCCGAGGTAGAAGTTGCGGTCGGCGTACGCGCGGCGCATCGCCTCCACGGCCACGTGGATCGCGGCCGGCGAGTGCCAGCCGAGCGCTCCGAGGTCGAACCGCTCGATGATGTTGAGGAGCTGGCCCATCGTGATGCCGCCCGAGGAGGGGGGCGGCATGGAGATCACCGTCCAGCCCCGGTAGTCCACCTCCACCGGCGTCCGCCACACGGCCCGGTAGGCGGCGAGGTCGTCGCGGGTGATCAGCCCGCCGCCGCGCCGCATCTCCGCCGCGAGCGAGTCGGCGATCCAGCCCCGGTAGAAGGCGTCCGGTCCGTCGG
>JAVVDU010000022.1:27344-31254 GCA_032251515.1 Gemmatimonadota bacterium
TCCGCCGCGAGCGAGTCGGCGATCCAGCCCCGGTAGAAGGCGTCCGGTCCGTCGGCCGCGATGGCGCGCAGCGTACGCGCGAGGTCCGGCTGGCGGCGCAGCGAGCCGGCCTCCGGGGGCGCGCCGCCGGGCAGGAACGCCGCCGCGGACGCCGGAAAGCGGCCCAGCAGGTCGCGTTCCGCGGCGATCGCGAACCGGTGCCGCGGGGTGACCCGGAACCCTTCCCCGGCGAGTCGGATGGCCGGCTCCAGCAGGCGCGCCCAGGGGAGGGATCCGAACCGCTCGTGCGCCGCGCGCATCCCGGCCACCGATCCGGGCACGCCGGACGCGAGGTGCCCCACGACGCCGTCGCCGGTCACCCGGCCCTGCGCGTCCACGTACATGTCCTTCGAGGCCCCCGCGGGCGCCCGCTCGCGGAAGTCCAGCGCCACCCGTTCGTCGTCCGCGGTGCGCGCCACCAGAAAGCCGCCGCCGCCCAGGTTGCCGGCCTCCGGGTGCACCACGGCGAGGGCGAAGTGAACCGCGATCGCCGCATCGAAGGCGTTGCCGCCGTCCCGCAGCACCTCGACTCCCGCGGCGCTGGCCAGGGAATCGGTGCTCACGACCATGCCGCCCGCGCTCACGGCGGGCGCGGCGCCCGGCCGGTAGGGCCAGGAGTCCGGGAAGGCGACCGGCGAGGCGTGCGTCGTCCGCACCTCCGGCACGCGGGCCACCGGGTCGATGGAGGCCGGGGCCGGGGAGCGTGGCGGACCGGCGCAGGCCGGCGCGAGCAGTGCGAGACCGAGGGCGACGGGAAGCAGGGAAAGCCTCCGGACCGGGAGGCCGCGGGCGCGGTGCCGTGCCTGGTGTCGGTTCATGGGTGCAACATAGGGCGCGCGGTGGGACGTGACACGACCCCGGGGGACGGGAAGACCGCGCTGGACGAGGGCCGCCCCCGCCTGTCCCGCTTCCCGGACGGCGTGTTACGTTGGCTCGTCCGCCGCAGGGAGACCGCAGCGACCAGCCAGCGAGGCCCGCGCCCCCGTGCACACGCGTCCCGGCATCCCATCCGGTACCCGTCCGGCCACCCGTCCCGCCCGTGCTCCGGGCCCCCGCCCGTGAGCGAGCTGTTCGTCGGCCTGATGTCGGGGACGTCGCTGGACGGCGTCGATGCCGCGCTCGTGGAGCTGGGCGGCCGGGACGAGCGCCCCGCCCCCGCGCGCCTCGTCGCCTTCCGAACCGAGCCCTGGCCCCAGCCGCTGCGCGCCCGGCTGCGGGAGGCCGTCGCGGGGGACGGCGGCTCGCCCCTGCTGGCCGACCTCGGCGTGGAGCTCGGCGAACGTTTCGCGGCCGCGACGCTTTCCCTGCTCGCCGGGGCCGGCGTCGCCGCGGCCGACGTCCGGGCGATCGGCAGCCACGGCCAGACGGTCTGGCACCGGCCGCCGGCGCCCGGGAGGCCAGGAGCGACCCTGCAGATCGGCGAAGCGGCGGTGATCGCCGAGCGCACGGGGATCGACGTGATCGCGGACTTCCGGGTGCGCGACGTGGCGGCCGGCGGGCACGGCGCCCCGCTCGCCCCCGTGTTCGACCGGCTGGTGCTCGCCCGTCCGGACCGCGGGCGGGCCGTCCAGAATCTCGGCGGCATGGCGAACGTGACCGGCCTGCCGCCCGCCGGGTCCGGCGCGCGCCCCGTCGCCTTCGACACGGGCCCCGGGGTGGCACTCCTGGACGGCGCGGCACGGCGACTCACCGGCGGGCTGGCCGACATGGACCGGAACGGCGCGCTGGCGGCGCGCGGCCGGGTCATCCCGGAGGCCCTCGAGGCGTGGCTCGCCGACCCGTTCTTCGTGCGGCCGCCGCCCCGCAGCACGGGCCGGGAACGGTTCGGCGAGGCCGCCCTCGACGCGTGGCTGGGCCGATTCGGGCGGGCCACGGCCGAGGACCTGCTGGCCACGCTCACCGAGCTCACGGCGCGCAGCGTGGCCGAGGCGTACCGGTTCCTCGACTTCGTCCCCGACGAGGTGCTGCTGTGCGGCGGCGGGGCGCGAAACCCGGAGCTCGTGCGGCGCCTCGCCGCGCACCTCGGCGCCGGGCGGGTGCGGCCTCTCGCGGATGCCGGCTGGGACGGTGACGCCCGCGAGGCCGCGGCGTTCGCCCTGCTGGCCCGCCAGCACGTGCTCGGCCTGCCGGTGGACGCCGGCTGGGCCACAGGCGCGCCCGGGGCGCGGCGGCTCGGCAAGCGGGTGCCGGCGTGAACCTCGCGGCCCGCGTGCTGCTGGAGGCGCTCCGCTTCGACCGCGAGCCGGAGGACGAGGTCCGCCGCCGGGCCGAGCGGGCCCTCGCCGCGGGCGCGGGGGGCTTCGTGCTGTTCGGGGGCGAGGCGGAGCGTGTGGCGCGGCGGGTGGAGGAGTGGCGGGGCGCCGTGCGGCACCGGCTGTGGATCGCCGCCGACCTGGAGCGCGGTCCGGGGCAGCAGTTCACGGGCCTGCCCGAGCTCCCGCCGCCGGCGGGACTCGCGGCGCACCCGGATCCGGAGGGAGCGGCCCGCGAGGCGGGGCGGCTCACGGGCCGCGGCGCCCGCCGGGTCGGCGTCGACCTCGTGCTCGCCCCCGTGCTCGACCTCGACGTGGAGGCGCGCAACCCCATCGTCGGCACCCGGAGCTTCGGCGCGGACCCGCGCCTCGTCGGACGGCTCGGGCGCGCCTGGATCGAGGGCTGCCAGGCGGAGGGCGTGGCGGCCTGCGCCAAGCACTTTCCGGGGCACGGCCGCACGACGCGGGACTCGCACGACGTCCTGCCCCGCGTGACCGCGGGCCGCGGCGAGCTGGAGGAGGACCTGGCGCCGTTCCGGGCGGTGGCGCCCCACGTGGCGGCCGTCATGGCGGCGCACGTCGCGTTTCCCGCCCTCGGGAGCGAGCGGCCGGCCACCCTGGAGCCGGAGATCCTGGCCGGACTGCTGCGCGAGGGGCTCGGCTTCGAGGGTCTGGTGCTCACCGACGCCCTGAACATGGGCGGGTTCGCGGCCGCAGCGGCGGGCGGGGAAGCGGCGGAGGCGAACGGGACGGCGGCCGCGCTGCTGGCCGGCTGCGACCTGCTCCTCTATCCGTCCGACTTCGCGGCCGCCGCCGCGGCGCTGGACCGCGCCGCCCTCGCCTCGCCCCGGGTGGGCGACCGCGTGGAGGAGGCGCTGCGGCGCGGCCGCGACACGGTCCGCCGTTTCCGCCTCGCGGGGCGCCCGGAGGGAGTGGACCGCGACGCCGCGCCCGGGGCGCCGGGCGCCCGCGACACGGCCGCCGCCGCGGCGCTGGCGCGGGACTGCATCCGGGCGCCGGACGCCCTGCCTGCCGGCCTCGGCCCGGACCGCCCCGTCCGGGTGCGCGCCGTGTGGGACGACCGTCCCGACCCGGGGCGGGCCCCGTTCGGCGCCGCGTTCGCCGCGGCGCTCGCGGCGCGGGGCTGGGCGGTGGAGGAGGGCCCGCCCGAAGGCGGCGCGCCCTGGATCTGCCTCGTCGCGGCGACCCCGCAGGCCTGGAAGGGCACCGCCGGCCTCACGGAGGCGGGGCGCGCGGCCGTGGCCGCGGCGGGGGCCGCCGCGGGGCGGTTCCCCGTCGTGTTCGGCCACCCGCGCGTCCTCGCCGGCCTGTCGTCCCGCGGCGCCGGTCTGTGCGCCTGGAGCGCGGAGACGGCGATGGAGCGGGCCGCGGCGCTGCGGCTGGACGAGCTGGCGCGGGCCGGACAAGCGGCGCGCCCGGCTGCCGGACCGGCCGCGGGACCGGAGCCCGGAGGCGAGGCCGGCCGGGACTCGGGTCCCACGCCGGAGGGAGGCCGGTGAGCCCACTCGACTGGTGGGTGGTGGGACTCTACCTGGCCGGCACTCTCGCCATCGGAATCTGGCTGGCGCGCCGGGCGAGCGGCGGCCTGGTGGACTTCT
>JAVVDU010000022.1:31354-38535 GCA_032251515.1 Gemmatimonadota bacterium
CTCGCCATCGGAATCTGGCTGGCGCGCCGGGCGAGCGGCGGCCTGGTGGACTTCTTCGTGAGCGGCCGCTCGCTCCCCTGGTGGCTCGCCGGGACCTCGATGGCCGCCACCACGTTCAGCGTGGACACGCCGCTCTACGTCACGGGGCTCGTGGCGCGGCGGGGCGTGGCCGGGAACTGGGAGTGGTGGGCGTTCGCCCTGTCGCACCTGCTCCTGATCTACGTGTTCGCCCGCCTGTGGCGCCGCGCCGAGGTCGTCACGGACGCCGAGCTCACCGAGCTCCGGTACGGGGGGCGGCCCGCCGCCGTCCTCCGCGGCACCCGGGCCTTCCTGTTCGCCGTGCCGATCAACTGCATCGCGATCGGCTACGTGATGCTCGCGATGCGGAAGGTGATCGAGGCCCTGGGCGTGGCTGCGGCCCTGCCGCCGTGGCTGCCCGGCGACGAGCGCCTGTGGATCGTGGTGGGGCTGTCGGTGTTCGTGATGGTCTACGCCGGCGTGGCCGGCCTGTGGGGCGTGGTGGCCACCGATTTCTTCCAGTTCGGCCTCGCCATGCTGGGCGCGCTGCTCGTGGCGGGCTTCGCGGTGGCCGACATCGGGGGCCTCGCCGCCCTGCGCGACGGCGTCGTCGAGGCGGGCCGGGCCGACGCCCTGCGCCTCGTCCCGCGGCCGGGCTCGCCGGACCTTCCGATGGGCACGTTCCTCGCCTACCTGGGGATCCAGTGGTGGGCGTGGCGCCGCTCGGACGGCGGCGGGGAGTTCGTGCAGCGCATGTCCGCCTGCCGGACGGAGCGGGACGCGGAAGGGGCGGCCCTGCTGTTCAACCTCCTGCACTACGTGGTGCGGGCCTGGCCGTGGATCCTCGCCGCCCTGGCCGCCCTCGTCGTGTTCCCCGGCCTCGAGGACCCGGAGATGGGCTACCCGCTCCTCATGCTCCGTTACCTTCCGGCCGGCCTGCTGGGCATCGTCGTCGCCTCCTTCGTCGCCGCGTTCATGTCCACCGTGTCCACGCAGATCAACTGGGGCGCGAGCTACCTGGTGAACGACCTGTACGCCCGCTTCGTCGACTCCACCGCCCCGCAGCGACGGCTCGTGGCGCTGGGGAGGCTGTCGTCGGCGCTCATCGTGGCGGCCGGCGGCGCGGCCGCGTTCTTCGCCAGCGACATCGGCACGGTGTTCCGGTTCATGATCGCGATCGGCACGGGCCCCGGCGCCGTCCTCATGCTGCGCTGGTTCTGGTGGCGCGTGAACGCGTGGGCCGAGCTGGCGTCGATGCTGGCCGGTTTCGCCATCGCCCTGCTCTCCTATCTTCCCGTGTTCGGGGACATGGAGTTCGGCCTGCGGCTCGCGGTCACGGCGTTCGGCGCGGCGGCCGTCTGGGTGCCGGTGATGCTCCTCACCCCGCCCGAGCGGGACGAGACGCTGGAAGCGTTCTACCGGCGGGTGCGGCCCGCCGGGCCCGGCTGGAACCGGTGGCGGGAGCGGACGGGCCTGGAGCCCGACGCGCCGCTGCGCCGGGACGCGCTCCGCACGATGGCGGCGGCGTCGCTCCTGTTCGGGGCCATGTTCGCCCTCGGGGGGGCGCTCCTGCTGAGGCCGGGCGTGGCCGCGACGGCGGGCGTCGCGGCACTGGCCGGCTGGGCCGTCCTCGCCCGCACGAGAAGGAGAACGGCGTGAAGCGGAAGAACCCTGCCGGATCGACACCGTCGCGGTCGCGATCCCGGCCGCGGACCCGGTCCCGGCCGTGGCCGCGGTCCCGCTCGCGGCGTCGGACGTCGGCCATGGCCGCCGCGGCGGCCGTGACGGCCGTCCTCGCCGCGGGCTGCGCCCCGGCAGCCTCCCGGCCCCCGGACCTGCCGGCCGTGATGACCACGGCGCTGCCGCCCGTGCCCGAGGTCCGCGGCCCGCTCACGCTGCGCGTCGAGTACCCGGACTCCCTGCAGCGCATCGCGGCGGCCGACTCGAACTTCCTGTTCGGCACGGTGGGCACGGGCGATGCCACCCTCATCGTGGACGGCACGCCGGTGCCCGTGGAGCCGAACGGGGCATTCCTCGCGTGGCTGCCCGTCCCGCCGGCCGGGCCCGGCGACACGGCCGTGTACCGCCTGGTGGCCCGCCGGGGCGCGGAGATGGACACGCTTCGCCACCCCGTGTTGCGCCCCCCGGTCCCGCCGGCGGACGAGTGGGCGGACCGCCTCCTCGACCCGACCCGCCTCGGCGAACGCCCGGAGCGCTGGTCGCTGCCCGACGAGGCGCTGGCCGTGGAAGTGCGGGCCGCTCCCGACGCGGTGGTCGAGGTCGTGGCCGGCCGGACGACCTTCGCGCTGCCGGCCGGGCCCGAGCCGGAGATCCGGGTCCTCGTGCTGCGGGCCGAGGAGCTGTACCGGGCGGCCTGCGTGCCGGAGGACTGCAACTGGGGGCCCGAGCCGGACCGACTGCGCCTGCTCGTGCGCGCCCGCCGGACCGACGGGGGCGCGGCGGGAGCGGCCTCCGGTGCGCGCCGGCGCGACGAGGGGGCGCTCGTCCTGCCCCTGCGGATCCTCGACCCGGTGCGCCTCCCCGTGGCGGAGCTGCGCGAGCCTTCCGACCCGGTGCACGGCACGGACGGCGTCGTCGTCGGCCGCCCGGCTCCGTCCGGTCCGTACCGGTGGCGCTTCCCGCACGGGACGCGCGCCGAGGTGGACGGAAGGATCGGCGCCCGCCTCCGCCTCCGCCTCGGCCCGGCCCTCCACGCCTGGGTGGCCGTGGAGGATGCGGCCGTGCTGCCGGCCGGCACGCCGGCGCCGCGCGCGGGCGTGGGCGACCTGCGGTTCCTGACGCTGGCGGACCGGACGGAGCTGGCGGTGCCGCTCGCGGCGCCTCTGCCGCTGGCCGTAGAGCGGCCCGACGCCCGCACCGTCGACCTCGTCCTGTACGGCGCCGTGGGGCTCACCGACCGCATCTCGTTCGGCGCGGAGCCGCGCTTCGTGACGGCGGCGGAGTGGACGCAGGAGGCGGGTCCCGCCTGGCGCCTCCGGCTGCGGCTCGCCGCGCCCCTGTGGGGATGGCGGGCCCGCTGGGAGCGCGCCGCCGGCGAGCGGGGCGGCAGCGACGGCTCCGGCGGCCGCGGCGGTGGCGCCGCGACGCTGCGGCTGGAGCTCCGCGGCCCGCCCCCCATCGATCCCGCGGCGCCCCTGCGCGGCCGGCGGATCGCCGTGGATCCCGGGCACCCGGGAGCGGGAGCCACCGGCCCCACGGGCCTGTACGAGGGCGACGCGAACCTGGCGGTCGGGCGGATCCTCGCCCGCCTGCTCGCCGAGCGCGGGGCGGAGCCGTTCCTGGTGCGCGACGACACGCTCCCGCTGGGACTGTACGAGCGCACGAGCGCGGCCGAGGCGGCCGGCGCGGAGCTGTTCGTGTCGATCCACGCCAACGCGCTGCCCGACGGTGTGCGGCCGTTCGGGCGGGAGGGGACGAGCACCTACCACTACCACCCGCACGCCGCGGCGCTCGCCGACGCGGTGCAGCGCGGCATGCTGGAGGAGATGCGGCTGCGCGACCTCGGCGTGTTCTGGGGCGACCTCGCGGTGACCCGGATGTCGTGGATGCCCGCGGTGCTCGCCGAGGGAGCGTTCCTGATGATGCCGCGGCACGAGGCGGCCCTCCGCGACCCGGCGTTCCAGGCGCGCTACGCCCGTGGCGTGCTCCGCGGCATCGAGGCGTTCCTGCGCGCCGCCGCGTCCGGGGAGGCGCCGTGAGCGCCGGCGACTGGCCGACCGCGGCCCGCCCCACGCTCGGCGAGGACGCCTGGATCGCCCCGTCGGCCGACGTGCTCGGCGACGTCACCCTGGGCCCGCGGGCCAGCGTGTGGTACCGCTGCGTCCTGCGGGGCGACATCGCCCCGATCACGATCGGCGCGGACACGAACGTGCAGGACCTCACGATGGTCCACGTGGACGTCGGAGTGCCGTGCCGGATCGGGGCGCGGGTCGGAATCGGGCACCGGGCGATCGTGCACGGGTGCGACGTCGGGGACGACTGCCTGATCGGGATGGGCGCGATCGTCCTGTCCCGCGCGGTCATCGGGGAGGGGTCCGTGGTGGCGGCGGGAGCGCTCGTCCCCGAGGGCGCCCGGATCCCGCCCGGCAGCCTGGTGGTCGGCCTGCCCGGTCGGGTCGTGCGGAGCGTCGACGACGACCTGCGGGCCCGCATCCGGAGCACCGTGGAGCACTACGTGGCGCTGTCGCGCCGGCACCGCGCGGGGCGCTGGGAGCCTCCCGGCTGAGCCGGCCGGCGGTGGCAGGGCCGGTGCCGCGTCCGGGCCGCTGGCGGGGCGGAATTCCGCCCCGTCCGGCCTTTTCCCGCCCGTCGCGGAACGGCCTTGACCCCCATATGTAGGGGGGTTATTCTGACCGTACCCCAAGATCTGGGGTAGTGGCCGGAAATCTCCAGGATCTCCGGCGCGAGGCCGGTCCAACCCCATCGGTCGGCAGTTCCAAGCCCGTCACGACGGGAGCGGTGTCTTCGAGGGGCGCGGTGCCCGCGGGATGGACATCGCCCGGAACCGGGCAGGCGGGGCGGCCGGACCGGGACCGGACGCCGGGTGCGGGGCCGCCGGAAGGGGAACCGGAGCGAGGGACAGTTCGAAGGAGCCGGGCCGCGGGCCCGGCAGCCGGACATACGCAGGCAGCGCAAGAGGCAAGAACCCGCAGGACGAGCGAGGACGACCCGATGCAGGCACCCGAGACCACCGCCCCGGCCCGTGACGACGAGACCCGCGCCACCGCCGACCTCTCCCGCCTCGAGACGACGCCGGCCGACCTTCCGGAGCCGCGCCTCACCGACAACGCCCGCACCGTCCTCGCGAAGCGGTACCTGCGGAAGGGGCCGGATCTCGAGCCCGACGAGGGGCCGGCGGACATGTTCTGGCGCGTGGCGCGGGTCATCGCGTCGGTGGACGCCCGTTACGGGGCCACGGCGGCGGACGTGGAGCGAACCGCCCGCACCTTCTACGAGATGATGGCGTTCGGCGAATTCGAGCCGAACAGCCCGACCCTGATGAACGCGGGCCGCCCCCTCGGGCAGCTCTCCGCGTGCTTCGTGCTCCCCGTGCCGGACAGCCTCGAGGGGATCTACGGCACCCTGAAGGACATGGCGCTCATCCACCAGTCGGGTGGCGGCACGGGGTTCGCCTTCAGCCGGCTCCGCCCCAAGGGCGACGTCGTGAAGTCCACCATGGGGGTGGCGAGCGGCCCGATCTCGTTCATGGAGGTCTACGACGCCTCGACCGAGGCCGTGAAGCAGGGCGGCACCCGCCGTGGCGCGAACATGGGGATCCTGCGCGTCGACCACCCCGACATCTTCGACTTCATCGATTGCAAGGCGGAGACGGACCGGATCACGAACTTCAACATCTCCGTCGCCGTGACCGAGGACTTCATGGACGCCGTGGAGCGGGGCGGCGCCTACGCGATCCGCAATCCCCGCAGCGGCGAGCCGATGGGCGAGCTGGACGCTCGCGAGGTGTTCGAGAAGATCGTGCACGGGGCGTGGCGCAACGGCGAGCCGGGCGTCTACTTCATCGACGAGGCGAACCGCTGGAACCCCGTGCCGCACCTCGGCTCGTACGAGGCGACGAACCCGTGCGGCGAGCAGCCGCTCCTGCCCTACGACGTGTGCAACCTCGGCTCCGTGAACGTGGGGGCGTTCGTCGCGAACGGGCGGATCGACTGGGACGGACTGCGCACCGCCGTGCACCGCGCGACGCACTTCCTCGACAACGTGATCGACGCGAACCAGTACCCCCTGCCGCAGATCGCCGACCTGTCGCAGCGGATCCGCCGGGTGGGCCTGGGGGTGATGGGGTGGGCCGACATGCTCGTCCGGCTCGGCGAGCCGTACGGATCGCCCCGCTCCATCGAACTGGGCCGCGAGTTGATGCGCTTCGTGGACGAGGAGGCCAAGGTCCAGTCCGAGCGCATGGCCGCCGAGCGCGGCACGTTCCCCGAGTGGGAGCGTTCGATCTGGGGGCCGGACGCCACCTGCGCCCGGGACGAGTCCGGGGCCCGGATCCGGTCCGAGCGGCGCCTGCGGAACTGCAACGTCACCACGGTGGCCCCGACCGGCACGATCTCGATCATCGCCGGCTGCTCGAGCGGCATCGAGCCCCTGTTCGCCGTGGCGTTCATGCGGAACCAGGCCGGCGTCCTGATGCCCGATGTGAACCCCGAGTTCGTGCGGGCGGCCAGGGAGGGTGGCTGGCACTCCGACGAGCTGATGCGGCGGATCGCCGACGAGGGGCACATCCACTTCGACGAGGTCCCCGAGGACGTGCAGCGCGCCTTCGTCACGGCGCACGACGTGACGCCCGAGCAGCACATCCGGATGCAGGCGGCCTTCCAGGAGAGCACGGACTCGGCGATCTCCAAGACCTGCAACTTCCCGTCCCACGCCACGGCGGACGACGTGCGGCAGATTTTCGAGCTCGCGTACCGGCTGCGCTGCAAGGGCGTGACCGTGTACCGGGACGGCTCGCGCGACGCGCAGGTGCTGTCGACGGGGAGCACGGCGAAGAAGGTCGCCGCCGAGGCCGTGGCGCGCGGCATCCACGGTACGCCGGGCGGCGCCCCGGCCGACCCCGAGGTGGTGGCGGCGTTCGAGCGACTCGACAGCGGCGAACTGGCCGCGGAGCTGGCGGGGGCCCTGGCGCGCATCGGCGAGCTGGAGGAGGAGCTGGAAGAGAAGGGGCAGAAGATCGCCGCCCTCGAAGGCGGGTTCATGAAGCAGCCCGCGATGCGCGAGCGGCCCGCGATGCTGCGCGGCGTGACGCGCAAGATCGCCTCGCCGCTCGGCGACATGTACGTCACGATCAACGAGGACGAGGAAGGCCGGCCGTTCGAGGTGTTCGTGGCGCTCGGCAAGGCCGGCGGTCCCGCCATGGCCGACGCGGAGGCGATCGGGCGGCTCATCAGCCTGGCCCTCCGCAGCGGGATCTCGATGCGCTCCGTGCACAAGCAGCTCCGCGGCATCTCCTCCGACCGGGCGGTGGGGCTCGGGGCGAACAAGGTCCTGTCCAGCCCCGACGCGATCGCGCAGGTCGTGGAGCGTTACCTGGAGGAGAAGGAGGGGATCCAGCAGAGCCTGCCGATCCCCGACACCGGGGCCGGGAAGACGTCGAACGGCGGCACGCGCACCTCGTCCCG
>JAVVDU010000022.1:38635-42397 GCA_032251515.1 Gemmatimonadota bacterium
TCCCCGACACCGGGGCCGGGAAGACGTCGAACGGCGGCACGCGCACCTCGTCCCGTCCCGTGCTTCACCGGTTCGAGGAGCAGGCCGCGCTGCAGTTCATCGGCACCTGCCCCGACTGCGGCTCCAGTCTCGAGTTCGCCGAGGGGTGCGTGAAGTGCCACGCGTGCGGGTTCAGCGAGTGCGGCTGAGACACTGAGCTGAGACACTGAGCGGGAAGCCGACCCGTCTCCGGGACGACGGGCCGCGGGAGACGGGCGCCGGTACGGCGGCGGGGCGGTTCGCCCCGCCGCCGCACGTGCGTTAGGCTGTCGTTCAGTCCGTTGGGTCCCGATTCGCCAGCAGCCGGAAGATCGCCGTGAAACAGATCCTCGTTCTGGGCGCGGGACGGAGCGCGGGCTTCCTCGTCCGCCGGCTCCTCGAGCTGGCGGGCTCCGAGGACTGGTTCGTCACCGTGGGGGATCTCGACCCCGATGCTTCCGAGCGTCTCATCGAAGGGCATCCCCGGGGCGCCGCGATCCGCTTCGACGTGAACGATGCGTCACTTCGCGCCAGCCGGATCTCGCAGGCGGATGTCGTCGTGAACATGCTCTCCCCGGCGTTCCAGCACATCGTCGCCTGGGACTGCCTCTCGCACGGCACGCACATGCTCTCGGTCTCGTACCGGGACGAGGCGGTCCGGGCCCTGGATGGAGACGCCCAGCGGCAGGGCGTCCTGCTCCTGTCGGAGCTGGGCCTCGATCCGGGCATCGACCACATGTCGGCCATGGCCCTGCTGGACCGCGTGCGGGGCGAGGGGGGGCGCGTGCGCGCCTTCCGGTCGTACGGCGCCGGGATCCCCGCCCCCTCGCAGTCGCTGAATCCGCTCGGGTACTGGGTGACGTGGAACCCGCGCAACGTGGTCATGGCCGGTGAGAGCGGTGCCCAGTTCAAGATGGGCGGCCGGCTGAAACTCGTGCCGCAGCACCGGGTCTTCCGGCACGCCTGGCCGGTCGACGTCGAGGGCGTGGGCCGGCTGGAGGCCTATCCGAACCGCGATGCGATCTCCTACGGCGCGATCTTCGGGCTGGAGGACGCGGACACGATTCTTCGGGCCACGATGCGGTGGCCGGGCTGGTGCGAGACCTGGGACGCGGTGGTCCGGCTCGGCCTGCCGACCGAGACGCTCCGCGTGCCGGATCTCGGCCGACGGTCGCCCGCCGACGTCGTGGAGATGCTCCTGCCCGATACGGGGTGGGGGGGCGCGGGAGCGGATGACGGGTCGCTCGAGGCTCGGGTCGCCCGCCTGGCCGGCGTGCCGGCCGAGGGCGCCGTGATGCGGAACCTCCGCTTTCTCGGACTGTTCGACTCCGCGCCGCTCGACTGTCCCGGCCGCACGCCGGCGGAGATGATGACACACCTTCTCGCCACGCACCTCACCATGCCGGAGACGGGCCGCGACATGGTCGTTCTGCGGCACGAGCTCGACGTCGAGGCGAGAGGCGCGAGGCAGCGGATCGTCTCCACCCTGGTGGCCGAGGGAGACGCGCGGTCCACCGCGATGGCGCGGACCGTGGGACTCCCGACCGCGCTGGCGGTCCGACTGGTGCTGCGCGGCGAGCTCACGCTGACCGGAAGCTTGATTCCCACGCACCCGGCCATCTACGAGCCGGTCCTCGCGGCGCTGGCCGACGAGGGCCTCCGGTTCGAGGAGACGCGGGGAGCACCGGGGCCGAGTGCCGAACCCGCTACGGCGGGATCCCCGTGAGCGAGCTGCGCCGGTTCGGCGTGATCGGCACGAGCCGCAAGCCTGACGAGCGGCGCGTTCCCATCCACCCCGACCACTTCGACCGCCTGCCGGGCGGCGTCGCGCACCGGCTCGTGTTCGAGCAGGGCTACGGCCGGGACTTCGACGTATCCGACGACGAGATGCGGGGGCGCTTCGGGGGGGTGGCCCCGCGCGACGAAGTGCTCGCCTCCTGCGACGGAGTCGTGCTCCCGAAGCCGGTCGAGGCCGACCTGGAGGACCTCGCCGAGGGCGCGGTCCTGTGGGGATGGCCGCATTGCGTGCAGCAACGCGGGATCACCGACACGGCGGTCCGACGACGTCAGACGCTGCTCGCCTTCGAGTCGATGTTCCTGTGGCGCCGTGACGTGCGAGGCATGCACCTGTTCTACCGGAACAACGAGCTCGCGGGCTATGCGGCCGTCCAGCACGCGCTGTCCATCCAGGGCGAATGCGGCCACTTCGGGCGGCCGCTGCGGGCCGTCGTCCTGAGCTTCGGCTCGGTCAGCCGGGGCGCGATCCGCGCCCTGAACGGAGTCGGGGTCCAGGACATCGAGATCTTCACCCGCCGACCACCCTGGGAGGTCCGTGACCGGATGTCCGGTGGCCGGTTCGGGCGCCTGGTGCGGGCGGACGACGGTCTTCCGTTCGTCGTCGAACCGGAGGGGGCCCGCAGGGACCTGCTCGAGGTGTTCGCCGGGGCCGATGTGATCGTGAACGCGGTCCTGCAGGATACGGACGATCCCCTGATGTACATGGCCGAGGGGAACGAGAACCACCTGCGGCCGGGATCGCTGATCGTGGACGTGAGCTGTGACCGGGGAATGGGCTTTCCTTTCGCACGCTCCACCTCGTTCGCCGACCCCGTGCTCCGCGTCGGCCCGGCCTGGTACTACGCCGTGGACCACACGCCCAGCTGGCTCTGGCGGAGCGCCACCTGGGAGATCTCGGAGGTCGTCGTGGCCTGGCTGGAGAGAGTTCTGCACGGGCCGGATGCCTGGGCTGACGACGAGACCCTGCGGCGCGCCGTCGAAGTGCACGCCGGGACGATCCGCAACCCGAAGATCCTCAGTTACCGGGAGCGGGTGGCGGACAGTGGGAGTTGACCGCATGAGCGAACCCGCCGGCCATCCGGTCCGCGGCCGGCTCAACGCCTGGCTGCTGTCGGTCGCGGACGACGCGATGCACCGCGAGTACGGCGACCGGAAGGTGCGCCTGCTGGGCGACCTTCCGGACACGGTCGTGGAGCTCGGGCCCGGCGCCGGCGCGAACTTCCGGTACTACCCGCGCGGAACGCGGGTGATCGCCGTCGAGCCGAACCCGGCGATGCACGGCAGGCTGCGGGCGCGGGCGCGGGAGCGCGGGATCGATCTCGACCTCCGCGACGTGCGTGCCGAAGGCCTGCCGGTGGGGACCGCGACCGCGGAGCTCGTCGTGGCCACCCTCGTCCTGTGCACGGTGGGAGATCCGGAGCGCGTCGTCGCGGAAGTGCGCCGCATCCTGCGGCCGGGGGGGCGGTTCGCCTTTCTCGAGCACGTAGCCGCGCCCCGGGGCACCCCCCTTCGCCGCTTCCAGGCGATGATCCGACGGCCGTGGCGCTGGCTGGGAGAAGGGTGTCACCTGGACCGCGACACGGCATCCACGCTCGGAGCGGCCGGGTTCACGTCGCTCGAGCTGGAGCGGTTCCGGGCCTGGTCCGGGCGAGCCCCGTTCGCGCCTCACATCGCGGGCGTCGCGGTCCGCTGAGTCACGGGCCGGGCCGGAGTCGCAGCACCTCCCGGTCGCCGTCCGCCGCATGCTTGCCCCCCACATCTGGGGGTGCTACCATAAGCAGGCCCCAACATGTAGCGGTCCCGGTGGAAAACTCCGGGTCGGGTGGGGATTGCGGTGCAGAACTCCACCCGCGGCGTGGAAAAAGCCGGCGCGGTGTCCCGGACGCCGCCGCTCGTGCGGTGGCAGGGCGGCCCCCTTCGCGCAGTGGCTGGACAGAGGAGGCAGAC
>JAVVDU010000023.1:0-8778 GCA_032251515.1 Gemmatimonadota bacterium
CCCGCCTCGGGGCCGAGCTCCTGACGGTGCACGCCTCGGGCGGCGAGGCGATGCTCCGTGCGGCGGCCGCAGCCGCGGCCGAGGCGGGGGCGTCCAGCGCGGGCCGCACGCCGCGCCTCCTCGCGGTCACCGTGCTCACCTCGCTGGACGACGCGGGCCTCGCCGCCGTCGCCGGCCCGGGGGCGCGCGTGGAGGAGACGGTCGGCCGGCTGGCCGGTCTCGCACGCGAGACCGGGATCGACGGGGCCGTCTCTTCGGTGAACGAGTGCCGGGCGATCAAGCTGGCCTGCGGCGAGGAGTTCCTCGTCGTGACCCCGGGCATCCGGCTGGCCGGGCAGGGGGCGCAGGACCAGAAGCGCGTCGCCACCCCGGCGGTCGCCCGGGCGGCGGGCGCGGACTTCCTCGTGGTCGGCCGGACCATCACGGCGGCGGACGACCCGGCGGCCGCCCTCGCCGCCGTCCGGGCCGCGCTCGAGGCCTGACGGCGTCACGGAACGTGCGGCTCGCGCGTTTTCAACGGGAAGGTCGTCCCGCTCGGGACGGACGCCGCTCCGGAGGCAGGGAGTCACCGAGGTGAACGTGTTCCGACGCCTGATGCCGCTGCTGCTCGCCCTCGCCCTCCCGGGCTGCTCGGACGACGACGGGACCGGGCCGCCGATCGCCTGCACCGAGGAGTTCGCCAGCTGGGTCGTCGCGGTCGTGGATGACACGGGAACGCCGGTGGAGGGCCTCGAGGTCGCCGTGACCCGGGAGGCGACGGGTGCGCTCCTCCCCTACGGCGAGCCCGGCTTCGTGGTCGGGTCCTACCGGATCATGGACGACCGGATGAACGACGAGCTCCGGGTCGAAGGGGAGACGATCGTCGTGGAGGGAGAGGGCGAAGGAATCGCGTTCCGGGCCGACTTCCTGTTCGGGACCGATGCGGCGCGATGCCACGTCGAGAAGATCTCGGGTCCGGACACGGTCGTGGTCGGCGGCTGAGGGACGCTACCCGCCGGGTGCCCCGTAGCCCCTCCCTCGAACCCGGTCGGGGAGAGCCGCTCGGAGGCCCAGCGCGCGAGACCGATCATGGAGAAGATCACGCCGCTCACGTCCTCTCCCCGGCCCGCGACTCCTCTCGGCGGCGTCTCACCCGGACGACCACGGCGGCGTACACCGCGAGGTTGAAGACGACGAGCGCGCCCGCGAGCAGCCAGCGGATCTCTCCCCAGGCCTCCGGATACAGGACCGGCCCGAGGTAGGTCTCGAGGAAGCCGTCCGCGTGGCCCGCCTCGCCGGCGCGGGCGCGGAGATCCCACTCGAGCGGGGTCAGCGGGCAGGTCCAGCCGAAGATCTCGATCGCGGTCCCGTAGGCGAGACACGGGATGTGGAGCGCGGCGAGGCGCGGCCGCCACAGCGCGACCAGTCCCCCGAAAACGACGTACGCCGTGAACGCGAAGTGCGCGGCCATCACGAGGTCGGCAAGGATCGACCAGGCCACGTCGCTTCCCCCCGCTCAGTCGCTCCGCTTCACGTGGACCCCGCCCTTCGCCGACTCCAGCGTCACGGTGAACGGACCGCTCCCCCGCACGATCCAGCGCACGGCGGCGGTGCCCATGCCGGGAATCCGGTCGATCTCGATGCGCTCCGGCTGGTGCTCCTGCTCCACCGCGATCCCGTTCAGGGGATCCTCGAGGACGAAGCCGGCCACCACGCGCCCGCCCTCGATCCGGACCCGGTCGGCGGGGCCGATGCCGTGCGCCACGTCCTGCGCCGTGCGGGTGGGCGTGAGCCGGCGGTTCGACAGGCGGGCCGTCACCTCGCGCAGGCCGCCCGGCAGGTCACGCACCTCCAGCGAGTCGATGCGGGCGAGCGGCAGGTGGTGGGCCTGCCAGAGCGTGAAGGCCATGTTCCGGTGGGCCTCCTCGCGCAGCAGGAAGCCCGGGATGGCCCGGGTGTACTGGCGCTTCACGCCCCCCACCTCGATGGGCCCGTACTGGGGGTGGTCGACGGACGTCCACGGGACGATCGCCTCGCCGAACAGCAGCAGCCGGTCGAAGCGGTAGTCGACGCGGTCCCAGCGCTCCCGCTCCGGTTCGGCGCGGAAGTAGTGGAACGACGTCCACAGCTCGTTGCTGAACGTGAGGATGCCGCGCGCCCCGTAGAACCAGTCGAGCTGGTTGCCCCACGTCGTGTACAGGTCCTTCCAGATCGAGATGTAGCGGTAGCCGGGGAGGATCTCCTCGCCGCGCTCGCCGAGCGCGTCGTACACCCGCACGTCCGCGGCGCGCACCGAGTCCTGCCGGATGCCGGGGCCGCGCAGGATCATGCCGCCGGCGTTGTGGTAGGTCTGCGCCCCGGCGATGTTGGGGTGCGCGAGGACGAAGTCCACCACTGCCCGTGTCTCCGGCAGGGAGGTGGGATAGGCGTCGGCCCCGAACTGCACGTAGGCGGGCGCCCAGTTCCACGGCCAGTTCCGGTTCGGGTCGTAGTATCCGGGCCGGTCCTCGTTCACCCGGCCGTCCCCGTCGTCGTCGAACCCCTCGAACCCGAGGACGTCCCACGCGCCCGGTTCGCCGGGCCGGGCCCGCACGAGCAGACGCGGGTCTTCGGGAGACGCGACCCAGCGGCCGTTCGGATCGCGCCGCCGCATCTGCGTGATGTGTCCGTCCCCGTCGAGGTCGTTGAAGCCGTCCTCGTCCAGCCGGCCGTCCCCGTCGTCGTCACGCGGCACGACGCCGCTGCGCGGGCTGTGCGGCGTGTTCGGCTCCTGCAGGAAGTTCTCGCGCCCGTCCGGGTTGATCGTGGGAACGATGTAGAACGTCCGGTCGCGCAGCAGCTCGGAGATCCACGGCACGCGGTCCGCCATCTCGCACAGGTACCACGCCGTGTAGAGGGCGATCTCGGATCCCTGGACCTCGTTGGCGTGGATGTTCCCGTCGATCCACATGGCCGGCTTGCGGTCGGGGTCGCCGCTGCGGAAGTCGGTGACCGTGAGGAGCCACATCTCGCGCCCCTCGTAGCTGCGTCCGATCGACGAGGCCCGGCAGCGGTCCGGCCACGCACGCTCCAGCCGCCGGGCGATCTCGCCGATCGTCGCGTGGTCGTAGTAGCGGTCCCAGGCCACCTCGACGCGCGGGTCGGGCGGCGACCCGAGGGCGGCGAGGGCCCCGGGCGGGGAGGGCTCCTGGGCCGGTGCGGGCGCGGGCACGGCCGCCGTTCCCGCCAGCAGGCAGGCGGCCGCGACGGCGATGCGACGGGGCCGGGAGCGGGGCCGGGAGTGGCGCCCGGGGAGGCGAGCTCCCGGGCGACGAAGGCATGCCGGCCGAGCGAACGAGACGCCGGGCGTGTTCATCGCAGCTCCACCTCCTGCCGTGCCGATCCGGCGGCGGGGGATCCGGCCTCCACCCGGACGCGGGTGCCCCGCTCGCCGACCACGATCCACGTCACCTCGCGGGCCGACCCGCCTCCCGGCAGGGGCTCGAGGAGGACGGTGCGCCGCCCGCCGCCGATCCGGGCCCCGCCGGGATCCAGCTCCACCCGGATGCCGCGCGGCCGGCCGAGGCGCGCCGCGAGGGCGGGAAGGGTGGGCAGAAAGCCCCGGTTCGCGATGCGGGCGGTCACCCGCCAGGCGCCGCCGTCCAGGGACTCCGCGCGCAGCCCGGCGATCTCGAGCCGGGGAAGCAGGGAGGCCAGCTCGATGACGGCCCGCACCTCGCCGCGCAGCAGCGAGTCCCGGGCCGCCTCCGGCAGGGCGTGCCGCGCGAAGGGCGCGAACCCGCCCACCTCGACGCGGCGGTCCGGGAAGTCGGGGTGGCGGACCTCGGTCCAGTCCACGAATCCGTCCGGCCGGTGCGCCCGCAGCCAGCGCAGCGCCCGCCGCTCCGCCGCGGCCGGATCGGAACGCCGGGGGCCGGAGGCACCGGCTCCGTCTCCCTCGGCCTCGTCCGTCCCGGCGTCCTCCCGGCCCGCCCCGGCCTCGTCCGCCCCGGCGTCCGCCCGGTCCGCCCCGGCGTCCGCCCGGTCCGCCCCGGCGTCCTCTGCGGCGGCGCCCTCCCCGTCCTCGCCGCCTTCCTCCGCGCCGCCGGCCAGGGCGGGCGGCTCCCACACGGCGGACCCGAACGCCCAGCGTCCCATCTGGTAGTGGGCCCACGACAGCGGATCGCCGCCCTCGGGCCGCACGGCCAGCGTGTCCGCCCGGGTGCGGCCGGTCCGGTCGCGCAGCCGGCGCGCCACCTCCTCGAACCAGGGGCCGTCGTCGGCGAGGGGGCGCGCCAGGGGCTCCTCGATGCGCTCGCCGCCCGCGCCCGCGTCGACCCCGGCTCCCGCCTCGTCCTTCCGGCCCGGCTTCCCCGCGCTCCACGGACGGACGAGGTTGTCCTGGGGGCCGAGGACGTACACGGCGGCGATCGCGTCGTCGCCCGCCAGGAGCTCGGCGAGGGCCCGCGCCCCCGGCTCGGCGAGCGGGTGGTCGCCCGCGGCTTCCCCGAACCACGGGTAGGCGCGCGGGAAGTTCCGCGCCGCGTCGACGCCGCCGGGCGGGTCCTCGTTCCAGCGCCCGTCGCCGTCGTCGTCGCGGCCCTCGGGCAGGACGCGCCACGCCACGCGGTCGCCGCGGGCGGGATCGGCGGGACGCACGAGGCCCGGGTCCTCCTCGTCCTCCGTCCACCCGCCGGCGGGGTCGGCGATGCGCATCAGGGTGACCAGGCCGTCGCCGTTCAGGTCGTCGGGGCCATCCTCGTCCACCAGCCCGTCCCGGTCGTCGTCGTACGGCGCCGCGTCGCGGATCCGCTCGGCGACGGGCCGGGCGCGCGCCGCGACCGCCGCGTCGGGGGCGAGCCGGGGAATCACCAGCACGTCGCCGCGGTCCAGGATCGCCGTCACCGCGGAGTCACGGCCGTACCCGGCGGCCAGCGAGTCCACGAGCGCGAGGGCCGCCGCGGGGCCGGCGAGGTGCGTGGCGTCGGCGCCCGCCACCACCAGGAGCGACGGGCCGCCGGCTCCCCCGCCGGGCGCCGCGACGCGGACGAGCCGGATGGGAACGCCGCCCGCCGAGCGCGCGAGCTCGGTCACATCCACCGCCGCGCCGCCGGCCGCCGCATCGCCGGCCGCATCCAGGCGGCGAACCAGCTCCGCCTCGGGAAGCGGGCCGGGGACCTGGGCGGCGAGCGGCGGCGCGCCGAGCAGGACGAAGAGGAGGGCCAGCCGCCCGGCCGCTCCACGGAGGGGCCGGCGGCCGCCCGGGGCTCGAAGGGCGGCGCCGCGATCGGGATCGCCGGCACTCTGCGGTTTGCCTGCGTGCATCTCGAACCTCGCCTCGCATCGTGGGCCGTACGACCGGCAGGCGGCGAACCTGTCCGATCGCCCCCCGCCGGGCAAGATTTCTCCCTCGCTCCGCCGGGTACCGTCCGGTGGGGCGGAACCGCATCGCGAGGGGAGGCCGGCATGAAGGCGATCCGCATCCGCGAGCCCGGACCGCCGGAGGTGCTCGAGCCGGCGGACGTCGAGGCGCCGCGGCCCGGGCCGGGACAGGCGGCCATCGCCGTGCACGCGACGGCCGTGAACCGCGCGGACCTGCTGCAGCGGCGCGGCGCCTATCCCGCCCCGCCCGGCGCGCCGCCCGACATCCCCGGCCTCGAGTTCGCCGGCGTGGTGGACGGACTGGGTCCGGGCACGGACCCGTCGCTGCTCGGGCGCCGGGTGATGGGGATCCTCGGGGGCGGCGGATACGCGGAACGGGTGGTGGTCGATGCCTCGCACCTCGTACCGGTGCCCGACGGCCTGGACCTCGTCGCGGCGGCTGCCCTGCCGGAGGCGTTCTGGACGGCGTTCGACGCGCTCGTCCTGCAGGGGGAGCTCGGTCCGGGAACCCGGGTTCTCGTCCACGCGGCGGGCAGCGGCGTGGGCACCGCGGCGCTGCAGGTGGCCCGCGCCTTCGGGGCGGCGCGGATCTTCGGCACCGCCTCGGCCGGCAAGCTGCGGGCGATCGCCGCGCTCGGCCTGCCCCTCGACGTGCCGATCGACTACCGCGCGGCGTCGTTCCGCGAGGTGGTGCTCCGGGAGACGGGCGGCGACGGTGTCGACCTCGTGCTCGACCTCGTGGGGGCCCCGTACTGGGACGACAACCTGGCCTGCCTGGCGCCCCGGGGCCGTGTGCTGCTGGTGGGCCTGACGGGCGGCGCCACGGCCCGGGTGGACCTGGGCCGCCTGCTGCGCGGCCGGGTCACGGTGATCGGAACGGTGCTGCGCGCCCGCCCGGCGGCCGAGAAGGCGGCGCTGGCGGACCGCGTGCGCGCCGACCTCCTGCCGCGCTTCGCGGCGGGCGAGCTGCGTCCGGTGGTGGACCGGGTCCTGCCCCTCGACCGGGTCGCGGAGGCGCACGAGGTCATGGAGGCCAACCGGAACGCGGGCAAGATCGTCCTGCGCATCCGCGGCTGACCGGGGGGCGTCGCCGCGCGCCGGCGCCTGACCTTCGGACGCCGGCGCCTCGGACGCCGGCACGTCGGACGCCGGCACGTCAGACGCCGGCGCCTTCCCGCTGCGGCGCGTCGCGGCCGTGGCTCTCCGGACCGGCCGGGGTCACCTCATCGAAGTCGTGCGGAGCCAGCATCTCCTGCAGGCCGACGAGCCCCTCCTCCATCCACAGGTGCCGGCCGTCCAGCACCTCGCGGGCCGTGTGGTACGCGAGCACGTCGTCGTTGTGGTCCAGTTCGCCGAACAGGACGGCGATGCGGCGCCGGGACTGCCGGCAGAACAGGTCCGCCAGGGCCACGGCCTCCTCGGCGTGCGCCTTGCCGGTCCGCACGAACATCGCGGCCCGGCTGGCCGCCGCGGCCATCGCGAACAGCTCGCTCCCGATGTCGACGGCCCGGAACAGGAGCGCCTGCTTGCGCTGCAGGGCGGCTCCGTGGCGCATCATCTTGTGGAACAGCTTGCGGGCGAGCCGCCGCGCCGTGCGTCGCACGTAGCGCACGTGCGGGGCGAGCGAACCGTACCCTGCCGGAGCGCCGCCGGCCGGCAGCCACTGGCGGGGATACCACACGGCGTAGAAGGCCAGGACCTTCGGCAGCAGGGCGAGCTTGCCGCCGAGCGACAGGTCGCCCTCGACCAGCGGCCCGGCCACCTGGAGGTGCCGGTCCACCGCCTCGCGGGCGATGAACAGCCGCATGATCTCGCTCGACCCCTCGAAGATCCGGTTGATCCGGAAGTCGCGCAGCATGCGCTCCAGCGGTACCGGCGCTTCGCCCCGGGCGGCGAGGGAATCGGCCCGCTCGTACCCGCGGCCCCCGCGCGCCTGCACCGCCTCGTCGATGATCCGCCAGCCGTGCTCGGTGTTGAACAGCTTGGCGATCGCGGCCTCCAGACGGATGTCGAACCCGCCCTGGTCGACCATCAGGGCCGACAGCTCCGCCACGGCCTCCATGGCGAAGGTGTGCGAGGCGATCATGGAGATCTTCGCGGCCACGGCCTCGTGGCGGCCCACCGGCTGACCCCACTGGACCCGTTCCGCGCCCCATTCGCGCGCGAACCGCAGCGCCGCCTTGCCGGAGCCGACGGCGACGGCGGGGATGGACAGGCGGCCGGTGTTGAGCGTGATGAGGGCGAGCTTGAGGCCCCGCCCCTCGCCCCACAGGAGGTTCTCCCGGGGCACGCGGACGTCGGTGAAGCGGAAGTTCGCGTTCTCGATGCCGCCGATGCCCATGAAGTGGTTCCGCTGCAGTAGCTCCACGCCCGGCCAGTCCGTCTCGACGATGAACGCCGAGATCTTCCTCGTCGCCGGGTCGCGGGCCATGACCACCAGCAGCTCGGCCACCGAGCCGTTGGTGGTCCACAGCTTGTCGCCGTTCAGGACGTAGTGCGTGCCGTCGTCCGCCAGCACGGCCGTCGTGCTGAGGCGCGCCGGGTCGGAGCCGACGTCGTCCTCGGTGAGCGCGAAGGCGGTGATCGCGCCGGCCGCGCAGCGCGGCAGGTACTTCTTCTTCTGCTCCTCGGTCCCGAACATCTTCAGGGGCTGCGGCACACCGATCGACTGGTGCGCCGAGAGGAGCGCCACGAGACTGCCGTCCACGCTCCCCAGGGTGGCCATCACCTGGTTGTACTCGAGCTGCCCGAATCCGAGGCCCCCGTACTCCACCGGGATCTTGAGGCCGAACGCCCCCATGTCGCGCAGGCGCTGCACCACCTGTTCGGGGATCTTCCGCTCGCGGTCGATCCGCTCGGAGTCCACCTCGGTGCGGAGAAACTCGCGCAGCTCGTCCAGGAAGGCGCGGCACCGCTCGCCGATCCGCTCGTCGGGGTCCGGGTAGGGGTGGACGAGATCGAGCCGCACGTCGCCGAGGAACAGGTCGCGGACGAAGGTCGCCTTCTCCCAGTCCTTCTGGCGCGCCGCCTCCGCGACCCGCCGGGCCTCGTCCTCCGATACGTGCATGCGGCCTGCGGGAGACTTCGTGGGGTCGGTCATGGGACACGTCCGTGCTGGGCGCGGCCGCGCGGGCCGCGCGTGTGCTGCCGCTCGAGCGCCTGCGGCGGAATCTAGGGCCGCGGCGGTCGCGGGTCGAACCGGCCCGACGCCGCGCCGCGGGCCGATGCGGGAACCGGGGCCCGCCGGGTTCCGTTCCCCGGTGCATCCGCAGGCCCCGTAACGGCCGGGTGTCCCCGTCCGCCGGGCCGGGCTAGCTTGGCGGCGGCCCGGGCCGCCGAGTGACGCGAGCGCGGGCCGGGGGGCACGGGCCGGAGCGCCCGGGAGGAACGGACCGAGGGGAGGAGCGACGTGACGGGAAGGGAAGCGGCGGCCGCCGG
>JAVVDU010000023.1:8878-39584 GCA_032251515.1 Gemmatimonadota bacterium
AGGAACGGACCGAGGGGAGGAGCGACGTGACGGGAAGGGAAGCGGCGGCCGCCGGAGCGGAGCGGGCGTGGCGGCTGGAGGAGCGGGAGAGTCCGTTCCACCTGGCCGACGACGCGCGGGCCGGACTGACGGCCAGCCCCAAGGCGATGTCCCCGAAGTACTTCTACGATGCCCGCGGGTCGCGGCTGTTCGAGGAGATCACCCGCCAGCCGGAATACTATCCCACCGAGGCCGAGCGGGAGATCCTGCGGGACTGGGCCGCCTGGCTGGCGGCCCGGACGCGGTCCGAGGTGCTGGTCGAGTTCGGTTCGGGCAACGCCGACAAGACGCGCGTCCTGCTCGACGCGCTGCGGGATGCCGGGACGCTGGAAGGGTACGCGCCGATCGACGTGAGCGCCGACGCCTCCCGCCGGGCGGCCGAGGCGCTGATCCGCGAGTACCCGGGCCTGCGGGTGGAGGGGGTGATCGGCGACTTCGTGCACCCGCACGACCTGCCGTTCGGCGGGCGCCGCCGCCTGTTCGCCTTCCTGGGCAGCACGATCGGAAACTTCGAGCGCGCCGAGGCCGCCGCCTTCCTGTCCGGTGTGGCGGGGGAGATGCGCGACGGCGACGCGCTCCTCATCGGATTCGACCTGGTGAAGGACCGGGAGATCCTGGAGCGGGCCTACAACGACGCCGCGGGCGTCACCGCGGAGTTCAACCGCAACCTGCTCCGGGTCCTGAACCGCGAGCTGGGGGCGGACTTCGATCCGGACGCGTTCGCGCACCGGGCGTTCTGGAACGCCGCGGAGGAGCGGATCGAGATGCACCTGGTGTCCCGTGCCGCGCAGACGGTGCACCTGGAAGAGCTGGACCTCGACGTCTCGTTCGCGGCCGGCGAGAGCGTGCGCACGGAGCTGAGCCACAAGTTCACGCCGGACTCGGCCCGCCGCCTGCTGGCGGGCGCGGGGCTGCGCGTGGAGGGATGGCGCACGGACGCCCGCGGTCGCTACGCCCTCTGCCTGGCGGTGCCCGACGGCGAGGGCTGAAACGGAGCGGGCCGGCGCGTCGCCGGCCCGCTCCGCCGCGGGTCAGAGCTGCTTCACCTCCTCGAGGATCCGCCCGATCGAATCGCCGGCGTCTCCGAACAGCATCATCGTGTTCCGCAGGTAGAACAACTCGTTGTCGACTCCCGCGAAGCCCGGGTTCAGGCTCCGCTTCATCACGACGGCGTGCTTCGCGCGGTCCACCTCGATGATCGGCATGCCGTACAGGTCGCTCGACGGCTCGTCGCGCGCTGCCGGGTTCACCACGTCGTTCGCGCCCACCACGAGGGCCACGTCCACGTTCGCGATGTCCGGGTTCACGTCCTCGATCTCGTACAGCTGCGTGTACGGGACGTTGGCCTCGGCCAGCAGGACGTTCATGTGGCCGGGCATCCGGCCCGCCACCGGGTGGACGGCGTACTTCACGGTGACGCCCCGCTTCTGGAGCTGGTCGCACAGCTCGGCCAGCTTGTGCTGCGCCTGCGCCACCGCCAGCCCGTAGCCCGGCACGATCACGACGTGCTTGGCGTACGCCATCAGCATCGCCACGTCATCGGCCTGCACGGAGTTCACGTCGGCCATCGTCCGCTTCTCGCCCGTGGCGACCGCACCGGCCGTCTGGCCGAACGTGCCGAAGATCACGTTCGCGAGGGAGCGGTTCATCGCCTTGCACATGATCCGGGTGAGGATCAGGCCCGAGGCGCCGACCAGCGCGCCGCTGATGATCAGGGCGTTGTTGCTCAGCACGAACCCGGCGGCCGACGCCGCGAGGCCCGAGTAGGAGTTCAGGAGCGAGACGACGACGGGCATGTCGGCGCCGCCGATCGGGATCACCAGCAGCACGCCCAGCAGCATCGCCGCCGCCCACAGCACCAGGTAGAGCACCACGGGCGTGTCCGCGCCGGCGTCCAGCAGGCCGGGCGTGGAGACGATGAGGTAGACGATGGCCGCGAGGATCCCGGCGAACAGCACGGCGTTGATCGGCTTCTGCAGCGGATAGCGCACCGACTTCTCGGTCACGATTCCCTGCAGCTTGCCGAACGCCACCAGGCTGCCCGAGAAGGTGACGGCCCCGATCAGCGTGCCGGCCATGATCGAGATCGAGCCGTCGAGCGGAAGCAGGTGCACGTCGGCCACGCCCTGCGTGTAGCGCAGGTACTCGGCCGCCGCCACGAGGCCCGAGGCGAGACCGCCGAACCCGTTGAACAGGCCGACCATCTGCGGCATGGCCGTCATCTTGACGAGCCGGGCCATCAGCCCGCCGAGCACCGAGCCGAGGATCAGGCCGGAGACGATCCACTGCCACGTGACGATGTTCTCGCCGTACAGGGTGGCCACGACGGCGAGCAGCATGCCGAAGGCGGCGAGCTGGTTGCCGCGCCGCGCCGTATCGGGGTGACTCAGGCGCTTCAGCCCGAGGATGAACAGGACCGCCGAGAGCAGGTAGGCGATCTGCGTGATGAGGACTCTTGTTTCCATCGATCTACCTCACCCGGTCGCCTGGTTCGAGGACTTGTCCCGCCGGAACATCTGCAGCATCCGGTCGGTGACCATGAATCCGCCCACCACGTTGATCATCGCGGCCGTCACGGCGATGAGCCCGACGACGTCGAACAACGTGCCCTCGCCGAGCCCCGCGATCACGAGCGCGCCGACGATCGAGATGCCGGAGATGGCGTTGGAGCCCGACATCAGCGGGGTGTGGAGGGTCGGGGGGACCTTCGTGATGACTTCGAAGCCCGTGAACATCGCGAGCACGAAGACGTAGACGCTGACCAGGATCGTGCCGCTCATGATTCGTACCTCACCGTTCCCTCGTGCGTGACGACGCACGCCTTCGTGATTCCGTCCTCCATGTCGATCACCAGCCCGCCCTCCTTCACCAGGTGGCCGAGCAGATTCGAGAGGATCCGCCCGTACATCTGGGAGCCGTGCGCCGGCAGCGACGAGGCCAGGTCCGTCGGCCCCATCACCAGCACGCCGTTCTTCTCCACCGTCCTGCCGGCCTCGGTGGCCGCGCAGTTGCCGCCGGCCTCGGCGGCCATGTCGAGGATCACCGAGCCGCGGCGCATCGCGGCGACCATCTCGTCGGTGATCAGCAGCGGCGCCTTGCGGCCCGGGACGAGCGCGGTGGTGATCACGACATCGGACTTCGCGACGTGCTCGGCGATGAGCTGCCGCTCGCGCTCCGCCTCGTCCTCGGAGACCTCCTTGGCGTATCCGCCTTCGGTCTCCGCGTCGTGCGCGCCTTCCCACTCCACGAACCGCGCGCCGAGGCTCTGCACCTGCTCCTTCACGGCCGGCCGGATGTCGAAGGCCTCGACCACCGCGCCCAGGCGCTTCGCGGTGGCGATCGCCTGCAGGCCCGCGACGCCGGCGCCGATGATGAACACGTTGGCCGGCGGGATCGTCCCGGCGGCCGTCGTGAGCATGGGAAAGAACTTCGTGGACGCCGCGGCGCAGCGGACGACGGCCGTGTACCCGGCCACCGTGCTGAACATCGACAGGGCGTCCATCCGCTGGGCGATCGTCGTGCGCGGCATGAGCTCCATGGCGAAGGCCGTCACCTTGCGGGCGGCCAGCCGCTCCAGCGTGTCGGCCGACGCGTGCGGGCGCAGGAGGCCGACGAACAGCGTGCCCTCCGGCACGAGCTCCGCCTCGTCGAGTCCGCCGTCCCGCCGGGCCGGGCCGTTCACCTTGAGCACCACGTCGGCGCCCTCGAACAGGGCCTTCGGATCGGAGACGACCTCGGCTCCCGCCTCGCGGTACTCCTCGTCGGAGTGCGACGCGGCGAGTCCGGCACCACTCTCGACCACGAAGGACATGTCGTCGGAAGCCAGGCGGCCGATCGCCGCCGGCGGCATCGCGACGCGCCGTTCACCGGGCGCGTGCTCCTTCGGAACCACGATTCGCATGGGGAACCTTCGCTCGCTGTGTAAGGGTCAGTCGTTTCCAACGGCTCGCGGGCGCGGACCGGCGCGGCCCCCGCATCCTCCGGGCGCTCGCGCGGGTTCGCTTGACACTTCCTCCGGCCCGGGTAGCTTGACTCGGGCCTCAGCCGGACGCCCGGGGCGCTCCACGCAGCCGGAGCGCCTCTTCGTTTCGGCGTCCGTCTCCGCCCGCGTCCGGGGCGTTCCGAACGGCCGCACTCCGCAAGCGAGAACCGTGCCGCGGGCGGGCAGTACCGGAACGGGTGGTCCGGCGGCGCCGGAACCGGCGCGCGACGCGAGAATTCGGTGCGCTCCGGGGAACCGGCGGCCCTGCCGTCCGGCTTCGCTTCGCCGGAGGATTGAGAAACCGGGTCCCAACTCCGACCGGGTTGGGACAGGATAACCCACCGCGGGACGGGTTGGCCACCGCCCCGCCGCTCCAGGAGGTCGGCCCATGCTCCGGATGCCGCCGCGCGCCGGGTCCCGCGCGCCCTGCCTTCCGCTCGCCGTCCTTCTCCTGCTCCCGGCGCCGCCGGGCGCGGCTCCGGCCGGGGCACAGGAGGCCACGCCGGACGACCCCGTGGCCGCCGCCGTGGTCGCCCTCCCTCCCGAGCTGCGCGACGGGGCCACGGTGCTCGGCTCCGGCGGCGAACCGCGTCCCGGAGACGTGCTCACCACGCTCCGCGGGGGGACCAACGACCTGGTCTGCCTGGCGGACGATCCCGCGGTCGAGGGCTTCCGGGTAGCGTGCTATCACCGCGACCTGGACCCCTACATGGCGCTCGGGCGGCGGCTGCGCGCCGGGGGGGCGGACCGGCAGGCGGTGCTCGAGGGACGGTTCGCCGCCCTCGAAGCGGGCGACCTCGCGATGCCGCGCGTGAGCGCCCTGTACGTGTTCACGGCGGACGGCGTCCCCGATCCGACGCGTCCGGACGAGGCGCCCGGAGCCCGGCGGCGCACCGTGGTCTACGTGCCCGGGGCGACGCTGGAGGAGACCGGCCTGCCGGGCCGCCCGGCGGGCGATGGGCCGTGGCTGATGCTGCCCGGCACGCCCTGGGCGCACATCATGATCGACGGCTGAGCGCCGTGGCCCCGCTCACGCGCCACCAGATCGGCGCGAGCCTGCTCGCGGCGTTCCGGGCCGAGGGGCTCGGCGTGCGCGACCTGTTCGAGGGGCGCCAGGAGCCGATCACCTGGTTCTTCCGGTGCCTGGCGTACGACCAGTCGGAGCTGGACATCCTCGAGTCCGGGGCGCTGGAGATGCTGCACGCCCCCTCCGCCCTGGTGGAGCTGTCGATCGACGAGGTGGCCCTGGCCGGCGCGGTGATCGGCGCGGAGGGGATCGCGGGCTACCTGGCGGACGAGGCGTTCGAGGACCAGGAGCCGCCCGGGGAGGGCGAGGGAGTTCCCGGCGGCCCGCCCCCGGACCTGCCGCCGGTGGCCTTTCACGCCGACATCACGCTCGGCACCCTCACGCTGGACGTGGCGCCGCCCACGCTGTGGCTCGAGGAACGACCGGCCGACCCCGAGGCGAACGAGACCCTGGCGCGGCGGCTCGGCTTCATGGCGCAGGACGTGGGCCGGTCGGCCGATGCCGTCGAGGTCCACATCGAGGGGGCCCTGGACGCCTCGGAGGAGGGGTGGGCGGACCAGGCGGCCCGCGTGCGCCCCGCGGGCGTGTCGGTGCACTTCACGTTCGACATCCCGCTGCTCGAGGCCGACGAGCGGCGGCTCGCCCGCACGTTCGAGCAGGGGGCGGCCACGACCGCCCGCGCCCTGGAGGCGATCCGCCGCGTGTTCGAGCGGGCCGGCTGACGACGCCCGGCCGCTGACGACGGCCGCCCGCCGCCGGCTACGCCCGCCCCGCCCGGCTCAGCGGGGCGGGGCTCCCCGGGCGGCGAGCACGCTGTCCACCGCGGCCCGGAACTGCTCGGTGGGAACGGCGCCCCGGATCGCCAGGCTGTCGCCGACGACGAAGAAGGGCGTGCTCGTGATGCCGGAGCGCAGCGCCGAATCGTAGTCGGCCACCTGGAGCGGCGCCGTCTCGTCGTTCCGGACGCACGCCGCGAAGCTGTCGCGGTCCACTCCGGCGTCGCCGGCCAGCGCCACGAACACCGCGGTCGGGTCGTCGGCCCCGATCCACTCGGTGCGCCGCTCGAACAGCAGGTCGTGCATCTCCCAGAACCGCCCCGCCGCGCCGGCGCAGAACGCCGCCTCCACGGCGGGCCACGCGCGCGGGTGCGAGGAATTGGGGAACGAGACCCACAGGTGGCGTACCCGGCCGGTCTGCACGTAGGCGCTGTCGAGCAGTCGCCCCGTCTCGGAGTGAAAGCGGGCGCAGTAGGGGCACTCGAAGTCCGACACCTCGACGATGCGGATCGGCGCCGACTCCGAGCCGCGCGACCGGTCCCGGTCGGCGCGCTCGAGGATCTCCTGCTGTCCGGACGGGACCACGGCCGGCTGCTGGGCGTTGGCCGGTCCGATCCCGGCCCCGGCCCCGGTCGCGAGGAGCGCGAGGGCCAGCGGCGCGGCCGCGCGGCGGCCCCTCACGTGTCGAGGTCCGCGAGAATCTCGGCCGCGTGTCCCTCCGGCCGGACCTTCGGGTAGGCCTTCTCGATCCGCCCGTCCGGGCCGATGACGAACGTCGAGCGCAGGATGCCCTCGTACTCCCTGCCGTACATCTTCTTGACGCCCCACGCGCCGTAGGCCTCGGCGACGGCGTGATCGGGATCGGACAGGAGCGGGAAGTTCAGGTCGTACTTGTCGCGGAACCGGTCGTGCGAGGCGATGCCGTCCGGGCTCACGCCGAGCACCGCGACGTCGCGCCCGGCGAACTCCGCGAGCGAATCGCGGAACCCGCACGCCTCCTTCGTGCAGCCGCTCGTATCGTCCTTCGGGTAGAAGAACAGGACGACGCGCCGACCCCGCAGGTCCGCCAGCCGCACCGTCCCGCCGCCATCCGACTCCAGCTCGAACTCCGGGGCCGCTTCGCCCGCCTTCAGCATCGTGTCCGCTCCTCCGCGTGCGCCGTGTCGTCCAGCAGTCGCTCCCGCTCCTCGGCGAGGGCCCGGCGGGCCGCTTCCACGTCCGCGGCCCGGGCCGCGGCGCCGCCCACCGAGAGCCGCAGGGCGTAACGGCCCCGCAGCACGGTGTGAGAGAGCAGCACCCGTCCGCGCGCGTTTACCGCCGCCAGGAGCCGGCGGTTCCCTTCGTCCGCCCGCTCCGGCGGGACCGGCAGGCGGGCCCGGAAGCAGACCGTGGCGAACGGGGCGGGGGCCACGAGCTCGAAGCCGGGGTCGGATTCGACCCACCCGGCGAACTCGCGGGCCAGGGCGACGTGACGCCGCAGGACCTGCCGCAGGCCCTCCGCGCCGAGCCAGCGGAACAGGAACCAGAGCTTGAGCGCCCGGAACCGGCGGCCGAGCGGCAGGCCGATGTCCATGAGGTTGAAGGCCGCGTCGCCCGTTTCGAGATAGGCCGGCGTGAGGGCCAGCGAGGCGCGCAGCGGCGCGGCGTCCCGGTACAGGAGGACGCTGCAGTCGATCGGTGTCATCATCCACTTGTGCGGGTTCAGGACGATCGAGTCCGCCCGTTCCCAGCCCGCGAACAGGGGCCGCAGCTCCGGCAGGGCGGCGGCGGGCCCTGCGTAGGCGGCGTCCACGTGCAGCCAGGCGCCGTGCGCCGCGCACACTCGCGCCACCTCGGGGAGCGGGTCCACGGCGGTGGTGGACGTGGTGCCCGCGGTGGCCGTGACCATCAGGGGCGTGCGGCCCGCCCGGCGGTCCGACGCCAGCGCGTCCTCCAGGGCGTCCGGGCGCATGCGGAACCCGTCGTCGCTGGGGATCTTCCGCACCGCGTCCAGCCCGATGCCCGCCGCGATCGCCGCCTTGTCGAGCGACGAGTGGGCCTGGTCGGACTGGTAGACGACCGGGCGCGCGCCGCCGCCCGCCACCAGGCCGGCGTCGCGCACCCCCGGCAGGGCCCGCTCGCGGGCGGCCAGCAGGGCCGTGAAGCTCGCGCTGGACGCCGTGTCCTGCAGCACCCCCTCGAACACCGGGGGCAGGCCGACGAAGTCGCGCGTCCACTCCACCATGCGGCGCTCCAGCTCCGTGGCCGCCGGGGCGGTCCGCCACAGCATGGCGTTCACGTTCAGCGCCGCCGCCACGAACTCCGCCAGGACGCCGGGATCGGCGGAGCTGCTGGGAAACCAGGCGAGGAAGCCCGGGTGGTTCCAGTGCGTGAGGCCGGGCACGACGATCCCGTCCAGGTCGGCGAGGATCTCCTCCAGCGCCTCCGGCTCCTCGGGCGGCCCCGCGGGAAGGCGCGCCGCCACCGCCCCCGGTGCCACCCGCGGCGTGACCGGCAGCTCCGGCAGTCGCTCGCGGTAGTCGGCGATCCACGCGGCCACGCGGGCCGCCGCGGCGAGGAACGCCTCGCGTTCGGCCTGGGGAGGCGGGACGAGGGCGCCGCCGCCGCCGGCCGTGCCGCTGCCGGCCGTGCCGTCGTCCGCCGGGCCGCCGTCCGCCGGGCCGGTGCTCACTCCGCCTCCGGGCGCCGCGCCAGCACGAGCTGGCGATCGGGATCGAGCGATTGGACGCGCACCCGCTCCAGGCCCGCCGCCTCCATCCACGCGGCGTACTCGTCGAGGCCGTACGTCCCGCCGGCCTCGGTGTTCAGCAGCATGGTGATCGCGAACAGGGCGGCGAACCCGGACACGTCGCGCACGAAGTCGAGGACCGCGAGCAGGCCGCCCGGCGCGAGGCGTGCGGCGGCCCGGGCCACGAGCGCCTCGTTCGTCGCGGGGCCGTAGATGTGCGTCACATTCGCCAGCAGGATCACGTCGAACGG
Source organism: Gemmatimonadota bacterium (assembly GCA_032251515.1). GTDB lineage: Bacteria > Gemmatimonadota > Gemmatimonadetes > Palauibacterales > Palauibacteraceae > Carthagonibacter. The sequence continues at coordinate 17,682 of JAVVDU010000023.1, forward strand.
CCCGCGCGGCAGCTCCTCCAGGAAGTCGCCCGCCGCGAGGGACAGGCCCGCCACGTCCGCCAGCCCGTACGCCCCGCCCACGTACTCCACCACCTCGGGCCGGTCCAGCAGCGTGACCTCGAAGCCGCGCGCCACGAGGGCGCGGGCGTAGGCGCCGGGGCCGCCGCCCACGTCGAGCAGCGTGCGGGCGCCGGGCGCCGCGGCGCGGATCGCGTCCGCCGCGCCGGCCACCGTGGCCGGATCGCGGTTCGCCATGGCGGCCATGAACGCGGCGAGCCCGTCGTCCTCCGGGGCGCCCGCGCCCGGGCCGTCCGCGCAGCCCGCCGCCTCCCGGCCGAGGCGCACGACGCGCTCGAGCTCGCCGGCCCACCGGCGGACGCTGCGCAGCCAGTGCCGGAGCGAGTCCCCCTCGAACTCGGGGCACGTGCGGTCGGCCAGGTGGGCGCGTCCCGTCCCCGTCAGCCGCCAGCCGTCGGGGTCGCGGCGCGCCACGCCGGCTCCCTCCAGGGCGCCGAGCAGCACCGCGACGCCGCGCGGAGCCAGCCCCAGGCGGGCCGCGAGCGCGTCCGCTCCGGCCGGTCCGGCCGCCATGGCATCCACGATCCCCAGCTCGAGCGCCGTCGCCACGGCGAGGGCCCACTCGGCGCCGCGGCGGAACTCCCGCAGGTCCCCCGGGCCGGGCCGGGGGGCGCGCCCGGGCGCTGCCCCGCTCACGCCGGCCCGCTCCCGTCGGGGCCGTCCAGCTCCTCCAGGAAGGCCAGGGCACGACGCAGGTGCGGGATCACGATGGAGCCTCCCACGACCAGCGACACGGCGAGGGCTTCGTGCAGCTCCTCGCGCCCCACGCCCTCCTCGCGGCAGCGCGTCAGGTGGTAGCGGATGCAGTCGTCGCAGCGCAGCACCATCGACGCGGCGAGGCCGAGCAGCTCCTTGGTGCGTGCCGGCAGGGCGCCGTCCTCGTAGGCCCTGTGATCCAGGGCGAAGAAGCGGTTCAGCGTGAGGTTGTCGGCCTCCGCCACCCGCCGGTTCCCCTCTTCACGCTCGCGCGCGAACGTCTCGACCTGTCCTTCCATCGTCCCGTCCTCCTCCGCCGCGGTCCGGGTCGTCCGCGCCCCGGGCGTGCCCCGCGGCCCGCGATGCCCGTAGCTTGGCCCGCCATGGACTCCGAACGCCCCGCCTCGCTGGCCGACCTGCTGGACGGCTGCGCCGCCGCCCTCCTCGAGGAGGTGGACGCCGTGCGCCAGGACCTGGCGCGGCGCGGCATCGACGAGCCCGTGCCGGCCGGCGGCGGGCTGCGCGTGGAGTCCCCGGCGAGCGGGTTCCTCTACCAGTGGACCCTGCCGGCGGGAAGATACGAGATCCGGACGGACGACGCCGTGCGGGTCGAGGGGGAGCGGGGCGCCGCCTTCGGGTTCGTGGCCGCCTGGGATGCCCGCTCCCGGGTCGTACGGGTGCGGTCGGGCGACTGGCTGGGGCCGCATCCCGGTCCCTCGCTGCTCACCTTCGACCCCACGTGGCTCCTCGAGGCGCAGGAGGGACGCCTGCGCGAGATCGCGGCGGCTCCCGACCGGTTCCACCCCGACACGGCGCTCCGCCTGTTCGGGGTCGGGTTTCCCGGGACGGGACGCGCGCCCGTGCCGCAGGGCCGCGACGAGGGGCTGGATCCGGCGCAGCGGGAGGCGCTGTCCCGCATCCTCGGCAGCCGCACGCAGCTCGTGTGGGGGCCGCCCGGAACGGGAAAGACGGTGCTGCTGGGGCACGCGGTGGACGCCCTGGCCGACGAGGGCCGGGTGCTCGTGGTGGCGACGACGAACGTGGCGGTGGACGAGGCGGCGGTCCGGATCGCCGCCCGCCTCGGCCCGCGGGCCGTGGCGGAGAACCGGCTCCTCCGGATCGGGGCGGAGTTCAGCGCCACGGGCGATCCATCCCTGTCGCTCGAGGCGGCGGTGGCGCGGGCCGAGGCCGCCGCGCCGGGCCCGCTCACCCGGGCGATCGACGAGATCGAGCGGGAGCTCCTGGACGGACGGGGCCGGGCCGCCACGGATACCCTGACGCTCGCGGAGCGGACGGCCCGGGCCGCGATGCTCGCCCGGCGGGAGGAGGACGGGGAGGGACGGGCGCGGGCCGCGCGGCTCGCCACCGAGACGACGCGTGCCGCCCGCCGCGTCCTCGATGGGGCACGGATCGTGGCCACCACTTTCGCGCGCCTCGCCGTGCGGGACGAGCTGGCCGCCCAGCGCTTCGCGTCGGTGGTGATCGACGAGGCGGGCGCGGCGCCGCTGCCGGCGGCCCTGTTCGCGGCCTGCCTCGCCGCGGACCGGGCCGTGGCGTTCGGCGACTTCCAGCAGCTCCCGGCGGTCGTCACGAGCCGAGGCCCCGGCGGCGAACGCTGGCTGCGCCGCGACCTGTTCCGCGAGACGGGCGTCCTGCGTTCCGCGGTCGAGGGGGAAGACGATGGGACCGAGGGGCCCGAGCTGCCGGATCCGGCCGACGGCCTGTGCGCCATGCTGGATCGCCAGTACCGCATGCGGCCCGCGATCCGGGCCCTGGTCTCGGACCTGTTCTACGGCGGGCGCCTGCGCGATGCGCCCGAGGTGCACGCCCTGGAGTCCCGGCGCCCGGGTCTCGTGCTGGTCGACACGGATCCGCTGTCGCCGGCCGTGGAGCGGGCCGAGGGCTCACGGGCCAACCCGGTCCACGTGGACGTCGTGCTGCAGGTGCTGGAGGTGCTGGCGCGCGCCGGCCTGGAGGACGTCGCCGTGGTCACGCCGTACCGGACGCAGACGCGCCGCATCCTCCGCCTCGCCCGGACCCGGCTCGGCCGCCTCGCCCCCGCGGGCCTCGAGGTGAGCACGATCCACCGCTTCCAGGGCCGGGAGAAGCGCGTCGTGGTGCTCGACACGGTGGACGCCCCGCCGGGGGCGAGCTGGTTTCTCGACGAGCGGCGCAATCCGGAGTTCCCGCGCCTCCTGAACGTGGCGCTGTCGCGCGCCCGCGAGCTGCTGGTGGTGGTGGCGACTCCGCGGGGGTTGCGCGCCACCCTGCCGGAGCAGGCCCTGCTCAACCGGGTCGTGGAGCGCATGGGGGATGCGGGGACGCGGCTGGCCGCCGACCGCCCGGCGGACCTGGCGCGCGTGCTGGGGGGGAGGGCCCATTCGTAACGAATCGGTAACGGATGGCCCCGTTCGATGCGACGTGGCGTATCCAAATTTCGTAAAAATGGACGATCGCGTCCACGGTGGGTTGACGGACACTTTTTCCGCTTTTAGATTGTCGACCGTGCCTTGGAGGAGGCACCGGCGGTTCCGGACGGCCGCCGCGCCGGGAAAGGCGACGACGGGTGGCCCGATGTGGCCGGGCGACTCTCCCAGGAGAGCGGAAGGCCACGCAGCTGATCGGGCGGAAGGGATCCACACCCGCCGGAGACCTGGAAGGAAAGCGCAACCGACCAGGACAGACGCCGCGGTGCGGAAAAGATATCCTCTCTCAGCCCCCGACGCTCTTCGGAGCGGGCGGGGGCTGAGTTCATCCGCGTCCCATCCCGGTCCCGCCCGTTCCACGGCCTCCCGTTCCGGTCCGGTCGCGCCGGCGGCGATCTCCGGGCGCCGCCGGCGCGGCGCTCCGCGAGAATTCGAAAAAACGGATGGGGAAAACGTGTGGGAAAAATGTGGAGAAAATCTGAAAATCACGTTGGCGGCGGTCGCTGGCCCGGGTTGACGCCGGGCGTCGAGTTTTCCACCGGGTGTGGATCGTTTCCGGGGACGGCCATGCGGGAGAGCGGGGGACGGACCCGGGCGGCGACGGGCAGATCAGCGGGGAGGACGGGATGCGGGTGGTCGTGCAGAGAGTGCGGCGGGCGTCGGTCACGGTGGACGGCCGGACGGTGGGCCGCATCGGGGCGGGCCTCCTCGTGCTGGCGGGGTTCGCGCCGGGCGACGGCGACGAGGAGTTGGCGTGGATGGCGCGGAAGCTGGCCGGCCTCCGGATCTTCCGGGACGATGAAGGTCGGATGAACCGCGACGTGCGGGAAGCGGGAGGCGGGCTGCTCGTCGTGTCGCAGTTCACGCTGTACGGCGACGCGAACCGCGGCCGGCGGCCCAGCTTCGTCGGCGCGGCGCCGCCGGAGGAGGCGGACCGCCTGTACCGCCGGTTCCTGGAGCTGTGCCGGGCGGAGGGCGTGCCGGTGGAGCGGGGCGAATTCGGGGCGATGATGGACGTGGAGCTCGTGAACGACGGCCCCGTCACCCTGGTGCTCGAACGGTGAGCGGCGAGGCGGAGCCACGGCTCGTGCTCGGCTCGTCGTCGCCGCGGCGCGCCGCCCTGCTGTCCGGCCTCGGTCTGCGCTTCGCGGTGCGGCCGCCGGACGTGCCGGAGACCCTGGAGCCGGGCGAGCTGCCCGCCGTGGCGGCGCGGCGGCTGGCGACGGAGAAGGCGCGGGCCGTGCCGCGGGACGCCGACGAGGTGGTGATCGCCGCCGACACGATCGTGGCGCTGGGCGACGAGTCGCTGGGCAAGCCGACCGACGCGGGCGCCGCGGTGCGGATGCTCCTCGCGCTGGCCGGCCGCGAGCACGAAGTGTTCACCGGCGTCGCCGTGGCGCGGGGCGACGCCGTGCGGACCGGCGTGGAGCGCACGATGGTCACGTTCCGGCCGCTTGCCCGGTCCGAATGCGCGGAATACGTTGCCACCGGCGAACCGCTCGACAAGGCGGGCGCTTACGCGATCCAGGGGCGCGGCGCGGCGCTCGTCGAGCGCATCGACGGAGACTACTCCAACGTGGTGGGCCTGCCGGTGCGACTCCTCCTGACTCTCCTCGCGCGGCACGGCCTGCGCTACGACTTCGCCGGGCTCCGGCGCGGGCTGCGGCCCGCGGACGGCCCCCCGGGGCCCGGCGGCACCCCGTGAGGCGCCCGGCGTGACCGCGGCCCGGGCCCTCCTCGCGATCGACCAGGGCACCACCGGCTCGCGCGCCCTCCTCGTCGACCGGGAGGGGCGGGAGATCGCCTCGGCCTACCGGGAGTTCCCCCAGCACTTTCCCGCCCCCGACCGCGTGGAGCACGACCCGGAGGAGATCTGGGCGTCCGTCGTGGCGGTCGTCCGGGAAGCCCTCGCGCGGGCCGACCTCGCGGCGCGGGACCTCGCGGCCGTGGGGATCACGAACCAGCGCGAGACGACGGTGGTGTGGGAGCGGGGGTCGGGCCGGCCCGCCGGCCGGGCGATCGTGTGGCAGGACCGCCGCACCGCCGCGCGCTGCGCCGCGCTGCGGGCCGCGGGGGAGGAGGAGCGGATCCGCGCGGCGACGGGCCTGGTGGCCGACCCGTACTTCTCCGCCACCAAGCTCGAGTGGATCCTGGAGAGCGACCCGGACCTGCGGTGGCGCGCCGAGGCGGGGGACCTGTGCTTCGGGACGGTGGACGCGTGGTTGATCCACCGCCTCACCGGCGGGCGCGTGCACGCCACGGACCACACGAACGCCTCCCGCACGCTCCTCTACTCGCTGGCGCGCGGGGACTGGGACCCGGACCTGTGCGCCCTGTTCGGCGTGCCACCCGCCATGCTTCCGGAGATCCGGCCCTCGGCCGCCGCGTTCGGCGAGCTGGCGCCGGACCTGTTCGGCGCCGCCGTCCCGATCCACGGCGTGGCGGGCGACCAGCAGGCGGCGCTGTACGGGCACGGCGGCACACGGGCCGGCGAGGCGAAGAACACCTACGGCACCGGCGCCTTCCTCGTCCTGCACACGGGACCGGAGCGGGGCCCGGACGTGCCGGGAGTTCTCACGACGGTGGCCTGCGGGCCGCGCGGCGAGCCCGAGCGCGCCTACGAGGGGTCGATCCTGGTGGCCGGGGCGGCGATCCAGTGGCTGCGCGACGGGCTCGGCCTGCTGGCCGCGGCGGAGGAGAGCGAGGCGCTGGCGGCCGGTGTCGAGGACACGGGCGGAGTCGTGTTCGTGCCGGCGTTCGCGGGTCTCGGCACGCCGCACTGGGAGCCGGCGGCGCGCGGCGCCGTGTTCGGGCTGACCCGGGGGACGGAGCGGGCCCACCTCGTGCGGGCGGCCCTCGAGGCGATGGCCTTCGCCACGGCGGAGGCGCTGGAGGCGATGACCGGGCCCTCGGGCGTGCGGCTCGCGGCGCTGCGGGCGGATGGCGGCGCGGCCCGCAACGACTGGCTGCTGCAGTTCCAGGCCGACGTGCTGGGCCACGAGGTGATCCGGCCGGCGGCCACCGAGCTGACGGCGCTCGGGGCGGCGCGGCTGGCCGGCGTGGGCAGCGGGTTCCTGTCCGGTCCGGAGCAGCCGCTGGCGGCGCTGGGGACGCCGCGGCGGTTCGCGCCGTCGCGGGAGTGGGAGACGCGGCGCCGCGAGGGCCTCGCACGCTGGCGCCGGGCCGTGGACGCGCTGCTCCACTGGGCGGACGGGGCGCCGTGACCGCGACGGAGGCGGCGCCCGGCGGCGGCTCCTTCCCGGGGCGCCCGCTGCGCATCGGGATCATCGGGTCGGCCGCGGCGGGCCCGGAGGGACGGGCGGCGGCCCGCGACGCCGGAGCCGCCCTGGCCCGCGCCGGGGCCGTGGTCGTGTGCGGCGGCGGACCGGGCGTGATGGCGGCCGCGGCGGAGGGCGCCGCCGCCGCCGGGGGCATCGTGCTCGGCGTGCTGCCCGGCGACGACCCGGATGGAGCCGCTCCCGGCGTCACGATCCCCCTCGCCACCGGGCTCGGCGAGAGCCGCAACGCCCTCGTGGTGAAGTTCTCCGAGGCGGTGATCGCCGTGGAGGGCGAGTGGGGGACCTTGAACGAAGCGGCCCTGTGCATGAAGATCCGGCGCCCGCTGGTCGGACTGCACGACCGGCTGGGCGACAGGTTCGAGATCGAGAGGTTCCGGGACCCGGCCGCGGCCGCGTCCCGGGCGGTCGAGCTCGCCGCGGCGCACCGGCGCGCGGAGAGCGGACCCCGGCACACACCCCGCTCGGAAGGCGGATGACGACGTGACGGCCGTGTACGTGTTCGGCGCGATCCTGGCGGCCCTGCTGGTGGCCGTGGTGGTGGCGCCCCTGGTGGAGCGGCGGCGGATGGACGACGCGAACGACCCCGAGCTCACGCCCGAGCGGCGCAAGCAACGGGCTCTCGACGCCCTCCGGGAGCTGGAGTTCGAGTACGAGACCGGGAAGATCCCCGAGGACGACTACCACACGCTGCGGGCCCGGTACGCGCAGGAGGCGGTGGCGGCGCGCGACGCTCTCGGGTCCCCGGAGCCCGCCCCGGCGCCCGGCTCCTGCGGGACGTGCGGCGCGGTCGTGAAGGCGGGGGCGAAATTCTGCTCGCGCTGCGGCGAGCCCGTGGCGGCGGCCGCCGGTGGCTGAGCCGCGCGGCGCCGCCGTCGACCTGCGCTCCGACACCGTGACCCGGCCGACGCCGGGGATGCGGCGGGCGATGGCCGAGGCGGAGGTGGACGACGATGTCCTCGGCAAGGACCCGACCGTCGACCGCCTGGAGCGCCGCGTCGCGGAGCTGCTGGGCAAGGAGGCGGCGCTGTTCTTCCCCTCCGGCACCCAGGCGAACCAGGTCGCGGTGCTCCTGCACGCCCCCTCGGGCTCCGAGCTCGTGTGCGAGGCGGAGTCACACGTGTTCCACTACGAGATCGCGGGCGCCGCGTGGCTGGCGGGCGTCCAGCTCCACCCGGTGCCCTCCGCGCGGGGGCTGCCCCCCGTGGAGCGTCTCGAGGCGGCGATCCGGCCGCGGGACCCGCACCACGCGCCGACCTCGCTGTTCTGGATCGAGAACACGCACAACATGCTGGGCGGGCTCGTGGTGCCGCTGGCGGAGATGCGACGGGCGCGGGACCTGGCGGGCGCGCACGGGATCCCCGTGCACCTGGACGGGGCGCGCCTGTGGAACGCCGCCGCCGCCTCCGGCGTGGCGCTGCGCGACTACGCGGCGTGCGCCGACACGGTGATGGTGTCGCTCTCCAAGGGGCTCGGGTGTCCGGTGGGCTCCGTCCTGGCGGGCCCGGCCGACCTGGTCGAGCGCGCCTGGTCGTTCCGCAAACGGCTGGGGGGCGGGATGCGGCAGGTGGGGATCCTCGCCGCCGCCGGGCTGCACGCCCTCGACCATCACCTGCCGCGCATCGCGGAGGACCACGCCCGGGCCCGCCGGCTGGCGGAGGGGTGCGGCGCCCTGGACGGGCTGCGGGCCGATCCGCCGGAGACGAACATCGTCATGCTCCACCTGACGCGCCCCGGAGCCGACGCGGAGGCGATGACGGACCGGCTCGAGGCGCTCGGGGTGCGGCTGCTGCCCGCCGGCCCGGCGCGGCTGCGCGCGGTGACCCACCTCGACGTGGACGATGCCGCGATCGAGCGGGCGATCGAGGGGTTCCGGGCCGCCCTGGCCTGACGCCGCCATCTCCGCCGGGGCCCCCCGGGCCCGTTGACGCCCCGATGAGGCGGACCCGGCAGGGAGGGGCCGGAGCGCCCGCCGCCCACCCGAACAAATTGCGAAGGTCGGAGGGGGGCGGTATACTGGGCGCATCGCGACGAGACCACGCATTTCCAGGGCGAGGGACGATGACACCGGAGCTGACCGAGGACCGCAGGAAGGCGCTGAGCGTGGCGATCCACCAGATCGAGCGCCAGCACGGCAAGGGCGCGATCATGCGCCTCGGCGCCGATGGGGCGCGCGTGAAGACGGCGGCGATCTCCACCGGGGCGCTGTCGCTCGACGTGGCGACGGGGATCGGCGGGATCCCGCGCGGCAGGGTCACGGAGATCTTCGGCCCCGAGTCGTCGGGGAAGACGACCCTCACCCTGCACGTGATCGCGAACGCGCAGCGGAATGGGGGGCTGGCGGCGTTCGTGGACGCGGAGCACGCCCTGGACGTGCAGTACGCCGAGCGCCTGGGCGTGGACGTCGAGAACCTCCTCGTCTCCCAGCCCGATACGGGCGAGCAGGCGCTCGAGATCGCCGAGGTCCTCGTGCGCTCGGGCGCCCTCGACGTGGTGGTCGTGGACTCCGTCGCCGCCCTCGTGCCGCGCGCCGAGATCGAGGGCGAGATGGGCGACTCGCACGTGGGCCTGCAGGCCCGGCTGATGTCGCAGGCCCTGCGCAAGCTGACGGGCGCGATCGGCCGCTCCCGGGCCTCGGTGATCTTCACGAACCAGATCCGCGAGAAGATCGGCGTGATGTTCGGGAACCCGGAGACGACGAGCGGCGGACGGGCCCTGAAGTTCTATGCCTCGCTGCGGCTCGACATCCGCCGGATCGCCTCGATCAAGGAAGGGAACGAGCAGGTCGGCAGCCGCACCCGGGTGAAGGTCGTGAAGAACAAGTGCGCGCCGCCGTTCCGGCAGGCGGAGTTCGACATCATGTTCAACGAGGGGATCAGCCGCCCGGGGATTCTCGTCGACCTGGGCGAGGAGCACGGCATCGTGCAGCGGGCCGGGGCCTGGTACTCGTACGGCGACGACGTGCGGCTCGGCCAGGGGCGGGAGAACGCCAAGGAGTTCCTGCGCGAGAATCCGGACGTGGCGGACGAGATCGAGCGGAAGCTCCGCGTGCTCCTCGGCATCGCGGCGGCGGAGGCGGCGACCGAGGACGCCGCCGAGGCCGCCGAAGGCGAGGCCGCCGCGACCGCCGCCGCCGACTGATCGGCGATCCGGGCGGCGGCGGACCCTGCCGCCGGCCGGACACCTCCGATGCCCGTCGTCACCCGGATCGAGCCGCGCCGCGGCGCGGGACTCCTCGTCGAGATCGACGAGGAGCGACTGCGCCCGGTCCCGCGACCGGTGGCGGAGGCATTCGAGCTCCGCGCGGGTCTCGAGCTTTCCCCTGCCCGGACCGCCGCACTGCGCGCCGAGGTGGACCGGTATGCGGCGCGGGACGCGGCCCTGCGGCTCCTCGCGCGCCGTCCGTACGCCCGGGCCGAGCTGGCGCGCCGCCTCGGCCGCCGGGGCCTCCCGCCCGAGGCCGTGGAGTGGGCCCTCGCCCGTTGCGAAGCCCTCGGCTACCTGGACGACTCGGAGTTCGCCGTTTCCTACGTGCGGGATCGACTGCGGCTGCGCCCCCGCGCGCCCGCCCTGCTGCGCGACGAGCTGCGGGCCCGCGGAGTGGACCCGGCCACGGCGGCCGCGGCGGTGGAGGCGGGGCTCGCCGAGGCGGGCATCGCGGAGGGCGACCTGCTGCGCCGGCTGGCGACGCGCCGGGCCCGCGCGCTGGCGGGGACGCCGGACCGGGAGGCGGCCCGTCGCCGTCTAGCCGGCTGGCTGCGCCGGCGCGGGTTCGCGCCGGGCGACGTGCGGGACGCGGTGGACGAGTCGCTTCCCCCGGCGCCCCCGCGACCCGATTGAATGCCCCGGTCGGAACGTCCATATTGAAGGTTTGTCCCGAATCGCCTTCGAGAAGGACGCCGAACCGGTCATGACATCGCACGAGATCCGCTCGAGCTTCATCGAGTTTTTCCGCCGCCGCGGCCACGAGCCGCTGCCCAGCGGCCCGCTGGTGCCCGCCGACGATCCGACGCTCCTGTTCACCAACGCCGGCATGGTGCAGTTCAAGGGCGTGTTCACCGGCGAGACGGAGCGTCCGGCCGCCCGGGCCGTGACATCGCAGAAGTGCCTGCGGGTGAGCGGCAAGCACAACGACCTGGAGGAGGTGGGCCGCACGGCCCGCCACCACACCTTCTTCGAGATGCTGGGCAACTTCTCGTTCGGCGACTACTTCAAGCGCGAGGCGATCGGCTGGGCCTGGGAGTGGGTGACGTCCGATCTCGGCCTGGAGCCGGACCGCCTGTGGGCCACCGTGCACCACACGGACGACGACGCGGCGCGGCTGTGGACCGAGCTCACGGCGATCCCGGCCTCCCGGGTGCTTCGTCTCGGGGACGCCGACAACTTCTGGCAGATGGGCGACACGGGCCCCTGCGGCCCCTGCTCGGAGATCCACTACGACCTGCGGCCGGACGCCGAGCGCGGCGACGACCTGGACGCGGAGGCCTTCCAGGCGCTCGGCGAGGCGGACCGGTTCATGGAGATCTGGAACCTGGTCTTCATGCAGTTCGAACGCTCACAGGGCGGCGACACGCCCCTGCCGCGCCCCTCCATCGACACGGGGGCGGGTCTGGAGCGGATCGCCGCGATCCTGCAGGGCGAGCGCACGAACTACCACACGGACCTGTTCCTGCCGATCATCGCGGCCGCCGAGGAAATCGTGGGGCGTCCGTACTCGCGGGACCCGGCGGACTGGGAGGAGGGACTGCCGTTCCGGGTCCTGGCCGACCACGCCCGCGCCGTGGCGTTCATGCTGGCCGACGGGGTGTTCCCGTCCAACGAGGGGCGCGGCTACGTGCTGCGCCGCATCCTGCGCCGGGCCGGCCGGTACGCGTGGCTGCTGGGGCGCCGCGAGCCCACTCTCGAGCCGCTGGTGGGGGTGGTGGTCGACCTGATGTCGGACGTGTACCCGGAGCTGACGGGACGCCGCGTCCACATCCTCAAGGCCACCCGGACCGAGGAGGAGCGGTTCCTCGACACGCTCGACGCGGGCATGGACCGGTTCGATGAGGTGGCCCCGCCCGGCGGCCGGGGGACGATCGCCGGCGAGGAGGCCTTCCGCCTCTACGACACGTTCGGCTTCCCGCTCGATCTCACGGAGCTGATGGCGGCCGAGCGCGGCTACGGGGTGGACCACGAGGGCTTCGAGGCGGCGCTCGAGTCGCAGCGGCGGCGCTCCCGCGCGGCCGGCGCGCTGGGGAGCGAGGCCGCCCGCGGCGGCGACGGGCTCCCGGAAGAGGTGCTGGACCGGGCCCGCGGCACCGTGGCGGACGGGGAGCAGCGATTCGTCGGGTACGAGACGCTGCGGGTGGAGTCGCGCGTCCTCGCGCACGCCGCCCTGGACGGGAACCATGTCTTCGTGCTGGCCGAGAACCCGTTCTACGTCGAGGCCGGCGGGCAGGTGAGCGACGCGGGCACGCTGCGCGGCGACGGCTGGGAGATGGCCGTCCGCTCCGTGCTGCGCAACGAGCGCGACCAGACGGTGGTGGTGGCCGAGCCACGGCGGGGAGAGCCGCCCGCCGCGCCGGCCGCGGTCACCGCGGAAGTGGACGAACGCGCCCGCCGCGACACGGAGCGGAATCACACGGCCACCCACCTGCTGCACGCCGCCCTGCGGGCCGAGCTGGGCGAGCACGTCCACCAGGCGGGATCGCTGGTGGCGCCCGACCGGCTGCGGTTCGACTTCAGCCACCACGGGCCGCTGGGCGAGGACGAGAAGCGCGCGGTGGAGCGGCGCGTGAACGAGGCGATCTGGGCCTCCACGCCGGTCGAGGTCCGGCGCCGTCCGTACCGCGAGGCGCTGGAGGACGGGGCGATGGCCCTGTTCGGCGAGAAGTACGGGGACGTGGTGCGCACCGTCGCCGTGCCGGGCGTGAGCCTGGAGTTGTGCGGCGGCTGCCACGTGCGCGCCACGGGGGAGATCGGACAGTTCCGGATCGTCTCCGAGACGGGCGTGGCGGCGGGGATCCGGCGGATCGAGGCGGTGACCGGGCCGCGCGCCTGGGAACGCGCCCGCGAGGCGGAGGACCTGCTGGCGAGCCTGGCCGAGCGGCTGCGCACCTCGCCGGCCGAGCTGCCGCGCCGGATCGAGGCCCTGGTGGACGAGCGCCGCCGCCTCGAGGAGCGGCTGGCCGAGCGGAGCGGGGCGGAGGCGGAGGACGTGGTGCGGGACCTCGTGGAGCGGGCGGAGACGGTGGGCGACGGTGCCGGGCGCCTCGCCACCGGCAGCGTCCGGCTGCCCGCGGATGCCGACGTGGCGGAGCTGGGAGACCGGCTGCGCGAGGCGCTGGCCCCGGGCGCGGCGATCGTGCACGTCCGCCTCGGGGAGGACGGGCACGCGATCCTCGCGGTCGTGTCCGACGAGTGGCTGCCACGCGGTGTGCGGGCCGGCGACCTCGTGAAGACGGCGAGCGGTCTCACCGGGTCGGGCGGCGGCGGACGGCCCCACCTGGCGCGGGGCGGGGTGGGAGACCCCGCGCGGGTCGAAGAGGCACTCGCGGCGGCGGCCCGCCGGGTGCGCGAGACGCTGGAAGACGGGGACGGGGCGTGAGCGGGCGCGCGCGCACGGATGCCTGGCTCGCGCAGCGGCTCGCCGGGGCCCCGCCGGCGCTGGCCGGCGAGGTCGGGGCGCTGGTCCGGGAGGCGGCCGCCAGGCCCGTGCCGCGGCTCGGGGGCGGCGAGGTGGCCGACCTGCTGGCGGCGGCGGGCCTCGCCGCGCTGCGCGAGGTGGCCGGGGGCAGTGGCTCGCGCGCGGCGGCGCTGCGCCTCCTGGCGGCGGACGCCGCGCTCACCTGCGCCTTCGAGGCGGCGGCGGAGCTGGGGGGCGACGTCGCTGCCCTGTGCGCCGCGGTGGGACCCGCGGGCGCGCTGGGCGGGGCCCTCGCGGAGTCGTCCGGCGCCGCCGGGCGGGCGGCGGCGGACGGCGGGAAGGACGGCGCCGCTTGACGGGGCCCCGGCCGCCGCTGACCGACCTGCACTGTCACCTCGTGCCGGCCGTCGACGACGGCGCCCGCACGCTGGAGGACGCGATCGGCTGGCTCGAGACGTTCCGGGACGAGGGGATCCTGCGGGTGGTGACGACGCCGCACCTCTCCGGAAGCCGCGTCCGGGGCACGTGGCGCGACCGGATCGAGACCGCCTGGAAGGAGCTGGAGCGCGAGGCGGCGACGCGCGTGCCCGAGGTCGAACTCTCGCTCTCCTTCGAGATCCGCATCGACGAGCCCGACCTCGACCTGTCGGACCGGCGACTCGGACTGGGAGGCGGTGCCCTGCTCGTCGAGTTTCCGCAGCTCGTCCTGCCGGCCTTTCCCGACCGCATGCTGGCGGGCGTGGCGGAGGCGGGCTGGCGTCCCGTGCTCGCGCACCCGGAGCGCTACACCGGGATCGGCGCGGCTTACGGCTGGATCGAACGGTGGCGGGCGGCGGGAGTCGTCCTGTGCGTGAACGCCGGGAGCCTGCGGGGCGAACACGGTGCCGAGGCCGAGCGCGTGGCGCGGCGCATGCTGGCGCTCGGGCACGCCGACCTGATCGCGTCCGACCATCACGCCCGGGAGGACCGCGCCCCGTCGCTCCGCGCCGTCCGGGACGGCCTGGCCCGCGCGGGGTACGAGGAGGCGGCCGACCTGCTGGCGGCGGAGAACCCGCAGGCCCTGCTGGCGGGAGAGGCGTGCCGCCCCGTGCCGCCCGTCGACCTGTCGCCGGGGCTCGTGCGGCGGCTGCGCCGCTGGGTGAAGGGAACCGGTACGTGAGCCGCGCGGCGGCGGAAGCGGTGCGCCTCCACCTGGAGGGCCTCGCGGAGGCGGCGGCCGCGGCGGCCGCGGCGGCGGTGGCGTCGGAGGCGGCGGCTTATGCCGGACGAGCCGCGGCGACCCTCGAGGCGGGCGGGCGTCTGCTGTTCTGCGGCAACGGGGGGAGCGCCGCCACGGCCGAGCACGTGGCGACCGAGTACGTGGTGCGGTTGCGGCGGTCGCGGGCCGCGCTGCCGGCCACGGCCCTCACGGCGGGGAGCGCCCAACTCACGGCCGCCGCGAACGACCTCGGCTTCGAGCGGGCGTTCGTGCGGATCCTCGAGGCTGCGGGACGGCGGGGGGACCTGCTGGTGCTGCACTCGACGTCGGGCGAGTCGCCGAACCTGCTGGCGGCGGCCCGCGCGGCGCGCGACCGGGGCATCGGGACGGTGGCGCTCCTCGGGGCGCGGGGCGGACGGCTGGCGCCGCTGGTCGACCTGGCGATCCGGGTCCCGGCGGACGAGCCGCAGCGGGTGCAGGAGCTGCACCTGGCGATCGAGCACGCGGTGGTGGGCCTGGTGGAGGAGCGGTTCGCCGCGGTGGAGGAGGACCGATGAGGCGCGAGACGGGGCACGGGGACCTCCATCCCCCGGAGGCGTTCCTGGGGGTGTGCGCGCGGCTCGAGGAGGCGGGCTTCCAGGCGTGGGCCGTCGGCGGTGCGATCCGCGATGCCCTGATGGGACGCGACCGGGCGGACTGGGACCTCGCCACCGACGCCCGGCCGCCGCAGGTCCGGGGTCTGTTCCCGCGCACCGTGCCGCTCGGCGTCGAGCACGGCACGGTCGGAGTGATCGCGGTGGACGGCCGGATGTACGAGGTCACCACGTTCCGGCGCGACGTGGAGACCGATGGCCGGCACGCCGTCGTCGCGTTCGCGGACTCCGTGGACGAGGACCTGGCGCGGCGCGACTTCACGATCAACGCGATCGCCTGGAGGCCCGGCACCGACGAGCTGCGCGACCCGTTCGGCGGACGGGACGCCCTGCGCGCGGGCCGGTTGCAGGCGGTGGGCGAGGCCGGGGACCGGTTCGCCGAGGACTACCTGCGCGTGCTGCGGGGCCTGCGGTTCGCGGGACGGCTGGCGCTGGAGATCGAGCCCGCGACCCGCGCGGCGCTGGAGGAGGCGGTGCCCGGGCTGGACCGCCTGTCGGCCGAGCGGGTCCGCGAGGAGATCGCGAAGTCGCTCGGCGGGCCGGGGGCGGGCGACATCCTGCGGCTGTACGCCGAGGCGGGGGCGCTTCGACACTGGCTGCCCGAGCTGGACGACGCGATGCGCGAGGACCCGCGCGCCGCGGAGTCCGTCGCCGCGGTGGACGAGATCCCGCCGCACCGCGGCCTGCTGCGGCTCGTGCGCTGGCTGCTCGCGCTGCCGAGAGGCTCGGCGCCGGAAGGAGAGGCGGCCGATGGCGCTCCGGTCGAGGCGATCCTGCGCCGCCTCAAGTTCGCCAACGCCGAGATCCGCACCGTCCGACGGCTGTGGGAGGCGTACCTGCCGTTTCTCCATCCCGCCGATTCCGACGCGCGGCTGCGGGAGTGGCTGAGCGAAGTGGGCCGCGAGCACGCGCGCGACGTGTTCCGCCTCCACTTCGCGCTGGCCCGGGCGCGGGCGGCGCGCGAGTCGGAGCGCGCCCTGCTGCACACGTGGCGGCGCGTGCACGCCGAGCTCGTCGGCGGCGCGCCCGTGTCGCTGTCCGACCTCGCGGTGAACGGCGGCGACCTGCTGGAGCTGGGCCTGCCCGCCGGCCCCCTGGTCGGGCTGATGCTGGAGGAGCTGCACGCGCGCGTCCTGGAGGACCCGTCCAGCAACGACCGCGAGACGCTGCTCGCGGAGGCGCGCGAGCTGATCGAGATCGGCGCGCTGGACGGCCTGGAGGAAGAGTGAGCCGCCCGTGAACGCGGAGTCGCCGGGCGAGCCGCCGGGCCTGTTCGGCCCCGATGCGGGACGGCCGCCGCGCGACCCCCTGGAGGCGGGGCCGCACGCGCCGCTCGCCGCCCGGCTGCGCCCGCGCACCCTGGACGAGTTCGTCGGCCAGGAGCGCCTCGTCGGCCCGGGTGCGCCGCTGCGCGCGCTCATCGAGCGGGACCGGGTCCCGTCGCTCGTCCTGTGGGGGCCGCCCGGCTGCGGCAAGACGACGCTGGCGGCGATCCTCGCCCGCACGACCGGCGCCCGTTTCGAGCCGTTCAGCGCCGTGACGGAAGGCGTGCCGCGGGTGCGCCAGCTCATCGCGCAGGCGGAGGAACGCCGGCGGGCCGGCGGGCCGGACACGATCCTGTTCGTGGACGAGATCCACAGGTTCAGCAAGGCGCAGCAGGACGCCTTCCTGCCCCACGTCGAGGCCGGGACGATCGTCCTCGTGGGGGCGACGACGGAGAACCCCTCGTTCGAGGTGGTGGGGCCGCTGCTCAGCCGGATGCGCGTGTTCGTGCTCGAGCCGCTGGCGGCGCCAGACGTGGAGTCGCTGCTCCGTCGCGCCCTCGCGGACGCGGAGCGGGGACTGGGCGGCCGCGGGCTGGAGGCCGATCCCGAGGCGCTGCGCCGCCTGGCCGAGGCGGCGGACGGGGACGCTCGCCGGGCCCTGAACGCCCTGGAGACGGCGGCGGAGCTGGCCGGCCCGGACGGCCGGATCGGCGCGCAGGAGGTGGAGCGAGGGCTCCAGCGGCGCCTCGCGCGGTACGACAAGGGAGGCGAGGAGCACTACAACCTGATCTCGGCCCTGCACAAGGCGGTGCGAGGCTCGGACCCGGACGGGGCGCTGTACTGGCTCGCCCGGATGCTGGAAGGCGGAGAGGACCCGATGTACCTGGCGCGGCGGCTCGTGCGGATGGCGGTGGAGGACGTGGGGCTGGCCGATCCCGGCGCCCTGCGCCTCGCCGTGGCCGCGAAGGAGGCGTACCACTTCCTCGGCTCGCCGGAGGGAGATCTCGCGCTGGCCGAGGCGGCGATCTACCTGGCGGCGGCCCCGAAGTCGAACCGCGTGTACCGGGCGTTCGGCGCCGCGCGGCGGGCCGCGGGCGAGACGCCGGCCGAGCCCGTGCCGCTGCACGTCCGCAACGCGCCTACGGCCCTGATGCGGGAGCTGGGCTACGGGGCCGGCTACGCCTACGACCCGGACGTCGAGGGCGGGGTGGCGGCCCAGGAATATCTGCCGGAGTCCCTGCGGGGACGCCGGTTCTACGAGCCGGGCGGGCAGGGGCTGGAGCCCCGGATCGCGGACCGGCTGCGGGAGGTGGCGCGGCGGCGCGCCGGAGAGGCCGCGCCGGATTCCGCGCCGGCCGATGGGCCCGGGCCGGACCCGGGAGAGGAGGACGTACGGGCACGCGACTGATCGAGCTGGAGCCGCCCGTCGAGCGGGCGATCCTGGTGGGGGCCCCGCGGCTCGACGAGCCGGAGGCCACGGTGGACGAGCACCTCGGCGAGCTGGCACGCCTGGTCGACACGGCGGGCGCCGAGGTGGTAGGCACCCTGGTGCAGCGGCTGGCCGCCCCGCACCCGGCTCACTACATCGGGCGCGGCAAGGCCGAGCAGCTGCGGGAGGAGGCGGCGGCGCTCGATGCCACCCTGGTGGTGTTCGACGAGGATCTGACTCCCGCGCAGGGAACGGCGCTCGAGAAGCTGCTCGGCGTCCGCGTGATGGACCGGACCGAGCTGATTCTCGACATCTTCGCGCTGCGCGCCCGCACGGCCGAGTCCCGCTTCCAGGTCGAGCTCGCCCAGCTCGAGTACATGCGCTCCCGCCTCAAGCGGATGTGGACCCACCTGTCCCGCACCCAGGGAGGGATCGGCACCCGGGGGCCGGGAGAGACGCAGATCGAGACGGACCGCCGGCTCATCGACCGCCGGATCGCCCGCCTGCGCCGCGAACTGGACCACATCGCGCGGTCCCGGGGAACGCGGCGCAAGGGCCGCGAGGGCGAGTTCCGCGTCGCGCTGGTGGGGTACACGAACGCGGGAAAGTCCTCGCTGCTGCAGGGCCTGTCGGGGAGCGCGCAGTTCGTCGAGGACCGGCTGTTCGCCACGCTCGATTCGGCCACGCGGTCGGTGGACCTGGGCGACGGCTACGAGGCCCTGGTGACCGACACGGTGGGCTTCATCCGGAAGCTGCCCCACGGCCTCGTCGCCTCGTTCCGGGCGACCCTGGAGGAAGTGGCGGAGGCCGACCTGCGGGTCCACGTGGTGGACGGCTCGGCGCCCGACTGGGATCACCAGATGGACGCGGTGGACGAGGTGCTGGCCGAGATCGGGGCGGGAGAGCAGCCGGGACTGCTCGCGTTCCACAAGATCGACCGGCTGTCGGCGGCGGAGGAGGAGATCCTGCGCCGGCGGGCGGTGGAGCGGGCCGGGGAGGCCGTGTTCACCTCGGTGCGCGAGCCGGAAGGACTGGCCCCCCTGCGGGCCGCCCTGCGCGCGCGGGCCCGGGCCGAGCGGCCGACCGTGGAGATCGCCGTCCCGGTCACCGACGGCCGCACGCTCGCCAAGGCGTACCGCGAGGCGGAGGTGCTGGACCGGCGGCAGGACGGGGGCGAGATCGTGCTCACGGCCCGCGTTCCCCCGGCCCTGATCGGGCGGCTGCGCCGTCTGCCGGGCGTGCGGGTCACGGGGCGCGACGCCGCCTGAGAGACACGACGACGGCACGCGACCCGCGGGGTCGCCCGCCGCCCGGGCGCCCGGTACGTTGGCGCGCGGACCGTACCGGATCCACGGAGCGGAGCATGCGACTCTTCATCAACGTCGACCACGTCGCCACCGTCCGGCAGGCGCGCCGCACGGACGAGCCGGATCCCGTGCGGGCCGCCGTGCTCGCCGAGCTGGGAGGGGCGGACGGGATCACCGTGCACCTGCGCGAGGACCGCCGCCACGTCCAGGACCGCGACGTGGAGCTGCTGCTGGCCACCGTCCGCACGGGCGTGAACCTGGAGCTGGCGGCCGCGGGGCCGATCCTCGAACTGGCGCTCGCCTGGGCGCCCGTGCAGGCCACTTTGGTGCCGGAGCGGCGCGAGGAGATCACCACGGAAGGCGGGCTGGACCTGTCCGGGCCGGGCGCGGAGCGGGTGGCGCCGGCGGCCGAGCGGCTCGCCGGGGCGGGAATCCGCACCTCCCTGTTCATCGACCCGGACCCGGCCGCGATCCGGACGGCCGCCGAGCTGGGCGTGGCCGCGGTGGAGCTCCACACGGGCGAGTACGCCAACGCCGGCACCGCGGCCGGGCGCGCCGCGGAGCTGGAGCGGCTGCGGGACGCCGCGGCGACGGCGCGCGGGCTGGGCCTCGACGTGCACGCCGGTCATGGCCTCACGTACGAGAACGTGGCCCCGGTCGCCGCCCTGTCCGACGTGGAGGAGCTGAACATCGGTCACTCCGTGGTGAGCCGCGCCGTGCTGGTGGGGCTGGAGCGCGCCGTGCGCGAGATGAAGGAGATCGTGCTCCGGGCCCGCACGGGCTGAGGCCGCGTTCCCCGTGCGTCGTCCCCGCCTCGGAGCGGCCGTCGGCCTGGCGGTCACCGTCCTCCTGCTCGCCTGGGTGCTGCGGGACGTGTCGCCGGCCGGCGTGTGGTCCGAGGTGCGGCGCGCCCACGCCGGCTGGCTGCTCGCCGCCGTCTGCCTGGCCACGTTCAGCTTCGTCCTGCGGGCGGCTCGCTGGGGGGTGCTGCTCGAGCCGGTGCACGCCGGGACCCGGTTCGGCGCCCGGTTCGGCAGCGTGTGCATCGGCTTCGCGGTGAACAACCTCATGCCGGCCCGCCTGGGCGAGATCACCCGGGCCTACGCCCTGACGCGGCGCGAGCCCGTGCCGCTCGGCGCGTCCATCGCCTCGCTGGTCGTGGAGCGGGTCCTCGACGGCGTGGTGCTGGCGTTCTTCCTGTTCGGCACCATCTCGCTGCCGGACTTTCCGCTCGGCGAGGGCACGGCGGCCGACATCGTGCGGCGCACCGCGAACGTGGGGGCGGTGGCGTTCGGGGCCGGGCTCGTGGCGCTGTGGGCGCTGGGCCGGGACCCGGAGCGCGCCGCCGAACTCCTCGGGCGCACTCTGCTGCGGGTCGTCCCGGACCGGTTCCGCGAGGGGGCGCAGCGCGGGACGGGGACGTTCCTGGCGGGACTCGGCGCGTTGAGCCGGCCCGGGCTGTTCGCCCGCGCCCTGGCCTGGAGCCTGGCGGTGTGGCTCGACCTCTCGGCTTCGATCTGGGCCGGTCTCGTCGCCTTCGACATCCTCGCCCCCGGCCCCGGGGGGGCCGTGTTCCTCCAGTCCGTGATGGCGTTCGCGGTGGCCGCACCGTCGAGTCCCGGGTTCTTCGGGGTGTTCGAGGCGGCGGCCCGCCTCGGGCTGGGGCTGTGGGACGTGGAAGCGGTCCGGATCGTCAGCTTCGCCACGAGCTATCACATCCTGACGTTCATCCCCGTCACCGTGCTCGGGCTGTGGTTCCTGCGCCGGCTCGGGCTGTCGTTCGGGGAGATCGGCCGCTCCGGACCGGCCCCGGCCGGGGAGCCCGGCGCGTGAGCGCGTCGGACCGCGGCCCGCAGGACGCGTCCGTTCGCGTTCCGGCCGCCGCGAAGCTGAACCTGCGCCTGCGGGTACTGGGCCGGGAGGAGAGCGGGTTCCACGGGATCGAGACGCTGTTCCTGCGGCTCGCCCTGTGCGACGAGGTGGAGGTGGCGCCGGGGCCCGCCGGGATCTCGCTCGCGGTGGAGGGCGCGGAGCGCGTCCCGGGCGGCCCCGGCAACCTGGTGTGGCGGGCCGCCGCCGCCCTGTGCGAGGCGGCGGAACGGCCGCCGGCGCTCCGGATCCGGCTCGTGAAGCGGATCCCCGCGGAGGCGGGGCTCGGCGGGGGGAGCGCCGACGCGGCGGCGACGCTCCGCGCGGTGCACCGGCTGCTCGGGGAGCCGCTGCCCCCGGAGCGCCTCGTGGACCTCGCGGCGACGCTGGGGAGCGACGTGCCGTTCGGGCTCGCGCCGACCGCCCTGGCACTCGCCTGGGAGCGGGGGCGCCGGCTCCTGCCGCTGTCGCCGCCGCCCTCCCGCCCCGTGCTGCTCGCCCGCCCGGCGCAGGGCATCGCGACGGCGGATGCCTACGGCTGGCTCGCCGCGGACCGGCGGCGGGCAGCCGGCCCGGCCGCCGCCCCCGTCGACGCCCCGGCGGGCGGCCTGCTGCTGCCGGAGCCGTCCGTCCTGGCACGCTGGGAGAGCCTGGTGGCGCTGGCCGGCAACGACTTCGAGGGCCCCGTGTTCTCCCGCCGCGCGGGACTCGCACGCCTGCGGGATGCCTTCGCGGAGAGCGGCGCCTTGCTCGCCCTGCTGTGCGGCAGCGGGGCCTGCGTGGCGGGCATCTACGCGGACCGGGAAGCGCGCGACGCGGCGCGCGGGGACGCGCGGCTGCGCGACGCGGCGGCCGCCGAGGCGGCGACGTTCGTCGCTACGGAGACGCAGGGCCCGGCGGCCGGTTGACGGCGGGCGGGCCCGCCGCCCAACTTCGCGGAGACGCGCCGGCCCGGCCCGCGCGTGCGGTGGCCCCTCGTCTAACGGCAAGACCCCGGCCTTTGGAGCCGGTAATCCAGGTTCGAGTCCTGGGGGGCCAGTCCGGGCGCGGCGGGACGA
>JAVVDU010000024.1:0-16249 GCA_032251515.1 Gemmatimonadota bacterium
GCCTCCCGGACACGCTGCACGTCGGCGACCGGCGGCTCGTGCTCGCGCTCGACTCGGTGCGGGCCGTGCTCGTGGTGCAGGAGGCCGGCGAGGTGCTGATCGAGCTTCCGCTCGCCCAGGCCATCGATCGCGCGTTCGCTCGGGGCAGGGCGAGCGGGGAAGCGGGCCTCCTGCCGCCCGACGTGATGCGCGTCGACGGAGAGAACGACCGGATCCGCATCTCCTTGATTCCCCGGGCCCTGCAGGGCCGCTTCGGCGACGCGGAGGGGGCGGGGGCGGGGGGTGGCCCCGGGGCCGGGTGGCCGGATGCGGCCTCCACGGCCGTCGTGACGGACCTGCGCGCGGACTACCTGGTGCGCTTGGCGCCCCCGCAGCCGGAGGCGGTTCCGTAGGAGGCCGCCGGTTCGCGTCCGGCCCCGGCCGCGGCTAGATTCGCTTGCGGGGCGCGGATCCAGCCCCGCACCCCGCGAGCCGCAGGCGCAAGGAGGTACCCCATGCTGCAGCTTCTCGGACTTCCCCTCATCGTCGCCGCGTGGGCGCTTCCCGCGCTGTTCGTGCTTTTCCTCGCCGGCCTGTTCGCCTGGGCGGGCCTTCGGCCGGTCTACCGCGTGTGGGCCCGCGGCGTGGACGCGCTGGTCGGCGCCACGGCCCGCATGGGTCTGCGCGTGGCGGAACGAATGGCCGCCGCGGCGCTGGGACGGGCGACACGGCACCCGGTGCGAGGCGACTGAGCGGAGACCGGGCGCCGGTCGCCGCGACCGGCGCCGCCACCTCTAGTCCCGCTCCACGCGCCGTGCGATCACGGTGAGCCCGCCGGCGTCGACGGACAGTCTGATCCGCTTCGCCTGCGTCGATTCTCCATCCAGGCTCCAGGGGATCACGCGGGCGACGGCGATGTCCGCGCGACGAATCGCGCGCCTGAGGATGGCGGACGCGTCTTCCTCCTGCCCGGTGTCCCGCGCGTCCTCCGCATCCGCACGGTCACGGAGCAGACACGGAAGCCGGGTCGCGATGGACGGGAGAGGCGCGTCACGGATCACGATGAGGTCGAGAAGCCGGTCGTCGACTTCCGCGCCCGCCGCCAGGGTCACGCCGCCCCCGGCCCGCCCGCCGTTCGACACGATGATCGCCAGCACCGGCCCGTGCAGGGATGACTCGCCGGATCCCGACGTGAACCGGACCCGGACCTCGCAGGGATCGGGCTCGCCCGTCAACAGGCCGAGGGCCGCCTTCGCGTAGGCGAGCGGGCCCCAGCGAGCCTTGTCGTCGTCCGACGCCTGCAGGGAGACTTCGCCGCCCAGTCCACCCGCGCACGAGTTCACGGCGCGTCGTCGCTCGACCGACCCTTCCTCGGATGTCAGCTCGACCAGGATGAGGTCCACGCGGCGCGGGGAGCCGGTCGCCAGGAGACGGGCCGCTTCGACGGGATCGGACGGAAGACCGGCCGATCGAACGAAGTCGTTCGCGGTGCCCAGCGGCAGGATTCCCAGCGGGACGGTATCGGCCGCCTCCGGCAGGCCGTTCACGGTCTCGTGCAGCGTTCCGTCGCCGCCCGCGACGATCAGCGCGCTGGCACCTTCCCGCACCGCGTCGCGGGCGTGGCGCTCCGCATCTCGCGGCGCCGCCGTGACCGCCAGGCGGATGCGGTCGGAGCCGGGAACCTCGCTCAGGATCCTGCGCACGTCCGGCTCGCTCAGCCCCGCGCCCGCGGCCGGGTTCCAGATGCACACGGGCCGGGCGCCGAGCGGGGACATCAGCCGCGGCGCGCGATCTTCGCCCAGCCGTCCCGCAGGGTGACGGTCCGGTTGAACACCGGCGCGCCGGGCCGCGAGTCCCGCTCGTCGCTCACGAAGTAGCCCTGCCGCTCGAACTGGTAGCGGGTGCCGGGCGGGTCGTCGGCCACGGACGGCTCGACCCAGCCGCGCTCCACCACCAGGGACTCCGGGTTCAGGTGGTCGGTGAAGTCGCCGCCTTCGGGGACGTCGTCCGGGTCGGGCGCGGAGAACAGCCGGTCGTACAGCCGGACCTCGCAGGGGAGGGCGTGCGCGGCGGAGACCCAGTGGACGGTGCCGCGCACCTTCCGCCCGTCCGCCGGGTGCGCCTCCCACGTCTCCGGGTCGTGCGAGCAGCGGAGCTCCACGACGGCGCCCGAGGCGTCCCGCACCACCTCGTCGCAGCGGATCACGAAGGCGTGGCGGAGCCGCACCTCGGAGCCCGGTGACAGCCGGTGGAAGCGCCGCGGCGGGTCCTCCATGAAGTCGGAGGCGTCGATCCACAGCTCGCGCGCGAAGGGCAGGCGGCGCGTGCCCGCCCGGTCCACGTCGCGCGGGAAGTCGGGCGCGTCCGCCCAGCGGACCTCGTCCTCGGGGAAGTCGGTCACCACCAACTTGAGCGGGTTCACCACGCAAAGCCGGCGCGGGGTCCGCCAGTTCAGGTCGTCCCGGATCGCGTACTCCAGCTTCGCCATGTCGACCCGGCTGTCCACCTTGTCGACGCCCACCATGTCGACGAACGCCCGGATCGCCTCGGGGGTGACGCCGCGCCGGCGCAGGCCGGCGATCGTCGGCATCCGCGGATCGTCCCAGCCGTCCACGTGCCCCTCGCGCACCAGCCGCACCAGCCTCCGCTTGCTGAGCACCGTGTAGTCGAGGTTCAGCCGCGCGAACTCGGTCTGCTCGGTGCGGGGGCGCTCGATGCCCACCGCGTCCAGCACCCAGTCGTAGATCTCCCGGTTGTTCCGGAACTCCAGCGTGCACAGGGAGTGGGTGATGTCCTCGATCGCGTCCTCGAGGCAGTGGGCGTAGTCGTACATCGGGTACAGGCACCAGTCGTCCCCGCGCCGGTAGTGCGTCGAGTGCCGGATCCGCAGCAGGAGGGGGTCCCGCATGATCATGTTGGGATGTGCGAGGTCGATCTTCGCGCGCAGGACGTGCGCCCCGTTCGGGAACTCGCCCGCCCGCATGCGCCGCAGCAGGTCGAGGTTCTCATCCGGCGTGCGGTCGCGGTACGGGCCCGGCCGGCCCGGCTCGGTGACCGTGCCGCGGAGCTCGCGGATCTCCTCCTCGCTGGAGGAGTCCACGTACGCCTTCCCGTCGTGCACCAGCTTCTCGGCCCACTCGTACATCCGCTCGAAGTAGTCCGAGGCGAAGTGGAGCCGGTCCTCCCAGTCGAAGCCGAGCCAGCGGACGTCGGCCTGGATCGATGCCACGTACTCCTCGGTGGCCGTGTCGGGGTTCGTGTCGTCGTACCGGAGGTTGCAGGTGCCCCCGTACTCCTCGGCAATGCCGAAGTTGAGGCAGATCGACTTCGCGTGGCCGATGTGGAGGTAGCCGTTGGGCTCGGGCGGAAACCGCGTGGCGACCCGGCCGCCGTACTTCCCGGAGGCGAGGTCGGCCTCGACCATCGCCCGGATGAAGTCCTTCGGTTCGGTCCGGGGACCGCCGTCTTCGGATCGTTCGGACATGAGAACCGCCGTGTCTGCGTGTACGCGCCGTGGAGGAGTCCGTAACCTCGCGCGCCGCTCCGCGATTGCCAAGTCCGGCGGGCGCGTCCGCGGGGCACGGCCGCTGGCGCTCGTCCGGTAGCCCGATTATGGTCGATAGTTCCCCGGGTCGTCGGGCCCGCGGGGGGGATGCGACTCCGGATGGGGGAATGGCGGATGCGGAAGCGGATGCGGATCGTGCGGGCGGCGGCGCTCATCGCGGCGCTGGCGGGACTCCCGGCGCTGACGGGCTGCGCGCCGGACGGAACCGCCGGCGAATCGGCCCGGGAAGCGGCCGGCGACGCGGATGGGAATGGCGCCGCGGCCTCGACGGCTTCCTCCCAGGATGCCGGGATCCCGCCGGCGATTCTGGGCCGGGCGGCCGCGCCGGCGGGCGAGGACGTCCATTACGTGCCCGGCGACGAGGCCACCACCGGGTACCTCGCGGTGCCCGAGGGCGAGGGCCCCTTCCCGTCGGTGATCCTCATCCACGAGTGGAACGGGCTCGTCGATCGCGTCCGGCAGGTGGCCGACGCACTGGCCGGTGAGGGCTACGTCGCGCTGGCGGCGGACCTCTACGCGGGCCGCACCGGCAGCAGCCGCGACGAGAACGTCGCGCTGATGCAGGAGGCGCAGGCCGACCCGGACGCGATCATCGCGAACCTCGACGCGGCCCAGCGGTTCCTGCGCGAGCGGCCGGACGTGAGCGGGCGGATCGGGACGATCGGCTGGTGCTTCGGCGGCGGCGTGGCGCTGAGCTACGCCATCGGCGGAGAGAACCACGACGGCACGGCGATCTTCTACGGCCGGCTCGTGACCGATCCGGAGCTTCTCTCCTCGGTGGATCATCCGATCTACGGGACCTTCGCGGAGATGGACTCCGGGATCCCGCCCGCCGAGGTGGAGCGCTTCACGGCGGCGCTCAGGGAAGCGGGAATCGAGAACGACATCCATATTTACGATGACGTTCAGCACGGGTTCTGGCTCTGGGTCGACCGAGACCCGGAGACGAACGCCGATCCCGCGCGGGATGCGTGGGACCGGTTGAGGGCATACCTGGGCCGCGTGCTCGGCTGACGCGTGGCCGGGCCGGGCGATCCGGCCCGCATCGCGCAGCGCGCGTTCCCGGGGCCCACCACACGAGCGCACGAGAGGCGGAGTCATGGAGAGCGCGATGAGCGAGGGCGGGAAGAAGGCCCGGCGCAGGAACACCTGGTTGACGCCGCTGTTGCTCGGCATCGTTCTGGGCGGCGCGGGCACGGCCCTGCTGCCGGGCATCGTCCGGCCCTACCTGCCGGCCGGGCTGCGCGGAGAGAACGTGGAGGTGTCGGGCGTCGTCGAGGCGAAGTCCAGGGATCCCGACCGTCTTCTGCTGACGATCGGCGGCGCGGCGGGCGCGGTCCTCGTCACGTACACGGAGAAGATCGCGGAGATCGACCTGCTGGTGGAGCCGGGCGACAGCGTCGTCCTGGGCGTGCGCGAATACGCGCCCTTCGTGACGGACCCGTCGATCCGGCGGGTCCAGAAGGCGTCGGAGTTCGAGAGGGTCGAGCGCCGCCGTCCGGCCGCCGCGGACGACGCGGCGGACGAAGAGGGTGCCGTGCAGCGCAGGCCGCGCCTGGAGGAGCCGGCGCCGGCCGATTCCGGCGTGCCCGGAGATGGGGCCGGTCTTCCGGTCGAGGAAGCGGACGAACCGGCGGCCGGGGCCGCCGGTTCGGACACGACGGTGGATACGCCGGGCGGGGGAAGCTGAGGCCGGTCCCGCTCGGCCACCGGGGGCCCCGGTACGCGGCCCCGGCGCCCGGCCGGGGCATGCCGCGCGCCGGGGCGCGGCTCAGCCGGCGAACGTCTCCCAGGCGAGCTGCACAAGGATCGCCACGATCGCCGCCGGACAGACGAAGCGGATCAGGAAGGCCCACAGGCGGCCCAGCGGGAACTTGCCGTCGTTGACGCGGACCTCCTCGGCCGCCGGGCGCACTCCCCACACCCAGCCGGCGAACACGGCGACGAGCAGCGCCCCGATCACGAGCGAGTACTGCCCGAAGATCACGAACAGGAAACTCAGGAAGTCCAGCCCCACGCCGGGCAGCTTCGTGAGCCACGGCACGGCTCCGTTCGCCAGCGCGCTGGGGATCCCCAGCAGGAAGGCCGCCGAGCCCAGGACGAAGGCCGACTTGCGGCGCGACCAGCCGCGCTCGTCCACCGACCACGAGGTGACGACTTCCAGCAGGGACACGCTCGAGGTCAGGGCGGCGATGGCCAGCAGGACGAAGAACCCCGTCCCGAACACGATCCCGCCGAGCGGCGCTGGGGGGATCGAGGAGAGGAGCGACGTCAGCACCACGAACACCATGCCCGGTCCCCCGGCGCCCGGCTCGAGGCCGGCGTGGAACAGGGTCGGGAAAATGATCAGGCCGGCCAGGATCGCGATCGTGGTGTCGAACAGGGTGACCCAGCCCGTGGACGTCACCAGCTCGTCGCGCTTCGACACGTAGGAGCCGTAGGTGATCATGGCCCCCATGCCGAGGCTGAGGCTGAAGAACGCCTGGCCGATGGCGGCCAGCACGACCTTCGGCGTCACCTTGGAGAAGTCCGGCTTCAGGTAGAACTCCAGGCCCGCGCCGCCGCCCGACAGCGTGACGGCCCGCAGGGCGAGCAGGACCAGGAGCACGAACAGGACCGGCATCAGGATCTTCGTCCAGCGCTCGATGCCGTCGCGGATTCCGCCCAGCACCACCCAGATCGTGATGGCCAGGAACAGGAAGTGCCAGCCCAGGGCCCGCACCGGGTCGGCGGCGAGCTGGGTGAAGATCGCCTGCGTGTCGGCTCCGGCGTCGAACGTGCCGGCGAGCGTCTTCACGATGTAGGCGAGCGTCCAGCCCGCGATCACCGAATAGAAGCTCAGGATCACGAGCCCCGTGAGGACGCCCAGCCCGCCCACCGCGAACCACAGGGTGTCGGGGGCGAGCGCCCGGAAGGCGCCCACGGGGTTGCGGCCCGTGCGCCGCCCGATGATGAGCTCGGCCAGCATCACGGGAGCCCCGATGAACCCCACCGCCGCCAGGTAGATCAGCAGGAAGGCCGCGCCGCCGTTCTGCCCGGCCACCGTGGGGAAGCCCCAGATGTTGCCCAGCCCGATCGCGCTGCCGGCCGCGGCCAGGATGAAGGCGAGCTTCGAGCCCCAGGTGTCACGGGGCGGGCTCCCGGTGGGATCCATGCCGTCCTCTCGTTCAGGGGTTCCCGCCGCCGGGCCGCCCGCCGGGCCACCCGTGCCTCTAGCGCCGTCCCCGGCGGAGCGCCGGGCCGCCCGAACCTACGAGACGCCGCCCGTCGGTGACAATCCCGGCCGCCCGCCCGTTCCCCGCCGGCCGTGTCCCGGCATACCTTGCAGCGGAGGGTGGCCCCACGGCGCGGGGCCGCGGCCGCACGAACCGACCGGGGAGGCCGGACATGAGCGAGACGCACGCCGAGGGACGGGACCGGTTCGGCCGCACGTTCCTTCTTCTCCTGACCGTCGGGATCACGATCCTGTTCCTGACGATGATCCGCTCCATGCTGGTCGCCCTGCTGATGGCCGGGATCTTCGCGGCCCTGTTCCAGCCGCTGCACCGGCGCCTGCTGCGCGCGTTCGGCGGCCGGCGCAACCTCGCCTCGCTCGTGTCGGTCCTCGTCGCGCTGCTCCTCGTCGTCGTGCCGCTCTCGGGGTTCGCGGGGATCGTCGCCTCGCAGGCGATCGACGTCACGCGCTCGGTGGGACCGTGGATCGAGCAGCAGGTCGCGGAGCCGGACCGCCTCGACGAGCTGCTGTCCCGCGTGCCGCTCCTCGACCGGCTGCGGCCGTTCCAGGGCCAGATCTCGGCGAAGCTCGCCGAGGTGGCGGGCAACGTCGGCTCGCTGGTGGTGCGCAGCATGGCCGGCGTGACCCGCGGCACCGCCGCCTTCCTGCTGAACCTGTTCGTGATGCTCTATGCCATGTTCTTCTTCCTCGGCTCGGGCGACGACCTGCTGCGCCGCATCCTGCACTACGTGCCCCTCGAGTCCAGCGACGAGGCGCGGATGGTGGAGAAGTTCGTCTCCGTCACGCGGGCCACGATCAAGGGATCGCTCGTGATCGGCATCGTGCAGGGGGTCCTCGCCGGCGCGGCGTTCGCCGTGGTCGGCATCCGCGGCGCCGCGTTCTGGGGCACCGTCATGGCGGTGCTGTCGATCATCCCGGCCGTCGGCAGCGGGCTCGTGTGGGCGCCGGCCGTCGTCTACCTGTTCGCGACGGGCGACACGACGGCGGCGATCGGGCTCGGCATCTGGTGCCTGGTGGTCGTGGGCACGGTCGACAACTTCCTGCGGCCGGCCCTGGTGGGGCGCGACACGCGGATGCCGGACCTCCTGGTGCTGGTGAGCACCCTGGGCGGCCTGTTCCTGTTCGGCGCCGTGGGCTTCATCATCGGGCCGGTGGTGGCCGCCCTGTTCGTCACGATCTGGGAGATCTACGGGCGCGTGTTCGCTCCCTGGCTGCCGGGCGATCCCGTGCCGGCGGGGGCGGCCGTCCCCGCCGCGCCGCCGCCGTCCCCGCCGCCTTCCGCCGCGTCTCCGTCCGCCGCGCCGTCCCCGCCGCCGCGCTCCGGCCCCGCCGGTGCCGGGCCAGGGGCGCCGAAGTCGACCTCCGGCGGATCCGGGGAGAGCCCCGGCGGCGGACCGGCCGCGACCGAGGGGAGAGACGAACCGTGACCGCGGGCGGACGCGGGAGTGGCGCCGGGAGCGGTGGCGGGGACGGCGCCGGAGACGCCGCCGGCGACGGCCGCGAGCGCTGGCTGCGCGACGCGGTCGCGCTCGCCGCGCGCAGCGTGGCCGAGGGGGGCGGACCGTTCGGCGCCGTCATCGTGCGCGGCGGCGTGGTCGTGGGCCGCGGGCGGAATCGCGTCGTGGAGTCGGGCGACCCCACGGCGCACGCCGAGGTGGAGGCGATCCGGGACGCGTGCCGGCGGCTCGGGTCGCACCGGCTCGACGGCTGCGAGGTCTACGCCTCGTGCGAGCCGTGCCCGATGTGCTTCGGGGCGATCTACTGGGCGCGTCCCGCCGCGGTGTTCTTCGCCGCCGGCCACGCCGCGGCGGCCGCGGCGGGCTTCGACGACGCGCACATCGGGGAGGAGTTCCGCGTCCCACCCGGTCAGCGCCGGATCCCCTTCGCACGGCTCGAGATGCCGGAGGCGGACGAGCCGTTCCGGCTCTGGGCGGCCAAGCCGGACCGACGGGAGTACTGACCGCGCGGCGGCTTTGCGGTTCCCTCACCCGTCGCGCATCTTCCGGTGCGAAGGAACGCCGTACCGACCACGACCCCGAGATCCGGAAGCGAGACGATGAACGCAGAGATCCAGAAACTGCTCGGCGAGGATGCGGGCTCGCTGCTCGAGCACGAGTGCACGGGCATCCGCAGGGAGCGCCTCCACGTACCGGGCCCCGACTTCGTCGACCGCGTGTGGGCCGACTCGGACCGCAACAACCGCGTGCTGGGGAACCTGGCATGGATCCACCAGCACGGCCGGCTGGGCGGGACCGGGTACCTCTCGATTCTCCCCGTCGACCAGGGGATCGAGCACTCCGGCGGCGCGAGCTTCGCGAAGAACCCCGACTACTTCGACCCGGCCAGGATCGTGGAGCTGGCCATCGAGGGCGGCTGCAACGCCGTGGCTTCCACGTTCGGCGTCCTGGGGAACGTATCGCGCCGGTACGCGCACAGGATCCCCTTCATCGTGAAGATCAATCACAACGAGCTCCTGACGTCCCCGAACGCGTACGACCAGATCCTGTTCGGCACCGTGGAGCGGGCCTACGACATGGGGGCCGCGGCCGTAGGGGCGACGATCTACTACGGGTCGCCCGAGAGCGGGCGGCAGATCCAGGAGATCGCCGAGGCGTTCGCCCTGGCCCACGAGCTGGGGATGGCGACGGTCCTGTGGTGCTATCTGCGGAACTCGGAGTTCAAGAGGGACCGCGACTACCACGTGGCCGCCGACCTGACGGGACAGGCCAACCACCTCGGCGTCACGATCCAGGCCGACGTCATCAAGCAGAAGCTGCCGGAGATCAACGGCGGCTATCTGGCCATGAACGAGGGCGGCACGAGCTTCGGGAAGTTCGACGAGCGGATGTACGAGGAGCTGTGCTCGGACCACCCGATCGACCTGTGCCGCTGGCAGGTGGCGAACTGCTACATGGGCCGGGTGGGCCTGATCAACAGCGGCGGCGCCTCCGGGAAGAACGACTTCGGGGACGCGGCCCGCACCGCCGTGATCAACAAGCGGGCGGGCGGCACGGGACTCATCTCGGGCCGCAAGGCCTTCCAGCGGCCTCTGGAGGAGGGCGTGAAGCTCCTCCACCTCATCCAGGACGTGTACCTGGACCCCGACATCACGGTCGCCTGACGGCCGTCCCGACCCGCCCGCGCGCCGGAGCCGGACCCCCTATATTCGCCCCCCGAAGGGGGTGGAGACGGGGTCGGGGTCCGGCCGCGGCGCCATCCCCCCCAGCCATGGAGTGGCGGAGTTGAACCTGAAGGGACGCAGCTTTCTCACGCTGCTCGACTATACGCCGGACGAGATCCGCTGGCTGCTCGACCTGTCCGCCGACCTGAAGCGGGCGAAGCGGGAGGGGCGGGAGGAACGGCGGCTCACCGGCCGCAACATCGCGCTGATCTTCGAGAAGACGTCCACGCGGACCCGCTGCGCCTTCGAGGTCGCGGCGTTCGACCAGGGTGCGCACGTCACGTACCTGGGCCCCACGGGCTCCCAGCTCGGGCACAAGGAGTCGGTGGCGGACACCGCCCGGGTGCTGGGGCGCATGTACGACGGGATCGAGTACCGCGGCTTCGGGCAGGAGCGGGTGGAGACGCTGGCCGCGCACGCCGGCGTGCCGGTGTGGAACGGCCTGACCGACGAGTTCCACCCGACGCAGGTCCTGGCCGACGTGCTGACGATGGTCGAGCACGCGGGCCGGGGGCCGGAAGGCGTGTCGTTCTGCTACCTCGGCGACGCCCGGAACAACGTGGGCAATTCCCTCATGGTCGGCGGGACGAAACTGGGCATGGACGTGCGGCTGTGCGCGCCCCGCGACCTGTGGCCCGAGGAGGAGCTGGTCGAGCGCTGCCGGGAGTTCGCCGCCGCGACGGGCGCCCGGCTCACCCTGACCGAAGACGTGGGCGAGGGCGTGAAGGGCGCGGACTTCCTGTACACGGACGTCTGGGTCTCGATGGGCGAGCCGGAGGAGAAGTGGGCCGAGCGGATCGAGAAGCTGCGGCCCTTCCAGGTGAACGCGGCGGTGGTCGCGCGGACGGGAAATCCCGACGTCCGGTTCCTGCACTGCCTGCCGGCCTTCCATGACCGCCGGACCGCGGTCGGGGAGAAGATCTACCGGGAATTCGGGCTCGACGGGCTCGAGGTGACGGACGACGTGTTCGAGTCCGGGCACTCGGTCGTGTTCGACCAGGCCGAGAACCGGATGCACACCATAAAGGCGATCATGGTCGCCACGCTGGGCGATGATGGAGCCCGGGAGAGCGAGCTGTCATGAGAGAGAGAGCCCGGCGGATCCTCGCCGCCCTGACCCACAGCCCGCGCGGGCTGTTCGGGACCGTGCTGGCGGGCGGCAGCGGATTCATGATCGTCACGCTGCTCACGTACGACATCGTGGGCGGGGGCGAGCACCCCTATCTCGGCATCATCACCTACATGGTGCTGCCGCTCGTCTTCCTGGTCGGCTTCCTCCTCGTGCTGAGCGGGATCCGCAAGCAGACGAAGGCCCGGCTCGCGGCGGAGGCGGGGGGAGAGGCGGAGCCGGAATTCCCGGTCATCGACCTGAACGACGACCGGACCCGCACGGTGCTGCTGGCCGCCGGGGGCTTCGGGGCGTTCGCCGCGGTGCTGCTCGCGACGACGACCATCAAGGGCGTCGAGTACGTGGACTCGAACCAGTTCTGCGGCACCACCTGCCACGTGATGGAGCCCGAGTGGACGGCCTACCAGCGGTCGCCGCACGCCCGGGTCCACTGCGTGCAGTGCCACGTCGGCGAGGGAGCGGGGAACTTCGTCCAGGCGAAGCTGTCGGGCGTGCGGCAGGTCATCGCGCTGGCCACCGGCAGCTACAACCGGCCCATCCCGACGCCCGTCCACAACCTCCGGCCGGCCCGCGCCACCTGCAACGAGTGCCACTGGCCGACCAAGTTCCACGGCGTCCGCACGAAGGTGATCACGCGGTTCCGGAGCGACTCCGCGAACACCGAGACCCAGACGATCATCGTGAACAAGGTGGGCGGCGGGCAGGAGATCGGCGTGTCCGAGGGCGTGCACTGGCACGTGGACCCGTCGCTCGAGGTGCGGTACCGGTCGGACGAGTCGCGGGAGTACGTGGAGGAGATCGAGACCGTGTACCCCGACGGTTCGGTTCGCGTGTACCACCGGGCCCCGCCCGCCGACGCGCCGGCCGCCGAGTCGTGGCGCACCATGGACTGCATCGACTGCCACAACCGTCCGACGCACGTCTACCTCTCGGCGCAGCAGGCGGTGGACGAGGTGCTGCAACTCGGCATCCTGAGCCGCTCGCTGCCGTACATCCGGCGGGAGGGCCTGAAGGCGGTCCGGGACGAGTACGCATCGCACGAGGCGGCGCGGGTGGGGATCCGCGAGCGGATCGAGGCGTTCTACGCGGAGTCGTATCCGGACCTCGCGGCGGATCAGGCGAGCCTGGTGCGGGACGCGGCCGAGACGCTCGGTGACGTCTACGCCACCAACGTGTTCCCGGCCATGAACGTGGACTGGAACACGTACGAGAACCACCTGGGCCACATCGGCATGGAGGGCGGCTGTTTCCGCTGCCACTCCGACGCGTTCGAGAGCGAGGACGGGCGCCGCATCTCCACCTCCTGCGACCTCTGCCACCAGATCGTGGCGTACGAGCAGCCGCGGGAGGCGGTCGACCTGCTCTCGATCCGGCCATGAGCGAGGCGCGCGGCGGGTCATCGGCCGCCGCGCCGCCGCGGGGGAAGGGGGGCGGGCTCCGCACCGTCGCGGCGATCGGCGCGGTCCTCGTCCTGTTCGTCCTCGGCTCGCTCCTGTCCCGCCATTTCTACCCGCAGGAGGGTGTCGTTCTCGCCGAGCTGCACGGCCGGACCATGGGCACGACCTGGTCGGCCCGCGTCGTCGTTCCACGTGGCTCCGAGGGGCTCGCGGAGGCGGCGCGCGCCGCCATCCAGGAGAGCCTGGACGCGGTCGAGGGCGTGATGTCCACTTGGGACTCCACCTCCGAGGTCTCCCGCTTCAACCGGCACCTCGCGACCGGGCCGTTTCCCGTGTCGCAGCCCACGGCGGATGTCGTCGCGCGGGCCCTCCGGGTCGGGGAAGCGACGGGCGGCGCGTTCGACATCACGGTCGGTCCGCTGGTGGACCTGTGGGGCTTCGGGCCCGGCGACGGGCCCGGCACGGTGCCCGGCGCAGAGCGGATCGCCCGCGTGCGGGCGCACGTGGGGTTCCGCGGCCTGCGCGTCGAGGACGGACCGGCCCTCCGGAAACGGGACCCGGAGTTGCGCATCGATCTCTCCGCGATCGCCAAGGGATACGGGGTCGACCGGGCGGCGGCGGCCCTCGCGGGGCTCGGCCTGCCCGCGTGGGCGGTGGAGGTGGGCGGCGAAGTGCGGGTGAGCGGACGCCGTCCCGATGGCTCCGCGTGGCGCATCGGGATCGAGGCGCCCGACCCGGAGGAGCGCCGCATCCTGCACGCCGTGGAGGTGGAGAGCACGGCCGTCGCGACGTCCGGGGACTACCGGAACTTCTTCACGGCGGACGGCGAGCGCTTCGCGCACATCCTCGATCCGCGCACGGGCCGTCCCGTCCCGTGGCGGGGGTTCTCCGTGACGGTCCTGCACCCGGGCGCCACCGAGGCCGATGCCTGGGCGACGGCGCTGGCGGTGCTCGGTCCGGAGGAGGGCCTCGAGGCGGCGGCGCGGGAGGGAATCGCCGTCCTGTTCGTGCTGCGCTCCGCCCCGTCGGGCTACGAGGAGCTCGCCTCGCCGGCCTGGGAGACCGCCTTCCCCTCGCCCTGATCTTCCGCCGCGGGCAGGGCGAGGAGCCAGGCGCGGGCCAGCAGCGCCAGGACGACGGGCAGCACCGCCGCCGGGATCTCCTGCGGCCACGCCGGCCAGCCGACCAGGAAGACGACGGCCGCCGCGAAGGCCGCCGCCATGTACGGCCGCAGCCACCGCGGCCGCCCGCCCGCCAGCAGGACCACCCCGGCCACGAGGTGCGTGGGCGCGGCCCACAGCAGGTTCAGGTTCCCGCGTGTCACGGCGTGCAGGGACACGAAGGCCAGGAAGGCGAGGAGCAGTCCGAGCGCGCCCAGGCCGGTCAGCAGGAGGCCGTCCAGCCCGCGGCGGCCCCGACGCCCGGCCCGCGCGTCGGCCAGCGAGAGCAGGAGGACCGGGCCGCACAGGATCCACGCCAGGTGCGTCGGCCAGGGCGGAGCCGGATTCCTCTCCGCGGCCTCGGGGCCCCAGGTCAGCGTGTCGGTGCGCGCCACGAGCGGGCGCACTCCCCCGGGGGTTTCCACGACCGCCGCGCTGGCCCACTCCATCAGCCACTCGGGCAGGAAGAGCGCCTGCCGCGCCGAGGCGATGCGGTCGGCGGGCGGACCGAGCCCGAGGTCCATCCCCAGGTCGAGGAGCGGCACTCCGACGAGGTAGGGGTCGAGGAGCCGACGGAAGCTCGTCCCGGGGTCGGCGAGCCGCGACCGCAGGCGGCCGCCCAGCGCCGCCTCGATGACGTCGCGGGGCCGGGTGGCGCAGTTGTCGAAGAAGAAGTCGTACCGGTACGTGCGGTTCTCGGGCCGCGCGTTCGCGGCCAGCGCCCGGAACAGCCCGCGGGCCTGCTCCGGCGTCAGCGCGAGCACCTGCTCGACGGACGGACGGCTCTCGTCCCGCCAGTAGCGCCGCACCGAACCGATCGGGTCGCCCTGGACCGAGAGCGCGTAGTCGAGCCGGCCGTACGCGAAGCGGGCCACGAAGCCGGCCCCGCCGAGCGGCGTCTCGGGGAAGTCGAACGTCCCGTAGTTGAACCCGACGTCCAGGCCCGTCGCCGGGTCGCGGACCCGGATCACCGTGTGGCCGAACAAGCTGTACAGTCTCCGGCCGGGCAGCACGGTGACCAGCGAGACGACGGCGGAGTCGGACAGGGCGAGGGGGGCGGCCTGCTGGACGCGCACCGGTCCGGTCGCGAGGCCGGCGCCGGGCCCCGCCGCCAGCAGGAGGGAGACCGCTCCCCCGAGAGTCCGGAACCGACCAGGCGCATGCATGGCGGCCAAGCTACGCGGCGGTCCCGATCCCGTCCACGCGGCGGGTCGCGCCGGCCCCGGATCGGACGCTCGCGGCGGGTCGCGCCGGCCCCTGAAGCGCTCCGCGGCCGTCCGGGCGGGCTCCGGCAGCCTGCAAGGTCGCCGTGCTACAAGCTTCATGTTCCTCCAGGAATTGCAGCGTCGCGCGGGCCGGGGCGTCTCGCACCGTCCTGCCGTTCTGACGGCCCGGCAGTCGTAAGTGTCTGTCGAAAAGCTGGTTGACCGTAACCCTGCCGGGCCCCTGCGTCCCGGGGCTCGCGATAGCACGATTCTGGCTCCCGTCTCCGTCCGGACACTACTGGCGCCGCCTCCCCCGGGATGCGCGGCGCGAAACGGACGGGGAGGACAGGATGAGGATCTTCGCGGCTCTGCACGCACGGTGGCGCACGGCGCGCCGCGATGAGCGCGGCGTGGCGCTCGTGATCGCGGCCGGCAGCATGCTGGCGCTGACATCGGTCGTCGCGCTGGCCGTGGACGTAGGGATGCTCTACACGGCGCGCACGGAGGCCCAGCGGGCGGCCGATGCCTCGGCCCTCGCGGGCGCGGGCGCCCTGATCATCTCGCCCGACAACGAGCCGCTGGCGCGACTCTACGCGCTCGACATCGGGGGGCGGAACTCGATCGGCGGCGAGGACGCGCAGATCCTGGAATCCGACGTGCAGGTGGACCTCACGGCACGCCAGGTCACGGTGCGAGCGCTCCGGACGGAAGAGCGCGGCAATCCCGTGCGCACCTTCTTCGCCCGCGTGTTCGGCGTGAACACCGTGGACATCGGGGCCCGCGCCACGGCCGAGGCGACGCCGGCGGGCGGCGTCCGCTGCCTGCTGCCCGTCGCGATGCCCGACCGGTGGGAGGAGAACACCGCCAGCCCGGGCAACGACCCGTACGACTACAATCCGGAGCACGGCGACCGGTACGTGCCCTGGATGGTGCCGGACTCCGACCCGCCGCAGTTCAATCCTGAGTACACCGGGTACTCGGAGGACGACATCGGCGTACCGTTCACGATCAAGTCGAACAGCGCGAACGGGGGCATGAACCCGAGCTGGTACTATCCCTGGCGCCCGCCTGGCCAGTCGGGGGCGGCGGACTATCGTGAGAACGTGCGCGACTGTGTCGATCCCTCCATCATCTTCTGGGTGGGCCAGGACGTGGATACGGAGCCGGGGAACATGTCCGGTCCTACGATGCAGGGCTTCCGCGACCTCATCGACCTCGACCCGAGCGCCGCCTGGAACGATCTCCAGGGCTGCGTGGTGGACCGGGGCCTCGAGTTCAGCAGCGAGGTGACCCACTGCCGCGGCAGCCCGCGCGTGCGCCCGATCCCGTTGTTCGACCCGACCGCGGAGCCGGATCCGGGCAACGCGCCGTTCACGTTCACGAATTTCGCCGGGATCT
>JAVVDU010000024.1:16349-36199 GCA_032251515.1 Gemmatimonadota bacterium
GCGGAGCCGGATCCGGGCAACGCGCCGTTCACGTTCACGAATTTCGCCGGGATCTTCGTGGAGGACATCCAGGGCAAGGATGTGATCGGCCGCTGGATGGGCTACACCGGCATCCGGCCCGCGGCGACGGGCGGCGCCACGGCCGGCCCCATGTTCAAGGTGCTGCGGCTCGTCCGCTGACGCGCCGTGGCGGCGCCCCCCGGGGGCGACGCGACTTCCCGGGGGGCGGCGACCGGCAGGCGAGGTGGCCGCCCCCCGGCCGCATCTGTCACGGAGGGCACTCCCCGTACGTTGCTGGGTAGGCGACGAGGATGCCGCCGGCCGGCCCGCCGGGACCGGCGGGCCGAAGACACGATCGGCCCCTCAGCAAGTCGAGGATCGTGGACGTCCGCGTCGCCTTCGAGGAACATTACGCCTCGCTGTTCCGGTATGCGCTCCGGTTCACGGGCGACCCCGACGCGGCGGAGGACATCGCGCAGGAGGCGTTCGTGCGCCTGCTCGAGCAGGACCTGCCGGCGGACGAGGTGCGGCCCTGGCTGTTCGTCGTCGCCGCGAACCTGGCGCGCGACGGGACGCGACGGACCGCGCGCCGCCGCCGGCTCCTCGAGGAGCACGCGCCGCTGCCGAGCCGGCCGGAAGCGCCGGAACGGCGGGTCGAGCGCGGCGAGCGGATCGGTCGCGTGCGCGAGGCCCTGGCGGCCCTGTCGGAACGCGACCGTACCCTCCTGCTGATGCGGGAGGAAGGCTTCCGGTATTCCGAGATCGCGGCGGCCGTGGGAGTGAAGCCGACGTCGGTGGGAGCCCTGGTGGCGCGGGCGCTGAAGCGGTTCAGAAAGGAACTCGACGCCTGGAGCGGGTGGCATGACCCACAGGACTGACGGCGAGTTGCAGGCCTGGCTCGACGCCGAGCTGGACAGGGACGCCGCGGCCGAGGTCGCGGAACACCTCCTCGTCTGCGTCGACTGCCGGTCCCGTCTCGGGCAGCTGCGCACGGCGGCCGAGGACCTGCGGCAGGCGCTGACCTCGCTCGACGACCTCGCGGATGCGCCCGCAGCAGCGGCGTCCTCCGGCGACTCGGGCCGGCGATCGTCCCCGTCCCGGCGGCGACGCGCCAGCCGCCTCGTACCGGCCGCCCTGTCCCGGGCCGCCGTGCTCCTGCTGGTGGCGGCCGGCGCGGCGGCCGCGATCGTGCCGGGTTCTCCCCTGCGGGACTGGATCGGACGGCTCACGGCGCCCGAAGTCGCGCCGCCGTCCGTGGCTCCCTCGCCCCTGCCGGCCGGCCGGGAGCCGATGGGTGCCGGCCCTGCTTCCGTGCCCCCGAGCCCCGGCGTGGCGAGCGTGACCGTCGCTCCCGCGGATGGCGAGGTGAAGGTGGACGTGGCCGGGTTCGCGCCGGGAACGCTCGTGCGGGTCCGCACGGTCTCCGGCGCGGACGTGCGGGCGAGGCTCGTCTCGGGCCGTGCCGGAGCGCGTTTCTCCGTGGGCCCGGGCCAGCTCGAGGTGCTCGGCACGGCCGGCGAGGGGCCGGCTGTGATCCTGCTGGAGTTGCCAGCGGGCCTGCGCCGTGCGACCGTTGAGATCGATGGGGTCGAGGTCCTGGACGCCTCCGCGGACCGTGGAGACGGCCGCGAGGACACCGGGATCCCGGGTCCGGGGGAAGAGACGGTGCTGCGCGTGGGCGGCTGACGCCTCGAGCCGGAAGGGTGAGGCCCTCCGCGCGCGCGTACCGCGGGCGGAGGTGATGGCAAAACGATGACGGTCGCCGGTCTGGCGCTCCTGGCGAGCGTGACCCTCCAGTCGGTCCAGGTTTCCGGGTCGGCCGCGCTTCTCGGCGGAACCGTCCGGGACGCCGCGGACGGGCGCCCCCTGGGCGGCGCGGTGGTCACCCTGGTCGGGACCTCCCACTCCACCACGACCGACTCGACGGGCCGTTACCGGTTCCGCGACGTGCCGCCGGGCGTCCGACGGCTGCGCGCCCTCCGCATCGACTATCGGCCGCTCGAGATCCGACTCGACGTACCCGACGGAGGGGTGATCGAGGTGGACTTCCGCCTCTCCGTGCGTCCCGTGAGCCTGCCGGCGGTGGAGGCCAGGGCAGCGCCCGATGTCGAGGTGGACAGCCTCGCGCAGGCACCCGAGACGGCCCCCATCGGCACCACCGTC
Source organism: Gemmatimonadota bacterium (assembly GCA_032251515.1). Classification (GTDB taxonomy): domain Bacteria; phylum Gemmatimonadota; class Gemmatimonadetes; order Palauibacterales; family Palauibacteraceae; genus Carthagonibacter. The sequence continues at coordinate 18,513 of JAVVDU010000024.1, forward strand.
GTGCGGGTCCTCGACGCGGGACCCGGCGTGGCGGACGGGGGCATCGCGTCCGCCGCGCGCTACTTCCTCGGACCGGATCCCCCCACGCCGGACAACGTCCTGTTCGTGCGCGGCGCCGGAGCCACGCTCGACTACGTGCTGCTCGACGGCGCCCCGGTCCAGACGCCCTTCCACCTGGGTGGACTGATGCAGCCGAGTCTGCCGCCTCCCGTGCAGTCCGCTCGCCGGATGCAGGGCGGGGCGTCCGCGCGGTGGGACGGCGGGCTGTCCGACATCCTGCTCCTCGAGAGCCGGGCGGGACGGGGGCACGGCGGGCCGCGCGGGATGGTGTTCGCCGACCTGCTGTCGGCCGGCGGCCTCGCCGAGGGAGGCCGCCCCGGGGGCACATCCTGGCTGGTGTCGCTGCGGGGGCTCCACGGCGCGGCGTCCGATCCGTTCCTGGAGCAGCCCTTCCCGCAGGAATACTCCGATGCTCTGGGCCGTCTCGACATCCCGGCCGGCGGCGGCGACTCGGTGCTGGTGACCGCGTTCTGGAACGAGGAAGAGGTGTTCCTCGACCCGGCGGATCCCGAGCCGGACGCGCCGCAGTGGAGCAATCTGGCCGCCTCGCTGCGCTTCCGGGGAGACCTCGCGATCGGCCGGGCGGAGCTCGGCGCGGCGCACGGCCGGTTCCGCACGCGGCTGCCGATCGGCCGGGAGACGCCGCTCACGGCCGATGGGCAGACCAGCCGTACCCGTCTTACGGCGGATCTCCAGGCCGACTGGGGCCGGGTGCGGCTGCTGTACGGCGCGCAGGCCGAACAGCTGGAGGTGCGGACGCGGTTCCGGTCTCCCGCCGCCGACAGCGGCGGGCACGTCTTCGAGGCGCGGCAGGGCACCCGCGCCACCACGCTCTCGAGCTACGCGGAGGCGAGGTGGCCCGCCGGGCGATCGGTCCACCTGTCGCTCGGCCTGCGGGGGTCCTCGTTCTCGGGGCTGGGGACGGGCCTGTCGCCCCGCGGGCAGGTCGACCTGTTCCTGGGAGACGAGTTCCTGCTCGGGCTGTCGTTCGGTCGCTACCAGCAACTCGTGGTGACGGCCGACCCGGAGACGGCGCCGGTGGCGTCGATCCCGACCGTCGAGCCGACGGACCCGATCGAGGTCGCGTTCAGCGAGATCGTGCGCGGGACCGCGGACCAGGTGGTGCTCTCGTTCGCCCGGACCGGGGCGAGCGGGGCGGAGTTCCGGGTGGACGGGTACTGGAAGGGCATCGACGGACTGCCGGACTTCGGCGGGCGCCGCCTCCACAACGCGGGCGCCGACATCTGGCTGCGCCAGGCCTTCGGGGCGTTCCGGGTATGGGGGACCTGGACCCTCGCCTGGGGCTGGGCGGCTGGTCCCACGGGTCCCGCCGTAGAGCTGTTCTCCGCCCGGCACTTCCTGCGCGGCGGCGTCACCAAGGACTTCCGCGAGGACCTGCGGATCGACGCGGAGCTCTCGTTCGGCGACGGGCTGGAGTTCGGATCGATTCCGCGCGTGGACCGGCCCGCCGACGGACCGGGGCCCGCCGCGGCGGGCGCGCCGGCGGCACGGCTCGCCTCCATGGTTCCCGGTCGCGGGGGCGTGCCCGGCATCACGGACGATCCGGACGGCTCCTACCTGCGGCTGAACCTGCAGGCCACGGGGCGGGTCCGCGTCCGGCTGCTCGGGCGGCGGCACGTGCTGTTCCCGTACTTCCGCGTGGTCAACGCGCTCGACCGGCAGGACGCCCTGTTCTTCCGGATCGACGACCCCGACGATCCGACGCCGCGCGCCGTGGGGGCGGTGCCGGTCCTGCCGGTGCTCGGCGTGGAGTGGCACTTCTGACCCGGAACCGGGTCCGGGGCGACGGTCCGCGGCCGGTCCCGCGCCGGGGGAGCGGTCCGCCGCGGCGGTGGGTCAGTCCAGCGCGGCAGCGGGTCAGTCCGCCGCCGCGCCCGTCCGCCCGGCCAGGAGCCCGCTGAGGTCGGCTCCGGCCTCCAGTTCCTCCGGCTCCCGGCCGGCCCGGAACAGGCGTCCGCCGCCCGCGCCCCCCAGGGTGGCCCGCTCTCCCTCGACGCGGAGCCACGCACCCTCGCGAAGTCCCACGACGGGCTGCGGGTTCTGGACGTGGAACTCGCGGATCCGGGTCTCGCGCGTCTCCCCCATGTGCCGGGAACCGGGCACGGGGTCGATGTAGTGCGGGTTGATGTTGAACGGCACGAGGCCCAGGGCCTCGAACGCGGGAGGATGCACGATCGGCATGTCGTTCGTCGTGCCGATCGTCGACCCCGCGACGTTCGAGCCGGCGCTCGAGCCCAGGTAGGGCGTGCCCGCCGCCACCTTCGCCCGGATCGGGTCCAGCAGCTCGAGCCGGTAGAGCTCGCGCAGCAGGAGGAACGTGTTCCCTCCCCCGACGAACACGCCGGCCGCGTCCCGGAGGGCGGCGGCGGGATCGGGCCGGGCGTGGATCCCCTCGAGGTCGAGCCCCGCGGCGGTGAAGGCCCGTGCCGCGAGAGCGGTGTAGTCGTCCGCCGACATCCCGCCGGGCCGGGCGTACGGCACGAACAGCACGGGCCCGGCCCGACCGAAGTGGCCGGCGATCTCGGCGCGGCAGTACTCGAGGTACCCGCTGCCGTGGACGGTGGACGTGCTGAGCAGCAGGATCCGTCGGGGCTCGTTCATGGCCGGCTCCGTGGCGTGAAGTTGTTCCGCAGGTTCGCGGCGCGGCGGCCGGCGCGAAACCCCCAGGCGCGACCCCCCCGGCGCGACAGCGCCCGTCCCGGCGTGCGGGGCGGCGACTTGCGGCCGCTCGGCCCCGCGCTTCTGTTCCGCCGCATGCAGGACTACGAGATTCCGCCGCACGACACCACCGAGCTGGCCGCCGCCTTCCTCCAGGCGGGGATCCTGGTGGGCCTGATCGGCGTGTGCGTCTACCTCTACGTCCGGTACCGGAAGCCGTACTTCGCGCTGTGGGGCCTCGCCTGGGGGCTGTACGCGCTGCGGCTCGGGGCGATCATCAGTTTCCTGATCGGCGAGCAGCGCGGCTGGCTGTACTGGCACCAGGTCCTGACGGGCTGGACGGCGCTCGCCTTCCTGTGGGCGGCCCTGGTGTTCTCGGAGCAGGTGCCGTGGCGCCACCGCTACTGGGCGCTGGTGGTGTTCCCGCCCCTCTGGTCGTACCTGGCGATCTACCGCCTCGACAACTTCCTGCTCGCCGCGGGGCCGGCCGTCCTGTTCCTCAGCGGGGCCACCCTGTGGACGGGCGCCGTCCTGTGGCGTCACCACCGCCGGCTCGGCTCGCTGCCCGCCGCCCTCACGGCGGCCGCGTTCTTCCTCTGGAGCCTGCATCACCTCGACTACCCGTTCCTGCGCGCCCGCGGCGCCTGGAACCCGTGGGGCTACTACCTCGACATCGTGTTCCTGCTGGCGATCGGCGCCGGGATCCTGCTCCTCGTGGTGGAGGACCAGGACCGGGGCCTCAGCGTGCTCTCCAGCCTGTCGGGCGACCTGCAGAGCGGCGCGGGGGAGGAGGACGTGCTCGATGCGCTGCTCGCCCGTCCCCTCACCCTTCCGGCCGTGCAGGGCGCCGCCATGTACTTCCTGCGCTCGGGGACGATCGTGCGCGGCACGGGGACGTGTGCCGCGTGGACGGGGCGGGTCCCGGCGGGTGGCGCCGAGGTGGCGATCGCCCGCGTGGTGGAGTCCGGCGAGCCGGAGGTGCTGCGCGACTGGCCGGGGGAAGACGGCGCCGGGGCGCAGGCCTACACGGCGGCACTCCCCATCTTCCGCGCCGACGCGATCCAGGGCGCCCTCGTCGTGGTGGGCGATGCCCGCGACCCGTTCGCGGTGCTCGACACCCGGTTCCTCGTGGCCCTCGGCCACCAGGTGGGCGCCGCGCTGGCGAACGTGGACCTGTACCGGCGGCTGGAGGAGCGGTCGGCGGACCTGGCGCGGCTGGCCCGCCGGATGGTCCACCAGCACGAGGAAGAACGCCGCCGCCTGTCGCGCGAGCTGCACGACGAGAGCGCACAGGTGTTCGCCGCCGTGAAGCTGCAGCTCGGCATCGCCCGCGAGTCGGCCGACGAGCGCCTGCGCCCCGTTCTCGACCGGGCGACGGAGCTCGTCGGCTCGGGCATCCGGACGATCCGCGAGGTGGCGAGACACCTGCGGCCGTCGCTGCTCGACGACCTGGGGCTCCTGCCGGCCCTGCGGGCGCTGGCCGGAGACTTCTCGGAGCGGAGCGGACTGCCGGTCGCGGTCGTCGCCCCCGCGGACCTCCCCCCGTTGAGCGGCGCCGCGGAACTCGCCCTGTTCCGGGCTCTCCAGGAGGGGCTGTCGAACGTGGCCCGCCACGCCCGCGCCGCGCGCGTCGAGGTGGAGATCGCCGTGGAGCGCGACGGCGCGTCCGATGGCGCCGTGGCCCGGGTCCGGCTCGCGGTGCGGGACGACGGCGTGGGCCCGCCGCCCGGCGACCCGGTGCGGATCGGAGAAGGTCACATGGGCATCGCGGGGATGCGGGAGCGGGTGCTGGCGCTCGGCGGCTCGGTGCGGCTCGTTCCGCGGCCGGAGGGCGGGACGGGCCTCGAGGTACGGGTGCCCGCGGAGATGGCCGCCGAGGCGCCGGCATGACGGAGTCTCCGATCCGCATCCTGATCGCCGACGACCACGCGCTCGTGCGCGAGGGGATCCGGCACGTGCTCGACGAGGAGCCGGGGCTCGAGGTGGTGGCCGAGGCGTCGGACGGCGAGGAGGCGCTGCGCGAGGTCGCCGCCCACCAGCCGGACGTCCTCGTTCTGGACATCTCGATGCCCGGCCTGTCCGGCCTCGAGGTGGTCCGCCGGCTGCGCGAAGACGGGCACGAGGCGCGCGCGCTGATGCTCAGCATGCACGACGACACGGAGTACGTCCTCAGGGCGGTGCGGGCCGGTGCGGCGGGGTACCTCCTGAAGGACGACGCGGGGCCGGGCCTGCTCCGCCAGGCGGTGCGCGCCGTGCACCGCGGCGACTCGTTCTTCAGCCCCGCCGTCGCGGCGCGTCTCACCGATGCGCTGCGCCGCGATCCGCGGGCGGCGTCCGATCCGCTCGAGGCGCTCACGGGACGGGAGCGGGAGGTCCTGCGGCTGGTGGCGGCGGGACGGAGCAACAAGCAGATCGCCTCGGAGCTCGGGATCAGCCGGCGGACGGTGGAGAGCCACCGCGAGAGCCTGATGCGCAAGCTCGAGATCCGCACCGTGGCCGGCCTGACGCGCTTCGCGCTGGAGCACGACCTGCTGCCCGGACCCGACGACTGACGCGGCGTCGCGGTCCGGACGTCCCCCGGACGCGGCGCCGGCCGTCGGACCGTCCGGCCTCCGTACAATTACGGGGGCTCTCTCCGTAGATTTGCGAATGGGCGGCTCCGCCCTCCTTCCCCATACTCCCTGCACGCTCTCCTTGAGGCCGGTGGGGCTCCGCCCCCGTGCGGGGCCCCGCCGGCGAGGTTCCGATCCGAGGCAGGTCTCCGGAGGATACTGTGTTCACGATACCGGCTCCCCGCCGGGAGCGCGCCACGGGTGGTGCGGTTCCGGCTCTCGTCACGCTGCTGGCCCTCGTCACCGGCCCGTTGCTTCCCGGCGCCCTGCGCGCCGCCACTCTCGACCTCGATCTCGCGGCGCTGCAGCAGGCGGCGCAGGAGAAGCCGGACTCGGCCCGCGGCGACACGATCCGGCCGATCATGCTGAACCCGATCAACGTGACGGCGACGCGGGACGAGAAGGAGGTCTTCCGCACGGCGGCCCCGGTCTCCGTGGTGGATACCCAGACTGTGCGCGAGATGCGGCCGAACAACGCGGCGGACCTCCTCACGCGTCTGCCCGGGGTGGACATCAACGGCGTGGGCGCGAACCAGCAGCGGCCCACGATCCGCGGCCAGCGCGGTCAGCGGATCCTGCTCCTCGAAAACGGGCTGCGGCTGAACAACGCGCGCCGCCAGGCCGACTTCGGCGAGCTGCCCTCGATCGTGGACATCAACTCGGTGGAACGGGTCGAGGTGGTGCGCGGCCCGGCCTCGGTTCTGTACGGGAGCGACGCGATCGGCGGCGTCATCAACCTGATCCGCGAGCGGGCGCCGGCCTACGGGGCGGGCGACGCCCTGAAGGGTCGGCTGAACTTCTCGTACCGTGACGCCGGCGAGCAGGTGTGGCCGAACGGCGAAGTCCGCGGGCGCTCCGGCCGCGTCGGCTACGCGGTCTCGGCCTCGTTCCGCGACACGAAGGAATACGAGGCGCCGTCGGGCAGTTTCGGCGACATCACGCTCGAGGACGACGTGAAGGTCCGGGACACGGGCGTCGAGGACCAGAACTACGGCGGGTACCTGGACTACGCGCTGTCGCACGACCAGAAGGTCTGGGGCTCCTTCGACTTCTATCGGGCCGAGGACGCGGGCTTCGGATTCGTGAGCAACGAGGACCTCGGGCAGACGGGCGCGCCCGACATCGTGATCCGGTACCCGGACCAGACGGTCCTGCGCGCCACGGCCGGCTACCGCGGGGCGAACCTCGGCCTGCCGTTCGCCGACCGGATCGACGTCTCCGGCTCGTGGATGGACAACGAGCGGGACCTGACCTTCGACGTGTTCGTGCCGTTCGATCCGACGGGCGCGACGGGCGTCACCGTGGAGCAGAACAACTTCACCGAGCTGCGCAGCTTCGGCGGCCGGGCGGAGCTGTCGAAGCACCTCGGCCGGCACCTGCTCACCTACGGGTTCGAGTACTTCCGGGACGACTCGGAGAACACGGACTTCACGCGCACCACGACGGCCTTCGCGCCGCCGCCGGTGCCGCCCGCCGTCTCCGAGGATTCCACGCCGACGGTGCCGAACGCCACCTACGATCGGCGGGGCGCCTTCGCGCAGATCGACCTGCGCCTGCACGACCGCCTGGGCCTGATCGTCGGCGGCCGCTACCAGAACGACGAGGCCTCGCCCGAGGCGACGCCCAACCTCGAGGGTCCGGTGCCGGCGGAGGCCACGTACGACGAGTTCGTGGGCGCGGCCAACGTCCTCGTCGAAGTGCTGCCCAGCCTCAACCTCGTCGGCTCGGTGGGGCGCGGCTTCCGCTCGCCGAACCTGATCGAGCTGTTCTTCAGCGGCGCGACGCCGGAGGGGAGCGGCTTCCAGGTCGCGAACCCGGACCTGAGCCCCGAGACGAGCTGGAACTTCGACGCCGGCGTGAAGTACCGGCGCGAACGCGTCGCCTTCGAGGGCTACTACTTCCGCAACGAGATCTCCGACGGCATCCGGATCTCCGCCACCGGCGACTCGGTGGGTCCCTTCCCGTCCTTCCAGAACGTGAACGTGGACGACCTGACCGTGCAGGGCGTCGAGCTCCTGGCCGAGTACATGCCGATCGACGGGCTGACGCTGGGCGTCACGTACACGTACCTGGACGGCGACGACGAGAACGACCCGAACGACGAGAACAACCCGATCGCGGAGACGTTCTCGAGCCGCGTCACGGGCGAGGTCACCTACCGCCGGCCGTCCGGCCGCTGGTGGGCCTCGTGGCAGATCCGCCACAACGGGGACCAGAGCAACGCCGACTTCGTGATCGGCAGCCCGATCGGCGACGTGCTTCCCTCGTTCACGGTGATGGACCTGCGAGGCGGGGTGCGACTCGTGAAGACCGGCCGCGCCGAGCATCACCTCATGCTGGGAATCGAGAACCTGACGGACGAGCTCTATGCGGAGTTCTCCAACGCCACCTTCTTCCGCCCGAATCCCGAGCGGAGCCTGGTGGTGAGCTGGATGACGTCCTTCTGAGCCGGGCGGGGGACGGGGGCCGCCGGGCTCCCGTCCCGCCGCCGCGGGAACCGATCCGGCGCGATGCGCGTTATTCCGCCGTCCACGCCGGGAGGCAGCCGGGCTGCGTGCCCGGATCCAGATTCGAGGAAACGAGATGCGGAGCTTCGTCCACTACATCCCGATCGCGACCAGCGTGTTCGCCACCTGGTTCGGCATCGTCCTCATGCGGCGCTGGCGGGAGCGCGGCGGACTTCACCACCTGTGGTGGGGCATCGGCGCCTTCGCCTACGCGGCGGGCACGATCTCCGAGTCGATCACCACGCTGTTCGGCTGGCAGGAGCCGGTGTTCCGGACGTGGTACATCACCGGCGCCCTGCTCGGCGGATTCCCGCTGGCGCAGGGGACGGTCTACCTGCTGTTCTCGCGCCGCACGGGCCACCGCCTGTCGGCCCTGGTGCTGACGGTCGTCGCCGTCGCCTCGGTGTTCGTGCTCCTGACGCCCATCGACCGGAGCCTCGTCGAACCGCACCGCCTGTCCGGCGCGGTGATGGAGTGGTCGTGGGTCCGCGCCTTCAGCCCGTTCGTGAACCTGTACGCCGCCAGCTTCCTGATCGGCGGGGCGGTATGGTCCGCCCTGAAGTTCCGCCGGGTTCCCGGCATGCGGAACCGTACGATCGGAAACTGGTTCATCGCGGTGGGCGCGCTGCTTCCCGGCATCGGGGGCACGTTCACGCGGCTGGGGCACGTCGAGGTGCTGTACGTGACGGAGCTGCTGGGCATCCTCCTGATCTACGTGGGCTTCCGCTACGCCACGTCGCCGGCGCCCCTCGCGGCGGAGGCGGCGGAGAGGGCGGCCGCCTGACGGCCTCCTGACAGCTGCGGACGGGCCGGGCGTCGGCCGGCCGGGCGGCCCCCCGGTCCGCGTCCGGCGTCCCGGTTCCGTTCCGTTCCACGCGGCCGGAGGGCATCTTCCCCTCCGGCCGTTCCGTTCCGGGTACCCGACGAGCAAGGGGACGACAGCTTGACCGCACGACCGGACAGCGCCCCGGACCCGCTCCGGGTGGCCGTGATCGGCGCCGGGCCGGCCGGGCTGTTCACGGCCGACGCCCTGCGCCGCCGCGACGACCTCGAGGCGCGCATCGACGTGTTCGACCGCTGGCCGGCTCCGTACGGCCTGGTGCGGGACGGGGTGGCGCCGGACCACCCCTCGATCAAGTCCGTCACCCGCGTGTTCGACGCCGTCCTGTCCGACCCCCGCGTCCGCTTCCTCGGCAACGTGCGGTTCGGGGCGGATCTCGGCCGCGACGACCTGCTGCGCTTCTACGACCAGGTGATCTACGCCGTCGGCGCGCAGGCGGACCGGCGCCTCGGCATCCCCGGCGAGGACCTGCGCGGGAGCCACGCCGCCACGGACTTCGTGCGCTGGTACAACGGGCACCCGGAGCGCGCGGACTTCGCCTTCGACCTGTCGGCGGGCCGGGCGGTGGTGATCGGCAACGGCAACGTGGCGCTCGACGTGGCGCGCATCCTGGTCACCGACCCCGCCGTCCTGGCGGCCACCGACATCGCGGACCACGCCCTGGCCGCCCTGCAGGCCAGCCGGGTCCGGGAGGTAGTGCTGGTGGGCCGCCGCGGCCCGGCCGAGGCCCGGTTCACGAACGTCGAGCTGAAGGAAATGGGTCGCCTCGAGGGGGTCGAGCCCGTGGTGCACGGCGGCCCGCAGCTCGTGGCGGAGGCGGCGCGCGCCGCGGGGGCGGCCGCGGACGACCGCCGCGTGGCGCGCAACCTCGGGATCCTGGCGGACTTCGCCGCCCGCCCGCCTGCCGGGGCGCCCCGCCGCGTGGTGTTCCGGTTCCTCGCGTCGCCGGTGGAGATCCAGGGCCGGGACGGCCGGGCGGCCGGGGTGCGGCTGGAGTGGAACCGGCTGGAGCCCGGGCCGGGCGGCGCGCCGCGCGCCGTGGGAACGGGAGAGACGGAGACGCTCGAGGCCGGCCTCGTCCTCCGCTCGGTCGGCTACCGCGGCGTGCCGCTGCCGGGGCTTCCGTTCGATGAGCGCCGCGGCACCGTGCCGAACGCCGCCGGCCGCGTCCTCGAGGAGCCCGGCGGCGCCGTGCGACCGCGCGAGTACGTGGCCGGCTGGATCAAGCGCGGGCCTGGCGGGATCATCGGGACGAACAAGGCGTGCGGTGCCGAGACGGCCGCCGCGATGGCCGCGGACGCGGCGGCGGGCGGCCGGGCCGCGCCGGTGCGGGACCCGGCCGCGCTGGAGGACTTCCTCGCCGCGCGCTGTCCGTACCGGGTCACGTTCGAGGACTGGCGGCGGATCGACGCGGCCGAGACGGAGCGCGGCGCCCGCGAGGGACGGCCGCGCGTGAAGTTCGTGCGCGTGGAGGAGATGCTGCGGGTCCTGGAGGACTGACCGCCGCCGGCGGGGCGGGTGCCGCCCGGAGCGGCAGGGGACTGGCTCCCGCCGGTGCGCCCGCGCCTCACATTGGGCGCAGGGCCGCCCGCACGGGGCTCGCGTCGAAGCCCACGAGGCGGAGCGGCAGGGCCACCAGCTCGTACACCCCTTCCGGCACGTGCGAGAGCACGAGCCCCTCGAGGATCGCCACGTCGTGTGCCAGGCAGGCGGCGTGCGCCGGCAGGTCCGCGGAGTCGGCCGGGTCGACGCTCGGCGTGTCGATCCCGATGAGCCGCACCCCTCGTTCCGCCAGCCGGCGGACGACCTCCGGTTCGAGTCCCGTGAACTCCGCCGTGAACCTGTCCGGGTCGGGATAGCTGCCCGTCGCCAGGAGGAGACGCTCCGTGGGCGGCCGCCCGTCCAGCGCCTCCTCCATCCGGCCGGCCGGGATGCGCCCGCCGGCCTCCCCGCGCACGCGCAGGACCCGGCAGGGCCCCAGGAACCGCTCCAGTGGCAGGCGGTCGATCGACGCCGCGCCGCGTCCCGTGTGGCTCGGGGCGTCGACGTGCGCCCCCAGGTGAACGGTGGCCCGCAGGGTGGAGAGGGTGATCGCATCGCCCCGCGCCGTATCCAGCAGGACCTCGCGCGTCAGCGGCGTGTCGCCCGGGAACACGGCGATCGCGGGGGCGAGGGGGGGCGAGATGTCGATCACGCCGCCGCGCGCGGACGCACCCTCGGCCGGGGGACCGCCCACCGCGCCGTTCAGCCGACGGCCAGCGCCTCCACGGCGCGCCAGGCGTCGTGGAAGCCGTTGAACAGGGGGGCCGGGGCGAGGCGCAGGATGTCCGGCTCGCGGAAGTCGGCGATCACCCCGACCACCTGCAGCCGGTCCTGCAGCGCCCGCCCGTCTCCCCGCACGCGCAGGGAGAGCTGGGCGCCGCGCCGCTCGGGGTCGGCGGGCGTGACGATCTCGAGACCCTCCGGACAACGGACCGAGAGGAGCCACTCCAGCCACGCCGTGAGGCGCAGCGACTTGTCGCGCAGCGCGGGGAGGCCCGCCGCGGCGAAGGCGTCGAGGGCCGGCCCGAGCGGGGCCAGGCCGAGGATGGGCGGAGTGCCGACCTGCCAACCGCCCGCGTCCGGGCGGGGCCGGAACTCCGGCTCGAGCTGGAGCCGGAAGCGCGTCTCGGGGTCGTTCCCCCACCAGCCGCCGAGGCGCGGCGTCTCCGGCCGGCTCGCGTGCCGCTCGTGCACGAACAGGCCGCCCGGCGCCCCGGGGCCGGCGTTCACGTACTTGTAGTGGCACCACACGGCGAAGTCGACGTCCCAGTCGTGCAGGCGCAGCGGGACGTTTCCGATCGCGTGCGCGAGGTCGGTGCCCGTCACGGCGCCCGCCGCCCGGGCGGCCCGGGCGATGCGCTCCAGGTCGAGCCGCCGCCCGGTCAGGAAGTTCACGCCCGCCACGAGGACGACGGCGATCTCGTCGCCCCGCGCCGCGAGTACCTCCTCCAGGGCCTCCTCGTCCGCCCCGTCCGTCCGGTCGGCGCCTGCCACGAGCAGATCGGCGGCGGGATCGAGACCGTGCCACGCGAGCTGCGTGCGGGCGGCGTACAGGTCGCTCGGGAACGCCGGCGCATCGAGGAGGATCTTCCGCCGCCGGCCCCGCGGGCGGAAAAAGGAGGCGAGGGCGAGGTGCAGGTTCACGGTGAGCCCGTTCAGCACCGCGATCTCGGCGGGCCGGGCGCCGGCGAGGTCGGCGAGCCCGGCGCGGAACCTCTCGTCGAGCCCGTACCAGCCGTCCGGCCCGTCGAACCATCCGTCCACGCCGCGCGCCGACCAGCGGTCCAGCTCGTCCGCCAGGGCCTCCCGCGCGCCCTTCGGCAGCGGTCCGAGCGAATTCCCGACGAGGTAGGCGGCCGTCCGGCCGTCCGGGCCGGGCGGGATCTCGAACCGCTCCCGCGACGCGGCGAGCGGGTCCGCCTCGTCGAGGGCCCGCGCGAACGCCTCGTCGGGCCGGAGGTCCGGGCCGAGCAGCCGCTCCGCCGCCGCGCTCACGCGATCGGCCCGCTCACCCGCCGGCTCGCCCCTGCCAGCCCGGGCCCCGCACGACGCGGCCGGCGAGGGCGCCGGTGTGTGTCCCGTCCACGAGCGTGGGGACGCCGTTCACCAGCACGTGCCGCACCCCCTCGGCGAGCTGGTGCGGCTCGGCGAAGGTGGCCCGGTCGATGATCCGCGCGGGGTCGAATACCACGACGTCCGCGTGGAAGCCCGGCTCGAGCGCCCCGCGGCGGCGGATCCCGAACGTCTCGGCCGGGAAGGACGTGAGCCGCCGGATCGCCTCCGCGAGCGGCACGACGCCCTCCTCGCGCACGTACCGGCCCAGGAGGCGCGCGAAGCTTCCGTACGCCCGCGGGTGCGGGTTCGACGCGAGGAAGATCCCCTCCGGCGCCGGCGCCGCGGCGTCGGAGTCGAAGCTCACCCACGGGAGCGCCACCTTCCGGCGGACGTTCTCCTCCGACATCAGGAAGTAGACCGTCCCCACGTCGTTGCCGTTGCGGATCACGAGGTCCATCGCCGCCTCCTCCGGCGACGTGCCCCACCGCTCCGCCACCGCGGCCAGCGTCATCCCGGTCAGCGGCTTGAGGGAATCGGCCGTGAATCCGACGAGCAGGATGTTGTCGGGCGACCCGGCGGCGACGAAGAAGTTCTCCCACGCGTCCGTGGGCGTCCGCATCTCGCGCGCCACGCGGGTCCGCACCGCCGGGTCCCGCAGGCGGGCGACCCACGCCTCGTGGCCGCCCTCCTGCACCCACGGCGGCATCGCGGCGTCGAGCCCCGTCGCTCCGGCCGTGTAGGTGTACATGTCCGCCGTGATCCGCAGGCCCTCGGCCCGCGCGGCCTCGATGCGCGCGATCGCCGAGTCGAGCTTCGGCCAGTTCGCGCGGCCCGCCGCCTTCAGGTGGTAGACCTGGGCCGGCACGTCCGCCCGCCGGGCGATCTCGATGAGCTCCTCGAGCGCCGGCAGGAGCCGTGCGCCCTCGCTGCGCAGGTGCGAGATGTACATCCCTCCCGACTCGCCCGCCGCCGCGGCCAGGGCCACGAGCTCGTCCGTGCCGGCGTAGAAGGCGGGGGCGTAGATGAGGGAGGATGCCACGCCGAGCGCCCCCTCCGCCATCGCCTCCCGCACCAGGTCGCGCATCCGCTCCAGCTCCCGTGGCGTCGGCGGGCGGTCCTCGTACCCGACTTCGTGCACGCGCACTGTCGTGGCGCCGACGAACGAGGCCACGTTCGGGGAGATCCCCCGGGCGACGAGGTGGTCGAGGTACTCGCCCAGCGTCGTCCAGTCGATCTCGTACCGGATGTCCCCCTGGCGGGCCCGCATCTCCTCCTTCATGGCCGGGGTGAGCGGGCCCATCGACGTGCCCTCGCCCATCACCTCGAGGGTCACCCCCTGGTGCAGGTCGCTCAGCGCGCGGCCGTCGTGGAGGAGCGACTCGTTCGCCCAGCTCAGCACGTTCACGAAGCCCGGCGCCACGGCGAGCCCCGTGGCGTCCAGCGTGTCGCGAGCCGCCAGGGTGCCCGGCTCGCCGACCGCCGCGATCGTGTCGCCCCGGATGGCCACGTCGGCCACCCGGCCGGGAGAGCCGCGGCCGTCGTACACGAGGCCTCCCGCGACCAGCAGGTCGTGGGGCGCGGGACGGGAGGCGTCACAGCCCGCGGCCAGCGTCGGGACCAGGGCGGCGAGGGCGAGGAGGACCGGGCCGGCCGGTCGCCGGCGATGCGTGGCGTTCGTCATGGCGTATCTGTGCATCACCGGGGGCGCGGGCGCAACGGGAGGCGCGTCCACCGCCGCGATTGGACGCGACCGCGCGCCGCGCCTATTCTCACGCTCCCGGCCGGGGCGGCAGTCGTCCCGGCGGAAGCGAACCCGTGCCAGGACGACCACGATGCCCGCAGCTCTTCGAGTCTCCGCCGTCGCCTTCGGATTGTGTCTCTGTGTCGCCGCGCCACCGGCCGCGCGGTCGCAGGAGCTCCCCGTCGACGATCCCGTCCTGCGTGCCATGTGGGCCGAGGGCATGGAGGACTCGCGCGCCGACGACATCGCCCAGGCCCTGATGGACTCCATCGGCCCCCGACTCACGGGGACGCCGCAGGCCGAGGCGGCGAACCGGTGGGCGGTGGACCTGCTGGAGACCTGGGGGATCGAGGCTCGGGCGGAGCCGTACGGGACGTGGAAGGGCTGGAACCGCGGCACGACGCACGTCGACTTGCTCGACCCGCGGGTGCGGAGCCTCGACGCGATGCTGATGGCCTGGAGCCCGGGCACGCGGAAGCCGGTGGAGGGAGGCGTGGTGGTGTTCCCCGAGCTGGAGGGGCGCGCGGCGTTCGAGGCGTGGCTCCCGTCGGTGAAGGGGAAGTTCGTGGCCCTGGCGGCGCCGCAGCCGAGCTGCCGTCCCGTCGAGAGCTACGAGGAGTACGGGCAGGAGGGGGCCGCGGAGCGGGTGCGTGAGGAGCGCCGGGCCCTGGCCGAGGCCTGGCAGGCCCGTCTGGAGGCCCCGGGAGTCGCGCCGCAGGAGGGTATCGACGCGATCGAGAAGGCAGGAGCGCTCGGGATCCTGTGGTCGGACTGGACGGGCGGCTGGGGCGCCCGGCGGGTGTTCGCCCTGAACACGCGGCTGGGCGCGGCGACGCGGACGATCCCGGCGCTCGACCTGTCGTGCGAGGACTACGGGCTCGTGACGCGCCTCGCGGAGAACGGCCAGGGCCCGCGGCTGCGCGTGGACGCCCGCGCCGAGATGCTGGGGGACGTGCCGGTGGCGAACGTGATCGGGATGATCCCGGGCCGCGAGCTGCCCGACGAGTACGTGGTCCTGTCCGCCCACTTCGACTCGTGGGACGGGGGGTCGGGCGCCACGGACAACGGAACCGGCTCGGTCACCATGCTCGAGGCGATGCGGATCCTCGCCCGGACCTGGCCCGAGCCGAAGCGCACGATCCTCATCGGACTGTGGGCGAGCGAGGAGCAGGGGCTGAACGGGTCGCGGGCCTTCGTGGCCGACCACCCGGAGGTGATCGACGGCCTGCAGGCCGCCTTCAACCAGGACAACGGCACGGGGCGGATCTCGAGCGCCTCGGCGATGGGGCTCGTGGGCGCGTCCGAGAACCTGGCGGCCTGGCTCGCCCGGGTTCCGGCGGAGATCTCGCACCACATCGACATGCGGCTGCCGGGCAGCCCGAGCGGCGGCGGCAGCGACCATGCGGCGTTCATCTGCGGCGGCGCGCCGACCTTCGGCCTCGGATCGAACCGCTGGGATTATTTCTCCTACACGTGGCACACGAATCTCGACACGTACGATAAGATCGTGTGGGAGGAGATCCGCAACAACGCGACCCTCGTGGCGATGCTCGCCTACCTGGCCGCCGAGGACGAGCGCGTGCCGCGCGACCGGCGGGTCCTGTCGCCGGACCCGCGCACCGGCGAGCTGCGGACCTGGCCGGCCTGCGAGGACGGGGAGCGGGCGACCAGCGACCGCTACCGCTGAGGCGCGGGCCGCCGCCATGAGCGACGACGCGCGCGCCCGCCGGGTCCACGAGGAGCTGGCCCGTTTTCCGGCCGAGCTGTTCCAGTTCGACGAGCGGATCCGGGACGGCTGGCTGTCGGACCGCTACTTCGTGCGCACCGAGCGCACCCTGCGGCACGCCGGCCTGGACCCGGTGGCCACCCTCCAGTTCTTCGGCAAGAAGGACGGGATCGTGGCGGGCCTGTTCGAGTGCGTGCGCATGCTCCAGACGCAGCTCCGGCCCGGGTACGACCACCGGGAGCTCGAGGTCCGGATGCTGGAGGACGGGGACCGGGTGGAGCCGTGGGAGGTCGCGTTCCGCATCCATGGACGATACCGGGGCTTCGCGCACCTCGAGACGACGCTGGACGGCGTGCTGGCCCGGCGCAGCCTCATCGCCACGAACGCGCGGCGCGCCGCCGAGGCGGCCGGCGACGTGCCCGTGATCTACTTCGCCCCCCGCCACGACGACTGGCGGATCCAGACGCCCGACGGCTACGCGGCCCGGGTGGGCGGCGGCCGGGGCGTGTCCAGCGACGCCGGCGGCTCGTGGTGGGGCGGCGAGGGGGTCGGAACGATGCCGCACGCCCTCATCGCCGCGTGCGGGGGGGACGTGGTCGAGGCGACGCTCGCCTTCGCGCGCTACGTGCGCGACGAGGAACCCGACGTCCCGATCGTCAGCCTTGTGGACTACCGGAACGACTGCGTCGGCGATGCCCTCGCCGTCGCCCGCGCCATGCGCGAGGAGTTCGGGGACGAGGTCCTGTACGGCGTCCGCGTGGACACGAGTAACCGCCTGGTGGACCGCTCCCTGATCGCCGACGCCGACCTGTGGGGCAAGGAAGACCTGCACGGGGTGAATCCGTGGCTCGTCCGCAAGCTGCGGGCGGCCCTCGACGCGGAGGGCTTCGACTACGTCGGGATCATGGTGAGCGGCGGCTTCACGCCCCGGAAGATCCGCCGGTTCGCGGAGCTCGGCCTGCCGATCGCGGCGTACGGCGTGGGGAGCAGCATCCTCGGGCACGGCGCCGAGGCGGACGGCATCGTGACGGACTTCGACATCACCGCGGACATCGTCGAAGTGGACGGACGGCCCCAGGCGAAGGTGGGGCGGGCCCGCTGGGACAATCCGCGCCTCGTGCCGGTGGACTGGGACCGGCTCGCCGACCTGGACGCGAGGAGGAACGATGCTGCGCGATCGTGAGCGAACCGGGGGAACGCCCTCCGGCCCCCTCGTGGGCTGGGTGGTGGACGTCCAGAACGACTTCATGCTGCCGCCGGAGGACGGCGGACGGCTCTACGTGGCCGATCCCGCCGACCCGGCCGACGAGGGGGCGGAGGCCGTGCGGCCCGCCATCGAGGCGGCCGTCGCCTGGATGCGCGACCACTGCGACGCCCTGGTGTTCACCGGCGACTGGCACGGCTACGACGACGAGGAGATCGACCCGGACGATCCCGATCCGGCGGCCGGCACCTACCCGCCGCACTGCATGGGCCGCTCCGACGACCCCGCCGAGCGGGCGGGGGCCGAGATCCTCGTCTCGGTGCGTCCGCACGACCCGGTGATCCTCGACCGCGACGCCGATGCGGACGAAGCCCGCCGCGCGGCCCGGCTGGCCGTGGAGGAGCGACGCCCCGTGTGGATCCGGAAGAACCGCTTCGACGTGTTCCGCGGGAACCCCCTCACGGACGTGTTCGTCGAGGCCCTGACCGCCGCGCTCGGCGGCGACCCCCGCTTCGTGCTGGCCGGGGTGGCCCGGGACGTGTGCGTCACCCAGGCCGTGGACGGGCTCCAGGCCCGCGGACACCGGACCGTCGCGCTACGCGACGCCACCCACGGGCTCGGCCTCGAGTCCGAAGAGGAGACGCTGGCGCGCTGGGCGCGGGGCGGAGACGTGGTGACGCTGGAGGAGCTCCGGACGCGGCTCGGCTGACGCGGGGGACC
>JAVVDU010000025.1:0-36033 GCA_032251515.1 Gemmatimonadota bacterium
AGCCCCACGCGGTCGGGACCGCGCTGACCCTGCAGGTCGCGGCCGGCTTCCTGCTGACCATGGTCACGATCCAGCTCGTGCCGTGGATCGCCGAGTCGGCCGGGTGGCGGTGGGCGTTTCCGGTGCTGGCCGTCGGCCCGGCCTTCGGGATCGCGGCGATCCGCCGGCTGCGGGCGATCCGGGGCGGGTGACGAGGTCCCGTGCCGGGAATGTGCCTCGGTGGACGGGTTCCAGTGCCGTGCCTGCGGCCAGTGCTTGTATCTGACTAGACTGTCTAGTTAGAATACGGTCATGAAGACGTACTCGACGTACGAGGCGAAGGCGAAGTTCTCCGAGATCCTGCGCCAGGTCCGGCAGGGCCGCACGGTTTTCGTATCGTACCGTGGTTCTCCCGTGGCGGAGATCCGGCCGGTCGGCGGAGCCGAAGCGAGCCTCGCGCGCCGCCTCGCGCGGCTCGAAGAGCGTGGGGTAGTCGTCCGTCCGCCGGCGCGCACGGGCGACCTGGATGTCGTACGGCGCCGGCCGGGCGCGCTCGCACGTTTCCTGGAGGAACGCGACGAGTGATCACCGGCCGCGCAGCGGACTCGCCTTGAACCTCGCCTACGTCGACACCTCGTGCCTGGTGGCGACCGCGTTCGGCGAACGGGGAGCGAAGCGCCTGAGGCAGCGCCTCCTGACGTTCGACGAACTTGTCTCGTCGAACCTGCTCGAGGCGGAGCTTCGCAGCGCGTTCCACAGGGAAGACGTCGCGTTCGCGCCGGAGATGCTCTCGTGGATCGCCTGGGTGCTTCCGGATCGGCCCTTGGGGCGGGAGATGAGCCGGGTGCTCGAGGTAGGACGCCTGCGCGGCGCGGACCTCTGGCACCTCGCCTGCGCGCTCTACCTGGTGGACGAGCCTGGCGAGGCGACCTTCCTTACGCTGGATGCGCGGCAGCGGCGGGTTGCGAGCGGCCTGGGGTTCGGGGTCTAGCTCCCGGCCGGACCCTCTCCCCTGCCGCCCGGCCCGGTGATCGGAGGCAGCGCCGCTTCAATCCGCGCACGGTCGGGCTCGTACCACGGCGGCAGCCGCAGCTCCGACCCGAGCGTCTCGACCGGCTCGTCGATCAGCATCCCCGGCGGATCGGTGGCGATCTCGAACAGGGCGCCGCCCGGCTCGCGGAAGTAGATCGAGCGGAAGTACTGCCGGTCGCGGACGGGCGTGACGTCGACGCCCGCGACGAGCAGCTCCTCGCGGAACGCGGCCTGCTCCTCGTCGTCGCGGGCCCGGAACGCCACGTGGTGGACGGAGCCGGCGCCGAGCCGCGCGCGCTCGGCGTCAGGGGCGGCGAGGACGTCGACGAAACGGGCCGCACCGTCGCCGGCCGCCGCCAGCCGGAGCCGCCCCTCCTCCTCGCCGAGCGCCTCGTAGCCGAGGATGTCGGCGAGGAGCCGGGCGGTCGGCTCGGGCCGGGCGACGGAGAGCGTCACGCCGTGGAAGCCGCGGATCCCGTCGCCCGTCCCGCTCTCTTCGTCGACCTCGCTCCCCCCGTCCCCCACGTCGACTTCCACGAGCTCGAGCCGCCCGCCGTCCGTGTCCCGGAACTCCACCACCGGCCGCCCGAAGCGCTCGGAGGGCTCGTCCTCGATTTCCAGCGCCTCGCGCCACTCCGCGAGCACGCCACGCGGCACGGCGTAGCTCGTGACCGCCACCTCGCCGGCGCCCGGGCGTCCGGGCGGCAGACGCTGCCACGGGAAGAAGGTGATCAGCGTGCCGGGCGAGCCCGTCCGGTCGCCGTAGTAGAGATGCCACGTGCGGGGATCGTCGAAGTTCACGGTGCGCTTCACGAGACGGAGGCGCAGCCGTCCGGCGTAGAATTCGACGTTCCCCTGCGCAGAACCGGCGACCGAGGTCACGTGATGGATGCCCGCGGTGCGTGGCACGTGTCGCTCCCTTCCGCTCAGTTCCGGAACAGGCTGCGCAGCACGAAGCCGACGTTCGCCGGCCGCTCCGCGAGCCGCCGCATGTACCAGGGGAACCAGTGCGGCCCGTAGCTGATCAGAATCCGCACGCGGTGCCCGGCGGCCAGCAGCCGCTCCTGCAGCTCGCGGCGGATGCCGTACAGGAGCTGGAACTCCACCGCGCCGGCAGGGATCCCCAGCGACTCCGCCCGGGCCCGGATCTCGTCGATGAGGCGCTCGTCGTGGGTCCCGAACGCGGGCTGCATCGCCTCGTCCCCGCGGCGCGCCTCGAGCATGCGGGTCGCGAGCCGCAGGTAGCTTTCGTCCACGTCGGACTTGCGCGGCCACGCCAGCCCGGGCGGCTCGGCGTAGGCGCCTTTCACGAGGCGGATGGCCGGCGACAGGGGCAGCAGCGATTCCAGGTCATCGGCGGTCCGGTACAGGTAGGCCTGCAGGCAGATCCCGGCGCGGGGATGCCGCGGCCGCAGCCGGCGGTACAGCTCCAGGGTCGGGTCCACGTACGGCGTCGCCTCCATGTCCAGGGCGACGTCGCGGTCCGCCGTCCCGGCCCGCCCCAGGAGCGAGTCCAGGTTCGCGGCTGCCACCTCGGGGCCGATGTCGAGGCCGAGGTGCGTCGGCTTCACCGACAGCCCCGTGTCGAGATCTTCCGCCTCGATCGCCTCCACCGCCGCGACGTACTGGTCGGCGACGCCCCGGGCCTCGTCGCCGGACGTCACGTTCTCTCCCAGCAGCGTGAAGATCGTCCCGAACCCGCGCTCCCCGAGCCGCGCCGCTGCTCCCGTGGCGTCGGACAGCTCCTCGCCGGGCATGAAGCGGCGGACGGCGCGCCGCACGAAGCGGCGCCGGGGGAGCCGGCGGGCCAGCCAGCGGTTGCGGGAACCGTGCAGCAGGAGTTGGCGGGCGAGTCCCACGGGCGTCCTCCGGGCGAGGGTCGGGGCCGGCGTCCGGGGCCGGCGAAACGCCGGGAATCTACCGGGGCGTGGTACTCGGCGCGCCAGGTGCCCGGGCGTTGACGGGAAAGGGCCCCGGGGGTCGATTTCCGCCATGCACGCCGAACCGTTCCGGACCGCGCAGTCCGACGTCGCGCCGCTCCGTTCCGTCCTGGTGCGCGCCCCGGGGGACGCGTTCGCCACCGCGGCGGCTGCGCCGCCGGCCGACTGGCGGGCGCTCGGGTGGCACGGGCCGCCCGATCCGGGCCGAGCCGCGGAAGAGCACGCCCGGCTCGTCGAGGTCCTCGCGGGAGCGGGCGCCCGGGTGGTCCGGCTCGCGGGCGAGCCGGATCTCTCCCTCGACTCGCTCTATCCCCGCGACGCGGCGGTCGTGTGCGGCGACGGGGCGATCCTCTGCCGGATGGGGAAGCCCGCCCGGCGGGACGAGCCGGCGGCCGTCGGTCGGGCCCTGACCGGCCTCGGGGTCCCGGTGCTCGGGGCGATCGAAGAACCGGGACGGCTGGAGGGAGGCGACGTCGCCTGGGTGGACGAGCGGACGCTCGCCGTGGGGCGTGGCTACCGGACGAACGCGGAGGGGATCCGCCAGCTGCGGGCCCTGCTCGGCGACCGGGTGGACGCGCTGCTCGAGGTGCCTCTGCCGCACTGGCGGGGTCCGGGCGACGTGTTCCACCTGATGTCGATGTACAGCCCGCTGGCCGACGGACTGGCCCTCGTCCACGCGCCTCTCCTGCCCGTCCCGTTCCGGGAGGCGCTGCTGGGGCGCGGGACCCGGCTGGTCGAGGTTCCGGACGAGGAGTTCGAGGGGCTCGGCTGCAACGCGTTGGCCCTCGCCCCGGGACGGTGCGTGCTCGTGGAGGGGAATCCCGTCACGCGCTCCCGCCTGGAAGCCGCCGGTGTCGAGGTGATCGAGATCGCCGGATCGGAGATGTGCCGCAAGGGATCGGGCGGTCCGACCTGCCTCACGCGTCCGCTCGTGCGGAAGATCTGAGGTCCGAGCCGGGCGACTCCAGGGCCGCCCGCGCCGCGGCGAGCCCGGCGTCGGCGTCGACCCGCGCGCCCTGCGCGGCCAGCGCCTCCGTCAGCGCGGCGACCAGGACCAGCACGTTGGCCGGCCGGCACGATTCGCCCATGCAGCCGACCCGGAAGATCCGACCCGCCAACGGGCCGAAGCCGCCGGCGATCTCGATGCCGTGCCCGGCGAGCAGCGCGCGGATCGCGGCCTTCGCGTCGACCCCGTCCGGCACGCGGACGGCGTTCAGGCTCGGCAGCCACCACGCGTCTTCCGGGAGCCACGCCAGACCGGCCGCCTCGAGTCCCGCCTTCAGCGCCCCGGCCACGCGGAGATGGCGCGCCCACCGCGCTTCGATGCCCTCCTCGACCACCAGCCGCAGCGCCTCGTGCAGGGCGTAGATATTGGTGATCGGCGCCGTGTGGTGGTACGAGCGCTCCTCGCCCCAGTAGCTCTGCAGGAGCGTCACGTCGAGGTACCAGCTCCGCACGGGCGAGCGGCGCGCCGTGGCCTTCGCCATCGCCCGGTCGTTCAGGGTCAGCGGGCTCGCACCGGGCGGGCACGACAGGCACTTCTGGTCGCCCGAGTACGCCGCGTCGATGCCCCACTCGTCCACCCGCAACTCCACGCCGCCGAGGGACGTCACGGTGTCCGCGATGACCAGCGCCTCGTGCTCCCGCGCGATCGCCGTGAGCGCCTCCACGTCCGGCTGCCGCACCCCCGTGCTCGTCTCGGCGTGCACGAAACCGAACACGCGGGGACGGTGGCGGGCGAACGCGTCCCGCACGTCGTCCGGGTCGAGCGGCCTTCCCCACGGTGCCTCCACGCGGGCCACCTCCCCCCCGGCCCGCGCGGCCATGTCCGCCATGCGGTCGCCGAAGTATCCGTTCGCCGCGACGAGCACCGCGTCGCCCGGCTCCACGAGGTTCGCCACGGCCGCCTCCATCGCCGCCGAGCCCGTGCCGCTGACCGGGATCGTCCAGCGGTTCTCCGTGCGGAAGGCGTA
Organism: Gemmatimonadota bacterium; assembly: GCA_032251515.1. Lineage (GTDB taxonomy): Bacteria > Gemmatimonadota > Gemmatimonadetes > Palauibacterales > Palauibacteraceae > Carthagonibacter. Next base: position 4,925 of record JAVVDU010000025.1, read on the forward strand.
TCGCAGCATCTCCTGCACCTCGCTCATCAGGCGCAGGAAATACGGGTCGAGATGCCCCACGAGAGGCGCGCTCATGGCCCGCAGCACGCGCGGGTGCACGTCGCTCGGGCCGGGCCCCATCAGGAGGCGGTCGGGCGGGTTCGCGGCGGCGACGGCAGGCGGGGTCCGGTTCGGATCTGGCACGGGGCTCTCGCTCTCGCGTCCGGGGTTCACGGGCTGCAGGAATCTATGGGGACGGGCGCGGCGGCGCGCAGGCCGTCGGCCACGCGCGCTTCCGCGTCCTGCGGCGGCGCCGTGAGCAGGCTGACCAGCACCGTGGCGGCCAGCCCGGCGGCGAAGCCGGGCACGAGCTCGTACAGCCGCTCCCCCGCCCGCGGCGACCGCGACCGCGCCCACCTGCGTCAACCCTCGACCCGGGAGGCCGGCACGGTCACCCGGATGAGTCCCCGGAAATCACCCGCGGCGTAGCCGGTGGCCCTGTCCTCCGGGTAGGCCGCCGAGAGGATCTCGCGCACCGACGGGTCGATCGCCTCGGTCGGTCCGTGGCAGGCGAGGCACGGCGGCGCGACGGTCAGCGCCCGGTAGTAGCGGTACTCTCCGTCCGCCGTCCGCTGCACCCACTCGGACGGCAAAGCACCGGTCTCCTCTTGCGTCTCCACGAAGTGCCGCAGCGCCGCGGTTTCCGCCGGGTCGGGCGCGTTCGCCGGGTTCCGGAAGCGGGAGCTCACGCGTCGCACCTCGACGCCCTCCCCCAGCGCCGCCGACACGCTGTCGGCGAGGGCCGGGGCCCGCCGGGCGCAGAACTCCACGGCGTGCGGAAAGCCGCCTTCCTGCATGGCGGCGCGCAGGTGGCCCTGCAGCGTCTGCGTCAGGGCGTCGGCGGCTTCGCCTCCCGTGGCCCGCAGCCGCTCAGCGGTCTTCTCCGGTATCACGGAGGCCGCTTCATCGGCGGGCGGCGGAGTCCCGCCGCCGCCACCGCACGCCGCGAGTCCCGTAGCGGCCAGCCAGGAAATCGTCCGCGAGAACTTCGATCGCATGGATGTCCTCCCATCGGGTGGATTTCGCGTCCTCACCTTCTTGCACACTGCCGTCGCTGCCGCACGATCCGGCGCGTCCGTCCGCCTCCGATGCGGATCGACCGGTGCCGACGGCGCGTCTCCCGCACCGCTCCGGCGGCACCGCCCGTGCACTTCAGAAGACGCCTAAACACCTGAGAAGCAGATCCTTGACGGAGGTGCCAGCCGGAAACCGACGCTCCGGAACCGATCCGCCGGCCGGCCTTCCCGCGGCCCACCCGCTCGCGCGTCCCGTGGTCCGCGTCTTGCCCGGTCTTCCGGGTGCCGGGTCACGCGATCCGGTCCGGAAGAGGGAAGAGCACGCCCGCCGGCGGAGGCAGGCGAACCAGCACGAGAGGCAAGATGCGCCGAAACGGAACCGGTCGCGAGCAGGGCTTCACCCTCGTCGAACTGCTGATCGTGATCACGATCATCAGTCTCGTCGCGGCGGTGTCGAACGCGTCGTACCGGAGCTGGCGCGAGTCGACGGCCCTGAACCGCGCCGCCCGGGTCGTGGCGCTCGATGCCTCGCTGGCCCGCAGCTACGCGATCCGGGAGCGCGGCGACGTCTCCCTGGTGGTCGACGAGTCGAACCGGACGTGGGTGATCCGCTCGCCGGCCGGCGACACGTTCGCGGTGCGCGGGCTGAATGCCGGGTCGGAGTTTCCGGTGGACGCCCTGGACATGGCCGTTCCGGGCGACTCGCTCACGTTCAATTCCCGGGGCCTGCTGACCAGCGGGGTCGCCGAGGTCCGTTTGAGCCGGGGCGCCGGGTCGCGCCGGGTCCGGGTGAACGGGATCGGCAAGGCGGTCATCGACTCGCCGTGAGCCGGCTCGATCCGTCGTGCGCCACTTCGCGGCGGTGCATGGAAGCGAAGCCGGGGGCAGCGAGGATGCGAGGATGATGAAGCGATGAGAGGCATGCGGAATCACTGGCGGGCGATGCGCAGGTCCGAGGAAGGGTTCGGCCTGGTGGAGGCGCTCATCGCCGTGACGATCCTCGTGATCGGGCTGCTCGCGGTTAGCGGACTGACTCTGGCGTCGGCCAGCCAGGCGCGCATCGCCGACTGGCGTTCGGACCAGACTGCGGCGGGCCTGATGGCCGTGGAACAGGTCCGTGCGGCCGGATTCGCGGCGGCCGCCAGCGGCACGTTGACGATCGACGTGGAGGGGCGGAGCGTTCCCGTGACTATCACGGTGACGGACCTGTCGCCGCGACTCAAGCAGGTCGAGGTCGTGGTGAGCGGAGTGGGGACGTTCCCGGCCCGAACCTATCGGACGCAACTGTACCGGCCGCGCTCCCTGCCGCTCCCGGTGCCGAGCCCCTGAACATGCATACCGCTTCCGGAGACATCATGGACGACTGGTTCGCCTCCGGCCGCGACGCCGGCTTCACGCTCGTGGAGGCGTTGATCGCGCTGGTTATCAGCGGGATCCTCGCGTCCGCGCTCATCTCGCTGCTCGTCGGGCAGAGCCGCTTCTACGAACGGACCGACGCCCAGCTCTACGCTGAGCAGACGGTGCGCGGCGCCATGGACATCATGTCCTCGGAGATCCGGATGGGTTCGGGGACGGACCTGCTGGCTGCCGAAGCGGACTCCGTGTCGCTCCGCTTCGACATCGCACGGGCGATCGTCTGCGCCTCCAGCGGCAGCAATGCGGCGACCGCGCTGATGTTCGAGCGGAATTCCGGGGTAAACCTCGCCGCCGGCGGATCGCCGGGAACGGCCTGGTCCGGGCCGTACGAGACGGCCTTCCGGTACGCCGACGGCTGGCTTCCGACCCAGAGCGCCACGGGCTCGGCCCCCAAGGCCACCTGCGCGGCGAACGGGGCGCCGTCGACGTACGTGGATACGGACTACGCCGAGCTCACCGGCTGGCTCGGGACGTTTCCGTCCGCGCCCCCGGCCGGCGCGGTGGTGCGGTTCTACGACCGGCTCACCTATCGCTTCGCCCCGTCCACCTTCTTCACGTCCCGCACGGCACTGTGGCGGGGGACCCAGGAGCTGATCGGCCCGTTCGCCGACGGGGCCGCGTTTTCCTACGTCATGGACGACGGCAGCGTGCGGACGAGCGTGTCCGGATCGGACCTCGCCGCCGTCGCGGCGGTGCGGGTGACGGCCACCGCGCTGGGCGACGGCGCCAACCGGTTCGCCGTGCAGCGGCCGCTCTCCTTCGACGTCCCGTTCCGCAACTGACGGCGGCGCACTATCGCTTCCCGTCCGGATTCGGTCCGCACGGGACGGTGAGGAGAAGCCGGAGGCCGGATGCGAAAGAGGCGCGGGGGATTCGTCCTCCGCGCCTCTTCGCCTGCCGGCCCTCCCGTCCGTCCGCCTCTTTCCCGGTGGATCCAGACTTCCGCAGCTTCTGCCCGCCCGGCGTCGGCCCGCCTCGGGGTCCCCGTGACCGCTCTCCGGCCGCGGAGACGCCTCCTGCCGAACGTCTCACCTCGTCACAGCGCCTCGCTCCACGTGCCCGGGATCTCCGCCAGGCCGCCGAACGCCGCGGTGCTCGCCTGCAGCAGGTTGCAGGAGTGGTACTTGAACTCCTTGTTCCCGTTGCCGATGTCCGTGCTGGCGATGCTTTCGCCAAGCAGGACGTTGAGACCGGCGACCGTCGCTCCCTCGACCACCTGGTAACCGTTGCTGGTGATGTAACCGCCCACGAGGACCATCCCGTCCCAGGCGAACGACCCGTTCATCGTCAGGTTCTCGCGCACGATGAGCGTGCCGCGGCCGCTCTCGCTGCTGCTAACCTCCTGGTTCCCGTCCACGTAAATTACGGGCCACTCATCGGCTGGCATGGCGCCGAAATCCGGCCACGTATCGGGAGGGATGTTGAAGGTCGGCGTTACGGCTTCACCGTTCACGATCCCGGCCCAGTCAATCCCGATGTCCTGCAGGATCTCCTCGGTCGTCTCGCTGTCGTCGATCGGGGGGTCTCCTTCGGGGATCGGGTTTCCCCCGTCCTGTTCGTATCCATTCGGTGGCACCTTCACGCCGGCCACCGAGGGCTTGGGCGAGTTCGGGCACTTCGGATTCCCGGTCTCCGACGCGTCCTCTCCGGAGATCGTTCCCGCCGTCCCCTTCTTGAGAAGACCGGTCGCGGATGTGAAGGAAGCCGGAACCGCGATCGACCCGACGGCGAACATGGCGAGCCGGCTCACCGCACGCGCCGCCGTCCCCCCGTCCGGTAGCGGCACCGAGGCGGTCGAGACGACGCGGTAGATCACCCGGTCATCCGGCAGGATCGCGAGCCGTACGGGCGTCACCGTCACCGCGGCCCCGTTTACCGTGTAGTTCGCACCGGCCGCACCGGTCGCGCCGGAACCGAGATAGGCGTCCAGCCCTGCATCGGCGGCGAGCAGCGCGCGCGTGGCGAACTCGTCGTTCTCGCTGACGCGCAGCTCGGAGGTGGTGATCCCGATCCCCGCCGCGGCGAGCGCCGTCAGCCCCACGAGCGTGATGAGGACGATCAGGAGCGCCGCCCCGCGCTCGCCGGACGTCCGGCGAACGGCGTGGCGACAGGCGAGGAACAGCTCGTCTTTCCGCATGCGTTGTCTGCTCCGGTCCGGCGTTTCCGGGCGGTCCTCCCTCGGACCGCCGACGGCCCCGAGAGACTGCAACCGGGAGGCCAGACGGATGGACTCGTGCCACGAGCCAGTAACTTGTTGCTGTGTAGTTACTTGATGTGCCCGCGGGGTGTCCCGGTGTCGCGCCGGCGCCACAGGGAGAAGGCCGTGAATCGGCCCGGTTCGCGATGTTTTGCAGGGATCACGGCGGCGCGGCGGGGGCCCGGTACGCCGCGGCCGCCGGCCGGCTCAGCCGCTCGCGGCCTCGAACTGCAGGTCACCCGCGCTCATCCCCTCGCGGGTCAGCTCCTCGATCGGCGGGCAGAAACAGTCCTGCAGGAGCTCGTCGGCCGACATGTGGAGCGACCACCAGTTCTCCGCCTTGTCGCCGTCCCACGGCTCCTCGACGGGGATCGCGTCGAGGGCCCGGCGGAATTCGCGCGCCGAGGCGAAGCGGTCCAGCGGGTCCTTTTCGAGGCACCGCAGGACGAGCTCGTCGAGCTCCGGCGGGATCTCGAGCTCGCTCACCTCGGACGGTACCGGCGGCTTCGACTTCACGTGGTCGACCATCAGCGCCACGGCGGTGTCGGCCGTGAACGGAGGCCGCCCCGTGAGCATCCAGAAGGCCACGCCGCCCAGGTTGTAGATGTCCGAGCGCGCGTCCACCTCGTCGTCGCCGTACACCGTCTCGGGCGCAAGGTAACGTGGCGTCCCGAAGATCACGCCGGTCTTGGTGAGCCCGACGCCGCGATCCGTTCCCTCGATCTGCTTCGCGAGACCGAAGTCCAGCACCTTGACGAAGTCGAACAGGCCGCCGCGCATGGTGAGGAAGATGTTCGACGGCTTCAGGTCGCGATGAATGATTCCCCGCTGGTGCGCCTCCTCGAGCGAGGAAGCGACTTGCCGCAGGATGTAGATCGCGCGGTTCGCCGGGACGGGACCGAATCGCTCCACGAAGCGCTCGAGGTCCAGGCCCTCGAGGTACTCCATCGCGTAGTAGAACGTGTCGTCGCCCGCCCGCCCGAAGTCGAAGATCGTGATCGTGTTCGGGTGCGACAGGCTCGAGGCGAGGCGGACCTCGCGCTCGAACCGGGCCAGCGCCGAGGGATCCGACCCGGGCTTGGCGCGCAGCACCTTCACGGCGCTCGGGCGGCACATGAGGGCGTGCTCGGCGACGAACACCTGCCCCATGCCGCCCTCGCCGAGCTCTCTGTGTATCAGATAGTTGCCCAGCCGGCTCGCCTTGAACGCCGTGCGCCGCAGATCGTACAGCGTGCGCGCCACCACGACCGAGGTGGCGCCGAGCACGACGGTGCCTGCGACCGTGAGCCCTACCTGCTCGGCGAACGTCCGGGCGGGCAGGATGGCGAGCTCGCCGTTCCAGAACGCCCGCACCTCGGGGAACAGCGCCTCGGCCCCGTACAGGGCGCCGGCCGAGCCCGCCACGGCGAGTACCACGAGGCCGATCTGCCAGCGGACGTCCCACGGCAGCAGGGCCGCCATCACGAACAGGATGAGCGCGATCCAGAACCCGAGCAGCATGTCGGGCCGCGCCGTGGCCGTCATCGCCATCCCGAGGAGCAGGTTCACAGCCGCCACGAGAAAGGCCGTGATCTCCAGCCCGCGGGTTCCGGGGCGCGCGAACTGCACGAACAGGAGTCCGGCGAGAACCGAGAGGGGATAGGCCAGGTCGCCGGCCCGCTTCCAGCGCCAGAACTCGGGGCCCCAGGCGACGGGCTCGGCGAGCGGCTGGAACTGCGTGAAGCCCCACAGAAGCACGTTGACGACGACGCCGATCCCGAGCACCAGGCGCACGCGCCGGAACAGCAGGTCGCTGCGCTCACGCTCGAACGTGGCCCCCGCGGAGTCGCGCAGGGCCAAGGCCCTGCCGATCTCCAGGTCGGCGGGGCCGCGCTCGGGGGCTGGGCCGTCTTCTGGGGACATCTGTCTCACGCTCCGGAAGTGGCGAACACCAGAATACCCCGCCGTCCTCTCCGCGGCCAACCGGCCGCCGCTGCGCCGGTCATCCATTCGCGCCCGGGACGTGTCGAAACGGGTGATTCGACCAAGGAAAACCGCTGGCGCGGACCCCGGGTTCCGTCTACACTTCGCGAGCGATGGGTGACTTCCTGAAGCGACTGGCCGAGAAGCGTATCGTCCAGACGGCGGCCGTCTACGCGGGAGGGGCCTGGCTCCTCCTCGAGGCGACCGACTTCTTCGTCGACAACTACGCCCTCTCCACGCGCCTGCTCGACGTTGCCGTGCTGCTGATCCTGCTCGGCTTTCCCGCCGCGCTGATCATCTCCTGGTTCCACGGGGAGCGGGGCCGCCAGGAGGGCTCGCGCTTCGAGGTCGCCCTTCTCCTCACCCTCGCCGTGCTGGCGGCGCTCGGCACGTACCGGATCACGGTCGGCGGCGAGACGCCGGCGGGTCCGGAGCGGGGCTCGGGTGCCGTTTCGGTTTCCCGGGAGGCGCGGACCGCGGCGGAGGACCTCGGCGAGGTCTCGGTGGCGGTTCTGCCTTTCGTCAACGGGACCGGCCAGGACAGTCTCGACTGGCTCGGGCCCGGGCTGTCGGACATGCTCACCTCGAGCCTCGTGCGAACCGGCCGGCTGCGCGTGGTGAGCCCGCAGCGGCTGTACGAGCTGTTGCGCGAGTCCGGGCAGGAGGAGACCGGGAGGATCCCCGACGCCCTGGCCATGGACATCGCCTCGCGTTCGGGGGCCCGCCGCATGGTCCGCGGCTCCGTGCTGGGAGAGCCGGGAGATCTCGCGGTCGAGGCCCAGCTCATCGACCTGCGGGATGGCACGGTCGTCGCGGCGGAGCGGGTGCGGGGAGATGACGTGTTCGACCTGTCCGACTCCGTGGCGGTGCGACTCTCCGGACACGTCCTGGCGGCCGGTGCGGTCGCGCCGACCGGGCCAGGAGATACGGCGCCTCGGTTCGCCGGGTCGGCTCCGCGCCCCCCCATCGCGCTGCTCGGGGACATGGACAAGCTGCGCGAATTCCAGGCCGGAATCCGCTCCGTGTGGAGCGCGCTGGCGACCGACAGCATCGGTGCCCGCTACAAGCTCGTCGACCTGCTGGAGCAGATGCCCGGACGCGAACAGGAAGTCCAGCACGCCCTGGAGGAGATCCTCCGCATCGATTCCACGCAGGCCAAGGCGTGGGTGGAGCTCGCGTCGGTGCACGCCCGGCTGGGGAACGAACGGGCCGCGGACAGCGCCCTCGCACGCCACGTTGAGGTGACGGGCGACGGAACGGGACCCGCCGTGGCGCGCGGCCGGGTGCTGGAGAGCATGGGGCGGGCCGACGAGGCGCGCGCCGCCTACCGTGCCGCCCTGGCGGACGCTCCGACGGCGCGGCGCGCCATGGACCGTCTCGCGGGGACGTGGCTGCGCGCCGGAGATCCGGTGGGCGCCCGCACGGCCGTCGAGCCCTGGCTGTCGAGCGACGTGCCGGAAACCCGGGCGGAAGCGCTCATCCTCACGGGCGACGCCTGGGCGTGGGAAGGTCGCTTCGACCGCGCCATGGACGCCTACGGCCGGGCGGCGCGGATCGGCGAGGACGAGGACCGGCCGGAAATCCGCGCTGACGCGCTCGAGGGCGAGATGTCGGTCCGGTGGGTGCAGGACACGACCTGGGGCGGAAGCCGGCTCGGGCGGTACCGCTCGGTCTGGACGCTCCTCGAGCTCGAACGGGCCGAAGAAGCGCGGAACCTCGTCGAGGCGGCGCAGCGCCTGCAGGTCGATGAGGCGGACCGCCTGCTGCCCGTGGACTACCACGTGATCCTGTATGCCCGCGGCCGGGTCGCGGAGGCCCTGGGACGGCCGCGCGAGGCAGCGGCTGCATACCGGGAACTGGTCGGAAACTGGGGCGCCGCCCTGGACGAGGTGCCGCGGCTGCGTGATGCGGCGGAGAGGCTGGCCCGGCTGCAGGCCTGAGAAGCGGGTGCAGCCGGGCCGGATTCCGTCAGCCGGCCTTCTTCAGCCGGATCGAGCCGTTCACGGTCTTCATCTCGAGGTCGCGCCCGCCACCGCCGATCGTGCCTTCGATCCGCCGATTGGCGAAACGGCCCTGCACGGTGAGCGGAAAGTCGGTCTCGAGCCCTCCGTTCACGGTGGTGGCCCGCACGCGGGCCGCCGCGTCGGCCGGCAGGGAGACGGTGATGCCGCCGTTCACCGTCTCGAAGGCCAGGTCGCCCTTCCAGTCGGCACGTCCGAGGACGGCATCGATGGAGCCGTTCACCGTCGAGGCGCGGGCGATACCCGTCGTCGAGACGCGTACGGCGCCGTTCACCGTTCCGGCGATCACGTCGCCGCGCAGGCCGGCCGCCTCGACACCTCCGTTCACGGTCTTCGCCTCGAGCGCTACGCCGGCGGGCAGGCGCACCGTGAACTCCACCGAGACGTCGTTGTCCTTCGCTTCCAGTCGGCCCTTCCCACCGGGCCGGCACTCGTTCGCATGTCCGTCGGCGGCCGGATAGACGGCGCAGAGCGTCACCCCGCCGGCGTGCTCCACGACTTCGATGCGCACGTCCGCGGGGTCACCGCGACCGTTGTCGCGCTTGGCGGCCGTCACGACGACACGGTCGCCATCCGCCGCCAGGGCGCGGATGCCGCCGTTGATGTTCCGGATCTCCACGGCGTCGCCCGCGGCCACGCGGCCCTCCCACTCGAAGTCCTGGCCGGAGGCGCCGGACGGCCCGAGAACCACGGCCATGCAGGCACCCAGCAACAGCTTCCTCGTGTCGATCATCACGCGATCTCCTCTTCTCTGTCGGTCGTCCGTCCCATCATCGGTCGTACCCCGCCTGCCGCCCGCCGCTCACGGCCGGACGAGTCGGATCAGCCCGTCGAAAGTGGACACCTCCACGATCGCCTTGCCCGAGCCGAGGGTGAACGACAGGCGCCGGCCGTCGACGTCTCCCTCCACGCTGATCGGAAAGGCGGCGTCGAGCTCGCCCGAGAACGTCGACACGGTGACGCGGGCGTTCGTCCCCTCCGGTACGGCGAGCGAGATGTCGCCATCGTGGGTGGACAGGAAGTAGCGCCCGTCGTCCCGCAGCGTCCCGCGGTAGACGATGTCGCCGTCCACCGTGTTCACCTCGACGTTGCCGGAGTCGATCTCTTCCAGCGAGATCCCTCCATCCACGGCCTGGATCGAGATGACGCCGCGGGCCCGCCGTACCGAGACGTCGCCGTCCACGCTGTTCAGGGCGATGTTGCCCTCCGTGTCGGTCAGCGTCACACCGCCCTCCACCGCATTCAGCGCGACCGTGCCGCGGCCGCCCGACACGCGCACGGTCCCGTCGACGGTGCTGGCGGCGACGGTCCCTCCCGCGCCCTCGATGTCGAGCTCCATCTCCACGCCGCTCGCCTCGATGGACATGCGCCGCGGGATGGTGATCTCGAAATCCGTCGGGACGTCCGACTCGAGATGCTCGGGTCGGACCCGCACGGACAGCACAGGCTCCGCGTAGCGGATCTCCACCGCGTCCTTCGCCTCCGCCCGCACCGCGATCCGGGCCTTCGCCTGGTCCCACGTGCGGATCCGCACCGTGCCGCTCAGCACGTTCTGAATCTGCAGGCGACCGTCCACCGCCACGGCCAAAGTCGTGTCCATCTGCGGCGCAGGCGCCACCTGCAGGGCCGCGAGCAGTGCCGCGGAAAGTTGCGCGATCATCGTCTCTTCCTCTCCCTTACGTCATTCCGCCGTTCCGTCGGGACGTCGCCTCAGGTGGCGGGCGTCGCGAGCACGTTCGCCTTCTCCAGCAGCCGGACCTTGCGGGCCTTGGTGTCCGCCAGGTGCCGGTTCAGCCAGGCGTTTCCCGGGTCTTTCTCCACCGCCGCCTCGGCGCGGCGGATCGCCCGGTCGATCGTCGCGAGGCTCTCCTCGATCACCCGAACCGTGGAGCTGTCCAGCCGCCCGCGACCGTCCGCGAGCCGCTGCTCGAGCTGCCGGATCGCTTCGTCGGACGCTTTCACGGTCCGCGACGTCCCGTCCGCCGACGCGAAGCGAAGGTCCCCCGCTTCGCCCGGGCCCGACCCACGCGCCACCAGCGCCGTCTCGCTCCCGGACGTCCGGGCATCCGTGCCGGCCCGGGCCGCGAGCCACACGGCCCCGCCGCCGGTGGCGAGCAGGAGGATGGCTGCCGCCGCGAGCTGCGGAACTGTGAACCGAAGCGTCCGGCCCTTGCTCCGCCGTACGACATCGGGTCCCTGTCGTGCGGTTCCGCCGGTCCGGATGCGGGCCTCGATGCCCGGCCACAGATCGGAGCGCGGGCGCCGGTCGGGCAGCGCGGCCGCATCCGCCCGCAGGCGCTGCAGATCGTCTCGCAGCGCGGCCAGCTCCGGGTCGACGGTGAGCCGTCGCTCCAGCTCCGCCGCATCGGCCTGCGCGAGCTCGCCGTCCAGCCACGCCGACAGGGCCTCGGTCCATTCGTCACGCATCGGTTCCCTCTCCGGTCCGGTCACGGGCTCACACGCTCGCGCAGGAGCAGGCGGGCCCGGTGCAGCTGCGCCTTCGTCGTTCCGGTCGTGACGCCGAGCATGCGGGCGACCTCCCGGTGCTTGTATCCTTCCACGTCGTGCAGCACGAACACCTCCCGTGCTCCCGGCGGCAGCTCCCCGAGCGCCGTTTCCAGCTCCATGCGCGTCGTCGGCTGCGCGGCAGGGGATGCCAGCCCCGCCAGGGCCGTCGTCCCATCGACCGCGAACCGCGCGCGCCGTCGTCCCAGCGTCTTGCGACGCGCCAGCACCAGGTTCACGGCCACCCGGTGCAGCCAGGTGCCGAGCGCCGCGTCGCCGCGAAACGTCCCGAGCTTTTCCCAGGCCCGGACGAACACGTCCTGCGTGACCTCGTCCGCCAGGTCGTCGCCCAGCATGCGGCGGACGAGGGAGTGGACGCGTGCCACGTGCGCCCGGTACAGGCGCTCGAAGGCCTCGACGTCGCCGGTCGCCGCCCGTCGGACGTCCTCGTGCTCGGTCGGCGGACCGGCTGTCCCGCCGTCTCTCGATTCAGCCACGGCGCTCCTCGTCTCCATGCACCCCGTTCGATGCCGCCCGCGTCCGGATGGTTGGAGCGCCCGCGACGTTGCGCAACGGCGAGCCGCGACCGACGATGAGGCGCGGCCGACGATGAGCCGCGACGACGGACGGGCATGCGGCGGAGCGCGCGCCCGCGACGCGAGACGGCGGAGGGAGGGCGAGTGCGGCCGACCCAGCACGACGGAGAGCGCCATCCGGCCGGCGTGTGGTTGCACACCTTCGGCTGCAAGGCGAACCAGTACGACACCGAGCGGATGCGCCAGGAGCTGGAGGCCCGCGGCGCGCTGGCGCTGGACGATCCCGCTACGGCGCGCGTGGCGGTGCTGAATACCTGCACGGTGACCGAGCGGGCGGACCACGAAGCCGCACGCCTGGTGCGGCGACTCGGACGACGGCATCCGGACCTGCGGATCGTGGTCGCGGGGTGTTCGTCGGCGTTGCGGGCCGACCGGTACCGCGCCATGCCCGAGGTCGCGGCGGTGGTCGCGGGTCACGACCCCGTGGCGGTGGCGGTCGCCGCGGAGCCGGACCTCGACCTGGCACGGACGGACGAGGAGCCCATCGGGGCCCCGCTCCTGCGGACGAACCGGCGCGGCACGCGGGGCTGGCTGAAGATCCAGGACGGCTGCGACCGCCGCTGCTCGTTCTGCGCGACCCGGCTGGCCCGCGGGGCGAGCCGGTCGCGCGCGGCGGACGAGGTCGTGGCCGAGGCGCGGCTCCTCGCCTCGAGCCACGGCGAGATCGTCCTGACCGGGATCCATATCGGCCATTACGGAAGGGACGGCGCGGAGACCCCGACTCTCGCGAAGCTGGTGGCGCGCCTCCTGGACGAGGTCCCGGAAGTGCGCTTCCGCCTGGGGTCGATCGAGGCGACGGAGATCGAGGACCCGCTGGTCGATCTTCTCGCCCGCCCCGGCGGCCGCCTCGCGCCGCACCTGCACGTGCCGCTGCAGAGCGGCAGCGACGCGGTGCTGCGCCGGATGCGCCGCTGGCACACGCGCGATGCGTACCGCCGCCGGGTGCGGGAGATCGCCGTCCGCCTGGGGCCGTTCGGGCTGGGGGCCGACGTCATCGCGGGCTTTCCCGGCGAGACGGCGGCCGACCATGCGGCGACTCGCGACCTCCTCGAGGAACTGCCCTTCACCTACCTGCACGTGTTTCCCTGGTCGCCTCGCTCGGGCACCATCGCGGCGTCGCTGCCCGACCGCGTGACGCCGGACGTGGCGACCGTACGGGCGGGAGAGCTCCGCGAGATCGGGGTGCGGAAGGGCACAGCCTACGCCGGCGCGCGGGCGGGCGGGGATGCGCTGGTGGCGGTCGAGACGGCCGCTACCGGACTCACGGGCGACTACCTGCGCGTGCGGCTCGCGGCCGGCGCGGCTCCGGGTACCCTGCTGCGCGTGCGGCTGCGCGCCGGTCCAGCCGGGCTGCGCGGCGAGCCGGGGCGCACGGGCCGGGCGGCCCTTCCGGTGCTCGCGGCGGCGCCGGCCTGAGGAGGTGACCATGCGCGCGATGGTGCTGCACGCGATCTCTCCCATCGACGAACGTCCCCTCGTCCTCGAGGAGCGGCCCGTGCCGGAGCCGGGCTTGGGCGAGCTGCTCGTCCGGGTGCGGACCTGCGGCGTGTGCCGCACCGACCTGCACGTGATCGAGGGCGACCTGCCCGAGCGGCGCATGCCGATCGTGCCGGGGCACCAGGTGGTGGGGGTCGTGGAGCGTCGTGGCCCCGAGTGCAGCGGCCCGCTCCGGCCGGGCGACCGCGTGGGGATCGCCTGGCTGCGCCACACCTGTGGAACGTGCCGCTGGTGCCGGGCCGGCCAGGAGAACCTCTGCCCGCACTCGCGCTACACCGGCTGGCACGAGGACGGAGGCTACGCGGACTTCGCCACCGTGCCGGAGGCGTTCGCCTACCCTGTCCCGGACGGGTTCGACGACCTCGCCGCCGCCCCGCTCCTGTGCGCTGGGATCATCGGGTACCGGGCCCTGCGCCGCGCGCGCGTCCCGGACGGGGGACGAGTGCTCCTGTACGGCTTCGGCTCCTCGGCCCACGTCGTCCTGCAGGTCGCGCGGCACCGGGGCTGCGAGGTGCAGGTGGTCACCCGCGGCGCGAGCCATCGCGACCTGGCGCGCCGCATGGGCGCGGCGTGGGTGGGCGAGCCCGGCGAGCGTCCGGCGGAGTCGCCGGACGGCGCGATCATCTTCGCTCCCGCCGGCGAGATCGTGCCCGAGGCCCTGCGCGCCGTGCGGCCCGGCGGCACGGTGGCCTGCGCGGGCATCCACATGAGCCCTGTCCCCTCCATGCCGTACGAGGAGTGCCTGTTCCACGAGAAGACGCTGTGCAGCGTCGAGGCGAACACGCGCGAGGACGGCCACGGGCTGCTCCGGGAGGCGGCCGAGGCGGCCGTGGAGGCCCGGGTGACGGAGTTCCCGCTGGAGGAGGCCAACGAGGCGCTGCGGCGGCTGAAGGACGATGGGATCGACGGATCGGCCGTGCTGCGGGTCTCGGAGGCGCCCGGGTGAGCGGCCGGGGGGACCGCCGGGGCCTCGAGGCGCTCGCCACGCGCGCGTTCGCACTGCTCGCCCTTCTCGGCCTCATCGCCGTGTGGGGCCGCATCGAGACGACGCCGATTCCCGGCGTCCGGGTGACCGTCCAGCTGGGGTTCCTGCTTCTCGCGGCGTTCGTCGGCGGCCAGCTGGCCGGGCGGATCGGCCTGTCCCGCGTCACGGGCTACATCGCCGTGGGCCTGGTCCTCGGGCCGAGCGCGCTCGGATTTCTCAGCGAGGCGGACGTGTCCGCCCTGGGCCCGTTCTCCGGGCTCGCGATCGCCCTGATCGCCCTCACGGCGGGCGGCGAGCTGAGCGTGCGCGCCCTGCGGGGCAGCGGACGCTGGCTGACGTCGATCGCCGTCCTCCAGACGGCCGCCGTGCTGACGGTCGTGTTCCTGACCGTTCTGGGGCTGCGGGACGTCCTGCCGTTCACGGCGGGCCGAGAGACGACGGTCGTGCTCGTGGTGGCCGTCGTGTTCGCGTCGGTCGCCGTCGCGAGCAGCCCCTCCGTGGCCATCGCCGTGATCACGGACACGAAGTCGCGCGGGCCGGTCTCGACCGCCGTGCTGGGCGTGACCGTGGTGAAGGACGTCGTGGTGATCGTGCTGTTCGCCGCGGCCCTCGCCGTGGCCTACGGACTGCTGGAGCCGGGCGGGCCCGGGCAGGTGGAGATCGCGCTCGACGTGGCGCGCGAGATCGGCGGCTCGCTCCTGGTCGGGGCGATCGCGGGCGTCGGGATCGCCGCGTATCTCCGCTGGGTCGGCCAACACCTCGTGCTGTTCACGCTGGCGCTCGCCTGGCTCTTCGTCGAGCTGGCGGCGGCGCTGCATCTCGAGCTCCTGCTCCTCGCGCTGACGGCCGGCTTCACGCTCGAGAACCTCCTTCCCGTGGAGGGCGACCGCTTCGTGTCGGCCCTCGAGGCCGCGTCGCTGCCGCTGTACGCGATCTTCTTCGGGCTCGCCGGGGCGGCGGTGCACCTGTTCGAGCTGGCCGATGTCTGGCTCTGGGCCCTCCTGCTGATCGGCGCACGCGTCCTGGGCCTGTGGCTCGGCACGACCTGGGGGGCCCGCCTGGGCGGTGCGCCGCGACCCGTGGGACGCCTCGCGTGGCCCGCTTTCATCTCGCAGGCCGGGGTGGCCCTGGGCATGGTGGAGCTGGTGGCGCGGGAATTCCCCGGTTGGGGCGAGGAGCTGCGCGGGATCTTCGTCGGGATGGTCGCCGTCCACGAGCTCGTGGGGCCGGTGGCCGCCAAGTGGACGCTGGACCGGGCCGGCGAGGTCGGCCGGGCCGAGTCCGACGAGCGGGAGAGCGGACCGGCGGCGGGGGAGACGCCGTCGCCGTCTCCGGCCTCCGCCTGACGGCCGCGAGCGCCTCCGCCTGACGGGTTCGGCCGCTTCCGCCCGGCGGGATCAGCGGGCCCCGCCGCCCTCCGTCCGCCACTCCCACACCAGCCGGCTCACGTCGGCCGCCGCGCGTCGGGTCACGGACTCGTCCTCCACCCCGCTCGTCAGCACGACGAGCACGTAGGGCTCGCCGTCGGGGGGAAAGACGATGCCGCCGTCGTGGTCCACGGCGCGGATCCAGCCCGTCTTGTGCGCCACCGGAGTCCCTTGCGGGAGGCCGGCGGGGATCGCGTCGGCGAATTCCTGCGACTTCAGGGTCTCCAGCATGCGCCTGGTCGCCGCCGGCCCGGCGGCGCGGCCCTCGGCGAGCGCCGCGAACAGCTCCAGCAGGCCGCGCGCCGTGGTCGTGTTGTTGAGCCCCGCCCGGTAGGCCGGGATGTCCTCGACGCCCCGCAGGACCTTCATCCCGTCCGCCCCGAGCGCCGACAGCATCGCCGCGATCGAATCGGGACCGGCGAGGTCGATGAGCAGGTTCGTCGCGAGGTTCGACGAGCGCGCGATCATGAGGTTCACCAGCTCGCGCACCGTGGCCTTCCCGCCCTCCCGCTCGTACAGGGTCGAGTCGCTGTCGTCGTCCGGGGTCAGCGCGTACGGGCTTCCGTCGAGGATGCTGCGGAACGCGTTCCGCAGCGGCACGGGGGCGTCGAGGTCGAGCGCGCCGGCGTCCGACATGCGGTGGAGGCGCACCATCACGGGCACCTTCATCATGCTCGCGGCGTGGAACTCGAGGTCCGGGTTCAGGAGGATCTCGCGCCCGTCCCGCAGGTCGCGCATCGCCACCGCGTACGTGGCGCCCGTCCGGGCGAGCCGGGCCGCGATGCGGCGCCGCAGCTCCTCGAGGTCGGGGTCGCCGGACCGCACCCGCAGCCAGGTCTCGAAGAACCCTTCGCCGCGGGCCTCCACCGCCTCGCCCTGGAGCCTGCCCGACACCTCCACGGCTCCGCGCATCTGCACGAATCGGTCGGGGCCGGTGTCCTCCTCCGACCGTCGGCTCACCCGGGCGTGATCGACGGCAGCGGTCATCACGAGGCGCTCGTCGCCGTCCCCGGCCTCGAGCCGGAACGCGGCCGGGGGCGCCGGCCGGCCGCCCTGTTCGTCCGGTTTCCGGATCTCGTAGGCGATCGACCGGACCGGCAGCACGGCCCGCAGACCGAGGGAGTCGACGGCGAACAGGAACCGCCGGCCCTCGGCGGCCTGCGTGCCGCCCGGCTCGGTCGCGTGCCGGCGGACGCCTCCGTACAGGATCGACAGGTCCCCCGCCCGCGCCTGGCCCCAGTCCCAGGTGACGTCGCTCCACACGCCCCAGTTGTGATCGTGGTATCCGGGCGCCGCCTCGACCTCGCGGCAGCCCTCGGGGGGGCATACGCGGCCCGTCATCCGTCCCGCGAGGACCGGCACCACGTACCCGCTCGTGAAGCCGCCCGGCGAGACGTCCACGGGCGGAAGCCAGCGCCGCGGCTCGGGTTCGAGCCGCAGCTCGAGCCGCAGGGTGTCGCGGGCGAACGCGGTCCGCGCGGCCGGGTCGCCGCTCCCGTCCGCCGCGGGAATCACGGCCGACAGGTAGTAGCGGCCGAGCCCGTCGACCCGGACCCGGGAGGGCCCGATCCGCAGGTCGGGACGATCCGTGTGAAACAGGACCTCCGCGGCCCCGTACCCGGATTCGAAGTGGCGGTCGGCCCGGCCCGGCTCCACCAGCGTCGCCAGGAGGCGTCCCCCCCAGCGGCCATCCGGCACCCGCCCGCCCACCATGTACGTCAGATACAGCCACCAGTCGCCGTCCGGAGCGACGAGATTGAAGTAGTGCCACTCCGCCCAAGTGGAATCCTCCGCGGCGGCGCCCCCGGGCAGGTGAAAGGCGTCGATGCGGGCGAGCCGGAGCGAGTCGGAGGGCGCGGCCCACGCCCGCCCGGCCGCGCCATCGACCCACCTCCCGTCCGTGACCCCGGCACCGACGCCCAGCGCATCCGACAAGGACGGGATCTCACCGCCCGCCGACACGGCCACGGAGGTGTCCTTCCACCGCAGGTGCAGCAGCTCGTCGTCGAGCCACGGAGCGCCGGCCGCCACCCGGGCCGCGAAGCGCGGCGCGGAGAGCACCTCGCCGTACATCCAGCCGGCCCGCTCGATCGAGAAGTAGAGCGAGCCGACGCCCCCCGTCTTCAGCGTCTCGAGGTCGATGCCGGCCGGCAGGACGAGCAGATCGCCGCCTCCCAGCAGGTCGCGGTCGCGCGACTGCTCGACCAGGGCATCGCCGATCGACAGCAGCGCCACCGTGACCCCGACCCCGAGCGCGTAGCCGGCCAGCAGCAGGGCGCTGCGCCCGGGGCGTCGCGCCAGCGAGCTCCACACGAGCCGGCGCACCATCCCGCGCCGCGCCCGGCCGCCGGTGCGGCCGCGGTCCAGGCGGTCGTCCCGGCTGTCGCTCACGCCATCGTCCCGGCCGCTCACGCCTCCAGCCTCCCGTCCATCATGCGCAGCACCCGGCCGGCGCCCTCGGCGAGCTGCGTGTCGTGCGTGGCGACGACGATGGCCGTGCCGTCCTCGCGGATCGAACGGAACAGGTCGAGGATCGCCCGGCCCGTGGCGCGATCGAGCTCGCCCGTGGGCTCGTCCGCCAGCAGCAGGGCCGGCCCGTTCGCCAGGGCGCGGGCCACCGCGACTCGCTGGCGCTGCCCACCCGACAACTCGCCCGGGCGGTGGCGCAGGCGGTCTCCCAGGCCGACGCGCTCGAGGAGCGTCGCGGCGCGCGCCCGCCGCTCGCGCCGGCCGACGCCCGCCTCCGCCATGGGAAGCTCGACGTTCTCCACCGCAGAGAGCATCGGCAGGAGGTGGAAGCGCTGGAACACGAGCCCGATCCGGCGCAGCCGCAGCCGCGCCCGCTCCGCCTCCCGCAGCTCCGCGACCTCGCGGCCGTCCAGCCGGATGGAACCCGCGGTCGGCGCGTCGACGGCGCCGAGCAGGTGCAGCAGGGTGGACTTGCCCGATCCGCTCGGTCCCACCAGGGCCAGGAAGTCGCCGGACGGGATCTCCAGGCTCACGCCGCGGACGGCCCGGATGCGGTCTCCCTGCAGCCGGTACTCGCGGTGGACGTCCGTGGCGACGACGAGCGGCGCGGTGTTCACGGCTCCTCCCCGTGCAGGGTCGCGGCGATGGGCAGGTGCGTGACCCGCCAGGCGGGAACGAGCGCGGCGCCCACGCCGGCGAGCAGCAGGGCGATGCCGGCCTGCACGGCCTGCCGCGGTTCGAGGACGAAGAAGCGGATGGCGCGCGGCAGACCCGGGAAGTCGGCCAGGATCGCCTCCAGGCGGTCCGCCGTGAACAGCCCCAGCACCAGGCCGATCGCCGCTGCCGCCGTGCACAGCAGCAGGCTCTCGACCGCCAGGGCCGTGAGGATGGAGCCGCGCGACACCCCGATCGCCCGCAGTGCCGCGATCGTGCCGTACCGGTCGTTGATCGACACGGCCATGATCGTGCCGATGAGCAGCGAGGTCACGACGAGGCTCACGGTCCCGAGGATCAGGGCGAGCTGCCGGAAGTAGGACAGGCGTCGCTCGGCACGCTCCACGAGCTCGCCCACCGAGGCGATCTCCAGGGCGAGACCGTCGCGCCGCAGCTGCTCCGCCACGGCGTCGGGGGACGCCCCGTCCGCCAGCCGCACCATCATGAGGGAGGCTCGGTCGGGCCGCCCGGCGACCTCCGCCACGGTGCGGATGGGCAGGGCGACGGACCGCTCCCCGGCGGGCGCGTAGTGGAACCGTCCCGTACCCACCACCCGGAAGCGCCGCGGCGGGGCCGCGGCCACCCGTCCCAGGCCACCGGCGGGAGCCAGGAGAAGGGTGTCTCCCGGCCCTACGCCTTCGTCGCGCAGCGGCATCCCGACCACGGCCTCGTCCGCCGCCGTGGGAAGCCGTCCGTCCACCAGGGTGAGGAATCCCTGTTCCTCGGGGTCGATGCCCAGCGCGAACACACGCGCCCCGCCATCCGGCCCCTCGAGGAAGTTGGCGCCGAGGACCGGTGCCACGCCGGTCACGGCGGGGTGGGCCGCGAGCCCGGCACGCACCTCCGCCGCGTCCGCGATCGTGGCGTCCGTGTCGAACGGGAGCGAGCCGGCCGGGGCGACCCGCAGCGAGTATCCCTCGCCGGCGAGCAGCGACCGGAAGCTCGTCCCGAGACCGGAGCTCAGCATCAGCATGTCGAGGAGCATGGCGCAGGCCACCGCCACCCCGGCCACCGCGAACAAAGATCTCGACGGGTGGCGGAGCAACTCGCGCGCCGCGTACCGGAGAATCAGCACGCCGCCCTCACGACCGGCCCCCTCACCGGCCCACCTCCTGGAGCGGGTCGACGGCGGTGAGACGGAGCGCGCCCACGAGGCCCGCCGCGAGACCGAGGCCGACCGCCAGCAGGAGGCCCAGGATCACCGTCTCGCGCGTGACGATCGCGAAGGCGAGGGTCGTATCGTACGCGTTCCGGTACACGGCGTTGATCACCGATGCCGCGAGCCGGCCGACCCCGATGCCGGCCACGCCGCCGAGCGCCGCCACGAGCGCCGCCTCGCTCATCAGCCAGGCGACGAGCGTGCCGCGCGAGATTCCGACCAGGCGCAGGGCCGCCACCTGGGCCCGCCGCTCCTGCACCTTCAGGGTCATGATGCAGGCGAGGAAGACGCCGCCGGCCGTGATCGTGATGATCCCGATGGCCCGGTGGAAGCGCCGCACCACCTCGAACGTGGTGGAGGCCCGCGCCGCGACGGTCGCGGCCGGCAGGACCTGCGTGCCCGGCAGCAGCGACTGCAGCGCCGCCGCCGTGGCGTCCGGGTCGGCGCCGGGAGCCAGCCGCAGGGAGAAGCGGTCGACTTCGTCACCCCGGCCGGCGATCCGCTGCAGGTCGGGCAGCCGCAACCGCACCAGCGGGCGCTCCCGCGTGAGGGTGGCCGGGTCCGCCGCCGGTTCGAACAGGCCTTCGATGCGTGCTGCACACCCCGGGCCGGTCGCCGCCGCCGCGAGCCGGACCCGGTCGCCCGGCGACAGGCCGGCCCGCGCCGCGAATGCTCGCTCGACGAGGACGCCGGCCTCTTCCCGCGGACACGCGCCGGCCACGCCAGGTGTCGCGGCATCCTGCGGCACGCCGGCGCCGCGCGCCTGCGGTCCCGCCACGGCGAGCGCCAGCAGGAACCCGTTGCAGACGATGAGGGTACGCGCTCGCCGAAGTGGCAGTATCGTGCCGGTCATGCTCGCGCAGGGATGAACGATGGACGTTTCGCAAAGATCTCCGGGCGCGTCTTGAACCTCCGAGCCCCGGGGAAGTTCCGCGCATCACGCGCCGCGGCGGCCCTGGCGGCGGTGGCGCTCCTGGCCGGCGCCCTCGTCTCGGCCCGGCCGCACGACCACCGGGCGGGCGAGGCGCCGGCGCAGAGCTGCGCGGTATGCCACCTCGCAGGGGCGCACGCGGCCGCCGCCGCCGCACCGGACGTGCCGGCGGCGCCCGCGCCGGAGCGTCCGAGCCCGTGGCGACCCACCGCCGTTCCCGCTCCCGCCGCCCCGCGTCTCGTCGCCAGGGCCCGCGCCCCGCCTGCCTGATCTCCGAATCCGTTGCCGAGACGGACTGGACAGGGCCCGCCGCGCGACCGTCGCCGGCGGCGCCACCGGTCATCGACATCCATGTGGGAATCGGAGACAGACGAGATGACGCGACGGGACATCATGACGAGACGGGACATCATGACGAGACGGGACAGCCGGGCCGGTGCGCTGACGGCGGCGCTGCTGGCCCTCGTGGGGATCTTCTCCATTCCCTCCGCGGCGCACGCACAGGACCGGACCGGCGAGGTGCGGGGACGCGTCGTCGGACCGGACGGGGAGCCGGCCCGGCACGTGGAGGTGCGGGCCGTGGGGACGGGCGGGCGCGTGGACGCGGACGATACGGGCCGGTTCGTCCTTCGCCTCCCCGCCGGACGCCACATCGTCGAGGCCCAGGGTGAGTTGCAGGGCCGCGCCGTCCGGCGGATCGAGCTGGCGGCAGGGGAGACGCTGGACATCGAGCTCGTCCTCGAGCCCGCCTTCCACGTGGAGCCCATCATCGCCTCGGTGGGGCCCGAGGCGCGCACGCGCTCTGAGCTCTTCCAGGCGACCGACGTACTCTCGGGTCGCGAGCTGCGCGAGAAGGGTCGCAACACGCTCGGCGAGACGCTGGCCGAGCAGCCCGGCGTGAACTCCACGTTCTACGGCCAGGGCGCCAGCCGGCCGGTGATCCGCGGACTGCAGAGCGATCGGGTCCGGATCCTCACGGGCGGAGTCAGCAGCGGGGACGTGTCGGGCAGCGGGCCGGACCACGCGGTGTCGCTCGAGCCGCTCACGGCCGAGCGGATCGAGGTGATCCGCGGGCCCGCGACGCTCCTGTACGGCAGCTCGGCGATCGGCGGCGTGGTGAACGTGATCGACGGCCGCATCCCCCGCGACCTTCCGGCGCACCCGCTCGAGGGCTCGGTGCAGCTGCAGGGCGCCACGGTGAGCGAGGAGGCGAACGGGGCGCTGGCGTTGACGGGCCGGGCCGGGCCGGTCGCCTGGCAGGCGAACGGGCTCCTGCGGGACACGGATGACTACGACATCCCGGGTTTCGCCGCCGCGGACCCGGATCCCGAGGACCCCGGCCCGCGTGGCACGCTGCCCAACAGCGCCGTGGAGACGCAGACCGGCTCGTTCGGCGCCTCCTGGGTCGGATCGGCCGGACACGCGGGCGCGGCGTTCTCCGCCTACGCCTCGGAGTACGGAGTGCCCGGCTTCGCGGAAGGCGCGGGCGCCGAGGGGGGTGCGGAAGGGGGCGCGGGATCGGAAGACGGCGTCTCGCTCGACGTCGACCAGTGGCGGCTGGACTTCGAGACCGCGTGGAACTTCGCGGGCGCCGCGATCCGGAACGTGCGGCTGCGCGGTGGCTATTCGGACTACCGGCACTTCGAGCTGGAGGGCGCCGAGGTCGGGACCCGGTTCGACAACGAGGAGCTGGATGTCCGCCTCGAAGGGACGCACGCCCCGCTGTTCGGCCGCGCGTCGGGCACGTTCGGCGCGCAGTTCAACGACCGCGACCTCGCCGCGTTCGGGGAGGAGGCGTTTCTCCCGCCCGTGGAGTCCACTTCCTGGGCGCTGTTCCTGTTCGAGGAAGTGCCGGTCGGTCCGGCATCGCTCGGTCTCGGGGCGCGCTGGGAGCGGAGCGAGCAGGACGCCGCTACCGGAGTGTCGCGGGACGCGGATGGTCTCTCCGCGTCGCTGGGCGTCAACGTTCCCGTCTCGTCCGGCATCCGGCTCTCGTTCTCCGGGGCCCGCTCGACGAAGCTGCCCAGCGTCGACGAGCGCTTCTCGTTCGGACCGCATGCAGCCACCCGCCTCGTCGAGCTGGGCGACCCCGACCTGGAGAACGAGATCGGCTGGAGTGGCGACCTGTCGCTGCTGGTGACCGAGGGGCCCGTGACGGGTGAGGCGTCGCTGTTCTTGAGCCGCTTCGACGACTTCATCTTCCTGCGGCCGACGGGCGAGTTCGAGGACGGACTGCGGGTCGCGCGCTACGAGCAGGCCGACGCGCTGTTCACGGGCTTCGAGGCCAGCCTCGCCCTCAGCGTGATCCACCGGCCGGGGAACCATCTCGCCCTCACCGCGTTCAGCGATTACGTGCGGGCGGAGGAGACGGAGTCCGACGAGCCGCTCCCCTACATCCCGCCGCTCCGGATCGGCGGTGGAGCCCGCTGGGAGTACGGTCCGTGGCGGTTCGTCGCGGAGGCGCGGCGGACGACGGAGCAGGACCGGATCTCCGAGTTCGAGACGGTGACGGAGGGGTTCACGATGCTCAACGCGTCGATCGGCTACGTGCTGATCTCGGGGCCCGTCTCGCACGAGATCACGTTGCGGGGTACGAACCTCGGCGACGAGGAGGCCCGGAACCACGTCTCGTTTCTCAAGGACACGGTTCCCCTGCCGGGGCGCGACTTCCGGCTCACGTACCGGCTCCGGTTCTGATCCGGCTCAGCCATCGGAGGGCCGGCGCGGCCCCGCCGCCTCCGGTGCTCCCGACCGGTGGATGGTTGATTCCCGGGCCGATCGTCGTATCATTCGCCTCCGGGTCCGGCGCCGTGCCGGGTCCGGATCTCTTCGGCCCCGGCTTCCGCGGGCCGTGTCCAGGCAGAGGGCCGGAGGCAACGGCCCGGGGCAGGATCCCGATCGATCCCCGTGAGGCGAGCGGCCGACTGGCCGGTCCGGCCTCACGTACCCCGATTCCGCCGGATCCGCGGGTCGCAACCAGACGCAAACGGAAACAGCGTGACGAACGAAGCATATCTCGGCGTGCTCGAGGTGATGGGCAATGGTCGGTCGGGCTTCATCCGCCGGCCGCACACCTCCTACACCCCCGGTCCCGACGACGTCTACGTGGGCCAGCGGGTGATCCAGAAGCACGGGCTCCGGACGGGCGACGAGATCGCGGGCGAGGTGGGCGAGCCGCCCGGCCGCGGCAAGAGCCCCCCGCTCCGCAAGATCTTCACCGTGAACGGCCTCCCCGTCGAGGAGGTGAGCAGACGTCCCCAGTTTCAGCGCCTGTCCGCCATGCACCCGAACGAGCAGCTGAAGCTGGAGTGCGGACTGGAGAGGCGGGGGCAGCCGGATTTCACGAACCGGATCATCGACCTGTTCTGTCCCCTCGGAAAGGGGCAGCGCGCAATGATCGTCGCCCCTTCGAAGGCCGGGAAGACGTTCGTGCTGCAGGCGATCGCCCAGGGAATCGTGACGAACTACCCCGACGCGCTGGTGCTCATTCTCCTGGTGGACGAACGCCCGGAGGAAGTCACCGAGATGGAGGCCCACGGGTACGGTGAGGTCGTCGCCTCCAGCTTCGATCACCCGGCCGAGCGGCACGTACAGGTGGCGGAGGTCACGCTGGAGCGGGCCCGTCGCCGGGTCGAGATGGGACAGGACGTCGTCATCATCCTCGACTCCATCACGCGGCTCGCGCGCGCCTACAACGCCACGGAGGAGGGCACCGGCCGCACCCTGACGGGCGGCCTCGATGCCGGCGCGCTCGACCGGCCGAAGCGGTTCCTGGGCAGCGCCCGCAAGGTGGATCCGAAGCAGGGCGGCGGGTCCCTGACGATCATCGCCACGGCCCTCGTGGACACCGGCTCCCGGATGGACCAGGTCATCTTCGAAGAGTTCAAGGGGACGGGGAACAGCGAGCTCGTCCTCAGCCGGGACCTCGCCGACCGGCGCATCTGGCCGGCCATCGACCTGCTCTCCAGCGCCACGCGGCGCGAGGAGCTGCTCCTGTCCGAGTCCGCGCTGGCGGCCTCGCACGCCATGCGACGGGAGCTGTCGGGCATGAGCGAGGCCGACGCGATTTCCGAGGTCCTGGGGATCATGCGCCGGACGGAGTCGAACGACGCCCTCCTGGCCCGCATCGCGACGCGCATCTGACGGATCGGCCGCCGGGGGGCGCTCGCCCGCCGACGGCCGGCCCCGGCCGAACCCGAACCCCTTCGTGACACGGTGAGCGAATCACATCCGAGCGCGCTTCCGGCGCGCATCGCCGGGCTGGACAGGCTGGCCCGGAACATCTGGTGGAGCTGGCAGCCGGAGGCGCGGGAGCTGTTCCGGCACGCCGGCGCGAACCTGTGGATGCGGGCCCGCCAGAACCCGGTCGAGCTCCTGCGGCGCCTCGACGCGGAGCGGCTCGAGGCCCTGGCCTCCGATCCGCTGTTCCTGCGCGAGTACGACGCGGTGATGGCCGAGTTCGAGGACGTGCTGTCGGCCCGCCGCAGCTGGTACGCCGACACGTACGGAAACGGCGGCGGCGGAATCGCCTACTTCTGCGCCGAGTTCGGCGTCCACACGTCCATCCCGATCTACTCGGGGGGGCTCGGGATCCTCGCCGGCGACCACTTCAAGGAGGCGAGCGACCTGGGCCTGCCGCTCATCGGCGTCGGCCTCCTGTACCAGAAGGGGTACTTCCGCCAGCGCATCGACGGGGAAGGGCGCCAGGCGGCGATCGACGAGCCGTTCCAGCCCGAATCGATGCCGCTCGAGCGGATCTGGGGCAACGGCGACGATGGGGCGCACGCGACGTTGCACCTCGCCGACCGGGAGGTGCACCTGGGCGTGTGGCGGCTCCGGATCGGTCGTACCTCGATCTACCTGCTCGACACGGACATCGAGCAAAACCACCCGGACGACCGGGTCCTGTCCCACCAGTTGTACCGCGGCGACCTCGAGCTCCGGCTCCGGCAGGAGATCGTGCTCGGCATCGGCGGCGTGCGCGTCCTGCGCACGCTCGGGCTCGCCCCGGACGTCTGGCACGCGAACGAGGGGCACGCGGCCTTTCTCGTGCTGGAGCGACTGCGGGAGCACCTGGAGACGGGGGAGTTGTTCGAGGAGGCGATACGCAGGGTCGCCGCCTCCACGGTTTTCACGACGCACACTCCGGTTCCGGCGGGACACGATTCCTTCCCGCCGGATCTCATGGACCGGTATTTCCGCCGCTACATCGCGAAGCTGGGCGTAGAGCCGGACCGGATCCGGGAGCTCGGCCGGCACCCGGACGACGACGGCCACTTCCACATGTCGGCCCTCGCGCTCCGGCTGGCGGAGTACCGGAACGGCGTGAGTCGGCTGCACGGCGAAGTGGCCCGGTCGATGTGGCAGGGGCTGTGGCCCCGGGGCGACGGGTCGGTGGATGGGCAGGTCGAGGGTCAGGGCGACGCGAAGCCGGCGGAGCGTCCGGAGGGGGATGCCGCCGGCACCCTCTCGCCGACGAGCCTCGCCGGGGCGCCGGCGGAGGACGAAGTGCCGATAGGCCACATCACGAACGGCGTCCACCTGCCGAGCTGGGTCGCGCCGGGCTTCCGCGACCTGTTCGCCCGGTACCTGGGGCCCGACTGGATGCTCCGGCAGGACGAGGCCGCCCTGTGGGAGCGGGCGCTGGACCTTCCCGACGAGCTCGTGTGGAGCGCGCACGACGAGTGCAAGCGGCGGCTGTTCACCGTACTGCGCCAGCGGGCGCGGCGCCGCTGGGCCGATGAGGGCACGACCTCGAACCAGGTCGTGGCGGCCGGTACGCTGCTCGACCCGGAGGTCCTCACGATCGGCTTCGCCCGCCGCTTCGCCACCTACAAGCGGGCCGACCTGATCTTCCACGACCTCGACCGGCTGCAGCGGATCCTCACCGACACGTGGCGTCCCGTCCAGCTCGTGTTCGCGGGCAAGGCGCATCCGGCCGACGAGCCGGGGCAGGCGCTGCTCGCCGAGGTGTACCGCCGCGCCATGGACGGCCGCTTCGAGGGCCGCATCGCGTTCATCGAGGACTACGAGATGAACGTGGCGCGCGACCTCTACTCCGGCGTCGACATCTGGCTCAACAACCCGCGCCCGCCCCTCGAGGCGTGCGGAACGAGCGGCCAGAAGGCCGGGATCAACGGGGTTCCCCAGTTCTCGACGCTCGACGGCTGGTGGGCCGAGGGCTGGACCCGCCTGAACGGCTGGGCGATCAACGAGCGCCAGGCGATCGACCTCGGCGCGGCGCCGGATTTCCGGGATGCCGCGGACGCGGAGTCGCTGTACGCCCTGCTGGAGGGGGAGATCGTGCCGCTGTTCTACCGGCGGGACGTGGACGGCGTGCCGCGCGGCTGGGTGCGCGTCATGAAGCACGCGATGCGCACCGTGGGCACGCGGTTCTCGGCGCGACGCATGCTGAAGGACTACGTGGAGCGGTACTACGAGCCCGCCGCCGCGGCGCGCGGGGACGCGGGGGGCTCCGCCGCGACCGCGTAGGTCGGTCCGCGGACGCCGGTCGCCACCGTCGGGTCAGTCGCCGCCCGGCGGTTCCGGTCCGGCGGGCCCCGTGCTTCCGCCGAGGCGCGCCCACGTGCGCCGGGCGTGGTGCACGATGCGCCAGGCGGTTGCTTCGAGGAGGCGCAACTCCCGTCCGTCCAGCGCCGCCCGCTTCAGGAGACGCCGGAAGCTCCGCATCTTCGAGGCCTCGTCCCCGCCCCGGAACATCCCGATCTCCTCCATCGCCGCCTGCCATATCTCGAAGAACGCCTCCAGCTGGTCGGCCGTGGCGGGAGGCGCCGACTCCCGCGGCTTGGCCGACAGGTCCCGCTCTGCGAGCCCGCCCAGGTTCCGTGCCGCCTGGCGGAGCTCGTAGAACACGAGGAGCGCGGCGTGGCCGAGGTTCAAGGAGGGGTGGGCGGGGTTCGTCGGGATGCACAGCGCCTCGTCGCACAGGTCCAGGACCTCGTTCGGGATGCCCCGGTCCTCCCGGCCGAACAGGATGGCCACGTCGCCCTGCCGCGTGAGGGAGAGAATGCCGGGGGCTGCCTCTCGAGGCTCGGCCCACTCCTGCCGCTTCGCCCGGCGACGGGCCGTGGTGGCGACGACGCGGACGGCCCCCGCGAGGGCGGTGGCCACGTCGTCGAACACCTCCGCGCCGGCGACGATCTCGGAGGTGTCGTGCGCGATGCCCTCGATGCGCCAGGGATCGAACTCGGCGGGAGACACGAGGCGCAGGCGGGACAACTCCATGTTCTTCATCGCCCGCACCACGAGGGCGACGTTCACCAGGTCCTGCGGTTCGAACAGGACGACGACGATGCGGTCCAGTGCCCGGCGTGCCTCCGGCTCCGCCGGGCCTGCGCCCTCCGGCTCCACGGTGCCGGAACGCCCGTTCAGCGAGTCGAGCCGCGGTCGGCCTCGAACTCCGGGGAACCCTTGAAACCCTTGCCTTTCCGCGGCCGCAGGGCGGGATATCCCGTCTCGCCGCAGGACGGGCAGGTCAGCTCCATGGCGCGCATGCTGGTGCCGCACACGCCGCACGACGCGACGGCGCCGTGGTCCGGGTCGAGGTCCCACGACACGGGCGTGCCGCATTTCTGACACGTCTGGTCACGGGGACCGAGGGGCGTGGAGCAGGTCGGGCATTCGTTCGGCTGGCTCAAGCTGGCTGCCTCCAGACAGTGTGGCCGTGCTTCATGGCGGGAAGGTACGGAGGGAACCCCGGCCGGGTCTACCCCGTTCCGCCCGTGCGAGCGAAGCGTGGTCGCCGCCGATCCGGCTGGCGATCCGTTTCCCGGCGTACTAGCGTTGCGCGGTTCCGGTTCCGGCGACACGGCGGCGCCGGATGACGTATGAACGCGATCGGGAGACGCCTTGACGGCCCAGAGCGAGAGGGACCTGGAGCGTCCGGAGACGGCCGACGGGCCGGTGTTGTACGATCGTCTCGGCCCGGGCGTGTGGATCGGCGGCACGGTGATGGCCCTGCTCGGCGCCGTCGCCGCCGTGCTCATGGTGCGGGACTTCTCGTCCGACAGCTACGTCTACCTGGCCTTCTACACGATCCCCGCCAACACGGCGATCTCCCTGTTTCCCCACGAGCCGGCCCTGATCTGGTTCGGGAAGCACGGGTCCGTCCTGCTCGCCGCCGCGGCGGCGGGGGCGGGAACGCTGGTCGCCGGCTGGCTCGACCACCGCGTGTTCGTGCCCGTGATGAACCTGCGGGGGCTGTCGAGCTACAAGGACCTGGCGTGGTATCAGAGGATCTCCGGCTGGTTCCGCAAGCAGCCGTTCTGGACACTCGTTCTCACCGGCTTCACTCCGATCCCGTTCTTCCCGTTCAAGTTTCTCGCGTTCTCCGTCCACTATCCGATGTGGCGCTACCTGGCGGCGCTCCTCACCGGCAGGGTGCCCCGCTACCTCATGCTGGCCTGGGCGGGTCGACTGATCGCCATTCCGGACTGGGTGCTGATCGGGTTCTTCGCGGCGATCTCCATCGCGTACGCGTGGAACGGGATTCCGAAGCTCGTCGCGCACGTGCGGTCCCGCCGGGACGCCGTGACCGTTCCGGCCGCCGTCTCCTCGCCCGACGAGGCGACGGCCACGCGCCGGACGGCCTGAGACGATCCCGGGAACGAAACCAAGGCAGGAGCAGCACATGAACATCTCCGGTTCCATGGGCCTCCGGATGCTGACGCGCGGCGTCCGCAACCGGCTGTCGGGAAAGCCTCTCTCGATTTCGTTCGAGATCACCCATTCCTGCACGGCCAACTGCTGGCACTGCAACTGGGGCGGGCCCATCAAGGAGAAGCGCCTCTCGGCGGACGAGTACGCGGCGATCTGCCGGGAGCTCCAGCCCATCGTCTCCCACGTGAGCGGCGGCGAGCCGCTGGCCCGCGGGGACGTGTTCGAGATCGTGGAGAAGATGGCCGTACCCGGTCGCCTGCCCTGGATGATCGTCGTCACCAACGCCTCGAACCTCACGGTGGAGAAGTTCTTCCGGCTCAAGCGGGCCGGCATGCACCAGCTTTCGGTGTCACTCGATTTCCCGGACGAGCGGCACGACGAGTTCCGGCGGATCCCGAACCTGTTCTCGCACATGGGAGAGGTGCTGCCCGACCTGGCCCGCCGCAGCGAGAAGGACGACATCCTGCTGAACGTCTGCATCACGAACTGGAACTACCGGGAGCTGCCGGGTCTCGTGCACCGGGCCAAGGAGTGGGGGCTGCCGATCAACTTCTCGGTCTACACGCACCTGCGCGTGCAGGACCGGGCGGGGCTCGTGGCCGGATCCGAAGGCCACGCCGAGCTGAAGGCGAAGATCGAAGAAGTCATCGACATGCGGAATCGCGGCTTCCCGATCTACACATCTCCCCGCGTGCTCTGGCGCTACTTCCGGTTCATGACCGAGGGCGGGATTCCCGGTTGCCAGGCCGGCCGCCGCTTCCTCGTGATCAACCCGGACGGCCGTTTCACTCCCTGCGCGATGGTGATGGCGTACTTCGATACGCAGCAGGACATGGTCGAGAACTTCTCGAAGCGGAACACCTGCGATGCCTGCTATATCAGCACGCGGGCGAACACGGAGAAGACCGCGCGCGAGTTCATCGAGGACAACATCCCGATCATCCGGAAAGTCGTCTCGCCGTGGACATGGCGTCGCGGCGAGGCACTGGAGCCGGCGCCCGCGGACCCTGTCGTGCCGAATGGCGAGGAGTCCGAGGACGAGCGTGCGGGTGTACCCGGGAAAGTGGCGGAGCGCCGGGCGAGCTGATGCGGGGGCCCGTCCGGTTGACAGTCCGGACCCCCGCACCGTAACATTCCCCTCGCCGGAGCCGGGCCCCCCGAGGCCCGGCTCTTTGCGCCTCGGCACCGGAAGCACGGTGCCTGGCCGGCCCCCGCGGGCGTAGCTCAGTTGGTAGAGCGCAACCTTGCCAAGGTTGAGGTCGCCGGTTCGAATCCGGTCGCCCGCTTTCAGACTTCCGGGGCGGTAGCTCAGCTGGCTGGAGCGCTGCGCTCACATCGCAGAGGTCGGGGGTTCGAGTCCCTCCCGCCCCATTCGTTCCGCGCATTGCGGGCGTAGCTCAGTGCCTTTCGCGGCTGGCGCCGCAAAAGGGCTCGGGGCTCTCGCCCCGAGAGGGTAGAGCATTGCGGGCGTAGCTCAGTGCCTTTCGCGGCTGGCG
>JAVVDU010000026.1:0-35727 GCA_032251515.1 Gemmatimonadota bacterium
CCCCCTACCGCACCAGGAACGCCGGCACCCGCACCGCCTCCAGGATCGCGTCGGTGCGCGACCCGAGGAGCAGGTCGTGCAGGCGGCTGCGCCCGAACGCGCCCATGAACAGGCAGTCGGCCTTCCAGCGGGCGAGGGCCTCGGCGACGGCCTCGGGCGGGTCGGCGTCCAGCCGGGCCGACTCCCAGGGCACGCCGTGGTCGTGCAGCAGGCGCTGCGCGGGCTCGAGCACGGCGTCGGCCTCATCGCCGCCCGCGGCGACGACCCGCACCTCGCCGTCCACCGCCTCGGCGTAGCGGACGGCCAGGTCGAGAGCCCGGATCGAGGGCTCGCGGCCGTCGCAGGCCACGGCGCACACGCGGGGCAGGGAGGGGGGTGCGGCGGCGGCCGTGGCCGGCCCGGCCGGGGCGCCGTTCGCACCGTCTCCATCGCCCCCGCCGTTTCCGCCGCCGTCCGCCGGCCCCGGGGCCGCGAGGAGCACGGGGTGGGGTGCGCGCCGGAGCACCCGCGACACGGTGCTGCCGATCGGGTGGCGCCCGAACCCGGCGTGCTCGCCGCGCCGGCCCATCACCACGAGGTCGGCCCCCGCGGCGCGGGCGAGGATCGCCTCCTCGGCCACGCCCACGTCGAGGTGGCGCTCCACGTGCTCGCGGCCCGCGGTCACGGCCCGGCCGGCGAATTCGGCGAGGGTCTCGTCGCCGCGGGCCGTCCACGCTTCCATCACCTCGGCGCGGAACGGGCGCGAGCTCATCTCGCCCCACAGCGGCGCGAGGGTCTCGACGGCGGGGCCCTCGACGACGCGCGTGTCGATGACGAACTGGGCGGAGACGCGCGACTCGAAGCGCTCGGCGAGGACGAGGGCGAGCTGCGAGGCCCGGCGGGCGTCGGGCGATCCGTCGAGGGTCACGAGGATACGCGGAAACATGGTCCCCCCTGGCGGCGCGGAAGGGTGCCGGGCGGCGGAGGCCGTGCGGGGCCGCTCAGGTCAGGTGGTGGCCCCCGTCGACCCGGAGGATCTCTCCCGTAACATAGGGGGCCGAGGCCAGGTACAGAACCGCCTGCGCCACGTCGTCGGCCGTCCCGACGCGTCCGAGGGCGGTGCGGGCGGCGGCGGCGCGCCGGCCCTCTGGGGTGTCCTCGTCCGCCGGCAGCAGCACGGGGCCGGGGGCCACGCCGTTCACGCGGACCCGCGGCGCCAGCGCGCGGGCCAGGCCGCGGGTGACGCTCGCCAGGCCCGCCTTCGTCGCGACGTACGGGATGTACGAGGGCCACGCCTCGTCCCAGCCGGTGTCGATGAGGTTCACGATCGCGCCGCCCGCCTCGCCCATCACGCGCGCCGCGGCGCGGGCGCACAGGAAGGGGGCCCGCAGGTTCACCGCGAACACGCGGTCCCACTCCGCGGCGGGCACGGCGAGCGGGTCGTGGCTCGGGAAGATCGCCGCGGAGTTCACGAGCAGGTCGAGGCCGCCGAGCGCCGCGGCCGCCTCGCCGGGCAGCGCCTCGGCCCGCGCCGGGTCGGCGAGGTCGGCCTGCAGGGCGGTGCCGCCGGGCCCGAGCGCCTCCAGGCGGGCCACCACGGCGCGCGCCTCCGCCTGCGAGGTGCGCCAATGCACGGCGACCCTCCAGCCGGCCGCCCCGAGCGCGAGCGCGATGGCGCGGCCCACCCGCACGGCGCCGCCCGTCACGAGGGCCCGGCCGGCCAGTTCGTCCCCGGCCGGCGTCTCGGGCTCGCCGGTCGGAGAGCCCCGCTCGGCGGTCCCGCTCCCCCCGGCGCCGCTCACCGCTCGCCCGAGTCCGTGGGCAGCGACACGCCCGGCTGCAGCTCGCGCGGCGCGATCCCCTTCACCCGTACGGACTTGGCCGGAATGCCCACGTTCACGTGGAACGGCCGGACGTTCCGGGTGGCGAGGGCCCGCGCCCCCACCATCCCCTGCGTCCCCACGTGGACCCCCGCCAGGACGGTCGCCCCGTAGGTGATCCGCACGTCGTCGCCCAGCACGGTCGGCATGCAGGTCACGTCGTTGATGTCGTCGATCGAGTGGGTGTGGCTGAACACGGCGGCCCGGTCGCTGATCGACACGCGGTTCCCGATCACGATCCCGCCCCGGTCGTCCAGCAGCACGTCGCGGTGCACCACCACGTCGTCTCCCACCTCGAGGTTGTAGCCGAACGAGACCTCCACGAAGTGGAACGCCTTGAAGTTCCGGCCCACCCGCTTGAACACGTGCGGGGCCAGCATGCGGCGGAAGCGGACCCCCAGGGTGACGTTCCCGCCCAGCGGCGAGCGGTCGAACATCTGCCACAGCCAGATGAGCGGCTTGCGGGGCGCGTAGCGCTCCGGGTCGATGTCGCGGTAGTGCTCGGGCTCCAGGGTCACGCCGCGCGGATCGAGGCTCGCCAGCGCGGCCCGCGTGGCGGCCGGCAGGCGGGAGGCGTCGACGTCCGCCGGCAGGGCAGGGAAGAACAGCTCCCGCAGCGTCTCCGCCACCAGCGCGTTCCGGTCGCAGCCGGGGTCGGCGAGCCGCTCGTCGATCCCGCGGATCCACTCGTCGTAGGCGGCTTCGGCGTCCGGCGCGACCGGCACGGCGCGCAGCGGCAACTGGACCATCTTCTCCCTCTCCTGCTCGGGTCCCGCGGGGGAACGCGGGAGCGTGCGGCGCGACGTTGACAGGGCGACGGCGCCCCGCTAGCGTTCCGCCTCGTTGAGACCGGGTCTCAATTCCAATTCTGTTTCATACCGCAATCTCGGTCGTGCGCCCGCTCCGAGGCAAGGCGCGCGGCGAAGGAACCAGGGCATGAACCACCGGACCGCGGCGGGCTCGCTCGCCGCCGGCCTCGTCGGCGGAGTCTGGATCGCCTGCGCGAACCCGCGCGGGCCGGCCGATGTTCCCCCGGCCGCCCCCCCCCGCGCCCCCTCCGTTTCCGCCACCGCCTCCCCCGTCGCCGCACTCGATCATCCGGACGTCATCCGCCGCGAGGCGTGGCTGATGGGGACGCTCCTGCGCGTCGAGGTCGCGGCCGGCGACCGGGCGGCGGCCACCGCGGCGGCGGAGGCGGCACTGCGGGCCGTGGAGGACCTGGAGCGGGAGCTGAGCAGCTGGCGGGAGGACTCGGACCTCGGGCGCCTGCGGAGAGCAGCGCCGGGGGAGAGGGTGCCCGTGGCGCCGCGCACCGCCCGCCTCGTGGCGGAGGCGGCGGCCTGGTCGCGCCGCACCGGCGGGGCGTTCGACCCGGCGGTGGGGGCGCTCGTGGACGCCTGGGACCTGCGGGGCGCGGGCCGGGTGCCGGCGGAAGTGGAGCTGGCCGCGGCGCGCGCGGCCTCGGGCCCGGGCCGCATCGAGGTCTCCACCGATCCCCCCTTCCTCGCCCGGCGGCACCCGTCGGCCTGGCTCGACGCGGGCGGCTTCGGGAAGGGGGCGGCGCTGCGCGAGGCGGCGTCCGCGCTCGTGGCGGCCGGGGGCATATCGGCGCTGCTCGACTTCGGCGGCCAGCTCCTCGCCGTGGGTGACCCGCCGGCGGGCGGCTGGCCGGCGGCCGCGGCCCACCCGTCCCGCCGCGATTCGGCGGTTGTCCGGCTCCGCCTGCGGCGCGGCTCGCTCGCCACCTCGGGCGCCTCCGAGCGGGGGATCGAGGTGGACGGGGATCGGTTCGGGCACCTGCTGGATCCCCGCACGGGCCGGCCGGCGCCGGCCTGGGGGAGCGTCACCGTGGCGGCGGACGATCCGCTCGCGGCGGACGCGATCGCCACGGCGCTGTTCGTGATGGGCCCGGCGGAGGGAAGCCGCTGGCTGGAGGAGAGCGGCGTGGACGCCGGCGCCGTCCTCCTGGTCGAGACGGAACGGGGCGTGGAGGTACGCCGGGCGGGCGCGCGGGACGGACGGCTGTCCGTCGGCCCCGTGCCGGAATCACGGGCATCCGGGGCCGCGGATGCCGGAACGGAGACGACGGAGCGAACCGGAGAGGACCGGACGACATGAGCGATAGGTGGAGTCCGAGGGGGAAGCCGGGTCGGAGCGGCCGCGCGGTCCGCGCCGCGCTTGCCCTCGTGGCGGCGTGCCTGCTGGCGGCGGCGAACGCGCCGGCCGCGCGGGCGCAGGAGCCGACTCCCGAGCAGCGGCTCGAGCGGCTCGAGCGCCAGGTGGAGGAGCTGCGGGCGGCGCTCGAGGCCGCGGCGGGCCGGGAGGTGGAGCCGGCGGACGTGACCGAGCTGCGGCGGCAGATCGAGGCGATCACCCGCGAGCTGGAGCAGATGCGGCTCGGCCGCGACGTGGTGGTGGCGGCCGACACGAGCATCCTCGGCCTCGGGCCCGCGGCCTCGAAGGTCTACAAGGTGGACCAGGGCGTGTCGATCGGGGGCTACGGCGAGGCGCTGTACGAGAATTTCGTGGCGGAGCGGGACGACGGCACGGACGCGGGCCTCACCGACCAGTTCGACTTCCTGCGCGCCATCGTCTATTTCGGCTACAAGTTCGACGACCGCTTCGTGTTCAACTCCGAGATCGAGTTCGAGCACTCCTCCACCGACCAGGCGGGCAGCGTGTCGGTGGAGTTCGCCTACCTGGACTGGCTGTTCGGCGGTGCGGGCTCGACGCTGGGGGCACGGGCCGGGATCCTGCTCCTGCCGATGGGCTTCCTGAACGAGCTGCACGAGCCGCCGGTGTTCCTCGGCACGGAGCGGCCCGTCACCGAGCAGGCGATCATCCCCTCCACGTGGCGGGAGAACGGGATCGGCCTGTTCGGCGACGCGGGCGACTTCGCGTGGCGGGCCTACCTGGTGAACGGGCTGGACGGCGTGGGCGGCGGGACCTCCGACGCGGACGGCTTCTCGGCCTCCGGGCTGCGGGGCGGCCGCCAGAAGGGCTCGAAGGCGGTGGCCGAGAGCTTCGCCGTGACGGGCCGGGCGGACTGGACGGGGATCCTCGGGCTCACGCTCGGCGCCTCGGCCTACTACGGGGACTCGGGCCAGGGCGTGGAGGACCCGCTCGACCCGGCCGGCGAGATCGGCGCCTCCACGTTCATCGGCGAGGCGCACGCGCAGTACAAGGCGCGCGGCTTCGACCTGCGCGGGCTCGTCGCCCTCGCCACGGTGGACGACGTGGAGTCGCTGAACGCGGCGCGCGGGCTGTCGGGCGACTCGTCGATCGGCGAGCGCCTGGTGGGCGGCTACGTGCAGGCGGGCTACGACGTGCTGCGGGGCGTGGACACGCGGGTCCAGCTCCTGCCGTACGTGCGCTGGGAGCGGCTGAACACGCAGGACGACGTGCCGGACGGCTTCGCGGCGAACCCGGCGAACGACCGCACGATCGTCTCGGTGGGCGCGCAGGTGCTGCCGATCCCCAACATCGTGCTGAAGGCCGACTACCAGTTCCACTCGAACGAAGCGGACACGGCCGTGGACCAGTTCAATGTGGCGCTCGGCTACCTGTTCTGACGGGACGCGGGAGGGGGTCCGGCCGGCGGGCCGGGCCTCCTCCCGGCTCCCCGGAAGAGCGCCGTCGTGCGGTGCCCGGAGCCGTCCCGTCGCCCCGTCGCGGCGGCGCCCGGCGGTGCGGCTCGCGGCGGGAGCGCTGGCGGCGGGAGCGCTGGCGACGGCCGCGCTGGCGGCCGCGCCTCGGCCCGCCTGCGCCCAGACGTTTCTCACCCAGGAGGAGGCCCTGCGGCTCGCCTTCCCGCCGCCCGCCGACGTGGAGCGGCGGACCGCCTTCCTGACCGACGCCCAGCGGGCCGAGGCGGGCCGGCGGGCCGGCACCGACCTCGCCACGGGGATCGTCACCTACTACGTGGGCCGGGGCGCGGACGGCGCGCCGCTCGGCGCCGCGTGGTTCGACGTGCACCGGGTGCGGACGCTGCCCGAGGCCGTGATGGTGGTGGCGGCGCCCGACGGGACGGTGCGGCGGATCGAAGTGCTGAAGTTCGCCGAGCCGCCCGAGTACGTGGCCCCGGAACGCTGGCTCGCCCAGTTCGACGGTCGCCCGCTGGACGGCGACCTGGCCCTGAAGCGGGGCATCGTGAACCTCACGGGCGCCACGCTCACCTCGCGGGCCGTGACCGACGCGGTGCGCCGGGCCCTCGCCCTGCAGGCCGTGCTCGCGCCGTTCGCCGGCCCGGGCCCGTCCGTCGGCCCCGGCCCGCCCGCGGACGCCGGTTCGCCTCCTGCCGCCGCCGCGCCGTGAGGCCGTTCGAGCGCTGGATGGTGCGGCTGTCGACCCTGGCGGTGGTGCTGTCGGGGGCGGGGTTCTTCTGGGCGAAGTATCTCGTGGAGCCGCCGCCGGATGCCTTCTCCGTCGTGAACCACCCGCTCGAGCCGTGGCTCCTCAAGGCGCACGTGCTCGCCGCGCCCCTGTTCGTGTTCGCGGTGGGGCTGATCGCGGTGGCGCACGTGGCCCGGCACCTCCGCACCGGGGTGCGGCTCGGGCGGGCGAGCGGCCTCGCCACCCTCGCGGCGCTCGGCCCGATGACGATCAGCGGCTATCTTCTCCAGGTGGTCACGGCGCCGGCGGCGCTGGAGGTCCTGGCGTGGATCCACATCATCACCGGCGCCGGGTTCACGCTCGCCTGGGCGGCGCACTGGGCGGCGGCGCGCCGCGCCGCGCGGGCCTGCGTGGCCACGGTGGGGCGGATCGCGGAGGCGGCTTCCCGGGGGATGGCGCGCTCGTCGGCCGCGAAAGGTCCGGACCGCGAAACTTTCGCCGCCCGGATCCGAACGGAGATGGGCCGGGTGGCGGAGCGCCGGGTGGAGGAGCGCCGGGCGGCAGGGCGCCGCGCGGAGCGGACACGCGAGAACCCGACGGAACGGGCCGAGGGGACATGAACGAGATCCTGCGCCGGGAACTGTGGCGGAAGCTGGATGGGCTGCCGGACGAGAAGGCCTGGCAGGTCCTCGACTTCGTGAACTTCCTCCGCTCGCAGTACGGCGAGTCGGAGGAGCGTCCCACGGGCCTGCAGCGGCTGGGCGAGGCCCTGCAGGACGGGATGCGCAAGGGGCGCGTCCCCGCCACGGCGATCCGGGAGACGATGAAGGTGGTGGGCGCCGCGGACCGGGTGCTCGGCGCGTTCCGGGACGCGGGTCGGGAGTTCCTGGTGGA
The DNA here is from genome assembly GCA_032251515.1 of Gemmatimonadota bacterium. Taxonomy (GTDB): domain Bacteria; phylum Gemmatimonadota; class Gemmatimonadetes; order Palauibacterales; family Palauibacteraceae; genus Carthagonibacter. The sequence continues at coordinate 7,086 of JAVVDU010000026.1, forward strand.
GCTGGAGGGCGGCCGCCCCGAGCCATCGGCGCCGTCGCGCCACGAGCGCGACGCGGAGCCGCCGCGGACGCGCGAGATCGAGATCGAGTAGGCGGGAGCGGGAGCGGCGGGATGCAGCCGACTCCCGTTGACGCTGCGCCGGCCGGGCTCTACCCTTCTCGATTCCGTGGCGTCGCCGTCCCGGGCGCCCACCGCGCGTCCGGCCGGGCCGGGGCCGGCGGCGAACGGGCGGCGCCGGCTGCGCCGCGCACCCGAACTCCGTGACGCCGATGGCCGAACGCACGATCCGCGAAGCCCTGACCTTCGACGACGTCCTGCTCCTGCCGCGCCACGCGCGCGTGCATCCCGCCGAGCTCGACGTCTCCACCCGCTTCACGCGCGACATCCGCCTCGCCGTGCCGCTCGTCTCCGCCGCGATGGATACGGTCACCGAGCACCGCATGGCGATCGCCATGGCCCGCGAGGGCGGGATCGGAATCCTCCACAAGAACATGCCGATCGAAGCGCAGTGTGCCCAGGTGGACCGGGTGAAGCGCTCCGAGAGCGGCATGATCCTCGACCCGATCACCCTGGGCCCGGACGCGCGCCTGCGCGAGGCCACGGCGATGATGGCGGAGTACTCGATCAGCGGCGTGCCGATCGTGGACGCGGACGGTCGCCTGGTCGGGATCCTCACGAACCGGGACCTCGTGTTCGAGACGGACCTCGACCGCGCGGTCCGCGACGTGATGACCTCGGACGGCCTGGTGACGGCGCCCGTCGGCACCTCGCTCGAGCAGGCCGAGGAGCTCCTGCGCCGCAACAAGATCGAGAAGCTGCCGGTGGTGGACGGCGAAGGCCGCCTGCGCGGCCTCATCACCGTGAAGGACATCTTCAAGCGCCGGGCGCACCCCAACGCCTCCAAGGACGGGCACGGCCGCCTGATCGTCGGCGCCGCGGTGGGGGCCGCGACGTCGGAGATGGGCCGGGCCAAGGCGCTCGTGGCGGCCGGGGTGGACGCCCTGGTCGTCGACTCGGCGCACGGGCACTCGCAGGGCGTCCTCGACGCGGTGGCGCGGATCCGCGAGGCCCTGCCGGATGTACAGCTCGTGGCCGGCAACGTCGCGACGGTGGAGGGGGCGCGGGCGCTCGTGGAGCGCGGCGTGGACGCCGTGAAGGTGGGGATCGGCCCCGGCTCGATCTGCACCACGCGGGTGGTGACGGGCGTCGGCGTGCCGCAGGTGACGGCGATCCTGGACGGCGTGGCGGGAGCGGCGGACGTGCCGGTGATCGCCGACGGCGGGGTCAAGCAGTCGGGCGACATCGTGAAGGCGCTGGCGGCGGGCGCCTCCTCCTGCATGTTGGGCTCGATGCTTGCAGGCACGGAGGAGAGCCCCGGCGAGGCGTTCCTGCTGGAGGGGCGCCGGTTCAAGGTGATCCGGGGCATGGGCTCGCTGTCGGCGATGGAGGAAGGCTCGGCGGACCGGTACTTCCAGACCGAATCGGAGCGCCGCAAGCTGGTCCCGGAGGGCATCGAGGGACGGGTGCCGTACAAGGGCCCCGTGGCGGATACATTGTACCAGCTCGTCGGCGGCCTGCGCAGCGGCATGGGATATTGCGGCGTGGCCGACGTGGAGGAGCTGCGGACGGAGGCGGAGTTCGTGAAGATGACGTCGGGCGGGCTGCGGGAGTCGCACCCGCACGACGTGGTGATCACGCGGGAGGCGCCGAACTATCGGCTGTGAGCCGGGCGCCCGCGCACGCCAGCGGGGGAGGCGGATGAGGATGCACGATGCGCAGCGGTGGGTCGCGGTGGTGGCGCTGGCGCTCGCCCCCGCGTGGGGCTGGGGCTGCGCGGGCGGTCCGCCGCCCGCCACGGGCCCGGCGACCGGCACCGCCGACGCGATCGCGGCCGAGGCGGACGCGGAGGCGTGGGCAGAGGCGGCGCGCGAGGGCGTGGACGCGGAGCGACTGGCGCGGGCCCGCGACGAGGCGGAGCGCACGGTCGACTCGCTCGACGAGGCGAGCCGCCGGGAGTTCTACCAGCTGTTCGGCGACGATCCGCTGGGTCTCGCCCGCCGGCCCGCCAACGCGGCCCGGTTCGAGATTCCCCTCGAGACGAACGACGCCGTCGATCGCTGGATCGAGTTCTTCACCACCGGGAACGGCCGTTCCCGCTTCCACGTCTACCTCGAGCGCGCGGGCGCGTACGAGGAGATGATCCGGCGCAGGCTCCGCGAGGCGGAGCTGCCCGAGGACCTCCTGTATCTCGCGATGATCGAGAGCGGGATGAACCCGAACGCCTACAGCCGGGCGCACGCCGTGGGCATGTGGCAGTTCATCCGCGGTACGGCGCGGCGTTACGACCTGCGGATCGACGGCTGGGTGGACGAGCGGCGCGACCCGTTCGCCGCCACGGACGCCGCGATCGCCCACCTCGGCGACCTGTACGACGAGTTCGGGTCGTGGTACCTGGCGGCGGCCGCCTACAACGCGGGCGCGGGCCGGGTGAGCCGCGGGATCCGGAGCACGGGCTCCACCGACTTCTGGGACCTCGCCGACGCGCGGGTGCTGCGCTCCGAGACGCGCAACTACGTCCCGAAGCTCATCGCCGCCGCCCTCATCGCGAAGAACCCGGAGCGGTACGGGTTCACGGACGTCCGGCCGCAGCCGCCGCTGGCGTACGACGTCGTGACGGTCCCGGACGCGACGAGCTTCGACGTCCTCGCGGAGGCCGCCGGCACGACGGAGGACGAGATCCGCCGGTTGAACCCGCACTTCACGCGCCGGGTGACCCCGCCGAAGGAGGCGGCCGAGGTGCGCGTGCCCGGGGGCGCGGCGGAGCGGTTCGTGGTGGCCTACGCGGCGATCCCCCCGTCCGAGCGCGTGACGTGGCTCGAGCACGTGGTGACCCGGGGACAGACGCTGTCGCACATCTCGTCGCGCTACGGGGTGTCGGTGGCGGCGATCCGGGACGCGAACGGGAACGTCCAGCCGCGCCGGCTGCAGATCGGGCAGACGCTCATCATCCCGCGCTCCGGCGGGCGGCCCATCCGGACCGCGTCCGCGCCCGCCGGGCCCCGGCCCGACGGTCCGCTGACCGTCACGGTGCGGCGGGGGGACACGCTGTGGGCGATCGCCCGGCGGCACGGGGTGTCGACGGGCGACCTGATGGCCCTGAACCAGCTCCGCTCGTCGGTGATCCGCCCGGGGGACCGGCTGACCGTCAGGAGGTGACGGCGGCCGCCTGCCGCGCCGGCGTCTTCCGCGTCGCCGCCCCGCCACGGGCGGGTCCGGCGATCGGGTAGACGGTGGCGCCCTCCGTCTCGCGGATCGCGTTGCGGGGGTCGATCACGATCTCCGCGTGCCGGGTGACGAGGCCGTAGTCCACGGCCGAGTGGTCGGTGGTGATCACCACCGCATCGGACCGCTCCAGGCGCTCCGCGGTGAGCGGCACGGACCGGTGCACGGCGTCCTCGATCTCCACCTCGGGCACCAGGGGGTCGTGGAACTCCACCTCGGCGCCCTGCTCGCGCAGCAGCCCGATCACGTCCAGCGCCGGGCTCTCCCGCACGTCGTCCACGTCCGGCTTGTAGGAGATGCCGAGCACCAGGACCCGGCTCCCGTTCACCGCCTTGCGGACCCGGTTCAGCGCCTCGGCGGTGCGGGCCACCACCCAGCGGGGCATGTCCCGGTTCACTTCGGCCGCCAGCTCGATGAACCGGGTGCGGTACTGGAGGGTGCGCATCTTCCAGGCGAGGAAGATCGGGTCGACGGGGATGCAGTGGCCGCCCAGCCCCGGCCCGGGCACGAACTTCATGAACCCGTACGGCTTGGTGGCGGCGGCCTCGATCACCTCCCAGATGTCGATGCCGAGCCGGTCGGCCACCACCGCCATCTCGTTCACGAGCCCGATGTTCACGGCGCGGAAGGTGTTCTCCAGCAGCTTGGCCATCTCGGCCGCCTCGGGCGAGGAGACCTCCACGACCCGGTCGATCACCTTCGCGTAGAGGGCGCAGCCGAGCCGGTGGCAGGCGGGGGTGAGTCCGCCCACCACCTTCGGCGTGTTCTCGATGTGCCAGGTCGCGTTCGCCGGGTCCACCCGCTCGGGGCTGAACACGAGGAAGAAGTCCTCGCCGGCGCGCAGGCCCGTCTCCTCCAGCATCGGCTGCACGAGGTCGCGGGTCGTGCCGGGATACGTCGTGGACTCGAGCACCACGACCTGGCCGGGCCGCAGGGAGGCCCGCACCGACTCGGTGGCCGAGACGACGAACGAGAGGTCCGGGTCGTCGGTCTTGGAGAGCGGCGTGGGCACGCAGATGATCGCGGCGTCGGCCTCGGCCAGCCGCGACAGGTCGGTCGTCGCCTCGAACCGGCCCTCGGGGCCGGTCAGGGCGGCGAGCCGCTCCGACGCGACGTCGCCGATGTGGGAGCGGCCGGCGTTCAGGTCGTCCGCCACGCCCGGCTTCACGTCGAAGCCGAGGGTGCGGAAGCCGGCCTCGGCGAACGCCACGGCCAGGGGAAGGCCCACGTATCCGAGGCCGAGGATGCCCACGACGGCGTCCTGCGACTCGATGCGGGCCAGCAGATCGGCGTCTCTGGACATCTTCGTTCGTCCTGGAGCGGTTCAGGGTCAGATGGGGAGACGGCCCGCGCGCCGGCCGTCAGTCGGCGACGCGCAGGACCTGGCCGGCGAATCCGTTCGCCGGGTCCTCGCCGCGGGACAGCATGGCGCGCACCACGCCCGGCCCGCGGTTGTAGGCGAGCAGCGCGAGGCGCTCGTCGCCCTCGTAGCCCTCGAGCAGCTGCACGAGATAGCGGAAGCCGAGCCGCAGGTTCGTGTCCCGGTCGAACAGGCGCGCCGGGTCGAGGCCGGGCTCGAGGCCGACCGCCGTGCTCGGCAGGAGCTGCGTGTAGCCCACCGCCCCGACCGGGCTCACGGCCCGCTGTCGGAACCCGGACTCCACCTGCACGAGGCGGAACGCCAGCTCGGCCCGCAGGCCCTCCTGGCGCGCGGCTTCGTGGATCGCCGTCGCGAGGTCGACCGGGATCCGGTATTCCTCGGACCACTTGTGCACCTCGCGCACGTCCTCGAGCTCGGCGGCCAGCCGGGCCGCCTCGCTCTGCGCGTCCCGCGCCTGCGCCGCCACGGTGCGCATCTCGTCGCGCAGGCCGTCGAGGCGCGGTCCGTACAGGAACTGGCCGGCCAGCAGGTGCGACCCCGCCAGCACCGCGCCGCCCACCGCCAGCGCCCGCAGGCGCCCGGCCGGGTCGTGCCACGCGGCGCCCAGCCCATCCCGGAGTCTCGCGAGGGCCGCGCGGGCCCGCGCTCCGCGGCCGTCCGGCCGTCCGATTCGTGCATCCATCATCTATGCCATCCCTTCCTTCGGGTCTTCCGTCTCAGCGCCGGAATCGAATTTTCCGGCGTCCGGCGCGACAGGGGTATGCCCGGGGCGCCGCCACGTTCCGCTGCGCCCGCCGCGCTTCTCGAGCAGCCGGACCGGGCCGATCTCCATCTCCCGGTCGAGGCTCTTGCACATGTCGTACGCCGCCAGCAGTCCGGCGGCCACGCCGCACAGCGCCTCCATCTCGACGCCCGTGCGGGCCACGGTGGTGACCTCCACCCGCAGCCGAAGCGACGCGGCGGCGGATTCCGTTCCCGGTTCCGCCGCCTCGATCTCCACCCGCACGCCGTCCAGGGGGAGCGGGTGGCAGAGGGGAACGAGATCGGCCGCGCGCTTCGCGCCGCCGATGGCGGCGATCCGCGTCACGGCCTCCACGTCGCCCTTGCCCACGTGCCGCTCCCGGATGGCCCGCAGCGTCGCGGGACGCAGGGAGAGCGTTCCCTCCGCCACGGCCGTCCGCCGGGTGGGCGGCTTGTCGCTCACGTCCACCATGCGGGCCCGGCCGGCCCCGTCCAGGTGCGGCAGCGGATCGTCGAGCATCACGGTCCGGGCGTACCCCCGTCCGCCGCAGGACGTTCCGCCGTGCCGGGACGCAACCCCCGGGCCAGCTCGGCGAGCAGCGCCGCCGCGATGGCCTGCGGATTCAGGTTTCCGGACGCCCGGTCGCGCGCCTCCTCGACGCGGTCGGCCGCGTCCAGCCAGGCTTCCGGGGGGATCGCGGCCAGGCCGCCGCCACGGCCCGCGGCCGCCGCGCGCAGGTCGGGATCGAGGACGGCGCCGGGGGCGCCCGAGGCGACCGCGAGGCAGTCGCGCAACAGCATCTCCAGCGCCTCGAGCACCCGGCTGAACGGGCCCCGCGCCCCGGACGGCCCGAACGAGGCCGCCGCCGCCCACAGGTCCGCCCGGTCGCCGCGCAGGGCGGCGCGCAGCAGCCCGCGGGCGGCCTCCCGCTCCTCGCCCGACTCCTCGTCGGCCGCCTCGCGCAGCGCCAGGCCGATCGCTCCGCCGAACTGGCGGGCGAGGGCCCGGGCCCGCTCCGGCTCCAGGCCGGCGTGCGCGGCGAGAAAGCGGGCCGCGTCCTCCACCGGGGGATGGGGTACGCGCACGGCGAGGACGCGGGAGCGGATGGTGGGCAGCAGGAGCCCCGGCCGGCTGGAGGTGAGCAGGAAGACGGTGTCGGGCGGCGGCTCCTCGAGCAGCTTCAGGAAGGCGTTGGCCGCCTCGGGGCTCGACTCCTGGGGCACCATGCGGTCGGCGTCGGCGACCACGAAGGCCGAGCCCGATCCCATGGCGGGCCGCAGGGCGGCGCGCGCCCGGATCTCGTTCACCACCGGCAGGTAGAGGGCGTCGGAGGGATCGGAGGGGCGCGGCACGAGCGGGGCCTCGCGCACCCGCGCCACGATGTCGCGCCGGGTCTCCTCCAGCTTCTCACGGCGCTTCTCCGGGCTCAGGCCGCCCTTCGGCGCCGGCACGGGAAAGAACCAGTGGATGTCCGGGTGCTGGAGGCCGTCGGCCAGGCGGCAGGCCCGGCAGCGGCCGCACGGGCGGGCCCCGGCGTCGGCGTCCCCGCAGGCCAGCAGCGCGGCCAGCCACAGCGCGAGCCGTTCCTTGCCGCCCCCCGGGGGCCCGTGGAACAGCAGGGACTGGGGCAGCCGGCCCTCCGTCGCGGCGCGCGCCAGGCGCTCCCGCAGGGCCTCGTGCCCGGCCAGGGGCGGCAGGCTCACGAGCGCCCCCGCAGCCAGCGGACGGGGTCGACCTGCCGGGGGTCGCCGCGGGCGTCCGGCTCGAAGATCTGGAACTCGATGTGCGTGCCCTCGGGCGATGCTTCGTCGCCGCCCACCCGCCCGATCACCGCGCCGGCGGCCACCCGCTGGCCCAGCTCCACGGCGAGGTCCTGCAGGTGGAGGTAGCCGGACCAGTAGCCGCCGCCGTGGTCGAGGATCACGGTCTGCCCCAGCAGGCCGCGCGTGCCGGCCCATGCGACCTCGCCCGCCTCCACGGCGCGGACCGGCGTGCCGCGCGGCGCCCCGATCCCGATCCCCTTCCAGGTGTCGGCCACGTCGGGACGGCGGTCGCCGAACCGGTACACCACGGCGCCGTCCACCGGCCAGCGGAGGTTGCCGAGGTCCGAGGTGCGCAGGGTGGAGGTGGAGGTCGTGCCCGCCAGCCGCTCCGCCTCGCGCCGGGCCCGCTCCAGCTCGACGAGGAGGTCGCCGAGCCGGCGTTCCTCCTGCTCCAGCTCGCCCAGCCGGCTCTCGGTGCGCGACACGCGCGCCTGCACGTTGGACAGCCGCCGCTGGCGCTGCGTCTCGAGGCGCTCGAGGTCGTCGATCTCGCGCGCCTTCTCGAGGCGCAGGGCGGCGAGCCGGGCGTACTCGCTGGCGAGCTGCGCCCGCTGCTCCGAGAGCCGCTCCTCCAGCCGCTGCACCTGCGCCACCAGCATGCGGTCGTAGCGGGCCACCAGGTGGAGGTACTTGTAGCGGCTCAGGAGATCGCCGAACGAGCGGGCCTGCAGGAGCACCTGGAAGGCGTGCAGGGGGCCGCGCCGGTAGATCTCGCGCAGCCGCTCCCGCAGCTCGGCGCGCCGCACGGCCAGCTCGTCGCGCGTGGCCAGCATGTCGCGCGTGGTGATGTCCACCTGCTCGGCGAACGCGGCGATCTGCAGCTCCAACTCGCCCAGCAGGCTGGAGGTGGAGCCGATGCGCGCCTCGATGTTGCGGATCTCGTCGGACACGTCGTGGATCTGGCCGCGCAGCATCCCCGCTTCCCGGCTCAGCTCCTGCCGCTCGCGGCGGATCTGCTCGAGCCGCCCCTGGCTCTCCTCGATGCGCTGCCGGATCTCGTCCTGGGCGGCGAGGGGGGGCGGCCGCAGGAGGCCCGCGGCCGGCACGGCCAGCAGGGCCAGCAGGGCCGCGAGAACTCCCGGGCGGCGGGCCGCCAGAGCTCCCGGGCGGCGGGCCGGACGAAGAGCCGGGCGCGGCACCGGGGCCCGCATGTCAGCCGGCTTCGACGCGCCGGACCTCGCGCCGCACGGCGCGCGCCGCCGCGCCGGTGCCCAGCAGGGCGGCGAAGACGAGGCCCGCCGCGATCCAGGATTCGGGAAGCCAGGCGAGCGTGAACAGCGTCCGGTCCGCCACGGCCCAGGCGAGCCGGGTGAAGGCGAGGGCCAGGAGACCGCCGGCCACGCCCGTGAGCAGGCCCTCCACGAGGAACGGACGGCGGATCCACGCGTCCGTGGCCCCCACGGTGCGCATGATGGCGATCTCGCGGCGGCGGGCGAGGACCGCCATGCGCACGGCGATCCCGATCAGGAGCGCCGCGCCGAGCGCGAACGCCGCGCCGAGGGCGAGCGCGCCGGCCGCCGCCACGCGCCGCAGGTCGAACACCTGGTCCACCCACTCCTGCCCGTAGCGGACCTCCTCGACGAACCCGTAGGCCCGCAGCCGCTCGGCCACGGCGGCCACGTCGTCCGGGCCGCGATGCCCCTCGCGCAGCGCGACCTCCAGCGAGGCCGGCAGGGGGTTCACCTCGAGGTCGGAGAACACGTCGGAGAACTCCGTCAGCTCCCGCGACGCCCGGTACAGGGCCTCCACCTTCGTCACGTGGGTGACCGACTCGACCTCCGGGAAGCTGCCGACCTCGGTGCGGGCGAGCTCCACGACCTCGTCCCGCGTCCCCTCCTCCAGATAGGCGACGATCTCCACCCGCGACTCCAGGCGGCCCAGCGCCTGGTCGATGTTGTGGGCGGCGAGTCCGAACAGGCCGACGATGGACAGGCTCGCGCCGATCGCGCCGATCGACAGGCCGCTGAGCAGGGGCGCCCGGCGGATCCCCCACAGGGCCTCGCGCAGACTCCTCACGCCCGCGCCCCTTCGGCGGGCTCCGTCCCGGGCGCCGAGTCGAACACGAGCGCTCCCTCCTCCAGCTCGATGACCCGGATGCCGGGGTGACGCCGGATCAGCTCGGCGTCGTGGGTGGCCATGAGCACCGAGGTGCCGGAGGCGTTGATGCCCCGGAACAACTCGAACACGCCGGCGGTGGCCCTCTCGTCCAGGTTCCCCGTGGGCTCGTCGGCGAGCAGCACGAGGGGGTCGGTGGCCAGGGCGCGGGCGATCGCGACGCGCTGCTGCTCGCCGCCGGACAGCTCGCGGGGCAGGGCGCGGGCGCGCGCCGCCAGCCCGACCTGGCCGAGAAGCTTCTGGACGCGTGGCGCGATCCGCCGGCGCGGCGTCCCCGTGCACTCCAGCGCGAAGGCCACGTTCTCGGCCGCGCTGAGCGTCTCGAGGAGCCGGAAGTCCTGGAACACCATGCCCACCCGGCGGCGCAGCTCGGGCACCTCGCGGCGGCGGATGCGCCGCGAGGTGAAGCGGGAGACGCGGACCTCTCCCTCGCTGGGCAGGATCTGCATGTGGGCGAGCCGCAGGATCGTCGTCTTGCCGGAGCCGGACGGGCCGGTGAGGAAGGCGAACTCGCCCTTGCGCAGGTGGAACGACACGTCCCGCACGGCGTCGGCGCGGCCGAAGCGCCGCGAGACGGAGCGGAACTGGATCACGTGCCGTCCCCGGCGAGCCGGGCGCAGAAGCGGGCGCAGGCCTCCACGGCCTCCCGCATCGAGCGCGGGTCGGCGCGGCCGCGGCCCGCGATGTCGAAGGCCGTGCCGTGGTCGGGCGAGGTGCGGGGGAAGGGCAGGCCGGTGGTGACGTTGATCCCCGTCTCCGGCGCCAGCGTCTTGAGGACGGCGAGCCCCACGTCGTGGTACGGGACGACCACGGCGTCGGCCTCGCCGGCCAGGCAGCGGCGGAACACGGTGTCGGCGGGGAACGGCCCGGAGGCCTCGACCCCCGGCATCTCCTCCTCCAGCCGTCGCATCGCGGGTGTCAGCACGCGTTCCTCCTCGTCGCCGAACAGGCCGCCCTCCGAAGCGTGCGGGTTCACACCGGCGAAGGCAAGACGTGGCCTCGCGATCCCCCACCAGTCGCGCAGGCCGCGCGCCGCGATGGCGGCTCGCCGGGCCACCAGCTCCACGGACAGGCGCCCGGGTACCTCGCGCAGGGGCACGTGCACGGTGACGAGCGCCACCCGCAGCGGACCGCCGAGCGGCGTCGTCTCGGCGGCCATCACCATCGTGACGTCATCGGCGCCCGTCCGCTCGCGCAGGAACTCGGTGTGGCCGGGGAACGGATACCCGGCGGCGGCGAGGGCCGCCTTGGAGATCGGGGCCGTGACGAGGCCATCGAGGCGGCCGTCCAGCGCCAGGCGGATCCCGTGCTCGATCGCCGCTCCCGCGGCGGCACCGGCTTCGCGGTCGCCGCCGCCGCTCCAGCCGCCGGCCGGCTCCGCTTCCACCCCGGCCGGCAGGTCTCCCAGCAGCTCGGGCGGCCCGATCGCCACGAGGTGCGCCGGACCGTCCGTCCCGAGCGCGCGGAACGCCGCCGCCGCGACCTCGGGCCCGATGCCGCGCGGGTCGCCGAGCGTGACGCCGAGCCGGGGCGGCCGCACCGGGGCCCTGCCTCCCTCAGATCCGCACTTCGACGTGGACCTCGCCCCGCAGGCTCTCCACGTACCGCTCGTAGGCCTTGTCGTTCGTCAGGCGCTCGCGGACCTCCTCGCGGATCTCGGACAGGTCCCAGTCCCCCTGCCGCTTGAACTCCGTGATGCGGAGCACGAGGAACACCGGGCGGTCCTGCATGATGGAGCGGTTCTCGAACGGCCCCACCACGGCGCCCGGCACCGGGTCGGCGAGGGCGCGGGCGTACTCCGGCCCCAGCGTGCCCTCGAGGTTCTCGTACCGGGCCTCGGGCATCCGCACGGGGATCTCGGCGATCCCGTGCCGCTCGGCCAGCTCGGGCACCGTGACGCCGGCGCGCACGCTGTCGGCGATCGCTTCGGCGAGGCGCCGGGCCCGCTCCACGTCGCTGTCGTCCATGCGCGGCCGCAGCAGGATGTGGCGGATCTTCCGCTCGCCGCCGCGGATGTTCTCGACCTGGATGATGTGGTAGCCGAAGCGCGTCCAGACGGGGCCGATCGCCGTGCCGGTCCGTGCCGCCCAGGCCGCCTGCGCGAACTCGCGCACCAGGCCGCTCCGCTTCACCCAGCCGAGGTCGCCGCCCTCGTTCCGGTTCGAGAGATCGTCCGAGTACCGGCGCGCCACTACCTCGAACGACTCGCCGGCCCGGATCTCGCTCAGGGCCTGCCGGGCCCGCTCCAGCGCCTCCTCCTTCGTCTCCTCGCTGGGCGTGGGCTCGATGGCCACCTGCTCGAACGACACGGTGGAGGGGCGCGTCTCGCCCCGCAGGTTCTCCTCGTACCAGGCGCGGATCTCCTCGTCCGTGACCGAGACGGGTGGCAGGTTCTCCGAGGCCTGGTTCATGAACATCTGGATCAGCATCTGGGCGCGGACCTGGCGGCGCAGGAACTGCCGGTACTGCACGAGCGTGCGGCCCGACTCCCGGATCGCGTCGTCGAACGCCGCCGCGCTCGGGAAGCCGTTGCGGATCTGCTGGAAGCGGCGGTCCGTTTCCCCGTCGAGTTGCTCCGGCGGCACCCGCAGGCCCGCCTCCTCGGCCTTCTCGAGGATGACGAGCTGTTCGACGAGCTCGGCGACGGACTCGCGGGCCACCGAGTCGAAGGCCGCGGTGCCCGGGTCCGGGATGTCGGCGCCCTGCGCCTTCGCCTGCAGCAGGGACTCGAGGATCTCGGAGTACAGGATGACCGTGTCGCCGACCACCGCGACGATCCGGTCCACCATCTCGATCGTGTCCGGCGCGGCGCCGGCGCCCGCCGCGGGCTCCTGGGCGGCGAGCCGTGCGGGCGCCGCGGCGGACAGCAGGGCGGCGAGGGCCGCCGCGGGCAGCAGGCGCGTCACGGGGCCTCTCCTTCCGCAGCGGCCGCGGGCTCCTCGGCCGCGGGCTCCTCGGCCGCGTGGTCCTCGGTATCCGGTTCGCCGGGGGATTCGTCGGCGGGTCCGGCCTCCGGTCCATCGGCGGTCCCGTCGTCGCTCCGCGCCGCGGCCTCCCGCAGGTCGCGGGCGAGGCGTGCGGCGGCGCCCGCTCCCGCCTCGAACACCTCGGACGGGTAGTCCTCCATCAGCATGGGGCGATACTCGCTCAGCCACGGCACCGGCTGCCGCGCGTTGAGGACGCGGAACAGGAAGCTCGTGGAGGCCGCGCCGATCTCGAACCCGGGAGCGTCGATGAACTCGCGCGACAGTTCGTATCGCGACGCGATCCGCGCCATCTGGGCGGCCACCGCCTCTCGAAGCTGCCGCCGGTCGTCCTCGGAGGGGCCGAGTCCCTGCGCGCGGGCCGCCTCGATGAGCACCCGGTCCGCGGCGAGCTCCAGCAGGAAGTTCGCGGCGTCCTCCTCCTCCGCGGCGACGAAGCGGCGCCGCAGGTCCGGGCGCACCCGGAGCAGGCGCCGCAGGTCGTCCGCCGTGATCTCGCCGCCCTCCCAGCGCACGAGGGTCGCGGATCCGCGGACGTCGCCGCGCGCCATGTCGGCCTCCCGCGCGATGCGCATCGCCCCGGTCGCCGCCCCGTCGGGCACGGTCCGCCGGGCGGCATCGAGCAGCGAGTCGACCATCACCTTCTGCAGCGCGGCCTCCCGCTCGCCCACCATCAGGCGCCGCGCCGTCTCGGCGGCTCGGTCATCGAAAGCCGGCTCCCGGCGTCCCTCGATCTTGTAGATCAGCATCCCCTCGTCGGTGGAGAAGACGGGGCTGACTTCGCCCGGCTGGAGATGGAACAGCACGGTGTCGGCCACGGGCGGAACGTGCTCGTGGCCCTGTAAGGTGGCGAGGCGTCCGCGCATCGGCCCGGGGTCATCGCTCTCCGTTCGCGCCGTCTCGACGAAGTCGGCGCCGCCCGCCAGCCGGTCGCGCAGCGCCACCGCTTCGGCGTACACGCTGTCGCGCGCCGCCTCCGATGCGTCGCCGGGCACCTCGAGCCGGATGCGGCGGAGGTCGAGCCGGGTGAACGGCTGCCGCTCCTCGTACCAGGCCCGCAGGTCCTCCAGGTCGATCTCGTCGGCGGTCGCGACGATCCGGTCGCGCAGCCGGCTCACGGCCAGGGCATCGTAGTGCATGCCGTCCTGCAGCAGCGGCTCGTAGTCGAGGGCGAGCACGCTGTCGGGGGCCCGGTAGATCTCGGCGAGGATCACGTAGTCGGCCCACAGGCGCGCGAGCTGCGCCGCCGTCTGCTCGGTGAGCATCGTGTCGGGGATGGGGCTCTCGGCCATCACGCGGGCCAGCGCCTCCGCGGGCAGCCGCACGCCGGCCGCCGTCGCCGCCGGGCGGGCGTGCGAGGTGAGCGCGTCCTCCATCCCCGAGCACGCCGACAGCACGCCGCCGGCCGCCACGGCCGCCACGGCCGTCGCGCGCCACGATCTTCCGCATCCGTTCCTGCGCCTGGGTCCGTTCATGCGCCTCGGGTCGCCTCGTGTTCCAGGGGGCCTCGCACCCCGTCCGCCGGGTCGGCGGCGAGGATGCGGAGGGCCTCCACCAGGGTGGGGAGCAGCGGCTCGACGCCGCCGCGCACAAGCATCAACGATAACGGTTGCATCCGCCGTACTTCAACATCGACCTGCCGGTCGCCGAGGGCCCGGCTCACGCGCGCCAGCCGCGGAACCGCGTCGCGACGGAAGTTCAGCCGGGCCCGGTCCTCGGTGACCCGGATCCACTCGATCCCCAGTCCCGCCGCCAGGACCTTGAGCCGGCCGGCCGCCAGCCACCGCTCGGCGGGGGGCGGCGGCGGTCCGAATCGGTCGCGCACCTCGTCGGCGATCGCGTCCACCTCGGCGAGCCGGCGGGCCCGCGCCATGCGGCGGTACAGGTGCATCTTCTGCTGCGTTCCCGCCACGTAGGCGTCCGGGAGCAGCGCCTCTCCCGCGATGGACACCTGCGCCGGGGCGGCGTCCTCGTCGGTCTCCTCGCCGCGCAGGCGCCGCACGGCCCGGTCGAGCAGCCGCTGGTACGTGTCGAAGCCGACGGCGTGCGCGAACCCCGACTGGTCGCGGCCCAGCAGGTCTCCCGCGCCCCGCATCTGGAGGTCGCGCATCGCGACGAGGTAGCCCGACCCGAGCTCCGTGTGGTGCTCGAGGATGCGCAGCCGCTGCAGGGCCTCGGGGGTCGGCTCGGGCGGGGTGAGCAGGTAGCAGTAGGCCCGCCGGTACGAGCGCCCCACGCGGCCGCGCAACTGGTAGAGCTGCGCCAGCCCGAAGCGGTCGGCCCGGTGCACGATCATCGTGTTCGCGCTCGGCACGTCCAGCCCGTTCTCGATGATCGAGGTGGAGACCAGCACGTCGAGCCGGCGCTCCATGAGGTCGTCCATCACTTGCTGCAGCCGGCGCTCGGGAGTGCGACCGTGCGCCACGCCGACGCGGGCGTCGGGCACCAGGCGCTGCACGCGCGCGGCGATCGCGTCGATCGACTCGATGCGGTCGTGCACGAAGAACACCTGTCCGGCCCGGTCGAGCTCGCGCCGCATCGCGTCCTGGATGAGCCCGTCGCTCCACGGGATCACGTGCGTGATCACCGGCATCCGGTCCCGCGGCGCCGTCTCGATCCGCGACATGTCGCGCAGGCCGCCCAGGGCGAGCTGCAGGGTGCGGGGGATCGGCGTGGCCGTGAGGGTGAGCACGTCCACCGAGCGCTTCAGCTCCTTGAGCCGCTCCTTGTGACGCACCCCGAAGCGCTGCTCCTCGTCCACCACCAGCAGTCCGAGGTCGGAGAACCCCACGTCGGGCGACAGCAGGCGGTGCGTGCCGATCACGATGTCGACCCGGCCGTCCGCCAGGCGCGCGAGGGTGGCGGACTGCTCGGCCGCGGGCCGCAGCCGGGACAGGGCCTCGATCTCGACCGGGAAGCCGGCGAGCCGCTCGCGGAACGTGTGCAGGTGCTGCTCGGCGAGGATCGTCGTCGGGGCGAGCACGGCCGCCTGCTTGCCGTCCTGGACGGCCTTGAAGGCGGCCCGGATCGCGACCTCGGTCTTGCCGTACCCGACGTCGCCGCACACGAGCCGGTCCATGATCCGCGGCGCCTCCATGTCGGTCCGCACGTCCTGCCAGGCGGCGCGCTGGTCGGGCGTGTCCTCGTACAGGAAGGCGGACTCCATCTCCCGCTGCCAGCGCGTCTCGCCGCCGAACGGGTGCCCCTCGGTGACGTGGCGGTGGGCGTACAGCTCCAGCAGCTCGGTGGCCATGGCGCGGATCGCTTCCTCGGTGCGTCCGCGCAGCTGCTTCCAGCGCTTTCCTCCCAGCCGGTGCACGCGGGGCGGACCGGGCGCGTCGGCCACCGGCGCCTCGCCGTCGGGCAGGCCGGTCCACTTCTCGATCAGGTCGAGCCGGTAGTGCGGGAGGCGGAGGAGTTCGCCGCTCGCGTACTCGATCTTCAGCGCCTCGATCGTCTCGCCGCCCGCGGTGACCTTCTCGAGGCCGGCGTAGCGCCCGATCCCGTGCTCCAGGTGCACGACGTAATCGCCCGGCGCCAGCGAGGCGACGGACTCGAGGGATGCCGCCCCGTGATAGCGCCGTCCGCGGCGCAGCCGCCGGGAGCGCCGGAAGATCTCGTGATCGGTGAGGACCAGCAGCCCCCCGGGGCCGGGCACCCGGAACCCGCCGCTGAGCGAGCCGAGCGCCAGGCCGGCTGCCCGCCGGATCTCCGGTCCGGCCAGCTCGTCGAGGATCTCCTCCAGGCGCTCGAGCTGGCCCTCGTTGTCGCACAGGACGAGGGCCCGGTCGCCGCGCTCCTTCGCCTCCTCGAGGACGGCGACGAGCCGGCGCATGTCGCGCCCGATCTCCGGATGGGGCCGGAAGCCGAGCTCCAGGGCCGCGGGCGCCCCGGCCGCCCGTTCCCCGACCGCGGCGGGGGCCGGAGGCGGATCGACCCGCACGCGGCGCACGCAAGCCAGGCGCTCGTCCGCCTCGCCGGGCGGCAGCACGAGGTCGGCGGCCGAGCGCCGCCCCCCGGGCGCGTCCTCTCCCCAGGCCTCGCGCACGTCCGTCCACAGGCGCCGGCGCTGCTCCGCGTCGCCCGCCGCCCCCGTCTCGACGACGACCGTCCCGGGCGGCAGGAGCTCGAGCAGGCAGCGCCGCTCCCAGGCCCGGCCCTCCGCCTCGAAAGCGTCGGGGCGCAGGGAGACGGGCAGGATCTCCGCCGTCTCCAGCCGCCCGGTGGAGCGCTGCGTCACCAGGTCGAACGAGCGGATCGAGGCGATCGCGTCGTCCCACAGCTCGATGCGCAGCGGCTGCTCGGGACCGAACGGGAAGACGTCGACGATGGCGCCCCGCACCGCGAAGTCGCCGAGCTCCTGCACCGACGCGGCCCGCGTGAAGCCCATGTCGAGCAGGCGCGCCGCGAGGTCGTCGCGGGCCGCCGTCTCCCCCGCGGCGAGCGTGAGGGCGAAGCCGCCGCCCCCGGCGGCGACGGGGCTGCGCTCGACCAGGCCGCGCGCCGTCGTGACGACGAGCCGGCAGCGGCCGGCCAGGAGGGCGGACAGCGCGTCGGCCCGCCGGCTGGAGATCTCGACGTGCGGGTCCGCGTCCTCGAACGGGAGCGACTCGCGCTGCGGCAGGAGGCGCGCCTGGCGGTCCGCCCCGACCGCTTCGAGGTCGGAGAGGGCCTCCTCGGCGGCGTCGGGGGTCGGGCAGACGAGGACGACCGCCGGGGGGCCGGCCTCGGCCGTCACCGCGGCGAGGAGGGTCGGGGCGGCGCCGGGGGCGCCGTGGACGTGCAGGGTCCCCTCGCCGGGCGGGCCGGACTCGCTCCACCCGAGGCGCCGCAGGCGCGTCCGGACGGTGTCGAGGATCACGCGGCGGCCTCCGTTCGGGCGGCGGCGCGGCGGGGCGCCGCGAGAAACGCCTCGGCCGCCAGCAGGAGGACGACGAGCGCCAGCAGGGCGGGCCGCAGGTCGGCACCGCGTCGCCGCACGAACAGGGACGCGGCCCAGGCGTCCGGGGCGTCTCCGTCCACGATCTCCAGCTCTCCTCCCCCGAGGGCGGTCGCCAGCCGGCGCGGGTCGGCCTCCGCCGGGTCGGACTCGGCGGCGGGGACGTGCACGCCGACCACCCGCGTCGCGGGACCGTCCGGCCCCCGCAGGTGGATGCGCCACGCCCCGGCCTGCAGGGGCCGCCACGGCGCCCCCCCTTCCACCGGCCGCCACGGGCCGCCCGGCGCGGCGAGGGAATCGGCCCGGGCCGGCAGGAACCCCGGGGCGCCCGCCTCGCGGGCGTCGGGCGCCGCGTCGCCGGCGGTCCAAGTCGTGGCGAGGGCGGCGAGCAGGGGCACGAGGCCCACGCCGAGCGGGAGCTCGGTGTGCGCGGGGACGAGCGCCGAGGCGAACAGCACGAACGGGGCGCCATCGGCCGTCTCGCCCCGCACCGCCCAGGGAGCGCCGTCCTCGGTGCGCAGGAGCACGGAGTCGCGGGGCGAGGGGGGCGCGGCGAGTCGGCGCAGCCCGTAACGACGTGCCACCCGGATGCCGGCGGTGCCCGGAGGGCCGCCGGCGGCCAGGCGTCGACCGCCCGCCGCCGCATCGAGCTCGAGGCGCCACGGGACGCCGGCGTCCGCGAGGTCCCGGTTGAACGCCGGCAGGGCGACGGGGTCGGACGGCGGCAGGAGCGCCCGGGCCGGCGGCACGGCTCCGGCGCGGCCTGCGGCGGCCACCCGCGCGCCGCCGGCCCGCACCCGCAGGTCGGCCGGACCGGACGGGTCCACGAGCCGCAGGCGACCCGCCGCCGCGAGGGCTCGCAGCGCCTCGTTCACGAACGACGCGTCCGCGCCGTCCGCCGGAACGACCCGGGGCGGGGCGCCGGTGCGCACCCCGGCCGAGCGAGCGTCGTCGGCGCGCAGGCCGGCCGGGTCGATCTCCACCCGCAGCTCGTGCACGCCCGGCGACAGCTCGGGAACCGTGAAGGCAATCGGTCCGTCCGCCGGGCCCGAGGCGACGGCGACGACCTGTCCGTCCAGGGCCAGGCGCGCCGGGAACGGCTCCGCGCCGGCGTCGGCGGGCCACGCGGCGAGCCGTGCGGTCACCACGAGCGGCAGGCCCGGCGGCACGATCTCGCCCGGCGAGACGGCGACGGACGCGACGGCCCGGTTGCCGGGGTCGTCGGGGCGGAGGCGCAGCAGGCGCACCGGGGTGCCCGCGGGCAGCTCCGCCGTGCCGTCCCACGACCCGGCCTGCGCGTCGGTCACGACCTGCACTTCGAAGGCCCGTCCGGGGACCCGCGGCACCAGCGGCGCCGCGTCGCGGAGCGCCCGCGGGAGCGAGCCCCCCGCGTCCGTGGGGCGCACGGCCGCCAGCGCGGCGTGCGCCTCCGCCGCCGGCACGCCTCCGGCCAGCAGCCCATCCACCGGCGTCACCACCCAGAACCGGTCCGGGGGCCCGGCGTGGGCGAGCCCCTGCCGCGCCGCCTCCAGCGCCCGGTCCAGGAGGATCCGGTCCCCCGCGAGGCGCCGCATGCCGGCCGTGTTGTCCACGGCGAGGAGCACGTCGGTGGGCTCGTGGCTGCCGGGGCCGCCCGCGCCGGCCAGCGGCCCGGCGGCCAGCGCCGCCAGGGCCACCACGAGCAGCGCGCGCACGGTGGCCAGCAGCCGGTCGCGCAGGCGGCGGGACCGGGCGCTGCTCCGCTCGGCGGTGCGCAGGTAGCGGATGGCGGGGAACGGGACGCGGCGGCGGGTGTCGCGCCGGGCCAGGTGCAGGAGGATCGGCACGGCGGCCAGCACGGCGGCGGCGAGGGCCCAGGGGTGGAGGAAGCGCATGCCGGGCTCAGCCGAGCGCCGCGCGCTTGTCGAGGTAGCGCGCCAGGGCGGGACCGAACGGCTCGTCGGTGCCGAACAGGTGATAGTCCGCCCCGGCCCGCCGGCACTCGCGCCGCCAGGCGTCCACGGCACGCCGCACCTCCGCCGCGTATTCCCGCCGCAGGCCGGCGGAGCTGGCGCGGATCTCGTCGCCGGTCTCGGGATCGAAGAACACCGCGTCGCCGGTGGCGGGAAGCTCGCGCTCCGCCGGGTCCATCAGGTGGAACACGATCACCTCGTGCCCCCGATGACGCAGGTAGCGCATGGCCCGGCGCGTCCCCTCGGGGTCCACCAGCAGGTCGGAGAGGAGCAGGACGAGGCCCCGCCGCCGGAGCCGGATCGCCACGTCCCGCATCGCGCCCGGCGCCTCGCTCGTTCCGCCGGCCGCGACGGCCGACAGGGCGGCGAGCAGGGCGCCCCGCTGCCGCCGCGCCGCGCGCGGCGGGACGTGGACGCGTACGTGGTCGTCGAATGCGACGAGTCCGGCCGCGTCGCCCTGGC
This sequence comes from Gemmatimonadota bacterium, assembly GCA_032251515.1. Lineage (GTDB taxonomy): Bacteria > Gemmatimonadota > Gemmatimonadetes > Palauibacterales > Palauibacteraceae > Carthagonibacter. The sequence continues at coordinate 26,766 of JAVVDU010000026.1, forward strand.
GCAGCAGGAGGGTGACCAGCGACGCGGCGAGGATACGGGCGTACTCGAGCTTCGGCAGGTGCCGGGCCCCCTCGGGGCTCCAGGCCATGGACCGGCTCGCGTCGAGCACCACGTAGGCCCGCAGGTTCGTCTCCTCCTCGAACTGCTTCACGTACCAGCGGTCCGACCGGCCGTACATCCGCCAGTCGACGAACCGCAGGTCGTCGCCCGGCACGTAGGGCCGGTTCTCGGCGAACTCCACCGAGAAGCCCCGGTGGGGCGAGCGGTGCAGCCCGATCAGGAAGCCCTCGACCACCCGGCGGGACACGAGCTCGAGCCGGCCGAGCGAGGCGAGATGGCGCGGGTCGGCGAGGTCGGGTCGCGCGGGCGAGGCGATGGTGGTCAAGCGGGGCGTCTCATCGTTTCACGCCGGCGGCGTGTCAAAGTCCTCGTACGGTGGCTTCCACGGGCGCGCCGCGGCACATCGCGGCCGGCCCCGGAGTACACACCGGGAACTGCCACGAGTTCCGGCCCGTGCGCCGGGCGCGGCGGACGAGTGGCGCGACGAAGAGGGAGAGGGAGCTTCATGAGCGGAACGGCACGGACGGTGGCCCTGACGGCGGCCGCGATTCTGGGCGCCTCCGCGCCGCTGGCGGCGCAGATGGCGACGCCGGCGCACGGAGGGAGCGAGGCGGCGGCCGCCGCGGCGGCGTCGATCACGCCGCAGGACCTGTCGCTGCACCTCGGGGTGCTCGCGCACGACTCGATGCGGGGGCGGGACACGCCGAGCCCCGAGCTCATGGCGACGGCGCGCTACGTGGCCGACCGCTTCGCGGCCGCGGGCCTCGCGCCGGGCGCCGGGGACTCCTTCCTCCAGATGTACCCGATCTCGACCGTGCGGCCGGGTGCCGCCGAGGCGCAGCGGCTCGAGCTGATCGGCCCGTCCGGGACCGTCGCCCTCGCCCCGGGCGACGAGTGGTTCCCGATGCACGACGCCGCGTCGGCGGCGGGGGAGGGCGCCCTGGTGGCCGTCGACCCGGCGGCCGCGGCGCCCGCGGAGCTGGCGGGCAGGGTGGCCGTGGTGCGCGCCGATGCGTCGAACCTGCGGCAGGTGCTCGGCGGCGGCCTCGCCGCGGCGCTCCGCGATGCGGACCCGGCCGGCGTGCTCGTGGTGCTCGACATGCCGGAGGCGTTCTTCGCCCGCCTGCGGGGCTTCCTGTCGGGATCGCGGGCCACCCTGGGCGACCTGCCGGAGGAAGGCCCGCCCGCCGCCTTCGTCGCGGCCTCGGCCCTGCCGGCGGACCTCGCGGCGGCCCTGGACGCGCCGGCGGACCTGGCCGGCTGGTCGGCGTCCCTGGCCTCCGAGGCGGCGGTATCCGTCGTCGAGGCCCCGAACACGGTGGGGATCCTGGAGGGCTCGGACCCCGAGCTGCGTGACGAGTACGTGCTGTTCACGGCGCACATGGACCACGTGGGCGTCGGCTCGCCGGTGGACGGGGACTCGATCTACAACGGGGCGGACGACAACGCTTCGGGAACGGTCACGATCGTCGAGCTCGCCGAGGCCTTCGCCGCGCTGCCGGAGCGGCCGCGCCGCTCGCTCGTGTTCGCCACCGTGAGCGGCGAGGAGAAGGGCCTGCTGGGGTCGCGCTGGTACGCGGAGAACCCGGCCGTCCCGCTGTCGCGCACCGTGGCGAACCTGAACCTCGACATGGTGGGCCGGAACTGGACGGACACGATCGTGGCGATCGGCAAGGAGGAGTCGTCCCTCGGTCCGCTGGTGGAGCGGGTCGCGGCCGCGCACGCCGAGCTGGGGATGGCGGTGATCGACGACCGGTGGCCGGAGGAGAACTTCTATTCCCGCTCCGACCACTTCAACTTCGCGCGCCGCGGCGTGCCGATCCTGTTCTTCTTCAACGGGACGCACGAGGACTACCACCGGCCCTCCGACGAACCGGAGAAAATCGGGTACGAGAAGATGGCCCGCATCGGCCGGCTTCTGTTCTGGGTGGGACTCGAGGTGGCGAACGCCGACGAGCCCCCGGCGTGGGACCCGGAGGCCCGCGAGCGGATCGTGGACCTGCCGGCCGGGTGACCCGGCGCGTTGAAGTGGAGGTCGGCGCGGCCTAGATTACGGTCCCCTCAGGAAATCGACCCAGGCGGGAGTGGAGCATGAGAGACGACAGGGACGAACCGTACGTGATCGTGGAGCGGCGCGGGTCTGGCACCGGCGCCTTTCTCGGCGGCGCGATCCTCGGCGCCATCGTCGCGCTCCTCTACGCCCCGCGCACGGGGGAGGAGACGAAGGACGAGATCCGCGACGGCCTCCGGCGGCTGCGGGACGACGTGGAGAAGCGGTTCCTCGAACTGCGCGACGACGTGGAGGAGCGCTACGGAAAGGTCCGCGAGGAGGTCTCCGAGCGGGTCGACACGGCCCGCAGCGACCTGCGGAGCCGGAAGGTCCAGGCCGAGGAGGCCGTGAAGGCGGGGCGCGAGGCGGCCCGCCGGGCCCGCGACGACCTCGAGAAGCGGGTGGAGGAGACGCGGGAGGACTACCGCCGGCGCGTCGGCGCGCTCGAGGGCGCGGCGGCCGAGGCCGAGGCGGAGACGGAAGCGGCGGCGGCCGAGGAGCCGTCCGGGGACTGACCCCTGGACGGCGCCGCCGACCGGAGCGCCGCGGAACCGCGCCGGGGCCTTCCCGGCTTCCGGCGCGGCCTGCGGGGCCTCGTGGACTCCGCCCGCGAGGTGTTCGACCAGGCGGCGTCGGACAACATCTTCTTCCTGGCCTCGGGGCTGACGTTCAGCCTGCTCCTGGCGGCCATCCCGTTCCTCGCCCTGCTGCTCGCCGTGGCGGGCCTGGCGCTCGGGCCGCAGCTCACGGCGCCCCGCGGCGTGGTGCTCGACTGGATCCAGTCGCTCCTGCCCGTCTCGGAAGAGATCGCCGTGCAGGTCCGCGAGTCCCTGCTCGGACTGGTGGACGCGTCCCGCTCGGTGGGCTGGATCGGGCTCATCCTGTTCGCGTGGTTCTCGACCCGCCTGTTCGGGGCCCTGCGCACGGTGCTGGACTCGGTGTTCGACCTGCGCGAGGGGCCGGGCATCCTGCGCTCCAAGCTGCTGGACCTGCGCCTGGTCGTGGTGGCGACCCTCCTCCTGACGGCGAACGTGGGGATCACGACGGCGTTTCTGGCCGCGAGCCGGGAGTTCCTCGGGCACCTGCCGCTGCCGGAGGCGCCGACGATCCAGGTCGTCGGCTACGCCACGGCGTTCGCGGCGATCTTCCTGATGTTCCTGCTGATCTACAAGTTCGTGCCGGCGGCCCGGCTCCAGTGGCGCACCGCGGCGGTGGCGGCGCTCGTCGCCTCGACGGGCTTCGAGCTCCTCAAGGCGGCGCTCGGCTGGTACATCGCCGAGGTCGCCGACTTCTCGCGCGTCTTCTTCGCCTTCGCGACGGTGGTCATCGTGGTGGTGTCGTTCTACTACGCGGCGGTCCTGTTCGTGCTGGGGGCCGAGGTTTCGAAGGTGGACGCCATGCGCCGCGCGATGCGGAGCCAGCGCGAGGCGTTCGACGGCGCCTGACGTCCGGCCTCCCGGGTGCACCCGGCGTGGCGGCCCCGCCGGGCCCCGTCTAGATTGATCGCGTCCCGCCCATCCGCCGTACGACTCCGGGAGAAGAGGTGACCCGCAACACGGGAAGCAAGGCGCCGACGATCCGGAACCGGAAGGCCCGTCACGACTACGAGATCCTCGAGGAGATCGAGGCGGGCCTCGTCCTCGCCGGCGCGGAGGTGAAGTCGCTCCGCGAAGGGCGGGCGGACTTCGCCGACGCGTTCGCCCGGGTCGAAGGCGGAGAGTTGTGGCTCGAGAACCTGCACATCACCCCCTGGGAGCAGGCGAGCATCGACGTCCCCGACCCGATCCGCAGCCGCAAGCTCCTCGTGCATCGGCGCGAGCTGCACCGGCTCGCCTCGCGGACGGCCGAGCGGGGCCTGACGCTGGTCCCGCTCGACATCCACTTCGTGCGCGGGCGGGCCAAGGTCACGATCGGGCTCGCGCGCGGGAAGAAGCAGCACGACAAGCGCGAGTCGCTGAAGCGCGACCAGGCGCGGCGGGAGGTGGAACGTGCGCTTCGCGAGCGGTAGGAAGGTGATCGGGAGGCGCGTCGCGCTGGTGGCGGCGCTCGCCGGTGCGTCGCTGCTTCCGGGGCCGCCGGGGGGGGTGCTGTCGGCGGCGGCGCAGGGATCGGCGGTGCGCGAGACGGTGCGCATCGCGGGGCGCGAAGTCGCCCTGACCGTGACGCGGGAGCGGGGCTTCCCGGCCGTGGCGTGGTCGGAGGTTCCGGAGGAGGTCGTCGGGGAGCGGTCGGGTTCCCCGGGGCGGGGCACCGGGCGGGCGCCGTGGGGCGAGCCCGTGGAGGTGCGGACGGGATCGCCGTTCGCGCGCGTCGGCGCCTGGGCCGTGCCGCTCGTGAACGCGCCCTACGAGACGGCCGGCGAGTTGCGGGTGCCGCTCACGCTGCTCGAGCGGATCCCGCCGCTGCGCCCGCCCGCGGGCGCCGCGGGCGCTTTCCCCGCCGCACCGCCGCCGGACGCCGCGCGCGGAAGCCCGGAGTCCGCGGCGCCGCGGGCCGACCGACCGTTCCGCGTGATGCTGGATCCCGGGCACGGCGGGCACGACCCCGGCACGGTGAACCGCCGCACGGGCGCCCGCGAGAAGGACATCGTCCTCGCGGTGGGGCGTCACCTGCGGGACGAGTTGCGCCGTCGGCCGGGGATCGAGGTGGAGATGACCCGCGACGACGACCGGTTCATCCCGCTGCGTGACCGGCCACGGAAGGCGCTCGCGGCGGGAGCGGACCTCTTCCTGTCCATCCACGTGAACGCCGAGCCGGGGGGGCGGGGCCGCGCGAGGGGGTTCGAGACCTACTTCCTGGCCCCGGCCCGCAGCGACGAGTCGGCCGACGTGGCACGGCGCGAGAACGCGGTGCTCGAGCTGGAGGGAGACGAGGCGATCGGCGCGGGCGAACAGGGTATCGACAAGATCGTCACCATGCTGGTGCGGGACGCGAACCGGGACGGGTCGCAGGACTTCGGACGGCTCGTCCAGACACGCATGGCGGGGATCATGGGCGGTCCCGACCGGGGCACGAAGCCCGGGCCGTTCTGGGTGCTGGTCGGCGCGACGGGCCACATGCCGGCGGTGCTCGTGGAGCTCGGGTTCATCACGCACGGGCAGGAGGTGAAGCAGTTGACGGACGCGAAGACCCAGCGGCGGCTGGCGGCGGCGATCGCCGATGCGATCGAGGCGCACGTGGCGCGCGTCGGGCCGCGGCAGGCCGCGGCGCGAGGGATGCGATGAGCGGGCGGACCGGCCGTGCCGGCGTCGGTTCCGGCGACGGTTCCGCCCTCCGGCGGGCGGTCCGGCGCCGGCTCCTGGTGCTGCCGCTCGTCCTGGCCGGCGCCTGCGTCTACTTCAACGCGATGTACGACGCCGGCCAGGCGTACGACGCGGGCCTGCGCGCCACGCGCGAGGGCAGGGGCAGCGAAGCCCGGCGGCAGTTCGACAGCGTGATCGCCAAGGCGGGCCGCGTCCTGGAGAACCACCCCGGCAGCAAGTACGCCGACGATGCGGCCCTGCTCAAGGCGCGCTCGGAGGTGCAGAACGAGCAGTGGGAGGCGGCCGGCGCCACGGCCCTGCTCGCCCGGCGGCTGGCCGCGAGCGCCGAGGACTCCGCGGTGGCGGTCGGGCTCGCGGGCATCGCGCGCCTGTTCCTCGAAGACCCGTCCGAGGCCGATACGTACCTGAGCCGGGCCCTCGAGGGCCCCGTGCGCGGCGACGACCGGGCGATGTTCCTGTTCCACCGGGGGCTCGCGCGCATCGAGCTGGACCGGCCGGCGGAGGCGGCGGAGGACCTGCAGGCGGCGGCGGAGCAGATCGACCTCACCCCGATCGCCCGCCTCGGGCTCGCGCGTGCCCTGCGGGATGTCGGCGAGCTGGAACGGTCGGCCGCCGTCACGGCGGCGCTCCTGGCGGCACCCGACTACGCCGAGGTGGCGACCGGCGCGACGCCGCACGTGGACTCGCTCGTGGAGGCGGCGCCGGCGCCCCTGGCCCGCGAGGTGGCGGCGGTGCTCGAGGACCCCGCGCACCCGCCGGCGAAGCGCTCGCTTCTGCACTACGTGCGGGGAAGCGCCCTCGCCCGTCTGGATTCGTCGGCTGCCGCCCTCACCGCGCTGGACAGCGCCGCGGCCGTCCGCACCGCCAGTCGCTCGGCGCCCGAGGCGGCGCTGCTCGCCTCCCGGCTGCGGCTCCGCGCGGCCACCACGCCGGCGGACGTGCAGGCGACCGTGGAGCCGCTCGCCCAGGCGAGGTCGGTGGTCGACCCGGAGGAACGGGCCCGGGCCCGGGCCCTCGCGGATGCGGCGCGGCGGTTCGACGCCCTCACCTCGGCCTGGCAGTCCCGCGGCAGCGCGGCGGCGGAGGCCGCCCTGCGGGCCGGCGAGATCGCCGGGGTGCAGCTCGGGGCGCCCGCCGTGGCCCGCGGCCTCTACCTCAAGTACCTGGAGCTGGCCCCCGGCTCGCGCTGGGAGGCGAAGGCGCTGGCGGCGGCGCTCCTGTACGCGGGGCACCGTCCGGGGGACTGGGTGCGTGACGAGGGTGAGGCGACGGACGCCCGGCTGCGGGCCCGGCTCGCCGCGCTGCCGGCGGACGATCCCTACCGCGTGGCCCTCGAGGCCCGGCCCGGCGATGTGTTCACGGACTCGGCCTACGTGCTGGCCGAGGCGGACCTGCGCGACCGGATTCTCGAGATCCAGATGATCTTCGACACCACGGTGGTCCGGGTGCGGCGGGACAGCGTCCCGGCCACGCCGCCGCCGGCGGACACCGCCCGGCAGACCCGTGACGGGCGGGAGGTCGAATTCTGACGCCGCCCCCCCGGAGAGTCCGCGCGCCCGTGCTGGAGCGCCGCCGCACGGCCGAGGAGACGTGGTGGCTCGAGCTCGCGGCCCCGGCGGTGGCCGCGGAAGCGCGGCCGGGCCAGTTCGTGATGGCCGGCTTCGGTACGGACCAGGTCGGGGCACCCTTCCTGCCGCGGCCGTTCAGCATCGGCTGGCGGGGCGGAGACGGCCGGATCGGGCTGCTCGTCCGGGCGTTCGGCGCCGGGACTCGCCGGCTGGCCGCCCTGCGCCCGGGCGACGACCTCCTCCTGCTCGGCCCGCTCGGGCGCCCGTTCCGGCCCTCGCAGCACGGTCCCACGATCTGCGTGGCGGGGGGCGTGGGCCTCGCGCCGTTCCTGTTTCTCGGCTCCGAGGCGCGGTGCGCCGGGAGGGAGATCCGCCTGCTGTACGGTGAGCGCTCCGCGCCGCGCGTGTTCGATCCCGGGCTCGTCGCGGCCCTGACGGGCGTGGAGCCGGAGGTGTTCACCCAGGACGGATCGCTCGGCCGCCCGGGCACGGTGCTGGACGGGATCGCGTGGGACGCCGGGACGGACGCCGGGACGGGCGTCGCCGAGCGTCCGGTGCTCCTCGGGTGCGGCCCGGCCCCCATGCTGGCGGCGCTGGCGAGGCTGGCGGCCGGGCACGGCGCCGACCTCCAGGTGTCGGTCGAGGAGCACATGGGCTGCGGCGTCGGCACCTGCCAGGGGTGCGTGGTCCGCACCGCGGACGGCCGCTGGGTGAAGTCCTGCACGGAGGGGCCCGTGTTCGATGCGCGGGAGCTGGCGTGGCCGGCCTGACGCAGCGCCTGCTGGGGGCGGAGTGGCAGAGTCCCGTCCTGCTCGCCTCGGGGACGTGCGGGTACGGGCCGGAGTACGCCGGGCTCATTCCGCTCGACGGGATCGGCGGCCTCGTCACCAAGGCGGTGAGCCGCGAGCCGCGCGAGGGCAACCCGCCGCACCGGGTGGCCGAGACGCCGGGCGGGATGATCAACGCGATCGGGCTGCAGAACGTGGGGCTCGACGCGTTCGTGCGCGACAAGCTGCCGTGGCTGCGCGACAACCTCCGCCGCGCGCACGCGCTGGTGAACGTCGTGGGGCACGCGGCGGAAGACTTCGAGGCGGTGGTGGCCCGCCTCGACGGGGAGGACGGCTTCCTCGGGTTCGAGATCAACGTCTCCTGCCCGAACGTGGCCGACGGGACCCTGTTCGGCACCGACCCGACCGCCCTCGCCGCCCTGGTGGCGCGCCTGCGCCGGGCCACGCAGCGGCCGCTCGTGGTGAAGCTCACCCCGAACGTGCCCGACATCGGGCTGTACGCGCGGATCTGCGAGGAGAGCGGGGCGGACGCCCTGAGCGCGATCAACACGTTTCCCGGCATGCTCATCGACGTGGAGCGCCGCCGCCCGGTGATCGGCAACGTGTCGGGCGGCGTGAGCGGCCCGGCGATCCTGCCGATGGGCGTCTATCTCACCTGGCGGGCGCGCCGGGCCTGCGCGCTGCCGATTCTCGGGATCGGCGGCATCCGGTCGGCCGCCGACGCCCTGCAGTACGTGCTGGCGGGCGCGAGCCTCGTGCAGATCGGGACGGCCCTGTTCGTGGACCCCGCCGTGGCGGTGGAGGTGCACGAGGGGATCGCCGACTACTGCACGCGGCACGGCACGGCCCTGTCCGACCTGGTCGGCGCGCTGGAGATCCCGGCGCCGGCCGGAACCGCCGGCCCGGCCCCGGCCCCGTCCGCGTGAGGGAGGAAGCGTCCGTGCCCGCGGCCCCGGCGCCCGACGTGATCGTCGCCCTCGACTTCGCGGATCCCGCCGACGCGCTCGACCTGGTGGCCCGCCTGCCGGCCGACACGTGGTTCAAGGTCGGGCTGGAGCTGTTCACCCGCACGGGCCCGGCGCTCGTCGAGCGGCTGACCGGCGAGGGGCGGCACGTGTTTCTCGACCTGAAGCTGCACGACATCCCGAACACCGTGGCCGGCGCGGTCCGCTCGGCGGCCCGCCTCGGGGCCGAGCTCCTGACGGTGCACGCCTCGGGCGGCGAGGCGATGCT
>JAVVDU010000027.1:0-2212 GCA_032251515.1 Gemmatimonadota bacterium
GGTCCGCGCAGTCGTCAGGACACGAACAGGTCATCGGCGGAGAAGTGGAGTAAGTCTCCCGCATCGATCCTCCGCTGAACGACCGTGTCGGAGATCCCTCCTGCCGAAAACAGCGCGAGCGAGACCGTCCGGACGCCCCCGAGGTGCGGCAGTATCAGGTCCGCCTGCCGCTCCAGTTTCTGGAGGTCGTCACGAGCGACCGACCCCCACTTGCATTCTCCGAGCAGGACACTGCCGCTTCCATCCAGAGCGACGACGTCGATCTCATCGGAACCATTCGCCGTCCACCACGAGCCGACGCGGGCGGCCCGGAACGGCAACGCGGGATGGATGGAATCGGCGACGAACTGGCGGCACACGACTTCGAAGACGTGCTCGCCGATGTAGCCGTCCAGTCGCGGCGCGATGAATGCCTCCCACAACTCTTCGGGGGAGAGGATGTCGGGGTAGCCCTGCGCCCGGAGATCGGCGATGAACGTATGCCAGAACTGGAGATAGGGGTCCCTCAGCCGATATACCGCCGATTTGTGGTCGGGGTTCGGGTACTCGGTGATCGGTGCGACGCGTTCTATGACCTCCATCTCCAGTAGCCAGCCGAGGGGACGGGCGAGCGAGGATGCCGACTTGCCCACCCGGCTGGAGATCCTGCTCCAGCGGGTCTCCCCCGAGGCGATGGCCTCCACGATCGAGTTGGGCACGGCCGCGTCGGCCACGAAGGCGTCGAACGAGTGCGGCGCTTCCTCGTGCAGCCGGCCGACGGGGCGCAGGAGGATGCGGGCCACGTTCTCCACCAGGGTCCGCGCCTCGTCGATAAGGGCGAGGTGTCCGGGGAGTCCGCCGACCATGCCGTACAGCCGGATCCTGTCCTCCGCCGAGTAATCGGGGACCCACTCTCCGACATGCCGATAGCCGAACGGATCCACCTGGATCAGGCCCGTCCGGCGCCCGAACAGAGGCTGGTCCGCTTCGGTAAGGCGCTTCATGGCCGTGATGTGCGAGCCGCTCAGGACCAGCTTGAACCGGGTGTCCGGCAGCGAATGGTCCCACAGCGACTGGATGATGGACGGGAGGGCGGGGGCGGCGTCCATGAGATACGGAAACTCGTCGAGAATCAGCAGGAACGGCTCGCCCGCTGCCCTCTCGATAGAATAGGAAAAAAGATCCTCCCATGTCTCGAAGCTCAGACGCTGCAACGCCGGGTCGTCGAAGCGCCGGCCGACGATCCGGGTCACCGTGGCGAGCTGCGCCCGTTCCGTCTTCCGCGTGGCCTGGTAGTAGATGCCACCTACCGCACGCGCGAAGTTGCTCAGCAGGTAGCTCTTACCAGTGCGTCGCCGTCCCCTGACGATGTAGAGGTCGGGACGCCCACTCTCCCACATCTCGTTGCACTGCCGCCATGCGGTGTCGCGGTCGATCATGCCGCCGGGCTTCTGCATGAGGGTCTCCGGTGTGTGGTCTGTTACTACCATCGCTGTTAGTAACAGTCGTGATAGTAACATCCACTCCCGGCCCGTGCAATCCCTCCCCCCGTGCCTCAGCCTCAGCCTGCGTCTCGGGCTCCTCCGAGCATCGCCCCATGTCCGACGCTCGCAACGGGCGATCGCATAACGGTCTGGCGGGCTCAGATGATATTCTGATGATACTCAGGTCGTATCTTCATCCTGCCCGGTCCCGGCGCGATCGCCGGGGTGACACCCGGGCTGTCCGAACGGTCGCTCGCGACCACTCTCCTCCGGAGGAGGAACGACGACATGAGATCCGCTGCGAGGCCTCTGCTGCGCCCGGGCGCGGTGGCAGGCATGGTGTGCGTTCTGGCCCTGTCCGCGTGCACGGACGATGACCCCGTCGCTTCGACCGACCCGCCCGCTTCGTGTGCCACCCTTGTTGCCGAAGCGGGCACGGCGGAAGAGCTCAACCCCTGGAGAAACCTCTCTGACGCGGCGCTCGCCACCTGCGTCGCGGAGGCGGACGGCCGCGTATTCCTGGTGATCAAGGAACCCGGGGCCGACCGGCCGAGCGACGACAAGGGCCAGTCGCTGGTGCCGCCGGCCGTGTTCGAGGCGGCCCTGGCGGATCTTCTCGCCCGGGGCCTGACCTTCGAACGGGTCTACGAGGACATGCCCATCGTCATCACGCACCTCGAGGTGGCCCGGGTGCCCGAGATCCGGGCCCTGCCGTACATCCACGCGATCGAGGCGATCATTCCGGGTTC
>JAVVDU010000027.1:2312-34066 GCA_032251515.1 Gemmatimonadota bacterium
CCGAGATCCGGGCCCTGCCGTACATCCACGCGATCGAGGCGATCATTCCGGGTTCCTTCAGGTCTCAGGACACGCCGTGACGGGGTGACGGGCCCCCGCCCGTCTCCCCACTCCGCGGCGCGTGCAGGTCCCACCAGGCGCGGGCCCGTTCCGGGGTCCACGGCGGATCGGCGGCGACGCCCGCCAGCATCGCGCCCAGCTCGTCCGCGGAGGCCGGCCGGTCGTCCGGATGCTTGGCGAGGCAGGCCAGGATCGCCTCGTCCAGCGCCGCGGGCACGGGAAGCTCGCAGCGGGACCCGGGAGGTGAGGGCACCTCGCGGACGTGCCGGGTGAGCATTTCGACGGCGGTGCGTCCCTCGAACACGGGCGTCCCGGTGAGCAGCCAGTAGCCCACGCAGCCAAGGGCGTAGAGGTCGGTCCGGCCGTCCACCGGGTCGCCCATCGCCTGCTCCGGGGCCATCCATGCCGGCGTTCCGCCGAGGGTCTGTTCGTCGGTGAGCTGCGCGTCGGGCGGACCGGCGTCCGAGCGGCGCTTCACCATCCCGAAGTCGAGCACCTTGAGCCGGTCGACATCGCGGCCGAGCCGGCAGGCGTAGAGGTTCGCGGGCTTGATGTCCCGGTGCACGAGGCCGGCCTCGTGCGCCTCGCCCAGCGAGTGGCAGGCCTGCCGCAGGAGGTGCACGACCCGCCCGGCGGGAAGAGCCCCGAACCGCTTCACGATCGCGTCGAGGTCGAAGCCATCCAGAAGCTCCATCACGTAGAAGAGCGTCCCGTCGTCGGCCACACCGAAGTCGTACAGCTCCACCGTGTGCGGCGAGCGGAGCCCCGCCGTCGCCTGTGCCTCGCGCTCGAAGCGCTCCAGGGTCACCCGGCGCTGCACGGGATCGTGCATGCCCAGCGCCTCCGGGCGGATGAGCTTCACCGCGGCCGGCCGGGCGAGGAAGCGGTGATCCGCCCGCCAGACCTCGCCCATGCCTCCCGCGCCCAACCGCTCGACGACCCGGTAGCTACCGACCTCGCGCGCCCGCCGCACCTCCCGGCCGAGCCCGTACACCACGTGGGCCGCGATCCCCGCCATGGTCGCGACGAGGATGTACGGGAAGACGAGGGCGAAGAAGTACTCGACCGGGCCCAGGGGCACGGTGTTGATGCCGAGCGCGCGGTACAGGCCGAACGAGATCGGGACGGCGCTCACCGACGCCACCGCCGCGGCCACGGCGCGGCGCGGACGGGCCGGCACGATGACGGTGAACAGCATCACCCACGGGGCGACCCACGAGAGCCCGAAGCCCCCGGAGTCGCCGGCCTGTTCCATGCCCGCGTACCGCACCGCCGACACGACGCCCTGGTACTCCGACAGCGCGATGGCGAAGCTGCCCAGGACCTGGAACACCAGGCCGGCACGCAGCTTCGCGGACACTGTCGCGCGGCCCCAGCGCGCGAAGACGAACATTGCGAGCCCGGCGGCGATGGCGAGGACGGGCGGGCCGATGATGCGCGGCGTGGTGAAGTAGCCGCCGTGGCAGATGACCTCGGGGCTGCTGCGCGCGATGAGGAGGCAGAACGCGTTCGGGGCGATCGCGGCGAAGAAGAACACTGCCGAGTAGACGAGCGCCACCACCTGGAGCCGGCGCGCAGCCAACCCGAGAAGGTCGCCCGGCAGCGCCGTGGAGGAAGTGCCGCCTGTCCCGCCGCCGCGCGCGCGGGTCTCCCGTTCCATCGTCTTCCTGCGCAAGTTGAGGACGTGCCCGGCCGCCCCGGCCCGGGGCGCGCTGGACGATCCCACCATCACGCCGGGGCGCGGCCGGCGCAAGATGAGTCGCACCGGACGCGGGTCGGAACAGGCGGGAACGCACCGGACGCGGGCCGGCCGTCGCTTGAACGGACTCGTCTCCCCGTTCGTAGGCCCTGTGGATCGAGGCGGTCGCGGTGTTCGATCTCCGACGGCGCGAGGAGCCCGTGAACGAAGCTCACCTGGATGCGCTGGCAGAGGACTGCCGCGGGGGCGACGAGCGAAGCGCCCGTGCCCTGGTGGACTCCCTGACCCGTCCGCTCCTCGCCGCCGCCTGGCGCTACGTGCGCGACTGGGACGAGGCGCGGGACCTCACGCAGGAGACCTGGATGAAGGCGTTCGCGAAACTCGACGGGTACGAGCCGGGCCGCTCCTTCCGGGCCTGGATCTTCGCGATCCATCGGAACGGGTGCCTGGACCGCGTGCGCAGCGGCCGGGCCCGCTACGAGACCCTGCCCGGCGACGCGGCGCTGCGGGACATCGCCTCCCCCTCCGGCGAGGACCCCCAGGCTCGGCTCGAGCGCCTCGAACTCCGTGACCTCCTCGGTGCCGCGGCCCGGACGCTGAGTCCGCGGCAGCGCAGCGTCTTCCTGCGGGTGGACGTGGAAGGAGCGGACAGGGCGGAGGTGGCACGCGAGCTGGGGATCGAGAGTGGCACGGTCCGCACCACGCTGCATGCCGCTCGCCGCCGGCTGGCGGACTGGATCCGGGCGGGCGGGGGAGCGGCGGGCGCGCCGCGTGCGGGAGGTACAAGAGCGCGGGAGGAACGGGCATGAACGGGCGGCACGGGAGCACGCGAGGAGACGGCATGAACGACGGAAAGGAGTGCGAGGTCCTGCACCGGACCCTCGACGCGTTCGACGACCTCGCCGCGGACGGGGACGCACTGCGGGAGCTCGAGCGCCACGCGGCCGAATGCCCCGCGTGCGCGGCCCTGCTGCGCGTCCGCGGCCTGCTCGCCGCTCCCCCGCAGCAGGACCTCGAGGTCGCCGCACCGGACCTCTACGTCCGCGGCATGTGGCAGGCGGTCCGGGGCGCCGTGCCGCGTACGGCTGCGACGGAGCGCCCGCGAGACGCACCGGAGGCGCGCCGCCCGGGTGCCGGGCGTGGCCGCCAGCTTCCCGCGTGGTCCCTGGCGGGCGGTCTCGCCGCGGCCGCCGTCGCGCTCGCCGTCCTCGCCGGCGGGCTCGCCGTGGAGCGGACGCGGCTCGTCGAGCGCCAGGCCGTGCTCGCGGAACGCCTGGCCGAACAGGAACGGCGCCTCGCCGCGCTGGAGGCGACCGGCCGGGGGGCGACCACGGCCGCCCTCTCCGTCGTGGCCGCCGCTCCGTGGGAACGCGCCCTGGCGGCGGAGGAGACCGTCACTCTGGGACGCCTGCGCGACCTCCTCGCGGTCCTGCCGCCCCGCACGACGCTGCTGGACGCGGCCGAGGTGCAGGCCCTCGCGACGGCGCCGCCGCCGGGGGCGTCCAGCGTCGCGGAGGCCTGGCCGCGCGCGGCGCCGCACCTCGACCTCGCCGACGGTCTGCAGGCCGGGGAGCTGCGGGCGGCGCTCGAGGCCCTCGACCTCGCGGACCAAGAGCCGGTGCCGGCCGCGAGACTGCTCGCGATCTACCGGGACGCGCGGCGCGCCGCGCGCTCCTGAACGCATGCGGAAGGGAAGGTACGCCATGAACAGCAGGGCGATCGTTTCAGCGGCGGGTCTCCGCGCGCTTCTCGTTCCCCTCGCGCTGGGGCTCGGGGCCTGCACGGAATACGAGATCACGTCCACGGTCGGGGCAGACGGCGCCGGAACCCGCATCGAGGTCGTCCGCGTGACGCCGGGCGAAGCCGACACGGCCGTTTCGCCGGCCGACTACGTCCACCTCCTCGGCCTCGACGCGAGCCGCGGCTGGCGGCACCGCACCGAGGGGGACGACGACACGACGCACGTGTGGGAGCGCGAGCGGACCCTCGTGGCGGCGGGCGACTGGAGCGACCTCTCCGGATCCGTCGTCCTGCGCGGCACGACCCCCGCCCACGCCGCGGACCGCATCGGCCGGCTGCGGCTCGGCGACGTCTCGTTCGCCAACGAAGTGGACCTGCTCCTCGTGCGGTCGCCGTCCGGCGACACGCTCGCCTGGCAGGAGTCCTTCGCCTGGACGAACGGGGCCGGCGCCCTGGTGGAGCACTTCACCGAAGTCCTCGGTGCGGCGATCGCCCGCGTCCACCCCCGTCTTTCCGCGGAACCGCGCGCCGAGATCGCAGGGCTCATCCGCGCCGGATTCTGGGCGGCGTTCGAGGAGGGCCTGCTGACGCCGGAGTCCGGGACCGACGACGACGCGCTCATCGAAGCCTTCGTAGTCCGCACCGCGCGCCTGGCCGCGGACGCGATCCGCGAAACCGATCCCGCGGTGGACGCCGTCCGGCTCGCGGAGATCCTGCGGCGCGAGCTCGACGACGACGAGGCACTCGAGACGTTCCTGGAGACGACGTTGCCCGGCCTGAACCTCGCCGGCGCCGTGGGCATCGAGCTGCGCCTCGTCCTCCCCGGCCGCGTGCTCGACTCGAACGCGGGCGACGTCCGCGGCGACACGCTCGTCTGGGAGGTGGACCCGTCCGAGGCGCTCGTTACGCCGGTGCGGACGTGGGCGACGGCGGTGGTGGGGGGCGGGTGAGATCGGGGGGGCGGCCGATGCAAGCTTCCAGGCGATTCGCTTGCCGCTCTGCGGCGGCCGTTCTATCTTTCTCCCGGGTGTTCGGCCCCGGGTCCGGCGCGCCGTGCGGTCGGACTCTGCACCCTCCCCGACAATCGGGCGGCCGCCCGGGGAGGTGTCGTATGCGCTGCTGGAGCCGTTCCTCTCTCTCTCTCTCTCTCTCTCTCTCGTAGTACTCCTCTTCCAAGCCGCTGGGTGCCGGGACGCAGACCCTCCCACGGGTCCGCCGACAGGGTTTCTTGGACAAACCTGGTACTGGTACATCGCGAATTACGGCTGCCCCGATGGATTTTCCTCGATCGAATGTGAGTACACTCTGAATTACATTAACAACCTACAGAATCATGAAGACTGGATGTGCCGGAGTTTCGGTACACAGCTCAGAGAACTCTACGATGATTCGGATGGGTTCATGCGCTGGAACGAGGACTTTCCATTCTGCATAGCAGATCACACATGTGTTGATGTATCAACGTATAATGGTTTTGTGAATGATGGTACAATTTATCTTACCGATATGGGCCTCAGCCGTAACAACTTCAATCTGCAGGGTACTCTGGCTCACGAAATGGGCCACCTCTATGGCTGGCCTGAAAGCGATATCGGTGAAGTCAACCAACGGTGTGGTCAGCATGGAACGTGGGGTCCCAATCCGGCATATTGATACTGTATCGGGGAAGTCCATACTTCTCCGGTCCCAGGTGGAGGTAGTCATGAAACTGCTGCTTGTCGCCCTGCTGGTTCTCCAGGCTGGGGCAACTGCTCGCGCCCAGGAGACCGATCCCTCCGGGCTTGTGGTCGCCATCGTCGAAGCATCGCTCGAGCGCGGTCATCCGATGGACCCGAAAACAGATTCGACGCTGCTCATCGACCTTGAATCTTTCGCGACAAATCTGAGCGACGCGACCGGAAGGGCTCGATCGGTAGAGGCAATTGGCACATATGTATCCGCCTCTCGGCGCGCATATCGTCGAGTCGCGGACCCCGTCGAGTGCGGTAGGACGGAACCGCCGTGCTTCATGCGACATCCCGGCGTTCATGTCGCACTCAGAAAGCTGGTCCAGGATAGAGGGGAGTGGCTGGCGACGGTCCAGATAACCTTCGCGTCGAAGTGGGAAAGCGGAGTGGCGACCGAGGTTGTTCGATTCCGACTGGCACAACGACCGGGTGGATGGTCGGTCACCGCGACGGAAGTTCTTCTTCAGTCTTAAGTGTCGTGTGAGCGGTACCGGGCTCTGGGTGTTCGTATCGGCCGCAGGTGCTCGCTGGCCCACGTCAGCGGGGACGCCCCGTGCGCGTCCCGGGCCTCCCGGTCGGCGCCGCGCGCGAGGAGGTCGAACAAGGAGTCCGTCCGCCCACCGCGGATCCGGGCGAGGATCCCGTCGCGGCTCACGGCGCCGCCGCCTCCACGTCGGCCAGGAACGCCCGGATCGCCTCCACGTAGGCCTCCGGCTCGTCCAGCATCGTCATGTGGGCGCTGTTCTCGAAGATCTCCAGGCGCGCGCCGGGCACGAGGTCCCGATAGGCCGCCGCGGCCTCCGGCGTCGCCTCGTCATGACGGCCGGCGGTGAACAGGACGGGAAGGTCGAGCTCCGGCAGGAAGTCCTCGCGCTCGTAGCTGCGCAGCGTGCCCGTGGCCGTGAATTCGCTCGGGCCCCACATGTACTCGTAGACCTCCGTCCCGAACTCGTCGAAGGTCCGCAGGAGCTCGGCCGGCCACGGGTCGGCGAGCGAGAGATGGCGGCGGTAGAACTCCATCATGGCCGCCTGGTACTCCGGGTCGCCCGTCGTGCCCGCCGCCTCGTGTGTCTCCACCGCCTCCTGCAGCGAGTCGGGCAGCATGGCGAGCAGCCGGTCCGCGTCCTCCGTCCAGCGCCGCACGCTGAGCGCCGGGCTCGCCAGCACGAGGCTCCGCACGCCCTCCGGGTCCGTGCGCATGTACTCCACGGCCAGCATCGTGCCCCACGAGTGCCCGAGGACGTGCACCTCGTCGAGGCCAAGGTGCGCCCGCACCCGCGCGAGCTCGTCCACGAACCGGTCGACGCGCCACAGGGTCGTGTCGGAGGGCCGGTCCGAGCGGCCCGCGCCGAGCTGGTCGTAGAACACCACCGGCCGGTCCGCGCCGAGCGCCGCGAGCGGCTCCAGGTAGTAACTCGGCGCGCCCGGCCCGCCGTGCAGGAGGAGCAGCGGCGTGCCGGCGCCCTCTCCCACGACCCGGTACCACACGCGGCCGCCCTCCACCTCCACGTACCCCTCGCCGGGCGCGGGTCCCCGGCCGGCCTCCGCGCAGGCCGCGAAGACACACGCCGCCAGGACGAGGGGGATCGCCGCCGCCCGCCACGGCGTGCGTGCCTGCTGCCGCGACGGTGCCCGACACGGCGTCCGGGTCCGTCGCGGGATCCAGGCCCCGCGCCGGGTCGTCATCCGCGGAAGAACCCGTCCAGCGGCCCGAGATACGCCGCGCCCAGCCCGTCCAGCGCGTTCCGCACCTCCGGGCCCGGATTCCCGTAGACGTACGCGCCCTTCGGCTCCACGCAGTCCATGAAGCGCTCCGCGAACCTCTCGCCGAACGTCGCGATGTGGGCGAGCGCCGCCCCGGAGTCGGCGTAGCGCTCGTAGATGTGGCAGACGCCTCCGTCGTCGTCGAGAAACCACTCGTAGGCCAGGGCGCCCGGCTCGGAACGGGTCGACTCGACCATCTCCCGCGCCAGCGACCGGAAGTCGTCGAGACGCCCCTCGCGGACGGACAACTGGAGAATCCAGGAAACGGCTTCGGACATGACTGCTTCCTTTCTATTCCGCGGCCGGGTGCGAGAAGACGGCTCCGTGCGGACGGGCCGGCCCCGCCGCGCCGTGCGGCCACGCGGTGCGATGGAAGGTTACCCCCGGCTCGCTCGACCCGGGATCCCGGAAGGTCCGATCGAGCGCGAGCTCGCCCGTGTCCGGGTCGAGCCGCACGACGAGCACCCGGTGGAGCGTGGCGCCCGAGGTCGAGGTCAGGACGATCCGGTCGCCGCCGGGCTCCATCGAGATCCAGTGCGGCTCCCACGGTCCCTCCACGCCGATCTCGGCGCCGGTCAGCCGGTCCACTTCCACGGGATGCGCCGGATCGGACACGTCGAGAGACAGCAGCGCGGAGCCGCCGGAGTGCGCCCACGTCTGGACCCAGTACCGCCCCCGAGTCGCGGGGATCGCGCACTGGTCGGTGTCGTACGTCTCCCACGGAAGCGAGAACACGAGCTCCGCCCGCGGCGCGTCCGACTCCAGGTCGTGGAGCAGGTACATTCCACACCGGAACGTCGTCAGCACGGCCGTCACGCTGTCCTGCAGGAGGCGGACTTCCGCGGGATCGCGGTGCTCGTAGCCCCCCGGTCCCTCCGGCAGCCGCACGGTGGAGAGCAGCGCGAGGTCGGAGAGACGCCAGACCTGGAACGACGTGCCGCTCGCCTCGCCCCACATGTCCGTGGTGGTGCTGACCACCCGGTCGATCGCGGGGATCGGGGTGGCACTGTAGGCCCGCAGCTCCGGGTCGGCGGGATCGGCGGCGTCGGCCGCCCGCACGAACCTGCCGGCGGGATCGAGCTCCACCAGGCCTCCCGCGACCTCGTTCCCGTCCCCCTTCGTCTGGAACGTCGCCAGCACGTTTCCGCCCGACAGTCGTTCGAACGTGTGCGGATACGTGTACGGGCCCATCTCCCGGAACGAGCCCGCGACCCCGGGAGCGTACGGGTCGGAGAGGTCGATCAGGAAGCTCGCCCCGGCGTGGAACGCGTTCACGAACAGCGTGTCCCCCCGCGGCATCACGTGCTCGGAGTGATGGGCCATGCCGCGGAGACCGACCGGGACGCTCGCCACGAGCTCGCCGTACCGTTCCGATGCCGCGTCGGTATCGATCACGGCGAGAAAGTCGCTGTCCCCCTCGTTCTCGGCTCCCGCCCAGACGTAGAGGAAGGGGCTCGAGGTCGGTGCCGTCCCGGTCAGGGGCGCCTCGGGCGCCTGCCGGCAGGCGGCTCCGGCGGCCACGGAGAGCGCGAGAACAGCAGGAAGCGTCGGCCACCTGCCCCGGCCGCGTCGCGGGGCGGACCGGCGTGGCCGAGGAAGCGCCCCGCGCCTTGCGGGCCGACACTTCCTGAAAAAAAACGGGTGAAAAGTACGCACCGGGGAGCCTCACGCTTGTTCGGGTGAACGGCCGGCCAAGGCCCGGAAGCGACCGGGTCCGCGGCCCGCTCCAGTCTACATCGGTGGGGCCACCCGGCGGCAGGGCGCGCCCCGCATCAGGCGATCGTGGCGCCGCGCTCGGCCAGCAGGCCCCGCAGCACCGAGCGGTGGCAGCGCTCCTCGTCCTCGCAGTAGCACCCCACCGAGAAGTCGGCCTCGTGCGAGAGGGCCGCGAGCAGGTCCAGCACGCGGCTCTTCTCGGGGTCCCTCATCTCCGCCCTGTACTTCCGCGCGAACGCCTTCCAGTCGCGCTCGCTCTCCGCGGCCTGCCCGAGCTTCACGAGCTCGGCGCTCGGAGCGATGTTCGGGAGCCAGACGTCGTACCAGTTGCCCGAGGCGAACTCGCTCTTCGGGACGCCCCGCGGCGGACGGCGGACCGTGCCGATGCGGAGCCCCTCCCCGGGGGTGCGGTCCGTTCCGAGCCGCACTACGCGCACGGCCATGGTGTCCTCCCGCTGGAGTCCCGCGCGAGCAGGGCGATACCCACCGCCTTCCCGGGTGTCACCCGCCCGCCACCAGCAGCACGCCGATCACCGTCACCGCCGTGCCCAGCAGCCGGGCCCGCAGGTCCCGCTCGCCGAACGCGAGGCCGCCCAGCAGCACCGTGACGAGGGCGCCGCTCCGCTTGATCGTCACCACGTTCGCGGCCAGGGTGAGCCGCAGCGCCTCCATCTGCGCGACGAACATCGCCGCGAACAGGAGCCCCTGCACGGCGAGCGCCCCGGCGTTGCGGCGCAGCGACCCGTCGTGAGACGGGGCGGGGGCGGAGTCCGTTCCGACTCCCCCGCTGGCCCTGCCCCCGGGCCCGGTCCCGCCGCCGGCCTCACCGCCGCCGGCCTCACCGGCCCGCTCCCGCTCCCGCCGCCGGGCCCACGCCATGAGCGGCAGGAATCCGAGCCCGAGAAGGGCCGTGAGCCACACGCCGTACAGGGCGGGCGAGGACGCGTTCACCGCGATCCGGTCCACGACGCCGCTCACCGACCAGAGCGCCGCGACGGCCAGCATCCGCCGCGCCCCGCGGTCACGCAGTGGCGCGGCCAGGGGCGCCAGCGGCCCGTGGCGCAGGTCGCGCAGGTTCAGCAGGTACACCCCCGCCACGACGAGCGCGATGCCGGCGAGTCCCCGCAGGCCCGGCACGTCCCCCAGCAGGAGCCATTCGACCGGCACGAGCAGGATCGGCGTGAGGGCGAGCAGCGGCACGGTGAGGCCCACGTCTCCGCGCTGGATCGCCGAGGCGTAGAGGAAGAAGGAGAGGAGCCCGAGGGCGCTCGTGGTCAGGAGCGCCGGCCAGAAGACGGGCTCGACCTCCGGCATCCCCTGCAGCGCGAGGTAGCCGGCCAGCGGCGGGAACGCGAACGCGAAGATCGCCCACGCCGCCACGAGGGCCGGCACCCGGTCCGTGAGCCGCTTGGTCCAGGCGCCCTGCAGGCCGTAGAGCAGGGCGGTGATGAGCGCGAGGAGGGGCCAGGTCACGGGCGGGTCGGCTCGGGCGATCCTGGCGCCGGGTTGCCTCCGCACCGGCAGCCGCCGGGGTCGGACGAACTCCCACCGGTCGGAGGCACGTCAGGCGACGAACCTCGCTCAGAACGGAAGATCGTCGTCGTCCAGCGGCGGGGGGAGTTCGCCGGCCGCGCCGGGCCCGGCTCCCGGCCCGGCTCCCGGTCCCGAGCCCGGCTCCGCGCCGGCTGCGCCCGGGGCCACCTCCTTCTCCACCCGCCACGCCTTCACGTCCGTGTACCAGCGGCCGTTGTACTCGCGGCTGCGGATGTCGATGCGCGCGGTCAGGCGATCGCCCTCGGCGAGGCCGAACTTGTCGATGTCGTCGCCCCACTGCGTGATGCAGACCTTCGAGGGGTAGTCCCCGTCCGTCTCGAGGATGAAGTCCTGCTTCCGCCAGGGGCCGTTGCGCCCCTCGCCGGACTGCTCTTCGAGCATCTGCACGACCGTTCCGGTGATTCTCAGGTCCAAGCCGATCTCCCCATGTTCGTGTCCCGTCTCGCGGACCGTCCGGGGCACAATGTAGGATGCCCGCGACCGGCTCGCGCGCGGCGCGGGCCGGGCGAGTTTCGAGGGGCGTCAGGGGAGCAGCACCCGGACTGCGACGTCGCTGACTTCGGCGGTTCCATCGCCGAGCTGGCCGTCGCCGTTGGAGCCCCAGCAGTAGACTTGCGTGGCCGGCATATCCACGAGGCCGAGGCCGCAGGAGAAACCCCACGAGCGATGGAGGCTCGCGAGAGGAGGGGAAGGCATCTCGGTCGGTTCCGAGAACGGCGGCGGCTCCTCCGGGTGCTCGTCCTGCCCCCAGCGCCATGCGTCGGTCATCGACCAGCAGAAGGCGCGGCCATCCGACGCGAGGCCGCACAGCGGATACACCCCGGCCGCCAGGCGCGCGAAGGGCGGCAGTCCTGTGGGCGTTTCGTACGGCCCGTGGAACCCGAGGTCCGGGATCGCATCGATCCCCAGCAGGCACGAACTCGAGCCTGCAGGGTTCAGCCAGCACACGAAGCCCGCGCCGGTCGCGATCCGGTGTCCGACGAGCCCGTCGGCGAGCCGGAGCGGACTCGACATCCACTCCGCGGCGAAGATCTTGCCCCAGCAGTAGACTTCGTCGTCCACCGTCAATCCGCAGACGAGAGAATCGGCGGTGCCCAGTTGCCGGAAGCGGAGGCCCTGTGCGACCGGGACGGGCTCGGGGGGCAGGTCCAGAGCACCGGAATCGATGGAACCCCAGCAGAGCGCCTCGCCGTCTAACGTCAGGCCGCACGTGTGAAACCACCCCGCGTGGATCGACTGAAAGCGCGCTTCTCCCGTTACCGGCACCGGGGTGGGGCGCGGCTCGCGGGTGCCATCCCCGAGCTGTCCCCCGGAGTTCTCTCCCCAACAGAAGGCGGCGCCTGCCATGTCCACGGCGCAGGTGTGCGTCCAGCCGGCCGAGATCGCGCGAAACGCCGTGTCCGCGGCGATCGGCACAGGGGTGTGGCGGTTGACCCGGGAGCCGTCTCCGACTTGTCCGTCCCGGTTCCGGCCCCAGCAGAAGGCGGCACCGCTCGCCAGAAGGGCGCAGGCGTGTCCGCCGCCTGTGGTCACGGCGCGCAGGTCGGTTCCCGTCGGGACCGGGTCGCCGGTGTCGCGATCGTCGGGGCCTGTCGCATCGTCGCCGCACGCCCCGAGGACGGACACGAGCATCGGAAGAAACACGAAGAGAACGTTTCGTCGCATGGGCGCCTCCTAAGGGAAAGATAGGCACTCGTTCGTTCTCTCGCGCGCTTCGCGCCGGGGTCACAGCCGGCCGGGTCCATCGCCTTCGGGCGCGCGGCCGCCGCCCCGGCCCGGACCCCGGCGCCCGGCACTGGACGCGCGGCCCTGCCGTGGCGATGCTGGAGCGCTCGGAGGCGGAACCGGTGCCTGCCCGGATGCCGAGACCGTAACGCCGCCCGCCTCCCCCGCCAACTCCCGACCAGGAGGCACCCATGACCGAAGACGGTGTCGCGTCGCGTCCGCCCCGTCACCTGTGGATCGTCGGGATCCTCGCCCTGCTGTGGAATCTGATGGGCGCGTACGACTACCTGATGACGGAGACGCAGAACGAGTCGTACATGGGCAAGTTCACGCCCGAGCAGCTCGACTTCTTCTACGGCTTCCCCACGTGGGTGGTGGCGGCCTGGGCGATCGCCGTCTGGGGCGGCCTGCTGGGGACGGTCCTGCTGCTGCTGCGGAAGCGTCTCGCGGCGCCCGTGTTCCTGGTCTCTTTCCTGGCCATGGTCCTGACCTCGCTCCACAACTTCGTGCTCTCGGACGGGGCGGCGGTCATGGGAGGCGGGGGGGTCGCGTTCTCCGGCGTGATCTTCGTGGTGGCGCTGGCGCTGTGGCTGTACGCGCGGGCGATGGCGAAGCGAGGCGTCCTGCGCTGAGGCGGGAACGGCCGGGAAGCGTGGGGGGGGGCGACTTACTGTACCCGTACAACTGTACAGGTACAGAGAGTTCGGTACCCCCCATGCATCACGAGCGGTCCTTCGTGTCTGCGCGCTCCTCCTCCCGGTACCAGCGCGCCGTCTCCCGCAGCCCTTCGGCCAGGGCGACCCGCGGCTCGTAGCCGAGCACGCGCCGGGCCTTGTCCGACGGCACGCGCAGGGAGCGGGTGAGGGGCGTCGACATCTGCTCCCCCTTCAGGACACGGTGGCCGCGCTCGATCGCGTGCCGGGCCAGGAGGTCGAGCGGCGCGGGCAGGCGCCGCACCCGCAACCCGATCTCCGCACCGAGCGCCACGAGGTAGTCCGCCAGCCGCACGGGTCCGCCCCCGACGTGCAGGACTTCGCCCGCCGCGGCCGGGACCTCGGCCGCACGTGCGAGCGCCTCCGCCACGTCGTCCACGTGGACCAGGTCCACGTCCACGTCGCCGCCGGGCACGACCGGCAACCGCCGCAGGCGCGAAGCCCAGTCGACGAACCACGAGCGTCCCCCCGGACCGAAGACGTTCGTCGGCCTCACGATGACGAACGGCGGGCCCTCGCCCCGGGCCGCGAGCTCGCGCACCACCCGCTCGCCCTCGTACTTCGTGGCGCTGTAGGGATTCAGCCGGTCGATCCGCTCCGGCTCGAGGTCTTCGGTCACCGTCCTGCCGGGAGCCCGCGTGGCGGCGAACACGGAGATCGAGCTCACGTAGACGAGGCGCGCCACGCCGGCCGCGGCCGCCGCCCGCGCCAGGCGCCCCGTACCCTCCACGTTCACCGCCCGGCTCGCCGCGGGATCGTCCTTCCGCATGCGCGCCGCGAGGTGGATCACCGCACCGGCCCCCTCCACGAGGCGCGCGAGGGCCGCCTCGTCCGCCAGGTCCCCCATTACGACCTCGTGTCCCCGCTCCCGCCAGGCGTCCGCGAGGGACGACGGACCGCGAAACAGGCCCCGCAGGCGGACCCGGCCCCGCAGCCGCGCCTCCACGGCGCGACCGATGAACCCGCCGCCGCCCGTGATCGCGACGAGACGGGTCGCGGCCGCCGAGCCGCGACCGCCGGACGGAAGGGCCCCGCTCACGCCGGATCGCCCGGCCCGGTGAGGCCAAGCGCATCGGTAAAGCGGTTCGCGAACACCTCGTCGGGGTCGAACCGGGCGCGGGCGGCCCGGAAGTCCTCCCAGCCCGGATACGCGCCCCGCAGGTAGGCCGGCGGCAGGACCTGCGACTTGCCCCAGTGGCAGCGGGCGTCGACCTCCTCGGCGAGGGCCGCGAGCCGTTCCACGAACCGGCGACGGTCATCGCAGAAGATGTCGAGCCACAGGGTGTCGCGTTCCACGCAGGGACTGAGTGTGAACCGGTCGGCCGGGTTCATGCGCAGTCCGATGGGGTTGTTCAGCGGCCCGGGGTCGCGCCGGAACAGCTCCTCGAAGCGCGGCAGGGCATCGGCCGCATCGCCGGCGGGGATCGCCAGCTCCACCGCGAGCCGCCGCCGCACGCGGTTCGCCACGTTGCGGAACCGCGCCACGCGGGCCGGCACCTCGAGCGGCGAGAGGATCGCGCCGCTCTCCCCCTCGGCCGTGTGCCGGAACAGGCGGTCGAACAGACGCCCGCCGTGGATCCCGAGGCGGCGCGACAGGAGAGTCGCCACCGCGGTGCGGCGCCCGAACCGCTCCCGGCGCGGCACCGGCGGGCGGCCGGCGCCGGCGCTGGTCCGGTCGGCGGCGAACCGCACCACCCGCCGGGCGCTCGTGACCCACACGGAAGCGTGGAACTCCGATGCCGACTCGTGGGCCACCGGGTCGCGCAGGTACTCCTCGAAGGGAATCACGTCGGTCGCGAGCCGCAGACGAAAGCGCTCCTCGCAGCGGAAAGTGACGGAGGTAAGCGCGCCGAACGCGCCCAGCGACACCGCGGCGTGGGCGAAGTCCGGGTCGCCGGCCGCGAGCTCCACGATCTCTCCCCGGCCGTCCACGAGCCGGACGGAGTGCACGGAGGTGGCCATGATCCCGTGCCGGGCGGAGCCGCCGTGCGTGGCGGTGGCCAGCGAGCCCGCCATCGTCGCCTCGGTCCACTCTCCCACCGTGGGGAGCGACAGGCCGCGCGCCCGGAGCGCCCGGTGCAGGGCGCCCGTCGTGAGCCCCGCGGGCACGGTGACGAGGCGACCCGCCGGAGAGCCGCCGTCCGCCGTGCCGCTCGCCGCCGTGCCGTCCCCCGCCGTGCCGTCCCCCGGCAGCCCGGCCAGCGGCCCCTCGAGGTGGAGCACCACGTCGGCCGGCGCGTTCACGGCGCTCTTGGACCCGCCGGCCCCCGCTACCCGCAGGCGGAAGCCGGCATCTCGGGCCTCGCGGACGGCCGCCACGACCTCCTCCTCGCCGCGGACATGGAGGCGCCGCACGCCGCTCACCCGCCGCCGTCCCCCGGCTCCCGGCGGACGATCGGAAGCCGGACCTGCGACGGGTGCTCCGCGGAGTGGTGCACGACGTTGCGGGCCACGACGCCCTCGGTCTCGTCCCAGGTCCGGCCACCCGTGTTCAGGTTGCGCGCGAAGCGGGGGAAGTTCGAGCTCGAGACCTCGATGCGGATCCGGTGCCCGGGCCTGAACCAGTTGCTCGTGGCCAGCGGCCCCAGCTCGAGCTCGTAGACCTCGCCGGGTTCCATGAACACCTGCCGATCGTAGCCCTCGCGGTAGCGCGCCCGCTGGATCGTCTCGTCCAGGTTCCAGGCCGTCCCGTCGGGCGAAACGTCCACCAGCTTCACCGTGAAGTCCGTGTCCCGCGCGTCGGACGAGACGTGCAGGGTGACGCCGATGTTGCCCGACACCTCGACCCCGTCCGGGAATGGATCGGTCGTGTACACCAGGACGTCCGCGCGCTTCTCGATCCCCCGCTGGTCGAACGCTCCGCCCCGCACCGCGTTGCCGGTGCAGCACACGTTGCCCCCGTGCGACGGGACCGGGTTGAACGGGTCGTAGATGAACGCATCGGGCCGGTCGGCGGCCGGCGGCGTCGAAACGAGCCGGCCGTCTCCGTCCAGCGAGTTCGCGTTCCCGCCGCTGTCCAGAAAATACGTGACAGACTCCGCTTCGGGCGGCGGCCACGCGTCCGCCGCGTGCCACTCGTTCGAGCCCATGGTGAAGTACCGGACCCGCGGCAGCGTGTCGAGCAGCCCGGTGTCCCGGCCCTCCAGCCAGTGCGCGTACCATCCCTCCAGCAGCGCTTCGTAGTCCCAGCGCGCGTCGCCCATGCTCCGCTCGCCCACCACGGTGTTCTCCGTGGCGCGCCGGAACGCGCAGTGCAGGGTGGGGGCGATCAGGATGTACTGATGGTCCCGGGCCTCGGCGCTCTTCGCGTTCCGTCGCACGTGGTCCACCAGGGCGAGGTTCGGTCCGACGGACACGTCGTACCACGACACGAACCAGAGGGCCGGCTTCTCGAACGGCATGTCGTCGTGGAACAGCCCGCCCTCGTACCAGGCCGGATCGTCTGGCGTGCGCCGGATCATGTCTTCGAAGGGCCCCTCCGGCCCGTCCACGTTGCGCAGGATGTCCGCCAGCGGGAGGTGGCGGAGCGCCTCCGACCAGTCCACCCGCGGCATCTCCGGCGCGAGGTCGAAGTAGCGCGAGACCCGGACCCGATCCTCCCGCGACAGGTCGGCCGGGAACATCGGACGCTGGTCGTTCTGGACCCCGTACAGCCAGGCGAAGAACAGCATCTGCTCGGCGCCGCCCCGGTACCAGTTCCCCTGTTCGTACCAGGTCCCGATTCGTCCCACGCCGGCGCCGTATCCCTGCGCCACGAGCGCCGTGTGCGCCGGATGGTCCAGCGAGGCGACCCCCATCTGCCACTCCGCCGTGGACGAGCAGCCGGCCGTCACCGCCCGCCCGGCGAACCACGGCTGCCGGGACATCCACTCGAACGCGTCGTAGCCGTCCGTTCGCGGCGGGCCGAGGATGTCCCACTCGCCCTCCGAGAAGAAGCGGCCCCGCTCGTTCATCACCACGTAGACGTACCCGTGTCGCACCGCCTCCCACGCATCGCGGTAGGTCCGGTCGCTGAACTCGCCGTCCCGCCACGAGTTGAAGTTGTACGGGGTGCGCGAGAAGACGACGGGGAACGGCCCGCCGTCCTTCGGCCGGTACACGTCGGCTGCCAGGCGGACGCCGTCGCGCATCGGGACCATGACCTTCTGCTCGATGACGGCGTTCGCCTCGAGGAGGGCGCGCACGTCCTCCTGCGCGGGTAGGGCCGCGGGGCTGGCGAGCGTCGGGCCGCACGCGAAGACCAGGAGCAGGACGAGGGAGCGGAGGGATCTGTTCATCGTCTCTCTCGGGCGCGGCGCCGGGCCGGAGCGGGTCGGCGCGGGAGCGGAGACCCCGGGCGCCGCGGGCGCCTCCGGCCAGGCCGATGCGGATCGATCGGGACGATCATAGCGCGAGCGGAGCGCCCGCGCCCGCGGGCCGCCATGGCCCTCGGCCTCCGGCCCCCCGGAAGTCCGCGGCGGGTGAGGTTCCCCCTTCCGGACTTCTTGCGTATGCTGGGTCATAGCGGCGACGGTCCGGGCCAGCTCGCCGTCGCCGGCCCTTCAAGCCGGGAGGCCGTATGCTCCGTACCCTCTCCGCCGCTGCCGCGGCCCTGTTCCTTCTCACCTCCGGTGCCCTTGCCCAGGACGCGCGGATCGCGAGCGCCATGAGCGCCGGACCCGCGTCGATCTCGGACGACGCGACGATCATGGACTGGGAGATGAACGTCCTGCGCGAAGGGACGAACGGTTGGACGTGTCTTCCGGACCGCCCCGACACCGAGGGCGACGATCCGTGGTGCGTCAACGATCCCTGGCTGAATTTCCTCCACGCCTACATGAACGGGGAAGACCCGTCGTACGATGCGCTCGGGATCGCGTACATGCTCCAGGGCGACTCGCCGGTCAGCAACTCCGACCCGTTCGCCACGGAGCCGACAGGTCCGGAGGACTGGGTCACGGGGCTCGGAGCGCACCTGATGCTCCTCGTGCCGGACCGTTCGCTGCTCGACGGCATCTCGACGGATCACCGGAACGGCGGCCCGTGGGTCATGTGGCCGGGCACGCCCTACGCGCACCTGATGATTCCGGTCGAGTCCCGCTGACCGGTACCGGAGCGGGCCGGGCGCGGAGCCGGCGGTGGCCTCGCCCGCCGTCGCCGGCTCAGTTCGCGCCGCCGGCTCAGTTCGCGTCGTCGCCCGCCGCGCCCCGCCGCGCCTCGTCCAGGCCCGGAAGCCCGGGATCCGCCCGGTCCCACATCTCCACCAGCAGGCCGTAGAACCGCGTCGCCGCCTCCTCATCCCCGGCCCCCGCGGCGGCCCGGGCGCGACCCAGCAGGGACCGGGCGCGCTGCGGGTGGCCCTCGAGCGCCCGGTCGAAGGCGGCGGCCGCCTCCGCGTGCCGGCCCGCCGCGAGCAGGATCTCGCCGTGCAGCTCGAAGGGCGGTTGGAACACGGCCGGTGACCCGACCCGGAACGACGCCGCGTCGCGCACCGCGTCCGTGCTCAGGGCGGCGGCGCGCTCCCGGTCACCCGTCCGCAGGGCGAGCAGCGCCTCGACCTGTCCGGCCATGACCCTCCGGGCCGCGGGATTCGGTCCGCCTTCGGCCCGCAGCGCCCGCGTCACATGTACGACGGTCTCGCCGTCGCTGCGTGCGGCAGCCGCCATCCCGTGGCCGTACAGCGGCAGCGCGTAGGGCAGGAAGCCCCCGGCGGGATCGACCGCCGGGATCGCGCGCCCGTCGAACCACGACCAGTCGCCCGTCTCGAACCCCCACTGGACCTGCTGGATGAGGATCCCGTTCGCGACGTTCCAGTGCCGGCCGCTCACGTCGCGCCCCTCCAGCAGGCGCAACACCGTGTCGGTGACGGCCCGCGCGGCGGCGCGTCGCCCCTGCTGCTGGTACGCGTAGGAGAGCCACTGGTGGCTGTGGAAGTCGAGGTCCAGGACGCCGAGTCCCTTCCGCGCGACCCAGGCGTAGGAGGCGCGTATCGACGCCTCGTTGGAGGCGGCGACCTCGTCCCACATCCCGAGGTGGATGAAGATGTGGGAGGGCATGTGGAGAGCGTGCTCTGCCTCCGGCGCGAGACGCGAATACACGCGGGCCCAGTGCAGGCCGAGGGGCGCCAGCACCGGGCTGTCGTAGGAGTGGATCAGGTAGTGGATCGCCCCGGGATGATACGGGTTCCGGCGCGCCACGTCCTCCACGAGGGCGGCCGACCGGGCCGCCGTGGCCGGATCCCGCGGGTCCCCGGCCATGAGGATCGACAGGGCGTGGAACGCGGCGGCCTCGTCGTCCTCCGGATACACTGTGTGCACCGCCGCCATCCCGCGCTCGAACCCGCGCGCGCGCTCGTCCAGGGTCCCGTCGCCGAGCAGCGTCTCGAGCGCGACGAGGTAAGCCCGCTCGCGCGCCGTGCCGGCCTTCGCGGCCCGGGCCGCCGGATCCGGCCCCAGCTTCGCGAGGGCCGCGCGCGCCTCGGACAGGAAGTCCTGGCCCCACAGCAGCCGCTGCCAGGTGAGCGCCTCGCCCCAGTAGGCCATGGCGAAGCCGGGATCCACCGCCTGGGCTTCCCGGAAGGCCTCGGCCGCATCCTCGTACTCGAAGCTGTGCAGGAGCAGCATACCGCGGAGGAACGCGTGCTGCGCGCCCGGGGCCCCGGAGCTCGGGAAGGACAGCATGCCCAGGCCCTCGGACTGGCCGGCCAGGCGTGCGGGGGCCCCGGCGAGCCCCATGCAGACCGCCGCCGCGAGGATGGCGCAGCGCAGGCGCGCCGGGCAGGGCCGTTTGCGGCCGGCCCGCGTCACGCCCCGCCTCCCGCCACGCCCGGTCCGGGTGGGCCGGCGCGTTCCAGCGCGGCCCGCTCCCAGTCGCCGAGATCCGCCGCCGCTTCGTACGTCGACCGGAGGAACTCGAGCAAGGTGGCGTCCGGGGAGTCCGACAGGCGGACGGCGTCGTAGGACAGGACGAATTCCCGGAGGTCGGTGCTGTAGTACGCCTTCCCGGGCCGGATCTCGGCGTCCGCGAAGCCCGGCGGCTCGGGATAGGCGTAGGAATAGAACGCCGGATACGGGATGGGGCCGCCGCCCGGCCAGAAGCCGCAGCTGCTCACCTCGTGCGAGTAGGCCTCGCGCGTGATCCAGTCCGGAAGGTTCGGGATGCCGCCGGGATGCTCGGGCGCCTCCCGGCCGGAGAAGCGGGTGACCGCGAGGTCCGGGGCGCCCCAGAAGAAGTGGACGGGACTGCACTTCCCGATGAACTCGGCCCGGAACCGCTTCATCACCCGGTCGGCCTGGAGAAGCACCCGCCAGAACCGCTGCGCGTACTCCGCGTCGTAGGCGTCGTGGGTCTCGTCCTCGGCGAACGGGATCGGATCGGCGACCTCGTTCGGGCGGCCATGGATCTCCACCTGGAGGTCCATCCCGCGCAGCGCGTCCATCAGCCGTCCGTGAAAGCTGGCAACGGACTGCGGCTCGAGCGCGAACCCGCCGGTCCGTCCGTCGCTGGCCGCTACCTGGAGCCGATGCGACAGGAAGTCGAAGTCGACCTGGAAGGAGCGCTCGCCGTGCGGGATCGGAGATGTCGTGAGGCCCCGCGGCGTCACGTACAGCGTGCAGTGCCACGAATGGTTGACCCAGGGACTCCCGGCCACACGGATCTTCCCCGCGATCTGGAGCCACAGGTGGAGCGTGGCGTACGTTTCGCTCCACGCGTCCAGCGGCAGGTCCGGCCAGGCCGCGCCCCGCGGCTCGCTTCGCTTCGACATCCCGGGCTCCTTCCTCTCCGGTGCTCCCGTTCGGCCCGGCCCGCCTCGGCCCGGGCCGATCTCACCGCCCAGGATAGTCGAATCGTCCGGCGGGCGTCACCTCGGGGTACCGGTTTCGCGGACTCCCGGGCGCTCGGGCGCCAGCGCGAGCCTGCCGCTCGTCGTCTCGCGCAGAGATCTCCCGCCACTGCTCGTCGGTGGGCGGCGACGTGGTCCCGCGATTCGCCGCGCCTCCTTACACCATGGAGGCGAGGTCCGACGCATAACTGGGATAGGCGAAGACCATTCCCTTGATGTGATTCGCGTCGGCCCCCGCTGCCATCGCCGCCGCCAGCACGTTGACCTGTTCCTCCGCCCCGGGGCCCAGCAGGTGTGCGCCGACGACACGCCTGGTCTGCTTCTCGACCAGGACTTTGAACGCCGTACACGTCTCGGCGACGCGCAGAGACGAGTACCAGCCGGCAGTCTCCCGGTGGTGGACCTCCACCTCGAGCCCCTGCGCGGCCGCCTCCTGCTCGAGGAGCCCGACCTTCGCGAGCGGTGGAATCGTGAACAGCACACTCGGGATCGGTGGGTACGCTACGCGTCGCTCGTCCCGCCCCGCAAGCAGGTTCTTGGCCGCGACCCGGGCTTCGAATGCCGACACGGGAGTCAGTGGCGGCGCTCCGGTATCCGCGCAGTCTCCTGCGGCGAACACGGCGGCATTCGACACGCTCCGCATCGATTCGTGCACTCTGATGCCCAGGTCTCCCGCATCGACGCCTGCGGCTGGAAGGTCCAGCTCGTCGATCGCCGGTACCCGCCCCGCACCGTGAACCACGAGGTCCAGGTCGACGTTCGTCGGACCGGCCGGGGTCGAAACCGCGACCCGCAGACCAGCCGGACCCCGCTCGACACCATCGACGCAGTGCTCGAGCCGCACATCGATCCCAAGCTCGCGTGAGCGCCGGATCACGAGGTCGACCAGGTCCGGATCGAAATGGGCCAGCGGCCGCGGTCCGCGGTGCAGGATCGTCACCTCCCTGGCGCCTGCCCGGCGCGCGATGTGCGCGAACTCGAAAGAGATGAATCCGCCACCGACGAACGCGATCCTCGGTGGGAGTGCTTCCAGCTCTAGGAAGCCGGTGCTCGTCGTCAAGAGGTCCTCTCCCGGGATCCCCAGTGTGGCCGGGCGCGCCCCGGTCGCGACGTGAATGAACCGTGGCGCGAGCCGGCGACCGTCGACGTCGAGCTCCCGCGTACCCACGAACCGCGCCGTGCCACGCAGCGTCTCGACCCCCAGCTTCCTCAGTCCCCTGGCCGCCCGCTCCGGCGTCGGGTCGGTGAATGTCCTCTTGAAGGCCATGAGGCGGGTCCAGTCGATGCCCAGGTCGTCCGCCATGAGACCCTTGTCGTTCATGCGCATGGCCAGGTCGAGCGACTCCGTGACGCCGACCAGCATCTTCTTCGGATCGCATCCGCGCAGCGCGCACGTGCCGCCGTAGGGCTCGCTGTCGATGATGGCGACCTTCCAGCCCGCGCTGGCACACATGCGGGCCACTCCCATGCCGCCTGTGCCTGCGCCGATGACGACCAGGTCGAGATCCACTGTCACCTCAACAGGTTGCGGGTGTCCGGCCGGGGGAAAGGACCAAGGGGCGGGGCCCCGACTACGCGGCGCAGCAGGACAGCTTCGCCACGTCCTTGTCGAACGCCAGTGCCGCGAGCTTGATCCCCTCGGCGTGAGTCAGGTAGGGGTGAAACATCGAAGCCAGGTCCTCGATGGTCATGCCGGTGCGGACGGCCAGGGCCGGCTCCATGATCATCTCTCCCGCCTCCGGGGCGAGGATGTGCGCTCCGAGAAGCCGTCGGGTCGGACCGTCCGCGATGAGCTTGACGAACCCCCGCGTGTCCCTCGCCGCGAGGGCGCGCGGCACCTTGTCGAGGGGCAGCGTCGTGCTCACCGGCTCGTGTCCGGTCGCCCGCGCCTCATCTTCGGTGAGACCGACCGCCGCAACGGCGGGATCCGTGAACGTGACTCTGGGCAGAATGGAGAGATCGAGCAATTCCGGCAGGCCGAGTGCCGCGTCCGCAGCGACCTGCCCCGCCTTCGCCGCGACGTACACGTGCATAGGACCGCCCGTGACGTCCCCCGCAGCGAAGATGCGGGGGCTTGATGTCCGGCACGATGCGTCGACGAGAATCTCGCCGTGCGGGCCCAGCTTCACGCCTGCGGCCTTCAGCCCGAGACCTGCCGTGTTCGCCCGGCGTCCGGATGCTAAGAGGATCTTCGCCACGTCCAGCATCTCCTCGTCGCCGGCCCCGCTTGCGAAGCGGATGCGTCGACCGTGCGGCGCCGACTCGATGGATGCTACCTGGACACCAGTCCGTATCCTGAGGCCTTCGGCCTCGAGATGGCGCGCTAGCTCCGAGCCGAGCGCCGGGTCGTGGCTGGAAAGGAGGCGGGACCGGGCGAGCACGGTCACCTCGACGCCGAGCCGCGCGAACGCCTGGGCCAGCTCGAGACCGACCGATCCGGCTCCCAGCACTGCCAGGGAATCAGGAAGGGCTTCCATCTCCAGGAGACCCGTGCTGTCGACGAAACCGGCCTCGCGCAGTCCCGGAACGTCAGGCACCCACGGTGAGGAGCCCGTGGTGATGATGACGGATCGAGCGCGGATCGATCGCCCGTCCTCCAGTTCGAGCCCGCCGTGGGGAAGCAGTGAGGCCCGTGCGGAGATGAAGTCGATTCCGGGATGGGCGGCCAGGACCTCCTCGTACTTCGCCGTGCGCAGCTCCGTGACGAGGTCATCCTTCGCGGCCCGCACCGCGGGCCAGTCCACCGCCGGCTGGTGGTGGCCGATCCCCGCGAAGGGGTGAAAGCCCGCCCGATGTCTCGCTTCCGCCGCGCGAATCAGAGTCTTGGACGGAACGCACCCTACGTTTACGCAGGTCCCTCCGATTGTGCCGGAGTTGACCATGACGACTCCGGCTCCGCTCTCCGCGGCTCGGATCGCCGCGGCGAAGCCCGCCGATCCCCCGCCGACGATCGCGAGTTGATATCGTTTCGCTTCCATGGGCTGGGCAGTCCTCTCGGTGCTATTCGGGATCGTGGCCGGCGTCCACGGCGGAGACTGGATCGTGGCCGGCGTCCGCGCTCGAACCGGGTTCCTTCTCGGTCGCCACGAAGCCCGTCATGCGGGCAAGCTCCGCCACGATCTCTTCCACGGTCGTCACGTCGGGGTCGAAGGTCACCGTGCCTCCGGCGTCTTCGTAACTGAAGGTCGCCGCCTGCACGCCGGAGATGCGCGCCGCGGCGAGGCGGGCCGACGCCGCGCATCCCTCGCAGGTCATGCCGTTGACGTCCAGCGCGACGGACCGGAGCGGCGAGGCGGTCTCCGCAGGGTGAGTCCCTTCGGCGGGCGTCACCACGCTTCGGATCTCCGTGCGGTCGGGCTCGGCAGCGATCCCCGGCACGAGTCCCAGCCAGGCGGGAAACGTCGCGAACACCAGGGCCACGACTGTCGCCACCCACAACATGACCTTCATCCTGCGGCGCGCCGCAGGGTCAGCGCAGGTTCTGCCCGGTTCGCAGGCCTTCCGCTCCTCGCGATGCAGCAGCCAGAAGCCCGCTGCGAGGAAGGCGGCCGTGAGCAACAGGAAGTACGGACGGAAGGGCTCGACAGACGCGAACGCCGCGCCCGACACTCCGAGCGATACCGCCACCACGGGCCCCGCGCAGCACACGGCCGACCCGATCGCGGCGGCGATGCCGCCGAGACTGAAACCCGCCGTCTTGTGCGTCTCTTTCATACTCCCTCCCGGTAGCGTCCTGGATGTTGGCGCACGCGATCCGGGCTGCGAAGGACGTGTTCTCGGGTACGCGGATCCGGCCAGGACGACCAAGGTAGAGCCCGTACCGTGGTACGGAGTCAAGGCCGGCGGTGGTTGGGGCGACGAGCCGGCGGTCGGGCGGAGCTCAGCGGCGGTCGTCCAACTCTTCGAGTATGGGGCAGTCCGTCGTGGGTTCCCGGGTCTCGCACGCGGCGACGAGCCGCTCGAGAGCGCCCTCGATACGCCGGAGTTCCGCGATCTTCGTTGCGACGTCACGGAGCTTCGCGCGGACGCGCAACTCCACGTCGTGGCAGGCGGCGACCTCATCCACGCGGAGTTCGAGGAGCTCCGCGATCTCGTCGAGAGTGAAACCGAGTCCCTGGGCACGGCGAATGAAGCGGAGGCGCTTCACCGCGCGCGGTGGGTACTGCCGGTAGCCCGAGCGCGTACGCGGGGGGTCTGGCAGGAGCCCTCGGCGTTCGTAGAAGCGGATGGTCTCGATGTGGACGCCGGCAGCCCGGGCGAGCCTTCCGATGGTCAGAATCTCCGGGTCCGCGGACATCGTGATGCCTCGGTTTCGGGTGGCTGCCGGACCGCGCGCCTCGCGGCACGCGCGTCCGGAGACCGGACGACGGCGCCGGGCTGCGCCTCCGGTCGCGGGTCTTCTCTCCCGCCTCCCGGGAAGGGAGGATATGCTTTCAGACCCCAATCGATCCCTCGGCCGGAGGATCCCGCATGGCCTCGACGCAGGAGTTCGTCGACTTCGTGCTCGACCAGATCGACCCGGACTGCGCGGTCACGGCCCGCCGCATGTTCGGCGAGTTCGGCCTCTACAGCGCGGGGACGTTCTTCGGCGTGATCTGCGACGACCGGCTGTTCGTGAAGCCGACGGACCCGGGCCGGGCGTACATCGGCGACGTCGTCGAGGCGCCCCCGTATCCCGGCGCGAAGGACTGGCTGCTCGTCGACGAGGGCGTCGAAGATCCCGACTGGCTGAGCGAGCTCGTGCGGATCACGGCCCGCGAGCTGGCCTCCTGACCTGTTCGACCCGACAGTGGGCTCAGGGACGCGCCAGCGCCGCCTCGATCTCCTCCACCGTCTCGGGCAGCCCCGCCGACAGCAGCTCGACGCCCGTCTCCGTGACCAGGTAATCGTCTTCGATCCGGATTCCGACCCCCTCTCCGCTTATGTAGAGGCCCGGTTCGATCGTGAACACCATGCCGGGCTCGAGCGGCACGTATGACGGCAGCGGGTCGTGAACGTCGAGCCCCACCCCGTGCGAAAGTCGGTGCCCGAAGTAGGCGCTGCACGGCAGGTCCGGACACAGGTTTCCGGCGGCCTCGTCCAGCTCGTCCATCCGGTCGCGCGCGATCGTCTCCAGCTCCTGGAGCGTGACGCCGGGGCCGGCCGCCTCCACCGCGGCCTGCTTCGCGCCGAGGACGAGCTCGTACAGGGCCCGCTGCCGGTCGGTGAAGGTGCCGGAGACCGGCAGGGTACGGGTCACGTCGCCCGCGTACCGTCCGAACTCCGCGCCCACGTCCACGACCACCAGTTCCCCGGCGTCCAGGGGATCGTCGTTCCGGCTGTAATGCCACTGGATCGCGTTGCCGCCCGAGGCCACGATGCTCGGGAAGCTCCGCCGCACGGCACCCGAATCGGCGAACACGGTCTCGATGACCGCTTCGAGATCCCCTTCGAGTATGTCCGGGCCGATGGCGCCGAGGGCGGCCGCGAGGCCTGCCGCGGTGATGCGGGCCGCGCGGCGGAGACGCTCGATCTCCTCGGCGTCCTTCGCCGGGCGGAGGGGGAGCACGTGGTCGTCCGCCCGGCCCACCTCGAGACCGGTCGTGTCGAGCGCCGGGAGCACGGTCCGGTCGAGTCCCGCGAAGATCGAGTGGGCGAGGAGGATCCGTCCGGCCGCGCCGGGCTCGGCCGTGGCCGCGAGCAGGTCCGGGATCTCGGCCGCGGCATCGGCGAGGCACCGCACGTCGCCGACGCCGGTGAGGTCCGCAGCGCGGCCGGATCCCGCGCCCGGCACGGCGGCCGTGTCCACGTACAGGAAGGTCTCCACGCGGCCGGCCGGCGTTCGGGCCAGGACCAGCCAGACGTCTCCGGGCCCGAGCCCGGCGAGGTAGTGGAAGTCGGACTCCGGTCGCTCCGGCTCCCCTTCGGTCCAGCCCATGTCCGCGGCCCCCGGCCAGATTGCGACGCTCGCCGGGATCGCCTCGAGCACCGCGGCGCGGCGCGCCCGCAGGGCCTCCGGCGTGAATGGCATGGAGGCCGCGGCTACGCGCGCGTCCCGGCAGGGACTCGGAGCGAGGAGGGGCAGGGGCTCGCTCGGAGGCTCCGGGGCGGGCGGCCCCGTCGGCCCGGTGGGAGCCTCGGGCTCCGTGAACGGGTCCGATCCGTTGCCGCCGCAGCCGGCCGCGAGCGCGGCGAGGATCGCCGCCAGCGCCGCGCACCGGGCCAGCCGGTCTCGCATCAACTGCCCGGCGGCCCGTCGGGGTGCGCTCGGCAGTCCGGCGGCTGCTCCACGGAGTAGGTGATCGTGGCGATCCGCCATTCCTCCGCCACCCGCAGCAGCGTGAACACGTCCACGCCGCAGTGCGACCAGGCGCCGTCGCGGTAGAAGTCGTACGGGAGCCACACCATCGCCACGGGACCGGAGATCCGGACGTCCGGGTCGAACCCCCGCTCCAGGAGATCGCCGCTCGCCGATCCAGCCCGGTCCTCGTCGCGGGTGCGAATGTCCGCGAAGCTCTCGCCCGTCCGGGTCGACGTCCCGGCCGCGGCGGTCACCGCGCCCTCGAGCATGAGGTCCGTCAAGCCGACGAAGTCCTCGGCGCTGATCCGCTCCAGCGCCGCGTCGACGACGGCCAGGACTTCGGCCTCGGGCCCGGACTCGCCGCCGCCCGGGACCACGACACCCCCGGGAAGCTCCACGCGGCCACCGAGCTGAACGACGAAGCGCAGCACGTCCATGTAGTCAGCGGCCCTGGCGATCCGCCCGTCGCGCGTCTCCACCAGGGTCAGGCCCCGGATCTCGAACTTCCGGTCGGTGGCCACGGGGATCCGGCCCGGGATCGGCCGGTCCTGCACGCCCGTCATGACCCATTCCGCGTACGCGGCGTCGCCGTTGCCGTGGACCGCGGTGACTTCGATGTCCACCTGCCCGGCCCAGGCGTGGACGTGACGGACGTAGCCGCTCGCCTCCTCGAGACCTTCGAAGCGCTCGCCGTTGGGGACGTCGTCGTAGACGATCCCGGGCGCCGCGATCTCGGCCAGGAGCTCCACGTCGCCCGTTTCCCACACCTCCATAAGCTGGCGCGCCCTCTCCGCCGCCGACTCCGGACGGCCGCCGCACGAGGCGCACGCACACAGGAGAACGGGGATCCACATCGCTCGTTGCACGGGTCCTCCCGCGTTGGATGGAACGCGACGCGGGCGGTACCGGCACCTCGTCGTCCGCCGCCGGAACGCCGCCCGCTCCGGTCGAGGCGCGTTCCGCCGGCCGCCTCCTACCCCTCTCCAAGTGACGCCATGTCGATGACGAAGCGGTACTTCACGTCGGACTTAAGCATCCGCTCGTATGCCTCGTTCACCTGCTGGATCGGGATCACCTCCACATCGGCAGTGATGCCGTGCTCGCCGCAGAAGTCCAGCACTTCCTGGGTTTCCGGTATGCCTCCGATCAACGAGCCGGAGAGCGTGCGTCCGCCGAACAGCAGGCTGAACGCCGCGACGGGCAGCGGCTCGTCCGGCGCGCCGACGAGGGTGAGGTTGCCGCCCGGCCGGAGAAGGTTGATGAAAGCGTTGATGTCGTGCGGGGCCGACACGGTGTCGAGCACGAAGTCGAGGCTGCCCGCCCGCTTCTCCATCTCGGCCTCGTCCGTCGAGATCACGACCTCGTGCGCCCCCAGCCGGCGCGCGTCTTCCTCCTTGTCGGGCGAGCGCGTGAAGACGGCGACGTGCGCCCCGAATGCGCGCGCCAGCTTCACCCCCATGTGCCCGAGGCCGCCCAGCCCGACGATGCCGACCTTCTGGCCCTCGCCGACGCCCCAGCGGCGCATGGGCGAGTACGTCGTGATCCCGGCGCACAGCAGCGGAGCCGTTCCGGCCAGGTCGAGGTTTTCGGGCACGCGCAGGACGAAGCCCTCGTCGACGACGATGCTGTCGCTGTAGCCGCCGTAGGTCACGCCGCCCAGGTGCTCGTCGGGCCCGTTGTAGGTGAACACCGCCTCGGCGCAGAACTGCTCGTGGCCCGCCCGGCACTGGGGACACGTGCCGTCCGAATCGACCAGGCAGCCGACGGCGGCGAGGTCGCCGGGCGCGAACTTCGTGACCGCGGAACCGACCTCCGTCACGCGGCCCACGATCTCGTGCCCGGGGATGCACGGGTACGTCGTGGGCATGGCGCTCCACTCGTTGCGGACCTGGTGGAGGTCGGAATGGCAGATCCCGCAGTAGAGGATCTGGATCCGCACGTCGCGCTCGGTCGTCTCGCGCCGCCGGATCGTGGTGGGTTCGAGGCGCGATGTGGGGCTCTCGGCCGAATAGGCTCTGGACTCGTGCATGACTGTTTCTCCGTTAAATGTAGATCTGGCGTCTCGCCGGAATGTCCTTGCGCTCGCTGCTCAGCTCTCCGACCACACGGCCATCTCGGTGCCGTCGGGATCGAGGAAGTGGAACCGGCGCCCCCCGGGGAACTCGAACGGCTCCGTCGTGATTCTCCCGCCGGCGTCGCGAACCTTCGCGAGGGTCGCTTCCAGGTCCTCCGAGTAGAGGATCACCAGGGGGACGCCCCTGGGCGTGGTCTCCGTTTCCAGCCTGAGGCCGCCGGCCTCTCCGTCCCGCTTCCGGATGCCGGCGTAGGTGGGCCCGTAGTCGTTGAATCGCCAGCCGAACGCCTTCTCGAAGAAGCTTTTGGACCGGTCCATGTCGGTGACCGAAAACTCGATGTAGTCGATGGCGTGGTGTTCGCGCTTCGCGTCTGTCATGGATACGCCCTCCGAGCATGTCATGAATACCCGGCGCGCCCGGGCTGCTCTCTCAGCCCGCCAGCGACGCCATGTCGTCCAGCAGCGATGCCATGGCCTCGTTGGCGCGGGCGAACCGCGTCGCGTCCTCCAGGAGCTCGTTCTCGCCCTGCACCCACCTGCCCGGCGCGCGCGACAGGTCCGCCCGGCAATTCTCGACGAGCGCCCGCGCGCCCTCGACCGTCGTCTCGAGGTGGAACTGCAGGCCGAGCACGCGGTCTCCCACTGCGAACGCCTGGTGCTCGCAAGCCGCGCTGCGCGCGAGGTGGACCGCTCCTGCGGGAAGCTCGCACTTTTCGCCGTGCCAGTGGAAGGCCTCGCGC
Organism: Gemmatimonadota bacterium; assembly: GCA_032251515.1. GTDB lineage: Bacteria > Gemmatimonadota > Gemmatimonadetes > Palauibacterales > Palauibacteraceae > Carthagonibacter. Next base: position 31,927 of record JAVVDU010000027.1, read on the forward strand.
GTCTCGCCGAAGAACCAGGAAAAGCTCGACTCGCCGGCTCCGGTCGCGGGCTCGACCGGGAACCAGCCGATCTCCGGCTCGGGGTTCTCCGACACCCTCGCCCCCAGCGCGCTCGCGATCACCTGGGCCCCGAGGCAGATGCCGAGCACGACCTTCGAGGAGGCGATCGCCCGGGCGACGAAGTCCTTTTCCGGCGCGAGCCACCGATACGCCCCCTCGTCGTTCACGCTCATGGGACCGCCCATGATGCACAGCAGGTCGATGTCGGCCACGGTTGGCAGCTCCTCCGCCGCGAACAGGTGGGTTCGCGTGATTTCCCATCCCCGCGCGTGCAACCACGGCTCGATGCTCCCCGGGCCCTCGAAAGGGGCATGCAGCAGGACGTGGGCCCGCCTGCGGTCGGCCTCCCCCATCGCCTGGCTCACCACGCCCAGCCCGTCCGGAACGACACACCCACGATCACGAACAGCACCGATATGACGGTGACCGGCACGATGTGCCTGGCCAGCGAACCCAGGCGCTCCGGGGTCAGCCGCGGGATCACGCGCAGGCGCGCGTCGATCGCCAGCGCGGCCGTCGCAGCGAGCAGGACCAGCTTGATCCCGACGAGACGCGAGACAGGATCATCGAAGGCGAGCCAGCGGCCGATGTCCGGCACGAGCCGGTGCGCCAGCCAGATGCCCGTCAGCACCTGGATCAGCAGCGCGGGGATGCCGATTCGCTCGTACGCCGCCTCGAAGCGGTGGAGGTCCGACATCGACCGTTCCCGGAGTGCCCGGGGCAGGATCGTCGCGGCCAGCACGAGATGGCCACCCGTCCAGATGGTCGCTCCGAGGATGTGGAGCAGCAGCACGAAACCGTACACGGATTCAATCACCTCCGGACCGCGCGTCCGCTGCCGTCGCCCTCAGAAATGATAGAATATCGACACCACGGGCCTCACGTCGAACTCCTCGTCCTCGGTCAGCGGGAGGCTGACGCCGGCCCCGACCTGCAGACCTGAGTCCTCGAGCGGCTGGACCTTGAAGCCCGGGGTCACGTCGACCACGTTCACGCCGTCCTCCTCACCGCCGAACACGTGCTCGCCGCCGAACTCGAGAAGCAGCATGAGCCGCGGCGTCAGGTGGCGGAGCACTGACGTATTCCAGCCCAACTCGAGGTCGGCCTCGTCTTCGTCGTTCTCGTTCAGCGGGATCCCGAAGGACGTGAAGCCGACGATCTCCCAGCGGCCGCGCTGGTAGCCAACATCCAGAAACGGCTCGAACTCCACTACGTGATTCGAACCGATGCCCGTCTCCGCGTCGCCCGTGGGCAGGCCGAACTCGATCCCGCCGCCCAGCAGCAGGCCGTGGCGTGCGAGAGCGAAGCTGGCGTACTTCAGCCCTACCTCCACGTTGTCGAGACGGTCCCGGGCGTCCCCCTCATCCGGGTCGAGAAACGTGTACGGCGCATCGACCTCGAGGCTCAGCCCGGGCGTGAAGGCGTACTCGGCCTCCAGGCGAAGCGTATGGCGGACGGCCCCGCCTTCGCCGTCTTCGCCCGGCTCGTCCGCGAGACGATAGTCGAAGCGCACCTTGTCGTCGGGTGATGGAGACTCGGTGACCAGGGGGTGCGAGAAGTGGAGGGGGCCGTTGCCGTGGCTGTGCGAGGCGTGTTCCTGCGCCAGGGCCAGCCCCGTGGGATTCGGCCAGGCCGCGCAGGCAAGGGTGAGGACGATACGCCGCAGGGCACGGCTCGCCCTGTTCCGGCGGTGGCTCACGCTCAATCGTGTCTCCTGCTGATGTCCTGCATCCGGGATAGTTCCATCGCAGCCTGCGGGTGAAGTCGTCTCGGGTGTGCCGGGCCGCCCGCTCCCCCGCTCAGGCGAACCCGAACAGCGGCGGAAAGACGGCCACCACGGCCGCTGCCCACGCCACGTACACGACAAGATAGTCCGTCTGCCACCGCTCGAGATCCGCGAACGCTCCCCGACCCCGGAGGAAGCGCAGGTACAGCGCCGCGGACCACGCGAGGTTCACGAGGAGGACCACGTTCAGACCCAGCCCGGCCACGCGGTTCGGGGTGAGCCCGAACTCCGAGATCCGCGCGGCGATCGCCCACAGCGCGACCGCGTCGGCGAGGAGCGCGGCCGCGAGCAGCA
>JAVVDU010000028.1:0-33187 GCA_032251515.1 Gemmatimonadota bacterium
CTCATCCTCGACCACGAGCCGTACCGGGCGATCTACGACGTGAGCGAGCCCGTCCTCTACGAAGACCTGTCGCCCGGGGCGCACGTCCTGTTCGCCTTCCCGTCACGCGCCTGGCACGAGAGCGTGAAGTCGGAAGGGGCGCTCGCGGTGCGCCGCTTCACGGTGGGCGGAGGGGGCGGCGCGGCCGCCGCCGGCGCGGCGGCCGACTTCGATCCCGGAGCGCCGTTTCTCGTGTACAGCCGGCCCAAGGGGACGTACGTCGGAGCCGATGCCGACAGCGTGATGGTGGACTTCTACCTCGGCAACACGCGGCTGGGGCCGGACGCGCACACCGTTCGGCTCACGGTGGACGACGTGCTCGAGGCGCCGCTCACCGCCTGGGTGCCCCACTTCCTCGTGGGACTGCCGGCCGGCGAGCACCGGATACGCCTCGAGCTGCTGAACGCCGCGGGCGCGCCGGTGGGCGGCTCGTTCGCCCGGGCCGAGGCCGCGATCACCGTGGAGCGCTGAGGCGGCTCCCGGCGCGCAGCGGCGGCCGCCGGCCCCTCGCGTTCAGAACCGGAACGACGCGCCGGCGCCCGCGAACAGACCGGGGGCGTCGGCCGGGTCGAGTTCTACGCCGAAGCGCGCGTCGAGCTGCACCTCGGGGCCGAGCAGGAAGGTCAGGCCCCCGTCGAGGAAGACCTCGTCCGGCCGGTCGCCCTCGGGCAGCAGCGCGAACCCCTCGAGGAAGGCGCCCCAGCGCGGTGCGACCTCGAACCCCAGGGCGAGGCTCGCGAGGCCTTGGTCGATCGTCTCCTGCCCGTCCTCCGCCCGCGTCCAGCCGAGGTTGGCGCCGGCAGACACCTTCGGTCCGAACGCGAGGGCGGCTGCCAGGCGGGCCGACGGCAGCGGGTCATCGGAGCCGGCCGGCCCCGAGCCCGTCGGCAGGGTCGAGCCGCCCAGGAGCGCGAGCTCCACGTCCCAGTCCGCCCGCAGGACCCCGCGCACGTCCAGCTTCGCGGCCAGCTCGATGTCCGCGAGGCCCGAAGAGGCTGAGCCCGCCCGGTCCTCGTGCACGAACGAGCCGAGGCCCAGGCGTGCCTCCAGGCCCCGCAGCGCCCCGAACCGCAGCAGGATCTCTCCCGCCGCGTACACGTCGTCGTCGCCGGCCCGTGACCACGTGGCTCCCGTCTCGAGCTGGAGACGTCCCGCGGGCACGGCGACGGCGCTCTCAGTGAAGTCCGGCCGGTCGGTCACCAGGGGGGCCGGCTCCGCCGCGCCATCGCGGGCGGGCCTGGGAGCGGGCTCCTGGGCGGACGCCTGTCGAGCGCCTCCGGCGCCTCCGGCGAGCGCCGCGGCGAGCGCCACGACCAGGCGTACGAGCTCTCGTCTGCGGGTGACATGATCGATGTTCACGGCGCATCCAATTTTTAGGCGGCCCGAAAATCGCTCTACGATCGCCGCCCCGGGGCACGTCGTCAACCGTCCCGGCGTGGTCGGACGGCGGCCGGCCGGTTATCCTGTGGGGCCCGCCGCCCCGCGCGCGGCGGGCCAGTGGCGGAAGGCGCGGGGCGCGCCCCGCGGGACAGGAGAGACGAGGAATACCGGAACGCGGCATGGCGACCACGGAAGACCGGATGATGGAGCGGCAGGAGGACGGGCGGCACGGGCTGGAAGCGGCCGACCTGGTGGCGATGTACCGCACGATGTACACGTCGCGGCGCATCGACGACCGCGAGCTGTTGATGAAGCGCCAGCAGAAGATCTTCTTCCAGATCAGCGGCGCCGGGCACGAGGCCGTGCAGGTGGCGGCGGGATGGGCGCTGCGCCCGGGGCGCGACTGGTTCTTCCCCTACTACCGGGACCGCGCCCTCTGCCTGCAGCTCGGCGTGACCCCCTACGAGATGTTCCTGCAGGCCGTGGGCGCCGAGGAGGACCCGGCGAGCGGCGGGCGCCAGATGCCTTCGCATTGGGGGCATCGCGAGTGGAACATCGTGTCCGTGTCCAGCCCCACTGGGACCCAGTTCCTGCAGGCCGTCGGGTGTGCCGAGGCGGGCGTGCGGGCCGCCGCGCTGGGCCTCGGCGACGCCGTCCGGTTCGATGACGACGAGGTGGTACTCGTCACGACCGGGGACGGGACGACCTCCGAGGGCGAGTTCTGGGAGTCGCTGAACACGGCCTGCAATCTGGAGCTGCCGGTCATCTACCTCGTCGAAGACAACGGGTACGCGATCTCGGTGCCCGTCGAGGTGAACACGGCGGGCGGCAGCATCTCGCGCATCGTGTCCGGCTTCCCGGGCCTCGAGGTGATCGAGGTGGATGGCACCGACCCGGTGGCGAGCTACGGCGCGTTCCTGCGCGCGGCGGAGCACTGCCGCGCCCGGCGGGGGCCGGCCCTCGTGCACGCCCGGGTGATCCGGCCCTACAGCCACTCGATGTCCGACGACGAACGGGCGTACCGGCCAGAGGCGGAGCGCGAGGACGAGGCGGCCCGCGATCCGATCTCCACCTTCGCGGCCCTCCTGGTCGAGGAGGGGATCGTCACGGAGGACGAGCTGGAGGCGCTCCGCCAGGAGGTGGACGCGGAGATCGTCGAGGCCTCGGAGCGGGCGGCGGCCCGTCCCCAGCCCGGGGAGGAGACGGTCTACCTGCACGTCACCTCGCACGACGTGGACGTCACCTCGGACGACTTCGCCTCGGAGCCGGCGTTCGAGGGCGACGAGACGACCGTGGTGGACCTCCTGAACGCCTGTCTGCGCGAGGAGATGCGGCGCGATCCGCGCATCGTGGTGTTCGGCGAGGACGTGGCGGACGTGTCGCGCGAGGAGCACCTGGAGGCGGTGAAGGGCAAGGGCGGCGTTTTCAAGGTCACGGCCGGCCTGCAGCGCGAGTTCGGCTCGCACCGCGTGTTCAACTCCCCGCTCGCCGAGGCGAACATCGTCGGACGCGCGATCGGCATGGCCCTGCGCGGCCTCAAGCCCGTGGTGGAGATCCAGTTCTTCGACTACATCTGGCCCGCCTTCCACCAGCTCCGCAACGAGATCACGACGATGCGCTGGCGCTCGGCGGGCGCGTTCACCTGCCCGGTCGTGATCCGCACGACCTACGGCGGCTACCTGTCGGGCGGCGCCATCTACCACTCGCAGACCGGCGCGTCGCTGTTCACCCACACGCCGGGCATGCACGTGATCTGCCCGTCGAACGCCGTCGACGCGAACGGGCTCCTGCGCACCGCGATCCGCTGCGAGGACCCGGTCCTGTTCCTCGAGCACAAGCACCTGTACCGGCAGACCTACAACAAGGGCCGCAATCCGGGGCCCGACTACGCGATCCCGTTCGGCCGGGCGGCGCTCGTCGAGGAAGGGACGGAGCTGACGGTCGTCACCTACGGCGCGCTGGTGGAGCGGACCCGCAAGGCGCTGCGCCAGCTCGAGCGGGACGGCCGGCCCGTGTCGGCCGACGTGCTGGACCTGCGGTCGCTGAACCCGCTCGACATGGACGCGATCTCGCGCTCGGTGCGGAAGACGAACCGGGTGCTGGTGGCCCACGAGGACGCGAAGTCGTGGGGCTGGGGCGCGGAGATCTCGGCCCGGATCGCGGACGAGCTGTTCGAGTGGCTGGACGCGCCGGTACGAAGGCTCACCTCGACGGACACGTTCGTCGGCTACGCGCCCCGGCTCGAGGAAGCGATCCTGCCCCAGGTGGGCGACATCGCCGAGGCGCTGGAGGCGCTGAAGGCGTACTGACCCGGCGGGCCGGAGCCGCGCCGGGTTCCGGCTCGCTTCAACCGCTGGCCCGCGTCCGCTCCCGGGCCCGCCACGCCCTGATGTCCGCCACGAGTTCGGCGCGCCCCACGCCGGGCTCGTGCTCGGAGACGAGGTCCGCCCGGACGTCGTAATGCGGCAGGGTGTGCCGCCGGTCCACCCATTCGGCGCGCAGCCCGTGCCGCCGGCCCCACGCCACCAGCTCCGCCAGCGACGTGTCGCTGTACACGTGGCACAGGCGGTCGCCCCGGCGCGCCCGGAGCGGCCGGACGTCGCGCGGGGCGACATGGAAGTGGTACTTGATCACCGGCGGACCGGCCCGATCTGGTCGCCGGGGCTCAGTGCGAACCGTGGTCGTGCGCCTCCGCCTGCGGGGCGGCCGGAGCGGCCTCGGCGTCGTGGTCCATCGCTCCGTGGTCCATGCCGTCCATACCGTCCATACCGTCCATGCCGTCCATGCCGCCGTGGCCGTGGTCGGCGCGCTCGGGGGCGGTCAGGGTTCGCTCGAGGTCGGCCAGGTAGCGCGGGTCCTCGCGGTCGAACGCGGGCCAGGCGACGTCCTTGCCGACCCACACCACGCCGCCGATCTCGCCCATTCCCCCGTCCGGCGCAGGCACGTCGAGGGGGTTGTCGTACACGACCTCGATCCGGTACGTGTGGTCGGGCGTGATCTCCTTGCCGAGCTGCCACCAGAACTCTCCGGTGGGCACGCCGACGAGCCGGCCGCTCTCGTCCTCGATCGGCTCCGCCTCCCACAGGACGGTGCCCGTCTCCACGTCCACGAGGCGGAGGTAGGCGGCGTGGTCGTGCAGGTGCCCGCCGATCCCGAGGATGCGTCCCGGGACGGCCGGCCGTCCCTCCCAGGCGCGGGCGCTCCGGCCCGGCGGTACGTCGAAGCCCTTCGGGCCCACCGGGCCCATCACGTCGAGGTAGAAGGGGAAGACGTTACGGGGCTCGAGGAGCCCGTCGCCCTCCAGGCTGTAGTGGAGCCGCACGCGCAGGAAGACGTCCGCGTAGTCCGTGTCCGTGGGGTTCGCGAACATGGACGAGATCAGGAAGCGGTCGCCCGCCTGGAGCGGGTACCCGAGCACGCCCGGGATCTGCTGCTTCGACGTCTCACGCCCCGCCGCGATCACGCGCCGGGCGATGGGCGAGAACAGCTCCCGCTTGTCCGGGTCGATGAAGTTCACGTGGTGGAGCGTCTCCATCGGGATCGGCGCGCCGGACGCGTCCTCCATGATCGCCTCGAACCCGTGCAGCCAGCCGTCCACCGGGACCTCGGCCATCTGGATGGGGAGCCGCAGGTGGGGCATGCCCGAAGTCAGCTCCAGCGGCCCGATCAGGAAGTCCAGGGTCCGCGCCTCGCGGTCGTCCACGACCCGGACGAACTCGCTCCGGTCGACCGGGAGGGGGGGCGGGATGCCGTCCAGCTCCTGGGCGGAGGCCTGCGCGAAGGACGGGACGGGCGCGAGCAGTCCGGCCACCGCCGCGACGGCGGCCAGCCAGAAAGATACGAAATGCGCGCGGGATCGAAGGGTCATGGGGCCGACTCCTGATGGGGCCATCCGAAAGGGTCCGACTCCGGCCGCGCGCGGCGCGGCGGCCGGCCCGTCGCCTGCAATCAGCCGGTCGGGGGCGGAACGTCGAAGTGCTTGTAGTTCTTGGCGATGAACTCGGACCACTGCTCCGGGACCTCGTCGTCCGGGAAGATCGCCTCGACCGGGCACTCGGGGACGCAGGCGCCGCAGTCGATGCACTCCTCGGGGTGGATGTAGTACTGATCCTCCGCCTCGTAGATGCAGTCCACGGGGCACACGTCCACGCAGGACGCGTCCTTCGTGCCGATGCACGGCTGGGTGATGATGTAGGTCATGCTCGTCCACTTCGCAGATCGGTTTCGCGGCGCTTCGCGGACCCTGCGGCGGCGCCGTCACTCGCGGACGCAAGAATACCGGCCGCTCCGGGCCGCGGCAACTTGCGGGCGGTCCCGGGGTAGGGACGGCTTCCGCCGCTCGGGCGGCTCCCCGCGGCGCCGTGCGCGCGGTGGACGCACCCGCCGGTCAAGGGTAGTTTTTCCGGTTCCGGCAGGCGCGCGAAGTCCTGCCGGACCGGACCGACCCCGAACCCCACGGACCCGATGCGCAGACTGAACGTGATGCAGCCCGGACCCGCGGCGACCCACCCCTCGCAGGGCGGGTGCGGCGGCGATGCCGCGTGGCCCGACCGCAAGCCCCGCTGGCTCAAGGTGCGGGCACCCGGCGGGGAGAGCTACCGCGCCCTGAAGCAGATGATGCGGAGCCTGGGGCTGAACTCGGTGTGCGAGGAGGCCCACTGCCCGAACATCGGGGAGTGTTGGGACTCCGGCACGGCGACGTTTCTGATCATGGGCGACAAGTGCACGCGCAACTGCCCCTACTGCGCGATCGCGCATGGCCGGCCCGAGGAGCTGGACGAGGACGAGCCGCGCCGCGTCGCCGAGATGATCGAGCAGCTCCGGCTGCGCCACGTCGTGATCACCTCGGTGGACCGCGACGACCTGCCCGACGGCGGCGCCCGCATCTTCGCCTGGACGATCGAGGAGATCCGCGCCCGGCTGCCGGACTGCTCGATCGAGGTCCTGACGCCCGACTTCCGGGGCGACCCGGACGCGATCGCCACGGTCATCGCGGCGCGGCCCGAGATCTTCAACCACAACATGGAGACGGTGCGCCGCCTCCACGTCACCGCCCGGCCCGGGGGGCGCTACCGGCGCTCGCTGGACGTGCTGCGCCGCGGGCGCGAGCTGGACCCGGGGGTGCTGATCAAGACGGGGATCATGCTGGGGCTCGGGGAAACCGCGGAGGACGTGGAGGAGTTCATGGAGGACGCGCTCGAGGCGGGGGTGCAGATCCTCACGCTCGGGCAGTACCTGCGACCGACCGAGCGGCACATGCCGATCGACCGCTACGTGGGACCCGAGGAGTTCGCGGAGTGGAAGCGCCGCGGCGAGGCCCTCGGGTTCCTGCACGTCGAGAGCGGCCCGCTGGTGCGCAGCAGTTACCACGCCCGCGAGCAGGTGGAGGAGCTGCGCGCCCGGGCGGGCGCCGCCTGAGCGTCGCCCGAGCGCGACCCGAACGGGGAGGACCGTTGGCGAAGACGAAGGAGGAGGTGCGGGAGGAGCGGTTCCTCGAACTGGAGCGCGAGGAACTGCACCGACTGCTGCGCCTGATGCTGCTGTCGCGGCGCTTCGAGGAGAAGACCGCCGAGGCGTACCAGATGGGCCGCATCGGCGGATTCTGTCACCTGTACATCGGGCAGGAAGCCGTGGCCGCCGGGGCGATCAGCGCCCTGCGCGACGACGACTACGTGCTCACCGCGTACCGCGACCACGCCCAGGCGCTGGTGCGCGGCGTGAGCGCGCGGGCCGTGATGGCCGAATTGTACGGCCGCATCGACGGCTGCTCGCGCGGCGCCGGGGGCTCGATGCACATGTTCGACCGGAGTGTGAACTTCCTCGGCGGGCACGGGATCGTCGGGACGCATCTGCCGCTCGCCGCGGGCGTCGGCTACGCGATCCGCTACCGCCAGGCCGACCAGGTCTGCCTGTGCTTCTTCGGCGACTCCGTGGTGAACGGCGGCCCGTTCCACGAGGCGTTCAACATGGTCGCCAAGTGGGAGCTGCCGGTCGTCTACATCGTCGAGAACAACTCTTTCGGGATGGGCACCGACATCGACCGGGTCGCGGCGATCGATGACCTGTTCACCCGGGCCTGCGCCTACCAGGGGAAGAAGGCCGAACAGGTGGACGGCCAGGACGTGATCGCCGTGCGCGAGGCGGTGGAGCGTGCGGTGGCCCGGGCCCGGGACGAGAAGCGGCCCACCTTCATCGAGGCCCGGACCTACCGGTACCTCGGCCACTCGATGTCCGACCCGGCGCACGGCGTCTACCGGACGCGCGAGGAGGTCGCGGCCGAACGGGAGCGCGATCCCATCAACACGTTCGTCGAGCGGCTCAAGGAGGCCGACCTGATCACCGAGGACGAGGTCGAGGCGATGGATGCCGAGGTGATCGACGAGGTGGAGGACGCGGCGGAGTTCGCCGAGGCGAGCGACGTCCCGGGGCCCGAGGAGATCTACGCCCACAGCTACTCCGACGGGTTCCGCGGCGGCCCCGACCGGAGGGACACATGGCGGTGATCACGTACCGCGAGGCCCTGAACCGGGCCCTGCGCGAGGAGATGCGCCGGGACGACGGTGTGTTCCTGCTCGGCGAGGAGGTCGGCGAGTACGACGGCGCCTACAAGGTCTCGAAGGGGCTGCTCGAGGAATTCGGGGAGTGGCGCGTGCGGGACACTCCGATCGCCGAGAACGGGTTCGCGGGACTGGGCGTCGGCGCGGCCATGGTGGGGCTGCGCCCCGTGGTGGAGTTCATGACCTGGAACTTCGCGCTGCTCGCCTACGACGCGATCGTGAACTCGGCCGCCAAGATGTTCCACATGTCCGGCGGCCAGTACAACGTCCCGATCGTGTTCCGCGGCCCGGGCGGCTCGGCCCTGCAGCTCGCCGCGCAGCACTCGCAGAGCCCCGATCCCTGGTACGCGAACATCCCCGGGCTCAAGGTCTGCGCCCCCGCGACGCCGGCCGACGCGCTCGGCCTCCTGAAGACCGCGATCCGGGACGACGACCCCGTCGTGTTCATCGAGGGTGAGATGATCTACAACGCGAAGGGCGAGGTGCCCGACGACGAGCACCTCGTGCCGCTCGGCGTGGCCGACGTCAAGCGCTCCGGCGGCGACGTGACGATCGTCACGCACGGCAAGATGGTCCACGTCGCCCTGCAGGCCGCCGGGACGCTCGCGAAGGAGGACGGGATCGAGGCCGATGTCGTCGACCTGCGCAGCCTGCGGCCGCTGGACGCCGACGCCGTCGTCGCGTCCGTCCGGAAGACGAACCGGGCCGTCGTCCTCGAGGAGGGCTGGCCCGTCGCCGGCATCGGCGCCCAGGTCGTGGACGACATCCAGCGCGAGGCGTTCGACTTCCTCGACGCGCCCGTCGCCCGCGTGTCCGGACTCGACGTACCGATGCACTACGCCCGCGCGCTCGAGAAGCGGATCGTGCCCGCCCCCGAGATGGTCGTGGCGGCGGCGCGCCGCGTCTGCTACCGGGACTGATTCAGGGACGGATCCTGCCCTCCGGACCGCGCCGCGGTCCGGGGTGGCGGCCCGCCGGCGCCGCGCGCCGGCCGCGAGGAACGAGAACGGGGATCGCATGGCAACGAAAGTCGTGATGGCGCAGCTCAGCCCCACCATGGAGGAGGGGCGGCTTCTGGAGTGGAAGGTCGCCGAGGGCGACGAGGTCCAGCCGAGCGACGTCCTCGCCGAGGTCGAGACCGACAAGGCGAACATGGACATCGAGGCGATGAAGGGCGGGGTAATGCGGAAGATCCTCGTCGAGGCCGGCGCCACGGTGCCGGTGGGAGCGATCATCGGGGTGATCGGCGAGCCCGACGAGGACATCTCCGCGCTGCTCGAGGAGGCCGAGGCCGCCCTGTCCGGTCCCGCGGCCGCGGCCGAAGCGACGGAGGCCGGGGCGGAGAAGGACGAGGCCGACTCCGCCGACGGGGACGCGGCGGAACCGCGGGACGCGACCGAGTCTGGCGCAGAGCCCGCGGACGAGGCGGCCGCGCCCGAAGCGGAGCCGTCCGGCGGCCGCGTCCGCATCTCGCCCGTGGCGCGGCGCATGGCCGACGAGGCGGGCCTCGATCCCGCCCGCATCGAGGGGAGCGGCCCCGGCGGCCGTGTCGTGAAGGCCGACGTGGAGCGTGCCGTCGAGTCCGGCGCCGCGCGGCGTGGCGCGGCGGGCGCCCCCGTGCCGGTCGCCGCCGCGGGCCCCGCCCGGCTCGAGGCCCGCGACGTGGACCTGTCGCAGATGCGGAAGTCCATCGCGAAGCGGCTCGTGCAGTCCCTCGGGCCCGTGCCGCACTTCTTCCTCACCGTCGAGGTCGACATGGGGCGGGCCCTCGACCTGCGGGCCGCGATGAACGCCCGCATCGCGCCGACGAAGATCGGCGTCAACGACCTCATCGTGAAGGCGGCCGCCGAGGCGCTGGCCCGGCACCCGGAGATCAACGCTTCCTGGCAGGACGACCGGATCCGCCGCCACGGGAGCGCCGACATCGGCATCGCCGTCGCGGTGGAGGACGGGCTCATCACCCCCGTGCTGCGCGAAGCCGACCGGAAGGGGCTCGTCCGCATCCAGGCCGAGACGGCCGACCTCGTGGCACGGGCCCGGGAGCGGAAGCTGAAGCCCGAGGAGTACACGGGCGCCACCTTCTCGGTCAGCAACCTCGGGATGTTCGGGATCGACGAGTTCACGGCGATCATCAACCCGCCCGAGGCCGCCATCCTCGCCGTGGGCCGGACCGCCGAGAAGCCCGTCGTCGAGGACGGCGAGGTCGTCGTGCGCCGCCGCATGCGCGTCACGATGTCCTGTGACCACCGCGTGATCGACGGGGCCACCGGCGCCCGGTTCCTGCAGACCCTCCAGGCGATGCTCGAGAACCCGCTGGAGATGCTGCTCTGACGCGCCGCTCCGGACGCGCCGCGCCGGGACGCGTCGCCCCGCGGCGACCCGAACCGCAGAACCACCCGCGAAGGGGATCGAAGGATGGCTGACAGTTACGACGTCGTGGTGATCGGAGCCGGGCCCGCCGGCTACGTGTGCGCGATCCGGGCCGCCCAGCTCGGCCTGAAGACCGCCTGCGTGGAATCGAACTCCTACGAGGGCGGCCTCGGCGGCACGTGCCTGAACTGGGGCTGCATCCCCGCCAAGGCCCTGCTCGAGAGCGCCGCGCTGGCGCAGAACCTCAAGTCGCACGGCGAGGAGATGGGCGTTCGCCCCGTCGAGGTCGAATACGACATCGGCGCCGCCGTCGACCGCAGCCGGTTCATCAGCGAGAAGCTCACCAAGGGGATCGCCTTCCTGTTCAAGAAGAACGGGATCGAGCACCTGGCCGGGAAGGGCCGCATCGCCGGCGCCGGGAAGGTCGAGGTCACGCCCGAGGAGGGGGACGCCTTCACCGTCGAGGCGAAGAACATCGTCATCGCCACCGGTGCCGTGATGAAGTCCTTCCCCGGCTTCGAGATCGACGGCGAGAAGGTGATCGGCAGCCGCGAGGCCCTCGCCCTGCGCAAGCCTCCGGAGCGGATGGTCGTGGTGGGCGGCGGCTACGTGGGCGTCGAGTTCGCCGACGTGTTTGCCGCGTTCGGCGTCGACGTGACGGTCGTCGAACTGCTCGACACCCTCGTCCCCCTCGCCGACGCCGAGATCGGCAAGACCCTCGCCCGCTCGTTCAAGAAGCGCGGCATGACGATCCGCACCGGCACGAAGGTGAAGTCCCTCGACCGCGACGCGAGCCCCATGGTCCTCACCGTGGAGACCGGCAAGGGCGAGGAGACGATCGAGACCGACGTCGTCCTGATGGCCGTCGGTCGCGCGCCCGTCACCGACGGCCTCGGCCTCGAGGAGCTGGGCGTCGAGATGGACGGCCCCTGGGTGAAGATCGACGAGTGGTGCCGCACCAGCGTGGACGGCGTGTACGCGATCGGCGACGTGGCCGGCGAGCCGATGCTCGCCCACAAGGGCTCCCACGAGGGGATCGTGGCCGCCGAGAAGATCGCCGGCGTCGCCCATCACCCGATGCGCTACGACAACATCCCGAGCGTGGGCTACTGCCACCCCGAGGTCGCCGCGATCGGCCTGACCGAGGACGAGGCGAAGGAGGCCGGCCACGAGGTGAAGGTCGGCAAGTTCCCCCTCACTTCGCACGGCCGCGCCCTCACCGCCGGCCACGCCGACGGCTTCATCAAGATCGTGGCCGATGCCGAGTACGGAGAGATCCTCGGCGTCCACATGATCGGCTACAACGTGAGCGAGCTGATCGGCGAAGCGGGCATGGCCCGCGCCCTCGAGTCGACCGTCGAGGAGATCGCGGCGCACGCCCACGCGCACCCGTCGATGGCGGAGGCGGTGATGGAGGCGGCGCTGGCGGCGATGGGGCGCGCGATCCACGTATGAGTCGGGGGCGGCCGCGGCACGGGGACTCGTCACGGGAGGTCCGGGGGCGGCCGCGGCACGGGGACTCCTCGCGAGCTGGCGGTGCGTTCGCACCGGATGCTCGCTGCGGGCCCCGTGCCGCGGCCGCCACGCATCCCCTGCGACGGCCAGAGACGCGCTCCGAGCCGGCGGGGACTTCCGTGGGCGGTGAAGGCACCGCCGCCGTCGTCGGGGATGTCCGGCGGGAGGCGCGGGACGGGACGACAGCCGAGCGAACATTCGGCGTCGTCCAGCCGGCCGAGAGCGAGGCGGTCGTCCCGTCTCGCACCGGTCGTCCCGTCCCGCCCCGCGTGACCCGGACATGACCCGTACCATCTACGCCGTTCCCGTCTTCGGCCTTGTCCCCTACCACGCAGGGCTCGCCTGGCAGCGGGAGTTGGCGCGCGACCGGATGGAGGGACGCTCGGACGCGGACCTGCTGCTCCTCCTCGAGCACGAGCCGGTCGTCACGCTGGGGCGAGGGGCGCGGGAGGCGAACCTCGTGGCGTCGCCCGAGCTGCTGGCGGCGGCGGGGGTCACGACGGCCGAGGTGGAGCGCGGGGGGGACGTCACCTACCACGGGCCGGGACAGCTCGTCGGCTACCCGATCCTCGACCTGTCGGGCTGGCGGCGGGACCTGCACTGGTACCTGCGGCAGGTGGAGGAGGCGCTTATCACGGCGCTCGGGGAGCTGGGCCTGGAGGGGTTCCGGGTGCCGGGCTACACGGGCGTGTGGGTGGGCGACCCGGCGGGGGCCGGCTCGGAGGCGGAGCGGGCGGCAGGCCGGGCGCGGAAGATCGCCTCGATCGGGGTCCACGTGAGCCGCTGGGTCACATGGCACGGCTTCGCCCTGAACGTGACGCGCGAGCCGCTGGAGCGGTTCTCGCTCATCGTCCCGTGCGGGATCCCGTCGGTGCGCATGACGAGCCTCGCGGCGGAGGGGCGAACGTCGGATGCCGGCGCCGTGTACGAGGCGGTCCGGACCGGGTTCGCGCGGGCATTCGAGGCGGAGGTGCCGCTGGCGGATCCCGTGCGGGTGGGAGAGACGCCACGGATCGAAGCGGGAGCCGCGTGAGCACGACCCTGTTCGACATCCTGGGGCCGAAGATGGTCGGCCCGTCCAGTTCGCACACCGCGGGGGCGTGCCGGCTCGGGTACGTGGTGCGCTCGGTGCTCGGCCGCACCCCCGAGCGCGCCGCGGTGGACCTGCACGGCAGCTTCGCGATGACCGGCGAGGGACACGGCACCCGCAAGGCGATCGTGGGCGGGCTCCTGGGCTTCCTGCCCGACGACGTCCTCCTGCGCGAGAGCTTCGAGCTGGCGCGCGGGGCGGGGCTCGAGGTGGAGTTCCACGAGGCCGACCTGGGCGAGGAGGCGCACCCGAACTCGGCGCGGATCCGCGTGGAGGCCGGGGGGGAGAAGATCGAGGTGGTCGGCTGCTCGATCGGCGGCGGCCGGATCCGGGTGACGGAGATCGACGGGTTCCCGGTGAACCTGCGCGGCACGCTCCCCACGATCGTGGTGCTGGCCGACGACGTGCCGGGCACCGTCTCGAAGATCACGGGGATCATCGCGCAGCGCGGCCTGAACCTGGCCACGATCCGGGTGGACCGGACGGGGCGGGGGGAGCGGGCCCTGATGACGATCGAGACGGACCAGGAGGTGCCCGACGACCTGTTCCACGACCTGCACGACCGGTCCTGGGTCCACTGGATCCGGAACGTCCACCGGCTGAACGCCTGAGCGGGAGGAGAGGGGCGTGTTCCGGTCCATGGAGGAGTGGTTCGCGGTGGCGGACGCGGCGGGGGAGGACCTTGCCGCCGCGGCGCTGCGCCGCGAGGTGAAGGAGACGGGGGCCGCGGAGGCGGATGTGCGCGCGCGGATCGCCGAAGTGCTGGGCGTGATGCGCGACGCGGTGGCCGAGGGCCTCGCCCTCGCGGACGCGAGCCCGTCGGGCCTCACCGGCGGCCGGGCGCGGCGGCTCGACGCGGAGGGCCCGGAGCTTCTCGGGGGCCTGTTCACGCGCGTGCTGGCGCGGGCGATCGCCACGCTCGAGGTGAACGCGCGGATGGGGCTCATCATGGCCACGCCGACGGCCGGCGCGGCGGGGATCGTCCCGGCGGTCCTGCTCACGCTGCAGGAGGAGCGCGGCTGGCCGGAGGATCGGCTCGTGGACGCGCTCCTCGTGGCGGGCGGCGTCGGCGCGGTGATCGCCGAGCGGGCGTCGATCGCGGGCGCCGGGGGCGGCTGCCAGGCGGAGACGGGCAGCGCGGCGGCGATGTCGTCGGCCGCCGTTACGTGGCTCGAGGGCGGCACGCCGGAGCAGGTCGGGCACGCCGTCGCCCTGACCCTGCAGGGGATGCTGGGCCTGATCTGCGATCCGGTGGCCGGACTCGTGGAGATTCCCTGCGTGTACCGGAACGCGACCGGCGCCGTGCACGGGATCGCGGCGGCCGAGATGGCGCTGGCGGGGCTCGACTTCCCGATCCCCGTGGACGAGGTGATCGACGTGATGGGCGAGGTGGGGCGGAAGATGGACGTCCGCTACCGCGAGACGGCGCTCGGCGGGCTGGCCACCACGCCCGCGGGACAGAAGATTGCCGCCGCCGCCGGCATGGAGCGGCTCGTGCAGCTCCAACGGCGCGGGCGCACGCAGGGCGAGGAGTCGGCCCGCATCGGGCCGTCCTGACACTTCCCGGCGCCGGGCGCCGGGCGACACGGAACCGACCGGAGGAAGACGATGCTGCCGATCCTCATCGCCGTGACGCTGGCCGTCGCCGTGCTGCTCGGCGTGCTGGCGAAGATGGAGCCGCGCCAGATCGCGGCGCAGTGCCTGGCGATGAGCGCCGCGGCGCTCGTGTTCTGGTCGCTCGTCGAGCTGCTCTGAGTTTCCGCGGCGGGCGGTGACCGGGGCGGCCGCGACGCCGTTCGGTCAGGGCGCGGGCGCGTCCGCCGCCGGCCGCTGCGCGGGCGGCGCATCGCCGCCGTGCACGATCTTCCCGCCCCGGACCGATGCGAACCCCGTCAGCACGGCCGCCCCGAGTCCGACCAGGAGCACGAAGCGGCGCAGGCGTGCGTCCTTCGGCTGCGTCATCGAGAACACCGCGAAGATCGCCGACGTCACCAGCACGATGGAGGCCCAGGTGGCCCACGTGCGGTGCGCCTGGACGATCCCCGGCTGCACGAACGTCCGCTCGGTGACGATGTCGCCCGCCGTGATCCCCGTCACGTAGCTCGGCAGCGCCATCACGCCCGCCAGCAGCAGGGAGACGAGGCCGTAGCGCTCCAGGCTCTCCCGGCCCGCCGCCCAGCCCGCGAGGCCCACGGCGGCGCCCGCGATCGACAGGACGATCGGAAAGGGGTGCGAGATCAGGTGCAGGTATTCCCAGTCCACGACGCCTCCGCGGCACGGGTCGCACGCGGCGGGACCGGGGGCCGCGCGGCCTCCATGATCCGGGGGCGGGCCCGGCCCGGCAAGTCGCCGGCCGTGACGCCCGCGAAGCGGTCGGCCGCGGCGGCGGCGAAGCGGCCGGTGCGAAGGCGGAGGTGGCCGCTCAGCGCGCCGCGGCGCGCTTCCGCCGCACGTAGTCCGAGACGTGGTCGCCGTAGCGGGAGACGAAGTCGCGCAGGTAGTCGTCCCCCCGGATGACCCCCCGGCAGCACGCGGCGCCGCACCCGCACTCGAAGGCCGGCATCCGCTCGTTGTAGAACGTGGCGTAATCGAGCGTGATCTCGTCCCCGCGCTCGAGCGGCCGGCGCGCCACCACGTCGAGTCCCTCGAGCCACGCCGTCGGCTCGCAGGAATGGCTCACCGGCTTCCAGTCCTCCGGGTTTCTCCCCCACGTGACCCAGACCTCGTCGGTGAGCGGCCACGCGTAGTTCGCGAACCAGGAGAGACGCCGCTCGTCCCACGTGCGCTCGACGTGCGAGAGGGTGACCAGGTCGTGCGGCTTCTCCTCGAACACGATGATCCGCTCGCCGGCGACGATCGGTCGCGTGGCGTGGATGCCGTAACCGCCGTCCGGGTGCGGTCGTACCTCCCAGTTCCGCTCGCGCCTCGCGTGCCGGCGCAGGGCGGCGTCCACCACCCGGCGGGTGAATCCCACGTGTCCGGCCGGGTCGGCCAGCAGGCAGAGGTCGGCGCTTCCCGCGTCCTCCGGCCGGTAGAAGACGCCGCAGTTCGGGTTGATCTCGAGCATGTACGGGCGCCCGTCCGCATCCACGCGCAGGTCGCAGCGGCCGTAGCCCGTGCCGTTGAGCCCCACGAAGAACCGGGAGGAGACCGCGCGCAGCTTCCAGGCGAGATCCTCGTCCTCGACCGGGAAGCACTTCATCTGCGCGTAGTCGATCCACTTCATGCGGGAGTGCTTGAACGACTCTCCCTCCGGGAACTCGTAGCGCATCGGGGAATACGTGGTCGGGTCGGCGGGATCGTCCGGGTTCTCCAGCACGAGCACCGTCGCCTCCGTGCCGTCGATGAACTCCTCGATCAGCGTGCTCCCGTACTCGACCATCATGCGCCGCGCCTGCGCGAACAGCGCATCGGCCGTCTCCACGCGCGACTCGCGCGTGAGTCCGATGCTCGCGTAGCTGCTCGGGTGCTTGGCGATGAGCGGGAAGCGGAGCGTATCGGCTGCCCGCTCCAGGTCGAGCTCCGTGGCGGCGATGACGTAGCCGGGCGTGTCGACGCCCCAGGTGCGGCACACGCGCTTCATCGCCTCGCGGGAGGGCTCGTAGAACTCCGAGCTCGCGCCGGTGAACGCGAGCCCGAGCCGCTCGAGCGCGAGAACGACGTCGATGCCGGGCCGGCCCTCGTCCCACGCGCCGTCGCACAGGTTGAAGAAGAGGTCGTAGCCGTTGCGGGAGAGCTCGATCACCCGCTTCACGGCGTGCGGCGCCTCCACGACGCCGACGTCCCAGCGGGCCTCGGGCAGGTACAGCCGCGGGTCGCAGGGCCAGTCGTCCTCCGGCTGGAGGACGTCGAGGTCCTGCTCGGTCAGCAGGCAGATGTGCATGTCGGGTCCGCCGTCGTGTTCCACCGGCCTCAGATGGGAGCGATCCACCGGGTACGGCGAGCGGTCTCGACACGCCGCTCGACATCATGATCCACAGAACGCTCCGTTCGGGCAAGACTTCGATCGCGCGCACACGCATTCGGCGCGGGGCTCCGCGGCGCGCGCACGACCTTGACACGACCCCGCGACCGTATACGTTAGGCGTCCCCGGAGACGGGAATGCACATACAGGCCCCCTTCGTCTAGTGGCCCAGGATACCTGGTTCTCAGCCAGGAGACAGGGGTTCGACTCCCCTAGGGGGTATCACCGTCGCGGATGTATGCGGGTTCCCGAGCAGGGTGTGGAAGATTTTCACCCTACCTGTGGAACCCGCGTAGCGTTTCCGCCCTGATTGCGCCCCCCGTTCCGGCCGTAACCGGCGAGCGTGGCCTTGGCGATTTCCTTCGCGTCGGGCCGTGCGTAGACCCGCATGAAAGTCGCGAGCGTGTCGCCGATCCACGCGGCGGCCAGGGGAACCGGAACGCCGATCTCGACCATCCGCGAGGCGCATGAGTGCCTCCACGAGTGCATCGTCAGCCGGCGCTCCTTTCGGAGTCCCGTCTCGAGGTCGGGTAGCGCTTTCGATTCCCGGAGCTCCGTGGCGATGGCGTGCAGTCTCTGATTCAGGTTCTGGTTCGACCACGCTCTCCCTTTATAGACAGGCGAGGGGAAGAGGAAGGTGCCATGAGCCGGTTTGAGCATGGTCACCCACGAGTCCAGGGCGTCGCAGAGGTCTGCTATCCAGCCGATCTGGTCGTAAACCCGGTCGAGGTGATACGATCGCGTCCCGTTCTTGGGCGCCCACCCCTTCGTGGTGCCGCAGGCGGGGCACCCGCAGCGGCTGTCCCTTCCGCGGCTCTCCCCGCCCTGGACGTCCACCCGGAAGCCGGTCCCGTCTCCGAGCGGGCGCACGTCCTTTCCCCACCTCAGATGGATCAGCTCGCCGGGCCGGAGGCCGAGCTTGTAGCACGTCAGGAAGGCGGTCCGGGTGCGGACGTCAGCCTCCGCGAGGATGGCTTCGATCTCGTGGGGATGGAACCGCCGTCCGTGCTCCTGTTCCTCGACAGTCTGATGCCGTCCCAGGTTGGGTGAGCTGTACCTCTTCTTGAGCTCCGTAAACGGGTTCGCCGTGAAGAGCGGTTTGCGCCTCCGATCTTCGGCGCGCTCTTCCTCCTTCGTGAGTTCCCAGTTGTACCAGGCGTGCAGATGCTTGCGGTAGTCATCCAGCGTGCTGGCCTTCGGCTCGGAGATGGTAGCCAGGGACCGGACAATGGCGTCACCGTCCGCGCGAGTGACATGGGCGACGAGCCGGTCTCCGAAGACGACCTCTTCGTCCTCTTCGGACTTCGGGTCCGGACCGTCGATGGCGCGCAGCAGCACGGTCCTCGTGCCTTTGTAGGTATTTGCGCCGAAGCCATGTTTGAACGCCAGGTACTCCATCGCGCTCTGACGCACGGTTCGGAGTTCCGAGTCGGAGGCTGTGCCGCCATTTCCGGCGTCCTCCGCGGCGTGCTCCGACCTCATCGCCAGCGAGAGGAAGTCCCGTAATTTCTCGCAGGCGATCAGCTGCTCCCAGGAGGGCTGGTCGTCTCCCGTTCCGACACTTGCTACCAAGGCCCAGATCTTCTCCCGGTCATGCGGGGTGCGCGCAGCACCTGCCGCGGCTCGGAGACGGTCGAGAGCGTCTGCCCTCTTCTCGGCGACCCTCGTTCGCTCCCCGTTGCTGAGGCCCGCGAACCCTTGCCGCAGCGACCGGGTGACTCGTCCCCGCGGGACATCGCCGGCCTTGGCTTCCCAGCGATCCCAGCTCACCGATGACTCTTATGCGCCCGGATCAGGGCCTCGCGGTCCCTCTCCTCGAGGAGCTTTTGGCGCCGCCGTCGGAAGTCCTCTTCCGTCCCGCGCTGCCGTGCCTCGGTCCACTGCCTGACCACGATCGGCAGAGCGTGGATGTCTCGCGGGTCCCAGAGATATGGAGACCGCGGGCTACGGGGATCCTTACGAAGCCGTGGGCAGATCCATGCCGGGTAACTGACGAGCGTTTCCTCGGAGATGTCCAGGGGGCACAGCCTGGTCGCCTGTTCGGTGGAGAGGTAACTTTCGCCAGCACCAAGCTCCCGTCTGGCCGCGCGCATGCTCTCGAGTTCGTCGGCGACTGCGACGGCGGCGGTGTCGGTCACGGCTGATTCCTCCGTTGTCCGGTACTCCGGCAGGCATCCGCCTGCGGTCTCTCGTGGCGATCTGGCCCACCTTACCCGCTACGAATGGCCGAACCCAAATCCCTCCGCCCCGAGCCCGTCCCGGCTTCGTGTCCCTGCGGAGTGAAGGACGCGCTGCGGCCCTGCGTACCATCGCTACTCGATCCGGCGCCCAAAACGAGTGACGGCCGGGGGTGAGAGCACCTCCCGGAGACCGTGCATCGCAACCTAAGTATCTCGATTGACATGGGATGCACGAGTATGCGAGATGCGCCTCGCTGAGGCCGGGTTCCGGCGGAACGGGTCGACGCGCACGTCGGCCGCCGCGCCCACCTCCGGGCTCCTCGCGCGCGCGTAGGTTGAGAACACCCTCCCTGCCTTGCCCCCTACATCTGGGAAGGAAGGAAACGGCAACGGATGTTCTTAGAGTAATTACAACTACAGGGGGCCCGCGCCGCAGCCCGGACTTTCGCACCTTTCGCGCACCGCCGACACGGATGCGACGCCCCCTTGGGCACGGACCCGACGGCACTTCGCGACACGCGCGCGACGTGGGTCGGCACAGATGCGACGTGTACCGACTTCGGAGCCGGATCCGCTACGGTGGGGCTGCCGGGCAGGACAACGAGGACCGGTTGGCGTCGGCCCGGACCGGCCACTACGGATGCGTTGCAACGCAATCCGCGAACAACGCCACCCCCCTGGAATGGAGGCCATCGATGAGCAAGGACAGGTATGGCGGTGCCACGAGTCTCGAACCCGCCCTCTCCGACATCACCTCCGCCCTCAAATCGGGCGCCTTCGGCAACGAAGCCGCCATCGTCAACGGCGTCGTGCTGCGCGTCCTCGGGGCGCTGGGGTGGCCGGTATTCGAGACGAGGGTGGTGCAGCCCGAGTTCGCCGTCGGCCGCCGCCGCGTCGATCTGGCCCTGTGCGAACCGATCGGCAAGCCGGCCGTGTTCGTCGAGGTCAAGCGTCCTGGCCAAGCGGAGAACGGGGAGAAGCAGCTCTTCGAGTGCGCGTTCCACAGCGCCATACGGATGGTCGTTCTCACGGATGGCCAGGAGTGGCGCTTCTACCTTCCCGGAGAGCGGGGCGACTACCAGGAGCGGCGCGTCTACCTCCTCGACATCGTCGAGCGAGAGGTCGCGGAAGCGGCCGAACGGCTCATGCGCTATTTGGCGTACGACCGGGTGCGAAGTGGCGAAGCCCTCGATGCGGCGCGCAACGACTATCGCAAGACGGCCACCCGGCGCGAAATGGTGCGCAACCTGCCGATCGCGTGGCGAGAGCTCGTCGATGAGCAGGACGAGCTCCTGATCGAGCTCGCAGCCGACAAGGTCGAGAATCTTTGCGGCTACAGACCTGGTCCCGACGACGTGGCGGCGTTCGTGTCCAACAAGGTCACGATTGCAGGAGGCCCGTTGCCCCCGACAGCGCCACCGTCCGTGACTCCGCCGCCGACCGGGCGATCCACGGGGCTACAGCCGCCGTACTTCAAGCTCCGCGGTACAGTCTACCAAGGCACGTCAGCGCGGGATGTTCTCACGAAGGTGATCGAGCGCCTGTGCGCCGAGGACGCGTCTTTCCCCGAGCGGATGGCGGCGAGGCCGAAGCACGGTCGAAAACGGAGGTAGGCGGTTTCAAGCGATCAACGCAACACCTGCGACAAGACCTCACACGGCTTCTTCCGGTCGAGGATCTGGCGGGGCCGGCCGTTGAGCTCTCGGGCGATCTCGTCCAGCTCGACCTGGGACATCTCCGGTAGATTCATCTTCCGGGGCAGATACTGGCGAAGCAGCCCGTTGGTGTTCTCGTTCGTCCCGCGTGGTCGAGCGCGTAGTGGTAGCGCTCGAATCCGATCTGGAGGCTGTGGGGCACGTCGATCCCCGGGTAACAGGTCAGCTTCGCCTTCACCGCCCCCGTCCCGTCGAGGATCAGGTGCAGGTCGTCCCCGTCCCACACGTACTGCTCCGTGCCCGACGGGCCAGAGTATCATTCCGGAGTGTCAAGAGTCCGACGCATCGGCTCCATGGTCTTATCACGCAAGGTCTTTTCCTCTCGGTAGGCTCGGTAAGTCGCCGGTGCTCCGCCGAGGAGAAGCAACACCGCGAAGACTACTAGTGTCGCAGCGATTCCAATCCAGCCTTCCAGAAAGGGGTGATCACGGAACAGGAAGGTCGCGGAAACCAGCCAGGCCACGACAAGCCATCGCAGGCTGCTCAGGACAAGCCACTTCCTATGAGATATCATCTTACGTCAGCCTCCTCACCTTCACCTGTGCGCCACCGGCGGTGTTTCCCAACAGCTCCCAGCAGCGACCATGCCAGATCCAATCGCGAGCCCGGAACCAAGGGCAGTGGTCACCGCCAGAGGCTCCAGCACTGCCACACCGATGGAGATACCAATTGCGGCTGACCCCACATACAGCTGGCCGCGCAGGATCGTGGCGAAGACTCGTCTGCCGCCCATCGAGCTCTTCCACCAAGCCTTCAAGTCGCTGAGTAGCTGTGTGGATCCAGCGAGCTCCGAGCTGCGATGAAGCGCACGAGAGCCTGCAAAAGCGGCACCCGGTGTCATTGGAAAGTTGATGGCATTCGTGGTCGTCCTCCAGTTGTCGTGAAAGACAGTACTGAAGCACGATTCCTGAATCTCCTGCTGGCTGCGGTTGCTTGTCGGAGTACGCACGCCGGATCCGGGTCCCGGAGGAGCCCCGGTCCCGCTTGGACCGCCGGGATCCACCGGGCCGTCGCTCCTCCAGACGGGCGACCAGCCCCAGACGCACGAGGAGACGACCACAGTAAAGGTCGTTCCGTCGTAGCCGGTGCCCCCGTAGCCCTCCGGATCCTCCAGGCAGTACCTCTTCGGAATCCAGTCCCAGCGCAGCCCCGACGGATCCCGCAGGTGCACGGGGTCGTTGCCGGCGAAGACGTAGGGGTTGATCCCGCCCTCGAGGCCGATGGGGTCGGGGCTCAGGAAGCGGCCCGTGTCGGGATCGTAGTAGCGGGCGCGCACGTAGTAGAGCCCCGTCTCCTCGTCCCACTCCCGGGCCTGGAAGCGCAGGGGGTTGTACACCGAATCCAGCGCCGCGCCCTGCGGCCGGCCCCACGGGTCGTAGCGGTACCGGCCGGCGACGTTCCCGTCGTCGTCGAACAGCCCGACCACGTTGCCCGCGTGGTCGAGCGCGTAGTGGTAGCGCTCGAAGCCGATCTGGAGGCTGTGGGGCGCGTCGATCCCCGGGTAACAGGTCAGCTTCGCCTTCACCGCCCCCGTCCCGTCGAGGATCAGGTGCAGGTCGTCCCCGTCCCACACGTACTGCTCCGTGCCCGACGGGCCCTCCCGGCGCACCCGGCGCCCGAACCCGTCGTAGCGCATCCGGGTCACCGCGCCGTTGGTGACCACGCTGTCGAGCTGCCCGATCGCGTTCCAGTGGAAGGTCTGCACGAAGCCCGTGCGCCGCTTCTCGATCGTGCGGCCCGCCTGGTCGTAGACGAACGTGAACGGGTCGGCCGCGGCCAGCAGGTTGCCCAGGTCCACGGCGATCCCGGCGCCCGTCCGGTTGCCGACCGCGTCGTAGGTCCAGCTCCCCTCGGCGCCCGCCACGGCGGCCCATTCCGATCGATTGCTCTGCCGGACTTCCGCTCCACTCAGCGCCCGAGGTTCGGCACCGGTCCACTCACGCCTGCGGGATCCAGGATCTCCAGGTTTCGTGTCTCGTGTTGCCCGGAAGGAGCCTCATTTCCACCCTGGCAGCGGATGTGCATACCTGACCGGTTCCCTGCGAATGCAACGAGCTACGGTTCGTCGGGGCTCGTCCCGATCGTATCGGCCTTCCTGTCACAATATGCCCAGGCCGCGAATGCAGCGAAGACGATGGCCACGGCGAGTCTGACCGGAATCCTGTCCAGAAACGCGACGACCGGCATGCCAATAGCCAACATCATCGATCCCACGAGCCGGTACCGTTCGGCCATGTCGTTTCGACTCGTGTTTCCGCGACGACGGTAGAGCTCATGCAGCGCAGGCATCCATACGCTGGCAAATCCCAGGAGAAGCAGGAGTTCAACCGCATTCATTAGCCGTTTTCCCGTTCACAAACAAGCATCGATGGCCTCACCCAAGCGAATACCGGTACCAAGAACCGGGAGCATCCTGGAGACGTCCCAAGTCTTCTGGATCCATGGAGATCGGAAGTCCGGGCTCGGATTTGAAGCAGCGAACTTGGCAAGCTGCAAGAAGGCGAAGTTACGGAAACCACGCTGTGCCGCCGTCGCGTAATCCTGACTCACTGCGAGAGACATTCGCCAGGCCCCCTCAGACCCGAGTCCCTGCGCGCGAAGCCGGTACAAGAAACCTGTCTCCCGTGCATACTGATTGGCCGCTCCCAGGATGCGAATCGATTTCCCGAGGGAAACGCCGGCCGCGTCGCCGAGCAGGCTAACTCCGAACGAGAGTACCGCCCTTTCGCACGACGGCCCGTCTTCCGGGCTAACGTCGCCGGATGGAGAACGCACGCCGGGTCCGGGCCCCGGAGGAGCGCCCGCCCCGCTTGGACCGCCACTTGGGCTGACATCGTCGTCATAGCCAAAGCTGCTCCAGGAACAGTTCACCGGAACCCGTTCAGTTACGGAGATTCCCCCGGCTTCTGCTGTCAGGTAATAGTAGTCACATTCGTATAGATAAACCTTCATCATCCCCGACGGATCCCGCAGGTGCACGGGGTCGTTGCCGGCGAAGACGTACGGGTTGATCCCGCCCTCGAGGCCGATGGGGTCGGGGCTGAGGAAGCGGCCCGTGTCGGGATCGTAGTAGCGGGCACGCACGTAGTAGAGCCCCGTCTCCTCGTCCCACTCCCGGGCCTGGAAACGCAGGGGGTTGTACACCGAATCCAGCGCCGCGCCCTGCGGCCGGCCCCACGGGTCGTAGCGGTACCGGCCCGCGACGTTCCCGTCGTCGTCGAACAGCCCGATCACGTTGCCCGCGTGGTCGAGCGCGTAGTGGTAGCGCTCGAAGCCGATCTGGAGGCTGTGGGGCGCGTCGATCCCCGGGTAACAGGTCAGCTTCGCCTTCACCGCCCCCGTCCCGTCGAGGATCAGGTGCAGGTCGTCCCCGTCCCACACGTACTGCTCCGTGCCCGACGGGCCCTCCCGGCGCACCCGGCGCCCGAACCCGTCGTAGCGCATCCGGGTCACCGCGCCGTTGGTGACCACGCTGTCGAGCTGCCCGATCGCGTTCCAGTGGAAGGTCTGCACGAAGCCCGTGCGCCGCTTCTCGATCGTGCGGCCCGCCTGGTCGTAGACGAACGTGAACGGGTCGGCCGCGGCCAGCAGGTTGCCCAGGTCCACGGCGATCCCGGCGCCCGTCCGGTTGCCGACCGCGTCGTAGGTCCAGCTCCCCTCGGCGCCCGCCACGGCGGCCCATTCCGAGTATGCGGGCTGGCACCGCTCACCCCACGTGGGATCCCAGGCGCAGTCCTCCTCGCCCGGTACGAGGACCGAGTCGGCTTGCCGACGATCAGTGCTTCAGCCGATCAAGGTCAGGTTCGCCCATGTTCCTTACTCGTCCGGCCAGATCGAACGGCGGTAGTAGAGCGCTGTAGGGGCCCCGAGGATGCATGACATTGCGACCGTAAGAATCAGAATGTCGCGGAGCGCCTCAGCAATAGAGTCGGGCCGATCCATCGTAGGATCAAAGTACGCAAAAAACGTCCCCATCAGTACAAAGACAGGTGCCGTCATCAGGACCCCCAGGACGGCGGCTCCCACCCGTGTACGGGCGAGCGGCCGCAGCAGGCCGAGGAGGATGCCGACGATCCCGCCGAGCAGGAAGTAGCCCAGGATCAGGAGTCCGACGGGAAAGCCAAGCCGCTCCTCGAAGCCCGGCCCCTTTACCGTCGCCTGCACGGCCACGATCACGCTGAACAGGAAGGCGAACCCCGCGCAGACGGCGAGGCCCCACTTCAGGTCGCGCCGCACGATCGCACGATCACGCTTCAGTCCGAGCCGATTCAGCATGTTCTGCACACTCCGGTGAGAGGCCCTGTTCGCTCCAGGCCCAGAACGACCCGCCAGTACCCACACACGAAACGCAATCCCATGACGACACCTTGACCCCCCCGTTGGGTCAAGTCCGAGATCTGCTGCAAAAGTTGACGTGAGCTCCTCCGGGATCCGGTACTACGCGACGGCCTCCAGCCGGTGGACCGGCGTGATTCCGAGCTCGTCGTAGAGCAGGCGAACCTGCTCGAGCTCCAGGGTGGTGATCTTGATCCTCTGCCAGCGGATCGCGGCGCGGATCAGAGTGGCATGGACGAGCTTGAGACAGCTCTTCTCGGTGAAGAAGCGAGGCAGCGTCTTGGTCCGGCGCCGCTCCTCCACGAAGCTTCGCTCGGCCAGGTTGGTGGTCCGGACGAACTTCCGGTGCCGCCACGGGAGCCGGAGGTGCGCCAGCAGCGCCTCCAGGTCCTCCGACAGACAGGCGCAGGCCGAAGGCAGCTCCTGGCCGTAGCGCTTCAGAAAGCCCGCCGCGGCCGCCTGCCCGGCCTCCAGGGTGGGCGCGTCCCGGATCGCGACCAGATGCGCCTTCACCTCGGCCTTCATGGACTCGGGCACCTTGGCCAGCAGATTCCGCATCCGATGCACCCAGCAGCGGAGCCTGAGACTCGTGGGCCAGACCTCCTCGACCGCCCGAATCAGCCCCGGTGCTCCGTCGGTGGTGATCGTCAGGGGCACGGGGAGCCCCCGGCGCACGAGATCCCGGAGGAACTCGCGCCAGGCCTCGTGGCTCTCCCGGCTTCCCAGGGCAAGGGAGAGCAGCACCTTGCGTCCCTCGGCCGTGATCCCCCACGCGACCAGCACCGCCTCCCGCTGGATCCCATGCCGGCGCAGCGGCTCGTACAGCCCGTCCAGGAACAGGTAGAGCACCGGAATCTGCGACAGATCCCGGGCCTGGAACGCCTCGTACTCCTCCCACAGGCTCTCTGTCACCTCGCTCACCGCCGTGCGCGACAGCAGACACACCCCGTCCGGGCCCGTGAGCGTCGCCTCGATATCCCGGGTGGACAGCCCCCGGGCGTACATCTCCACGGCCAGCCGTTCCAGGACATCGGAGTTGCCGCGCAGGAAGTCGAACAACCCGGATCGGTACGGGCGGTCCGTGTCCCGGACCTGCGGGACCTGCACCTCGAGCCGGCCTTCCGCCGTGTCCAGCCGGCCCGTGCGATACCCGCTCCGGTAGCCGCGACCCGGTCCTCGCTCGTAGCGGTCCCGGCCGATGAAGTCCCGCTGCTCGGCCTCCAGGGCCTCCTGCACCGCCAGCGTCGCCGCCCGACGTGCCAGCTCGCTCAGAGCTGCGCTTCCGTCCTCGACCTCTCCCATCTCCGTGAAGAATCGCTGCAATCCTTCCCTCAACGGCCGACTCGGCGCTATCTTCTCCATGCGGCGTGAGCTCCTTCCTGCCCGACTGGGCTCCGAGGATTTCTTAGGTCCCCGGAAGGTAGCTCACGCCGTTTTGCTTTTGCAGCAGTCTACGGACATCACCCCCCCGTTGTGCGCGAAGTGGTGGATGACGCCGCACGGCCGTATTGCGCGGCCTACTGTCGGCCCTGCACGCCGTCTTTGGAGTGGGTGTACCAACCGACCGGAATGCCGGCAAATAGAGCTACAATCAGCAATACGTCCCAGACTTGACCTACCGTCGTCCAGCCGAACAGCCAGATAGCACCTATGAAATAGACGCCTGCCGCACCGACCACGCCCATGATCATCGCACCAACCCGGTACCTCCCAAGCGGACGCATCACGCCTATCAGTGCTCCGACAGTGACTCCGATCGTACCGAACAACGCGGAGGCCGAAGCCCACGAAAGGCCGTGCTCCGCAGCCATATTTGACCCCACGAGCGCACTCAAGAAGAAGAGAAGGAAGAGTAGCACAACAGCCATGACCAACCCATGGGTCAGACCCCATCCAATGTTGCGAATCATGTCTCGCAGTTTCATGTGAAGATCCTTATCGGCATCGGTCGAGGTATTCCTGAATCTTCTTCAACGTGCCCAATACGGGCGCGTTCCTCCCCAAGAACTTCTTGACTTTCTCGGCGGACAAGCCGCCGCTGAGAAGCCCCCTGAAGGTTGCATCAAAAGCCAAGTTGTCACTTGTTCGGAGAGCAGCTGTCGTCCCACCCACATGAGCGACCCTGCCGACTCCGTTCGCGATCACCTCGCTTCCGACAACAATTCCAGCAGTGGTTCTTTCCGCGATCATCGTGCCGCCCTTGATGACCGCACCGCCCACCGGAAAGACCACTCCCCCAATCCACGCTGCATCGATGAGGCTGGAAACGACTATGTCTGCCCCCAACGCCCCGCACGACGGCCCATCTCCGTGGCTGCCTCCAGAGGGGCTGCTCCGGGGCTTTCCAGGCTTCGTGCGCGGGCGTGGCGGCAGCGCTCGACTGGTCGGGAGCGGCGTGCCGATCTGGTCGGGGCCTCCTCCCGTGTCGATCGCGGGACACTCGCCGGCCGTCGTCTCCAGCGTCCAGAATCCGACCAGACCGAAATCGTGCCACACCAGGCCCTGCTCCTTCGGTCCGTCGCAATAGCCGTCCTGCATGCTGAGCCCCGACGGATCCCGCAGGTGCACCGGGTCGTTGCCGGCGAAAACGTAGGGGTTGGTCCCGCCGTCGAGGCCGATGGGGTCGGGGCTCAGGAAGCGGCCCGTGTCGGGATCGTAGTAGCGGGCGCGCACGTAGTAGAGCCCCGTCTCCTCGTCCCACTCCCGGGCCTGGAAGCGCAGGGGGTTGTAGACCGAGTCCAGCGCCGCGCCCTGCGGCCGGCCCCACGGGTCGTAGCGGTACCGGCCGGCGACGTTCCCGTCGTCGTCGAACAGCCCGACCACGTTGCCCGCGTGGTCGAGCGCGTAGTGGTAGCGCTCGAAGCCGATCTGGAGGCTGTGGGGCGCGTCGATCCCCGGGTAACAGGTCAGCTTCGCCTTCACCGCCCCCGTCCCGTCGAGGATCAGGTGCAGGTCGTCCCCGTCCCACACGTACTGCTCCGTGCCCGACGGGCCCTCCCGGCGCACCCGGCGCCCGCCAGTCGGGGTCATCAGCGTTCCGGCGTCTGGCCAATCCAAGCAATAACATAGTCCCGCACCGTTCGTATAACCGGCCCCGATGCAAGGGGTGGCGCTCCGATCCGCCGTCTTTGCCTCCTGATCTGGTATCCCAGTTCGGCGGTCTTGTCTTCGGCTTCGGCGCGGTTGAAGAGCCAGGAGAATGGATTCTTCGTCCTAGGGGGCTCCGTGAAGATCTCTATTGGATCTGCGCCGCGGAGGAGACCCATCGGGACCCCGTACTCTTCTTCCAACACCCTCAGAGCCTGCCCAAGGTGGCTGGCCTCAGCGACCGGCACGCCGAACTCCCCACAAAGCGCCTCTACGGTGAGCTCGGATCTCCCGGCGACATGGCTCTGAAGCTGTTCTCTCAGGGACATTTGACCCTCTCATTCGATAAGCCCGAGGCGGCATTGGATGTCGATCGTCGCGTTATAGGCAGCAGTGAAAGCCGCAGTCACGGCCAGCACCGGTGTAAGTCGCTTTCCGATCGCGTCAACCCCCGCTATCAGATTCGGTCTCCCGATGGCCCTCACAAACGACTTTCCGGCCATGTTGAAACCGCTCGCGTAAGGGTTCTTCGTACCGAAGTAAGTCCGCCCACCTTTCCTGGCGATCGCGATCGCATCAGTCGAAATGCTGATGAGTGACCCGATCTCCACTGCTTCAGTAATGCGCCTTGCCGCCCCATCGCCGAAAAGCGACGAGAAGCGGTTGTCGTGGTAGCAACTTGCAGCCTGTTGAGACGGTCCATCTCCTTGACTGCCTCCAGAGGGGCTGCTCCGGGGCTTTCCAGGCTTCGTGCGCGGGCGTGGCGGCAGCGCTCGACTGGTCGGGAGCGGCGTGCCGATCTGGTCGGGGCCTCCTCCCGTGTCGATCGCGGGACACTCGCCGGCCGTCGTCTCCCACGTCCAGACGCCGATCAAGCCCAAATCGTGCCATACCAGGCCCTGCTCCTTCGGTCCGTCGCAGTAGTCGTCCTGCATGCTGAGCCCCGACGGATCCCGCAGGTGCACGGGGTCGTTGCCGGCGAAGACGTACGGGTTGATCCCGCCCTCGAGCCCGATGGGGTCGGGGCTGAGGAAGCGGCCCGTGTCCGGATCGTAGTAGCGGGCTCGCACGTAGTAGAGCCCCGTCTCCTCGTCCCACTCCCGGGCCTGGAAGCGCAGCGGGTTGTAGACCGAATCCAGCGCGGCGCCCTGCGGCCGGCCCCACGGGTCGTAGCGGTACCGGCCCGCGACGTTCCCGTCGTCGTCGAACAGCCCGATCACGTTGCCCGCGTGGTCGAGCGCGTAGTGGTAGCGCTCGAAGCCGATCTGGAGGCTGTGGGGCGCGTCGATCCCCGGGTAACAGGTCAGCTTCGCCTTCACCGCCCCCGTCCCGTCGAGGATCAGGTGCAGGTCGTCCCCGTCCCACACGTACTGCTCCGTGCCCGACGGGCCCTCCCGGCGCACCCGGCGCCCGAACCCGTCGTAGCGCATCCGGGTCACCGCGCCGTTGGTGCGCGTTGGGGGGATCCTCATTCATCCCTCACTCGAACAACTCGAACCAGCTTCCCTCTTCCTTCATCTTCTCGACCTCGTTGCGGACCCGGATCGCCGTCAGGGGGCCGGCCAGGAGCGAGAACACGGAAATGAATCCCCAGTCTCGCGTCGAGAACGAGAAGCCTGCAACAGCGAAACCAATGGCTGCCATCATAACGAAGCAGGCGATGAAGCCGATGAGCGAAATACCAAACCAGGAACCCGAGATGGGCCGCAGAAGTCCGAGCACGATCCCCATAGCGAGTCCGCCGCCGAGGTAGGCTGCGAGTATTGGCAAGAGCGGACCGATTATCTCCCGGAAATCCTCAGGGCCCGAAATCACGGACACCACGGACACGATCACGGCCCAGGCAGCCAGAAGGAATCCCGCGCCAAAGCCGAACCAGACACCGGAGAGGAGTCGGGCTCTCAAACGGGGACCGGGCTTTCTCGAAGTGGTCACTGGCACGCCTCCTTGGCATCCCGCCATGCGAAATACGTGGCAAACCCTGGAAAGGCGCGACCAACTGCCTTCAGCCCACCCATGAACCATCCTTCATCATTTGGACGGAAGACCGATCCGTACGCTGTCATGTTGTAGGAGCGGCTATTCGAGAAGCGGATCGCCGAGACAGGGCGGCTCTGCTGGACATACAGCGCGCGTGCTGCCCGATAGGACGATTCCGCTGCAAGCCCCCCTTTGAACAGGACTCGTCCGCCCGCATAGATCACCCGCCCTGCAGCCGGAGCTACTGTAACCACGGTGGCAATATCAATGGCCACGGTCACGTAGAAGCTCGCTGTGGCAAGTCCGCACGAAGGCCCATCTCCGTGGCTGCCCCCGCCGGATGGAGCACGCACGCCGGGTCCGGATCTTGGAGGCGCGCCCACCCCGCTTGGGCCACCACTGTCGTCAGAGCCGAAGAAGTACACGTTCCAGCAGTAGACCTCGGAACTGATCCGCAGTTCACCGTCGACGACCTGTCCGTCGTTCGAGAAGGTAGTCTCCAGCACGCGGCACTGCCGTGTGCCGATGTACACCTCTTGCAGCCCCGACGGATCCCGCAGGTGCACGGGGTCGTTGCCGGCGAAGACGTAGGGGTTGATCCCGCCCTCGAGGCCGATGGGGTCGGGGCTCAGGAAGCGGCCCGTGTCGGGATCGTAGTAGCGGGCGCGCACGTAGTAGAGCCCCGTCTCCTCGTCCCACTCCCGGGCCTGGAAGCGCAGGGGGTTGTAGACCGAATCCAGCGCCGCGCCCTGCGGCCGGCCCCACGGATCGTAGCGGTACCGGCCGGCGACGTTCCCGTCGTCGTCGAACAGCCCGATCACGTTGCCCGCGTGGTCGAGCGCGTAGTGGTAGCGCTCGAAGCCGATCTGGAGGCTGTGGGGCGCGTCGATCCCCGGGTAACAGGTCAGCTTCGCCTTCACCGCCCCCGTCCCGTCGAGGATCAGGTGCAGGTCGTCCCCGTCCCACACGTACTGCTCCGTGCCCGACGGGCCCTCCCGGCGCACCCGGCGCCCGAACCCGTCGTAGCGCATCCGGGTCACCGCGCCGTTGGTGACCACGCTGTCGAGCTGCCCGATCGCGTTCCAGTGGAAGGTCTGCACGAAGCCCGTGCGCCGCTTCTCGATCGTGCGGCCCGCCTGGTCGTAGACGAACGTGAACGGGTCGGCCGCGGCCAGCAGGTTGCCCAGGTCCACGGCGATCCCGGCGCCCGTCCGGTTGCCGACCGCGTCGTAGGTCCAGCTCCCCTCGGCGCCCGGCACGGCGGCCCATTCCGAGAACCCGGGCTCGCACCATTCGCCCCACGTGGGAACCGAAACGCAGTCCTCCGCGCCGAACACGTGCACCGAGTCCGCGTAGCCCGTCAGCCGGCGCGCCTCGTCGAATGCGTACCTGCGAACCGTGTCCGGCGAGCTCTGGCCGGCGCCCGCGTAGCGGACCCGCGCGATCCGGGCATTCGTCTGGTCCAGGTAGATCCGCTCCCCGAACCGCTGGTCGAGCAGGGGGTCGCTGTAGGCGATCCGCACCGGCGGATGGAAGCCCGCGTACTCGTACGTGCGGGCCGTCGGCGCGAGCTGCACCGAGTCCACCTGCCGGTCGGCGTTGTACCCGAGCCGGGCCAGGACCTTGCTGCCGAACTGGTCCTCCTGGAGCGTCGCCAGCCGGCCCTCCCCGTCCCACGTGTACCACAGCTCGTGCGAGATCGTGGCAGGCGAGGACATATGGCTGCGACGCGGCAGGCCCCTCGTGTCGTAGCTCGTCTCGACCGCGTAGCGCGTGGCGCCGCGCCAGCTCACCTGCTGCGTCACCCGGCCCGCCGCGTCGTAGACGACCGTGTCGCGCGAGACCGCGTTCCAGGACGCCTCGCGCAGGCCCGCCGGATCCGTCCAGAACCACGTCGTGTCTGATCCCACGACCCGCGAGCTGACCTGGCCCAGCGAGTCGTAGGCGAAGTGGACGAACTGCCCCGCTATATTCTTCACCAGGGTCACGTTCCCCGCCCGGTCGTAGTAATACAGCGTGACCTTACCGCGCGGATCCGTCTCCCGGGTGACCCAGCCGAGCGCGTTGTACAGCGTGCTGTAGGTCTGCCCCATCGCGTCGCGCACCTCCGCCAGGCGGAGCCCGTCCCAGGTGAACCGGGTCGTGTCGCCCGCCAGGCCGCGGGACCACTGGACCCGGTCCAGGTCGTCGTAGGCGACAACCGTCGAGTCGCCTTCCACGTTCACGACGCGCGTCACCCGCCCGAACCCGTCACGCCGATACCGCGTGGTCAGCCGGTCGGCGCCCGATACGGCCGCCGTGGAGTCCGTGTTCCGCAGTCCGCCGGATGCGAGGTACGTCTCGCTCCGGTGTCCCTCGGGGTCTGTGGCCACCGTCTGCCGGCCATCGAACGCATAGGTGTAGGTGCCGAGCACGGGGCCCGCCGCATCGACGAGCCGCACGGTGTCCACCAGGGCCTGCGCATTGTAATGATACCAGACGGACGTGCTCCCGGCCCGAAGTTATTCACTCTGGCAAGCATCACCAGCTTCGGGGGCGGGGAACGGGTTCCGGCGCCCGCTCGCGTCTCGGTCTCGGCGCCTGCCCGCCCGTGTGCTGCGCCCCCCCTCCGACGATCCGCGAACTGTCCGGTGACCCCTTGACAAGTTTTCCACAGGGGGTCGCGCGAAGTCCGGACTCCGACCCCGACGTCTTCCTCCGCCCCCCTGCCGCCCCGCGTGTCCGCCGATCCCGCCTCGACCCGCCTTCGATGCCCTCCAGGCCCGTCAACACCCGGCCACGACGCGCTCCGGAGGCCGAAAAACGGCGTGTTATACTAGGGGTGCAGCTACGGTGTTTGTTCGGTCTCGCGCCGCACCGCCGGGCCCCTGGACCGGGCGGCGGCCGGCGAGCGAAACGCTGACGACATCGCCGGCTCCAACGAGTCACGAGGAGAGAAGACCCATGATCCAGGCCGCACCCGACGTCCCCTGCT
>JAVVDU010000029.1:0-26837 GCA_032251515.1 Gemmatimonadota bacterium
ACGTGCACGGCGCCCGCGGCCGTGCGCGCGACCGTGTCCGTGACGACCGGGAGGATGACGGGTGTCACGGAGTACTGCGCGGCCGCGACGGATGGGCAGAGCAGTCCGAGGAGAGCCGGGAGAGCCGGAAACGCGCGACGGTGCGCCCCGGGCACGGAGCGCCGGCGGCGTTCCGTGCCCGGGGCCGCACTGCGGCGGGGGTGCCACGGCATGAGCGGCGGCCTCAGTTCGGAACGATCGTGTACGTGAAGCCGAGCGTGTAGGTGCCTGGCTCATCGGCGGTCTCGTCCAGCGCCACGCGGTAGTCCACCGTCCGCGCGTCCGTTCCCGGGGGGGCGGCCGTGACGATGTCGGCCTCGGTCGTGGAGATCGCCGTGAACGTACCGCTGCCGTTCACGTCGTACAGGAGATCCGAAGCCGGCTTGGCGAAGGTGGCCCCGCCGCCCGGGGTGAAGCTGGCGGCGTCCGCCTGGATCGTCACGTCGTGGGTGATGTTTCCGCCGAACGACACGGTGCTCTGCTCGTTCGCGTCCACGAGGCCGGCCTGGAACTCCGCGGCCCCGGGATTGGGAAACGTGATGGCGTCGTTCGTCAGGTCGATGAACAGCACCTGCCCGATGTTCAGGGTCGCGGTGGCGGGCGCCGTCGTCTGCGCGACGGCCGCGCCGGGAACCGCGAGGAGCGCCGCGGCGAGCGCGGCGCGGAAGTGGGACCGCTTCATGTCGAATCTCTCCACAGTCGAGTGCGTGCCCCGGTCTTCGGGGCGGTGTATGCCGCGGCGGCGCCGCGCGTGGTTTCGCGTCGGCCGGGGCAAGCCGCGTTCCCGCAGCCGTTCGGACGGAGCGGCACCGTGCGGGGTGGGGAGTCGTAACGCTTGTCCTTACATGCCGTAATGAGCCCGCGTGAGCTGTCCGCAACGGCGGCGGTGCTGGCGTGCGGGGGGCGGCCTGTCCAGAACCGTCCGGCGCGGAACGCCTGCCGGTGTGGATGTCTGCCACACGTCGGCCCCGCCGCTCGAGCGCTGTCGCGATTTCCCACACACGGCGCGCGCGGAGGCGCGGCTTGGCCTGCCTTGAGCGGCCCGGCGGCGGCGGGTATGTTCGCGGCGGGGCGGGCCGCCCGGACAATCCGGCCCGGACCGGGTTCGGAGTCACGCGACGGGAGGACGCCGGAGTGGCGCAGGGGAACGGCCGGCAGACGCCACGGTTCCGCATCGAGCGGCGCACCCTGGACAACGGGCTGCGGGTGCTCGTCCAGCCGGGCGGAGAGGCCCCGCTCGTCGCCGCCCACATGATGTACGATGTGGGCAGCGCCGACGAGCCTGCCGGACGGCGCGGGTTCGCCCACCTGTTCGAGCACCTCCTGTTCGAGGGTTCGGAGCACGTCGCGAAGGGGGAGCACTTCCGCCTCGTCCAGGCGGCCGGGGGGACGCTGAACGGCACCACGTGGTTCGACCGCACGAACTACTGGGAGACCGTGCCGGTCGGCGAGCTCGAGCTGGCCCTGTGGCTCGAGTCCGATCGGATGGGCTGGTTCCTGCCCGCGCTCACGCAGGAGAAGCTCGACAACCAGCGCGACGTCGTGAAGAACGAGCGGCGCCAGTCGTACGAGAACCGCCCCTACGGGCTCGCCGTGGAGACGGCCCTCGCCCGCCTGTTCCCGGCGGGCCACCCGTACCGCCATCCCACGATCGGGTTCATGGAAGACCTCGACGCGGCGACGCTCACCGACGCCCGCGACTGGTTCGAGACCTGGTACGGGCCGGAGAACGCGACCCTGGTGATCGCGGGCGCCGTGGCGCCGGACGCGGCCTTCGCCGCGGCGGACCGCTGGTTCGGCGCCATCCCGTCCCGCGGCGCGCCGCGCGGCGACCGGGCCGCCGCCACGGCCCGGGGCGAGGGCGGCGTGGTCACGATCGGCGACCGGGTCTCCGCGGCCCGGGTGTATCTCGCCTGCCACGCCCCCGCCTTCCCGGACCCGGCGTTCGAGGCCGCCGACGTGCTGTCGTCTCTCCTCGCCGAGGGTCGGAGCTCGCGCCTCCACCACGACCTGGTGCACGAGCGGCGGATCGCCGCGGGCGTGGGCGCGTCCGCGTGGCCGCTGCGCCGCACGGGCCTGGTGTGGATCGTGGTGACCGGACTGTCGGGCGTCCCGGCGTCCGAGCTGGACGGCGCGACGCGGGAGGTCCTGGACCGGCTCGTCCGGGAAGGGCCGCGGGAGTTCGAACTGGAAGGGGCGCGGAACCGGGCGCGGCGTCAGCTGGTGCTGCAGCTCGACTCCGTGACGCAGCGGGCCGACGCCCTGGCGCACGCGGCGGTGCTGCGGGGAGACCCGGACTACCTGAACGAGGTGTTCGCCCGCTACGACGCCGTGTCGGCCGACGACGTGGCCCGGGTCTCCCACGACATCCTGGCCGCCGGCGGGCCCGCGGCGGTCCACGTGGTGCCGGAGGGAGACGGGCGATGAGCGGTCCCGATCGGACGCGGCGTCCGCCGTCCCGGCCCACGCCGGCTCCCATTCTGCCGGAGTTCCGGGAGTTCCGGTCCGACGGCGGCCTGCGGGTGCGCGCGGCGCGCGTCGCGCGCCTGCCGGAAGTGGCGGTGCGCCTCGTGGCCGGCGCGGGCGCCGCGAGCGAGCCCGCTGCGCTGACGGGCGCGACGTCGCTCGCCGTGCGTTGCCTGCCGGAGGGGGCCGCCGGCCGGTCCGCGCGCGACATGGCGGCATGGCTGGACCACGTGGGGGCCGGATTCGGGGCGGGTGCCGGGCACGACCACGTCGAGCTTCACCTGCACGCCCTGGCGCCGACCGCCGGCGAGGCGCTGTCCTTCCTCGAGGCCGTGGTCCTGCAGCCGGCGTTCGATCCGGACGAGGTGGCGCGGGTGCGGCGCGAGGCGGTGGATGGCCTGGGACGGCGGCGGGACGACCCCGCGGCGGTGGCGGACGACGCGCTCGCCGCCGCGGTGTTCGGGGACCATCCGTACGGCCGCTACCCGGGTGGGACCGCGGCGACGCTCGCCACCCTCGACGCGGACGCCCTGCGGGAGACGTGGGAGCGGACGCTCCGCGACGGGCCGGCCGTCCTCATCGCCGCCGGCGACCTCGAGCCGGAGGCGTTCGCGGCCGACGTCGCGCGACGGTTCGGACCGCTTCGGTCCGCCGTGGAGGCCCCTCCGGTCGAGTCCGCGAGCCGGCCGCCGTCGTCCGCCCTGCGCCTCCTCCACCACGCCGGCAGCCGGCAGGCGGAGATCCGCGTCGGCACCGTCGGCCTCGCGCGCGGCGCGCCGGACGAGATCGCCGCCCTCGTGATGAACGCGGCCCTCGGGGGGCTCTTCGGCTCGCGCCTCAACCGGAACCTGCGCGAGGACAAGGGATGGACGTACGGCGTGCGCAGCGGGTTCGCCCGCCGCCGCGCCGCGGGGCCCTTCGAGATCCGCACGGCGGTCGACACCCCCGTGGCGGGCCGGGCGATCGAGGAGATCCGCCGCGAGCTGCAGGGCATGCGGGACCGGCCGCCGGACGGCGAGGAGCTGGACGCGGCGCGGCGCTCGCTCACCCTGTCCCTCCCGCGACGCTTCGAGACGACGAGCCGGCTGGTGGCGGCGGAGACGGAGCGCGTGGCGTACGGGCTTCCCGAGGACTGGTGGCACCGGTTCCCGGAAATCGTGGCCGCGGTCGGACGCGACGACGTCGCGGCGGTGGCGCAGCGCTTCCTGGACCCCGCCGGGCTCGTAACGGTGATCGTGGCCGACGCGGAGGAGGCACGGCCCGGTCTCGCGGCCCTCGGGGTCGTGGACGAGCCGGAGACCCCTTGACTTTCGGCAGGTATTTGGTTATGCTGTCACGGCTTACACGGCCCCTGAAATGAACGACGAACCGCCGGCCGGGCCCGGGGAGGAACCGGGCGCGATCGAGAGTCGTTCGATCTTCAGGGGCAGGCTCCTGGACGTGCGCGTCGACCGGGTCCGGTTCCCGGACGGGAGCGAAGGCCGGATGGAGGTGGTCCGGCACGGCGGCGCGGCGGCCGCGCTGCCGCTCCACGAGTCCGGCCATGCCACGGGCCGGGACGCGCCGGCGGTGACGCTGATCCGCCAGTACCGGTACGCGACGGGCGGGCCGCTGTGGGAGGTGCCGGCGGGACGGCTGGATCCGGGCGAGGCGCCGGCGCACTGCGCGGCCCGCGAGCTGGAGGAGGAGACGGGCCTGCGGGCCGGCACGCTGGCGTCGCTCGGGACGATCTGGACCACGCCGGGATTCACCGACGAGGTGGTGCACCTGTTCCTGGCCACGGAGCTGCGGCCGGGGCGGCGGGCGCACGAGCGGCACGAGTTCATCGAGTGCCACGAGATGCCGCTCACCGAGGCCCTGGAGATGATCGACCGGGGCGAGATCGCGGACGCGAAGACGGTGGCGGCCCTGCTGCTGGCGGCGCGCCGGCTGTACGACCGGCCCGCCCCGCGCTGAGGCGCCGCCGCGGGCCGGGACGCGACGCCGGGAGCGAAACGGGCGGGGTACAACCTTTCGCCCGTTCCGGGTGTCGAAGGAATCGAGGCGTCACCCGGCCGGGGATCCGGCGGGCGCCGGCGGAACGAGGGCCCGAAGTCTCTGGAGAGGAGCGCACATGACCGGAGTGAGGCTGGAGGCGACGACCGGCAGGACCGACGGCGGCGAGATCCGGGCGGGACTCCGCGCGCAGGACGACGCGGAGCTCGTGGCCGACTATCTCGCGGGGCACCGGCGCGCCTTCCACGAGCTGGCCGACCGGTACCACCAGCGCCTGCTGAACTTCATCTACCGCACGATCGGCGACCGCGACCGTGCCGAGGACCTCGTCCAGGAGACCTTCGTCCGGGTGTACCGGCACCTGCACCGGTTCGACCCGACCAAGAAGTTCTCGACGTGGATCTACACGATCGCGAGCAACCTGGCGAAGAACGAGCTGCGCAACCGGTCGCGCAACCCGATGGTCCTGTTCCAGGCGATCAAGAAGAACTGGGATGCCGACCACCGGCCGCTGCAGTGGGAGGACAGCTCGTTCTCGCCCGACGACCTGTTCCGCAAGCGCCACCTCCGCGAGCAGGTGGAGAAGGCGGTGCGCGAGCTTCCCGAGCATCATCGGGTGGTGTTCGTCCTGAGGGAGATGGAAGGCAAGACGTACGAGGAGATCTCGGAGATCACCGGGGTCACGCTCGGCACGGTCAAGTCGCGGCTGAACCGGGCGCGGAACCGGTTCGCGCAGATCATCGCGCCCATGCTCGACTGACGCCGGGGCGTCCGGACCGGAAATGCGCGTCGAGGCGGCCTCCGGGCCGCCTTCGCGCATCGGGAACCCGCCCCGGACGGCGGCGTATCACGCCACCGAAGAGTCCATGCGTGGCGCCGGAACTGCGGCGCCCCGCGGCATCGACCCGAGGAGCGGCGCGGACCGTGCGCCGGACGAACCATGTCGTGTGATCGATTTCTCCAGAGCTATTCGGAATTCCGCGACGGCCTGCTCGGCGCCGCGGAGGAGGGGGAGCTCCGGGCCCACCTGGAGGATTGCCCGCGCTGCGCTCGCTTCGACCGCGCGGTCCGGCTGGGGGTGGACGTGCTGCAGAGCATGCCGCCGGAATGCCCGGAAGAGGACTTCCTGCCCCGCCTGCGCCATCGCCTCTACAACATCGACGAAGGTCTCGCTCCCTCGAGTGGCCGGCTCGCAGGCGGAGCCGCCCTGGCGGGCGTGGCGGCGGTGGGGCTGCTCGCCCTGTTCTGGATTCCCTTCGCGGCGACGGTGCCGCTGGAGATGGAGCTGGACCCGGTGGCGGCCCGGACGCCGGCCGTCGTGGAATCCGACCTGCCCGCCCTGTTTCGTCCCGGTCCGTTCGTGAGCACCACGGCCCTCCAGGAGGCGCCCGCCACGGACCCGGACGGTATGCGCTGGACGCTCGCCCTGCGCGGCGAGGAGACCCGGGCGCCCGAGCGCGCCCTCCTGTACCAGCCGCCGCGGCCCCGCGGCCGCTGAGGGCGGGCC
The DNA here is from genome assembly GCA_032251515.1 of Gemmatimonadota bacterium. GTDB lineage: Bacteria > Gemmatimonadota > Gemmatimonadetes > Palauibacterales > Palauibacteraceae > Carthagonibacter. The sequence goes on from JAVVDU010000029.1 coordinate 6,008, forward strand.
TCCAGCCCGTGAGCCCGACCGCGGAGAAACGGCTCGAGCGGATTCTCGCCGTCGGGCCTCCCTCCGGCGCCTTCTTCCTGCACGGCGACGCGGCCCGGCTGCGTGACGAGGCCGCCCGCCGGCTCGTGGACGCGGCCCTCGATCCCGCGACGCGCGACTTCAACCTGGACGTCCACCGCGGGCCCGATGCCACGGCGGAGTCGCTCGCCTCCTCCCTCTCGATGCCGCCCGTGATGGCCGCCCGGCGCGTCGTGCTGGTGCGCGAGGCGGAGCACCTGGCGCCGAGCGCGTGCACGATCGTCGAGGACGCCCTGCCCGGGCTGCCCGCGGACATCACCCTGGTCGTCACGGCCACCGTGCCCGCGAAGTCGCGGAAGAAGTTCTGGAAGCGCCTCGCGTCCGCCGCCACGAGCCTCGAGTTCGCGGCGCCGCGCGAAGCGGACGTGCCGGGCTGGCTGATCGAGCGAGCCGCCGACGCGCACGGCGTGGAGCTGCCGGCGGAGGCCGCCGAGGCGCTCGCCTCGGCCGTGGGCCGGGAGCCCGACCTGCTCGACGCGGAGCTCGCCAAGCTCGCCGCCGCGGCACGGGACGGACGCGTGCAGTTGGAGGACGTGCGGGCCCTCGTGCCCGATGTGCGGGACGTGAACCGCTGGAGCTGGCTCGATGCCGTGGTCGGCCGCGAGTACCGGACGGCGCGGCGCCAGCTGGCCGCGCTCCTGGCCGCGCCGGGCGAGTCGGCCGTGGGCCTGCTGATCGGACTCGTGGAGGCTCACCTCCACGTGGGGATCGTGCTCGCGGGCGGCACGCGGCGGGCCGTCGCGGAACTCGAACGCAACGGCAAGCCGTACCTGAAGTTCAAGGTTCGCACGTGGGCGGCGCAGGCGCGGCGCTGGAGCCCGCCGGATTTGGAGCGGGCCCTCGAGCTGCTCCTGGAGGCGGACCGGCAGGCCAAGACCGGACACGGCGATGCCGCGGTCCTGGACGGGCTGCTGCTGCGGCTCGAGGCGCTGGGCCGGAGGGCCGCGTGAGGGCGCGGCGCGGCGGCCGGGCCGCGGCAGCGACGCGTCCGCGCGGGCAGGCCGCGCGGGCCGCGGGCCGCCTCGCCGGGGTCCTGTTTCTGTTCGCGGTGCGGGGCGCCGGCCCGGCCGCGGCGCAGGAGCCGGGCGACCTGGCGGCGGCCGAGATCGCCGCGGACGCCGGTGACGTGGAACGGGCGCGCTCGTTCCTCGCGCGCTGGGCGGCGCGGACCGCTGGGCCCGCCACCGGGCCCGAGGCGGGCCGGTTCCTGCTGCTGCGCGCCCGGCTCACCGCGGACCCGGACTCCGCCGAGGTCGACTACGTGGAGGCGGCGATTCGCGGCGACGCCCGGTACGGGGCGCTGGCCCGGCTGCGGCTCGCGCAGCTCCGCCTCGCCCGGGGCCGGCCCGGGCTCGCCGCGGAGGATCTCGCCCGGCTCCGTTCGGACTTTCCCGGCAGCGACCGGGTCGGCGAGTCCTGGCACTGGACGGGCCAGGCGCTGCAGGCGGCGGGCGACCCGGAGGGCGCCTGCGAGGCGTGGGAGCGTGCACGGCAGGCGGGGCACGAGGACGCCGGGCTCGCCGCGGCGCTGGCCGCGTGCGCCGCCGGGACGGGGCCGGGAGCGTTCACGGTCCAGCTCGGCGCGTTCGGCTCCGGAGACGCGGCGGAGCGGGTGCGGTCGTCGCAGGCGCTCCGCGGGCTGGACCCGCGCATCGACCCGCCGGACGCCACCACGCCCCTCCACCGGGTCCGGGTCGGCCGGTTCGCCCGCAAGGACGACGCGGCGCGCCTCGCCGTGCGCCTGCGCGGCGCAGGGCTCGAGGCGATCGTCGTCCCGGTGTCGCCGTGACCCGCGCCGCGGCGCACACGCCGCTCATCCAGCAGTACCTCGACATCAAGGCGCGCCACGAGGACGCGATCCTGTTCTTCCGGGTCGGGGACTTCTACGAGATGTTCTTCGAGGACGCGGAGGTGGGGAGCCGCCTGCTCGGCATCACGCTGACGGCCCGCAACAACGGAGGCTCGGCGGACGTGCCGCTCGCCGGGGTGCCGGTCAAGGCGCTCGGCGAGTACCTGCCCAGGCTCGTGCGGGAGGGCCGGAAGGTCGCGATCTGCGAGCAGGTGGAGGACGCGGCCGAGGCGGACGGGATCGTGCGCCGCGAGGTGGTCGAGATCGTGACGCCGGGTGCCGTGGTGGACGAGTCGCTGCTCGAGGCGGGCCGCAACACGTTCGTCGCGGCGGTGGCCCGCGGAGCCGCCGTCGCTGCCGGCTCCGGTGCAGCCGCTACTGGCCCCGCGGCCGTCGCCACCGCCGACCTCTCCACCGGCGAGCTGGAGGCGTGGGAGTGCGGGCCGCAGGGGGTCGCCGACGAGCTCGGGCGGCTCGAGGTCTCCGAACTCCTCCTGCCCGCGGACGCCGCGGAGCCCGGTCCGGGACCGTGGGCGGTGACGCGCCGGGAGCCGTGGCGCTTCGAGGCGGAGGTGGGACGGGACGTCCTGAAGCGCGCGTTCGGCGTGGCGGGCCTGGAGGGCTTCGGCCTCGCCGTGCCGCGGGACGCGCACCTCGTCGCGGCGCTGGGCGCCGTGGTCGGTTACCTGGAGGAGGTCCGCCCGGGCGGCCTGCGCCACCTCAGGGCGCCGCGCGTGCACCGGCGGGGACGTCACCTCCACCTCGACGAGATGACGCGCCGCAACCTCGAGATCGTGGAGCCCCTGCGCGCCGGAGACGGGGGGACGCTCGTCGAGGTGCTCGACCGCACCGCGACGCCGATGGGGCGCCGCCTGCTGCGCCGCCGCCTGCTGCGTCCGCTCGTGGAAGTCGCGCCGATCCGGGAGCGCCTGGACGCGGTGGGGGAGCTCGTCGGGCAGCGCGGCGCGCGCCGCGGCCTGCGGGAGGCGCTCGGAAAGGTGCGCGACCTCGAGCGCCTGGCGGGCCGCATCGCCCTCGGGCGGGCGACACCCCGCGAAGTGCTGGGGCTCGGCCGCTCCGTGGAGCCGCTGCCGGAGATCTGCGAGGCGGCCGCCACCCTTCGCTCCGCACCCCTGCGCAGCCTCGTGGACGGCCTCGACCCGCTGGCCGACCTGCGGGAGGAGATCGCCGCGGCGATCGACCCGGAGGCGCCGCCCGCCGTCTCGGCCGGCGGGGTGATCCGGGCCGGCCACGATGCGCGTCTCGACGAGCTGCGGGCCGTGCGGGACGGGGCGGTGGACTGGATCGCCCGGCTGCAGGCCGCGGAGCGGAAGAACACCGGCATCGAGAACCTGAAGGTCGGGTTCAACCGGGTGTTCGGGTACTACATCGAGGTCACGCGGTCGCAACTGGGGCGCGTGCCGGACCGCTTCGAGCGGCGGCAGACGCTCGCCAACGCCGAGCGCTTCGTCACCCCGGAGCTGAAGGAGTGGGAGGCGAAGGTCGTGGAGGCCGAGGCCGGCATCGCCGAGCGCGAGGCCGCGCTGTTCCGCGAGCTGCGCGAGCGGCTCGCCGCGGAGGTCGGACGCGTGCAGGAGGCGGCGGAGCGCGTGGCCGAGCTCGACGTGCACTGCGCCCTCGCCGACGTGGCGGCGCGGGGAGGGTACGTGCGGCCCGAGGTCGTGGAGGAATCCTGCCTGGAGATCCGGGCCGGCCGCCACCCGGTGGTGGAGACGCGGGTACCGGCCGGTGAGTTCGTCCCCAACGACGTGGTGCTGGAGGACGAATCCCGGATCATGATCCTCACGGGCCCCAACATGGCGGGGAAGTCCACCGTGCTGCGCCAGGTCGGACTGATCGTCCTGATGGCGCAGGCCGGCTCGTTCGTGCCCGCCGGGCGGGCGCGCATCGGGATCTGCGACCGGGTGTTCACGCGGGTCGGGGCCTCCGACAGCCTGGCGCGCGGCCAGAGCACGTTCATGGTGGAGATGACCGAGACGGCCGCGATCCTGAACGGGGCCACGGACCGGAGCCTCGTGCTGCTGGACGAGATCGGCCGCGGCACCTCGACGTACGACGGCGTGGCCATCGCCTGGGCGGTGACCGAGGACCTGGCCGACCGCGTCGGGGCCCGCACCATCTTCGCCACCCACTACCACGAGCTGGTGGAGCTGGCGGACGTGAAGCCCGGCGTGGGCGCCTGGAACGTCGCGGTGCGGGAGACGGACGACGGGATCGTGTTCCTGCGGCGGCTCGAGCCCGGTGGCTGCGACCGCTCGTACGGGGTGCACGTGGCGCGCCTGGCCGGCGTCCCGGCGGCGGTGGTGGCGCGGGCGGGCGAGATCCTGGCCGAGCTGGAGGGCGGCGAGGCCGGCGGCACGCGGCTCGCCGGGCTGGCCGACCGGTCGCGCGACCAGCTCACCCTGTTCGACGCCCGGGAGTCGCGGCTCGCCGACCGCCTGGAGGGCATCGATCCGGACCGGCTCACCCCGCTCGAGGCGCTCGTCCTGCTGCACGAGCTGAAGGCGTCGGCCGGGAGCGGGGACGGGTGAGGCCGCCGCGGCCCACGCTCCGTGCGCCCGCCCATCCGGCGGCCCTTTCGGCCCTCCTGTCGGCCGTCCTGTCGGCCGCCTGCGTCGACACGGTGAACCCGGGGTCCGCCGGGTTGCGGCTCGGTCTGGACGAGGGGCTCTTCCGGCCGCCGGCGCCCCTGGGGGCGTCCGACGTGTTCGAGTACCCGCCGGCGGCGTGGCGGGAAGGGGCGAGCGGCACCACCGTCCTGCGCATTCTCATCTCCACCGCCGGCACCGTCGACTCGGTGCAGGTGCTCTCGTCGAGCGGCCACCGCGCCCTGGACTCGGCGGCCGTGGTCAACGCGCGGCGGCTCCGGCTGCGCCCCGCCGCGCACGGCGGCGAGGCGATACCCGTGTGGGGCCGCCTTCCCGTGATCTACCCCCTGCCCGGAGAGGCGTCGTCCGATGTCCGACCGAACCCCTGAGCCCCCGCACCTGCGGCCGTACGAATCCATCCTCGAGACGGTGGGGTGGACACCCCTGGTGCGCCTGCGCCGGGTGACCGAGGGCATCCGCACGCCCGTTTACCTCAAGGTCGAGTCGTTCAACCCGGGCGGTTCGGTGAAGGACCGCATCGGAACGGCGATCCTCGACGCGGCCGAGCGGGAGGGCCTCCTGGCCCCCGGCGGGACCGTGGTGGAGGGCACCTCGGGCAACACGGGGGTGGGCCTCGCCCTGGCGGCGGCGGTGCGGGGATACCGCTGCATCTTCACGATCCCCGACAAGATGAGCGACGAGAAGGTGAAGCTCCTGCGGTCGTTCGGGGCCGAGGTCATCGTGACGCCGACGGTGGATCCCGGCCATCCCGACTACTACGGGACGGTGGCGCGCCGCATCGCGGAGGAGACGCCGGGCGCCTACCTGGCGGACCAGTTCTACAACCCCGCCAACCCGGAGGCGCACTACCGCACCACCGGCCCGGAGATCTGGCGGCAGACGGATGGCCGCGTGACGCACTTCGTCGCCTCGCCGGGCACCGGCGGCACGATCAGCGGTGCGGCACGCTACCTCAAGGAGCGGAAGCCGTCGGTGCGGGTCGTGGCCGGGGACCCGGAAGGCTCGATCTTCGCGGAGTACTTCCGCACCGGCGTGGAGAGCGAGGGAGAGCCGTACAAGGTCGAGGGCATCGGCAACGACAAGCTGCCCGGCACGCTCCACTTCGAGTGGATCGACGAGTTCCGGACGGTGGGCGACCTCGAGTCCTTCCGCCTCGCCCGCCGCATCACGCGGGAGGAGGGGCTCCTGGTGGGCGGCTCGACCGGGCTCATCGTGCGGGTCGCCCTCGACGTGGCGGCCGAGGCGGACGATCCGGAGGGGTGCGTGGTGGCGATCCTGTGCGACACGGGGGAGCGCTACCTGTCCAAGGCGTTCGACGACGACTGGCTGCGCGCGAACGGCTTCGGGGCGATCCTCGACGACGAGGCCCGGGAGCGGGAGGCGCGGGCCGCCCGGGAGCGGGCCGGCGCCGAGGAGAGCGGCGGATGAGCGCCCTCCGCGTCGCCGTGCTGCTCGGCGGGACGAGCGAGGAGCGCCGTGTCTCCCTCGCCTCGGGCCGCGCCGTCGTCGCGGCGCTGCGCGAGGCCGGTCACGAGGTGCGCGCCGTGGACCCGGCGTTCGGGGCGATCCTGCCGGAGGAGGAGGACCGGTACCTCGGCGGCCCGGTCGGCACGGAGCCGCCGGGCCTCGACGAGCTCCGCCGGATGGGCGCCACGGCCGTCGGGGCGGCCGTGGCGGAGCTTCCCGCGGTGCGGGATGCGGACGTCGTCTTCGTGGCCCTGCACGGCGGAGACGGGGAGAACGGACGGCTCCAGGCCCTGCTGGACGTGGCGGGCATCCCCTACACGGGCAGCGGGCCGCTGGGAAGCGCCATCGCGTTCGACAAGCGGGTCTCCAAGGAGCTCCTGGCCGCGGCCGGGATCCCGACCCCCCCGTGGGCGCCGCGGGACGCGGACCCGGGGCGCCTCCTCGCGGATCCGGGCCTCCCGCTGGTCGTGAAGCCGGCGAACGGCGGCTCGTCGGTCGGACTGACCGTGGTGAAGGAGGAGGCGGCGCTCGCGCCGGCCCTGGCGCTGGCCGGCCGGTACGACGCGGACGTCCTGTGCGAGCGCTACGTCCCGGGACGCGAGCTCACGGTCACGGTGCTCGATGACCGTTCCCTGCCGGTGGTGGAGATCTTCCCCGGCCACGAGGTCTACGACTACGAGTCGAAGTACACGCCGGGCGGGTCGCGCTACCAGGCACCGGCCGACCTCGCCCCGGCGGCGGCGGAGCGGATCGCCGCGCTGGCGGAGCGCGCCTTCCACGCCCTGCGGCAGCGCGCGTTCAGCCGGATCGACTTCCGCATGGACGCGGATGACGGCTCCCTGTGGTGCCTGGAGGCGAACGCGGTGCCCGGTATGACCGCGACGAGCCTCGTGCCGAAGGCGGCCGCCGCGGCCGGCATCCCGTTTCCCGCGCTGTGCGACCGGATCGCGCGCGCCGGCGCCGGGCGCGGGGGTCGCCGCCGGACCTCGACCCGTCCCGCGGCGGCGGAGGGCTGACGCGTGGGGCTCTGGGACCGGCCATACACGGGAGGACCCCGGCGGGCCGCCGGCGGGGGAGGGTTCCGCGGCGGGATGCCGGGCGGCGGGCGGCCGGCCGATCCGTTCTCCGCCCTCACGCCCTGGGTGAAGCGTCTGCTGGTCCTGAACTTCGGGATGTGGGCGCTGATGGCGATCGGCCTCGTGTCGACCCGTACCGCGCTGGACCTGCTGGCCTTCCGGGCGGACCGGCTGCTGGTGCGCCCCTGGACGTTTCTGACCTACGCGTTCCTGCACGGCGGGTTCGGACACGTGCTGTTCAACATGCTCGCGGTGTTCTTCTTCGGGCCGCCGCTGGAGCGCCAGTGGGGCGGGCGCCGCTTCCTCGTCTACTACCTGGTGTGCGCCGCGGGCGGCGCCCTCGCGGCGCTCCTGCTCGTGAACGTGGTGGGCACGGCGCCGATGGTGGGCGCCTCGGGCGCCGTGTTCGGCCTGCTCCTCGCCTTCGCGCTGCGCTGGCCGGACGCCCCGATCTACCTGTGGTTCCTGTTCCCGGTGAAGGCGAAGTACTTCGTCGGGTTCCTCGCCCTCGCGACGCTGTGGTTCACGGCGTCGGCCGCGCGCACGACCGGCGGCACGGCGCACTGGGCGCATCTGGGGGGACTGCTGGCCGGGTGGTTCTGGCTGCGCCGCGGTGACCGGGTCACGGCCGCCGTGCGCCGCCTCGCGGCGCGGCTCCGGGGAAGGCCTCCTCCCCGGTCGCGCTCCCGGGGCCGGGCGGCGGGAGCGACGGGCGGGGCCGCGGGCGGCCGGAAGGTCCGCCCGCGGCCCCGGCCCCGCCGTGAGGACCCGGACGGGGACACGCTGGACGAGGTGGACCGCATCCTCGACAAGATCCGCGAGAGCGGCATCGACGCACTCACGGACGAGGAACGGGCGTTTCTCGACGACATGAGCCGGCGCTACCGGGACTCCTCCGACCGGACGCACTGAGCCCGCCGCTCCGGCCTTTCGATGGACGGACCGCGGGAATAGTATGGCGGTTCTGTCCCCGAGAGGCGGTCTCCCCGGAAAGGAGGTGAGGCGGGATGGGTGCCGAGTACGGTTCCTCCGACATCAGAAACGTCGCGGTCGTCGGCCACGGCGGAAGCGGCAAGACGACCCTCGTCGATGCCATGTGCTACGTGGCCGGATCCACCACGCGGCGCGGCTCGGTGGATGAGGGCACGGCCCACACCGACTTCACCCCCGAGGAGACCTCGCACGGGATCTCCATCAACCTTTCGGTGGCGCGCGCCGAGTGGGAGGGGGTCAAGCTCAACCTGATCGACACCCCGGGATACGCCGACTTCTTCGGCGACGTGGCCGCCGGGCTTCGGGTCGCGGACGGGGCGCTGGTGGTCGTCGGCGCCACGACGGGCGTGGAAGCCGGCACGGAGCGCGTGTGGGCGGAGGCGGAGAAGCGGGGCCTCCCGCGTCTCGTGTTCGTCAGCATGATGGACCGGGAGAACGCCAGCTTCGAGAAGGTGTTCGCCGAGCTGCGTGAGGTGTTCGGGTCGGGCGCCATCCCCGTCGAGGTGCCGATCGGGTCCGGCGAGGACTTCCGGGGGATCGTGAACCTGTTCTCGGGCCACGCCCACGCCTACCGCACGGGCGCGGACCGGGGCGAATACGACCACGTCGAGGTCCCCGACGAGGTCGCCGGGGCCGTGGACTCGTACCGCGAGCAGCTCATCGAGTCCATCGCCGCCACCGACGACGACCTGCTGGAGGCCTACCTCGAGGGCGCGGAGCTCGATCGCGGCCGGGTCCTCGCCGTGATGAAGGCGGCGATGCGCCGGGGCGAGCTGTTCCCGGTGTTCTGCGGCTCCGGCCAGAGCGCCCGCGGCGTGCGCGCCGTGACGAAGAAGCTGGTGGAGCTGATGCCGGCGCCCGACGAGATCGGGACGGTCCGGGCGATGCGGGACGGCGAGGACGTCGAGCTGGAACCGGTCGACTCCGCCCCCTTCACGGCGCTCGTGTTCAAGGCCACCCAGGAGCCCCGGGTGGGAGAGCTCAGCTTCTTCCGGGTGTTCACGGGATCGATCGATGGGGGCGCCACGGCCGACAACCCGGCCCGCGGGGTCAGCGAGCGCATCTCGCACATCGGGAGCCCGGACGGGGCGGACCGGGTCGAGGTCGAGCGCCTGCACGCCGGCGACATCGGCGTGGTCACGAAGCTCAAGGACACGCACGCGGGCGACACGCTGTGCGCCGCCGGCGAGGGCCTCGTCCTGCCGGACATCGACTGGCCGGTCGCCGACATCGCGATCGCCCTGCGCCCCGCGTCCCGCGGCGAGGAGGACAAGCTGTCGAACGGGCTGGCGCGGCTGCACGAGGAGGACCCGACGTTCTCGGCGGCGTTCGACCCCGAGCTGTCCCAGACGATCGCGCGCGGGCTCGGCGAGCTGCACCTGAACGTCGCGCTGGAGCGCCTCGTGCGGAAGTACGGGGTGAGCGTCGAGACGGAGCCGCCGCGGATCCCGTATCGCGAGACGGTGACGCGCGAGGCCGAGGGGCAGGGGCGCTACAAGAAGCAGACGGGCGGACGCGGGCAGTTCGGCGACTGCTGGATCCGCATCCGGCCCAGGGCGCGCGGCGAGGGGTACGAGTTCATCGACCGGATCACGGGCGGCGCGATCCCGGGCAAGTTCGTTCCCGCCGTGGACAAGGGGATCCGGGAGGCGGCGGCGCGCGGCGTGATCGCCGGGTATCCGGTGGTGGATCTCGAGGTGGAGTGCTACGACGGCTCGTACCACTCGGTCGACAGCTCCGAGATGGCGTTCAAGGTCGCGGGCTCGCTGGCCTTTCAGAAGGTCGTGAAGGCGGCGGGACCGATCCTCCTCGAGCCGATCATGACCATCACGGTGCGGGTGCCGGAGGAGTTCATGGGCGAGGTCATGGGAGACCTCAACCAGCGTCGCGGCCGCATCCTGGGCATGGACTCCGACGGGCGGTGGCAGGTCGTAAAGGCCCAGGTGCCGCTGGCCGAGCTGTACAAGTACTCGACGACGCTGCGCTCGCTGACGCAGGGCAAGGGCATGCACTCCCGGGAGTTCTCGGGGTACGAGCCCGTCCCCGGGGACGCCGCGCAGAAGATCATCGCGGAGGCGGAGAGCCGGAAGGCGGAAGAGGCCCACTGAGGCCGGGCGGCGAGGGCCGGCGGTTCCCCGGCGGGCGCCGGCCGCCGCCATGCTGACAGGACAGGAACGGAGATACGGACTTGGCCGGACACAGCAAGTGGGCCCAGATCAAGCGGCAGAAGGCCGTCACCGACGCTGCGCGGGGGCGGGCGTTCGCCAAGCTGGGCCGGGAAATCGCCGTGGCCGCCCGCCTGGGAGGCGGCGAGCCGGAGTTCAACGCGCGTCTGCGGACCGCCATCGCCACCGCGAAGGCGGCGAACATGCCGGCGGCGAACATCGAGCGGGCGATCCAGCGCGGTACCGGCGAGCTGCCGGGCATGAGCTTCGAGGAGGCGTCCTACGAGGGGTACGGCCCGGGCGGCGTGGCGCTGTACCTCGAGTGCGTGACGGACAACACGAACCGCACCGTCGCCGAGCTGCGGCACCGGATCGAGAAGGCCGGCGGCAACCTCGGGCAGTCGGGCTCCGTCGCCTGGATGTTCGAGCGCAAGGGGCGGATCGAGGTCGACGCATCGCGCTATCCCGAGGACGTCGTCCTCGAGGCGGCCCTCGCGGCCGGGGCCGAGAACCTGGAGACGGAGGACGGCTGGCACGTCCTCACCACCGAGGTCGCGGACTTCCATTCCGTGCAGGACGCGCTCGGCCGGGCGGGCATCGTGATCGAGGAGGCGGAGCTGGCCATGCTTCCCGTCACCACGATCCGGGTCGAGGGCAAGGAGGCCCGGCGGCTGCTGCGCCTCGTCGAGGAGCTGGAAGATCACGACGACGTGATGAAGCTCTGGTCGAACTTCGAGGTGGACGAGGACGCGTTCGTGGAGGCGGGGGCGGATTGACGTTCCGGCCCCCGCGCCGCGCCCGGCGGCGGGGGCGGCCGTGAGAGTGCTGGGGATCGACCCCGGCGTGGCGGCGACGGGCTTCGGAGTGGTCGAGGGACCAGCCACGCGGCCCCGCCTCCTGGAGTGCGGCGTGATCCGGCCGGCGCGGGGCGGCAGCCTGGCGGCCCGGCTGCTCGAGATCCACGACGGGGTCGCCGGGGTGATCGACCGCCGCGGGCCCACCTCGCTGGCCGTCGAGGGCGTCTTCTACCGCGAGAACCCGCGGTCGGCGGTGATTCTCGCCCACGCACGCGGGGTGGTGCTGCTGGCCGGAGCGAGCCGTGGCCTCGAGGTGTCGGAGCACTCTCCCGCGGAGATCAAGAAGGCCGTGGTCGGAACCGGCCGGGCCACCAAGGAGCAGGTGGGCTGGATGGTGCAGAAGCTGCTGGGTCTGTCGCGGGCGCCGGAGCCGGCCGACGCGGCCGATGCGTGCGCCGCGGCGCTGTGCCGGCTGCTCGCCGGCCCCCTCGGGCCGGACGGCCGCGGGGCCGCCGGGTGATCGCCCGCGTCCGCGGCATCTTGGCGGCCGTGCGCGACGGCCGGATCACCGTCCTGACCGCCGCCGGCACGGGTTACGAGATCCACGTGCCGCTCGGCGTGGCGGCCGCGCTGCCCGCGACGGGCGGGGAGGTGGACCTCCACACCGCGCTCGTGGTCCGCGAGGACGCGCAGCTTCTGTTCGGGTTCGCCTCGGAGGCGGACCGCGAGCTGTTCCTGCGGCTGCAGGGCGCCTCGGGAGTGGGGCCGCGGCTGGCCCTCGCCATCCTGTCGGCCCTGCCCGCGCGGCGCGTGGTCTCGGCGATCCGGGGCCGCGAGCCGGCCGTCCTGCAGACGGTGAGCGGCGTGGGCCGGAAGACGGCGGAGCGGCTCGTCCTCGAGCTGGCCGACAAGCTCGACGAGCTCGGCGACGGGCCCGAGGTGGCCGGCGCGGCGCGGGACGGCAGCGCGCTCGACGCCCTGCGGGCGCTCGGCTACGGGGCCGCCGAGGCCGAGACGGCCCTGGCGGCCGCGCACCGCGAGCTGCCGGACGCCGAGCCGTCCGTGGAGGACCTGGTCCGCGCCGCACTGCGCCGGCTGTGACGCGAGGGGAGAGGCCCGCACGCATGACGGACCGGATCGAAGTGACGACCCCCGAGGCCCTGGGCGGCGAGGAGCCGCTCGAGCAGTCGCTGCGTCCGACCCGCCTGGCCGAGTTCGTGGGCCAGGAGAAGGTGAAGGAGTCGCTGGGCGTCTACATCCAGGCGGCCCTGGGACGCCGCGACGCCCTCGACCACACGCTGTTCTTCGGGCCGCCGGGGCTCGGCAAGACCACCCTCGCGATGCTCATGGCCGCCGAGCTGGGGGTGAAGATCCGCACCACCTCGGGGCCGGTGCTCGAGAAGCCCGGCGACCTGGCCTCGCTGCTCACGAACCTCGAGCCGCGCGACATCCTGTTCATCGACGAGATCCACCGCCTGCGACCCGTCATCGAGGAGTACCTCTATCCGGCGATGGAGGACTACCGGATCGAGATCCGGCTCGGGGACGGGGCGCGCGCCCACACCGTCTCGATGCGCATCGAGCGGTTCACGCTGGTCGGGGCCACCACCCGGTTCGGTCTGCTGACCGCGCCCATGCGGGCCCGGTTCGGCGTCATCGAGCGGCTGGGCTTCTACCCGCCCGACGAGCTGCGGCGGATCGTGGAGCGCTCGGCGTCCATCCTCGGAGTGCCGGTGGAGGGCGAGGGAGCCGACGAGATCGCCCGGCGCTCGCGGGGCACGCCGCGCATCGCGAACCGGCTGCTGCGGCGGGTCCGCGACTTCGCCGAAGTGCGGGCCGAGGGGACGGTCGACGGCCCCACGGCCCGGGCGGCGCTCGAGATGCTGAACGTGGACGAGTACGGCCTGGACGAGATGGACGCGCGCATCCTGCGGGCCGTGATCGAGAGCTTCGAGGGCGGCCCCGTGGGCCTGAACTCGCTCGCCGTCGCGGTGGGCGAGGACCCGGGCACGCTGGAGGAGGTCTACGAGCCCTACCTGATCCAGAACGGCTACCTGCAGCGCACGGCGCGGGGCCGCACGGCGACGCCCCGCGCCTTCCGGCGCTTCGGCTACGAGGCGCCGCCGGAAGCGGGCCCGCAGTCGACCCTGTTCGGGGATGACGACTGAGCCGGCGCCCGGCGGCCGGGGCGCGCCGGCACCCGCGGACGCGCCGGCACCCGCGACCGCGCCGGAGCGCACGGCCGACTTCGACTACGAGCTTCCGCCCCGCCTGATCGCGCGCCGTCCGGCGGCCCGGCGGGACGCGAGCCGTCTGCTCGTCCTGGACCGGGCCACGGGTGCCGTGTCCGACCGGCGGTTCACCGACCTGCCGGACTTCCTGGCGCCCGGCGACGTGCTCGTCCTGAACGACACCCGCGTCTTCCCGGCCCGGCTCGTGGGCCGGAAGCCGACGGGCGCCCCCGCCGAGGTCCTGCTGCTGCGGCCGGCCGCCGGCGACCCGGACGGCCGCGCCTGGGAGGCGCTCGTGCGCCCGGGCGGCAAGCTGAAGCCGGGCCGCGTCGTCGAGGTGGCCGAGGGCTTCGCCGTCCGCATCGAGGACTCGCGGGCCGACGGAAGCCGCCGGGTCCGCCTCGAGGGAGAAGGGGATCCCCGCGCCCTGATCGAGCGCCACGGCCGGGTCCCGCTGCCGCCCTACCTGCGGCGCGACGCGGACGAAGAGGATCGCGTCCGCTACCAGACCGTGTACGCGGCCCGCGAGGGGAGCGTGGCGGCGCCCACGGCGGGCCTCCACTTCACGCCGGAGCTCCTGGCGCGGATCGAGGCCCGGGGCGTGGCGGTGGAGCGGGTGACGCTCCACGTGGGTGTCGGCACCTTCCGCCCCGTGGACGCGGAGCGGCCCGCGGATCACCGCCTGCACGCGGAGTGGTGGGAGATGCGGCCGGACGTCGCGGAACGCCTCGTCGGGCGCCGCGCCGCGGGGGGGCGGGTGTGGGCCGTCGGCACGACGGCCGCCCGCACCCTCGAGACGGCGGCTCGGGCCGACGGAACGTACCGGGCGGGGTCCGGCTGGACGGACCTGTTCATTTACCCGCCGTACGATTTCCGGGGACTCGACGGCCTGCTGACGAACTTCCACCTGCCCCGCTCCAGCCTGCTGATGCTCGTCGCCGCGCTGGCGGGCACGGAGCGGGTGCTGGCCGCCTACCGGCACGCCGCCCGGGAGGCGTACCGGTTCTACTCCTACGGCGACGCGATGCTCGTCGAGTGAGCGCGGCGGGCGGCGGCTTCCGGATCGAGGGGCGCGACGGCCGGGCCCGCGCCGGCACCCTGGCGTTGCGGGCCGGCGAGGTTCCGACCCCCTGCTTCATGCCGGTGGGCACGCAGGGCACGGTCAAGTCGCTGACGCCCGAGGACCTCCGCGGCGTCGGCGCCCGCATCCTGCTCGGGAACACCTACCACCTCTACCTGCGGCCCGGCGAGGCGGTGATCGAGGCGGCCGGGGGCCTGGGGCCGTTCATGCACTGGGACGGCCCGATCCTGACCGACTCGGGCGGCTTCCAGGTGTTCTCGCTGGCCCGCATCCGGCGCCTGGACGATGACGGCGTGACCTTCCGCAGCCACATCGACGGGTCGTCCCACCGGCTCACCCCGGAGCGGGCCGTGGAGATCCAGGCCGTGCTCGGCTCCGACGTGATGATGGCGCTCGACGAGTGCCCGCCGGGCCGCGCCGACCGGGACACCGCCGCCCGGGCCGTGGAGCGCACGGCGGCCTGGCTGGCGCGTTGCCGCGTTCGGCACGCCGAGCTGCGCGAAGCGGGTGGAAGCCGGGCCGGGCTGCTGTTTCCCATCGTGCAGGGCGCCTCGTACGCCGACCTGCGGCGCGAGTCGGTGCAGCGGACCCTGGGGCTCGGCGACTGGCCCGGAATCGCGATCGGCGGGCTCTCAGTGGGCGAGCCGAAGGACGTCACGCTGGAGATGCTGGATGCGTGCGAGCCCCTCCTGCCCCCGGGCCTGCCGCGCTACCTGATGGGCGTGGGGTATCCCGAGGACCTCGTGGAGGGGATCCGGCGCGGCATGGACCTGTTCGACTGCGTCGCCCCGACCCGCAACGGCCGCAACGGCACAGCGTTCACCTCGGACGGGCGGCTGAACCTCAAGCGCGCGGACCTGGCCAGCGACTTCGGGCCGCTGGACGCGGACTGCGCGTGCGAGTGCTGCCGGAACTACACCCGCGCCTACCTGCGGCACCTGTTCGTGGCCGACGAGCTGCTCGGGCTGCGCCTCCTGTCCCTGCACAACGTCGCCTTCCTGGTCGACCTGGCAGGCGAGGCCCGCGAGGCCGTGCTGGCCGGGCGGTTCGAGGCGTGGGCAGACGCGCGGATGGCGCGCTACGGCTCCGGCCGGGCTACATTCCAAGGCTGAATCCCCCGCACTGCACGCACGAACGGAGGAATCGTGACACCGCACCTGATCGGCCTGCTCCAGGAGACGGCTACGCCGCAGGGAGGCAACCCCTTCGGCATGCTGTTCATGTTCGCCGCGATCTTCGCGATCTTCTACTTCCTGCTCATCCGGCCGCAACGCCAGCAGCAGAAGGCCCACGAGCAGATGGTCTCCGACCTCTCGAAGGGCGACGAGGTCATCACGCTCGGCGGGGTCGTCGGGCGGATCGTGCACCTCACGTCCGACCGGGTGACGCTGCGCACGGCGGGCGACACGCGCATTGAAATCGAGCGCTCGAAGGTCGGGCGCCGGCTCGGCTCGGGCGGTAGCGGATCCTGACGATGGCGGTGCGCCAGATCCGCCTGCTCGGCGACCCCGCGCTGCGGGAGCGATGCGAGCCCGTGGAGCGGGTCGACGAGGAGGTGCGGGCGCTGGTGGACGACCTGTTCGAGACGATGTACGCCGCGGACGGGATCGGGCTGGCGGCGCCGCAGGTCGGCGTGCCGCGGCGCGTGTTCGTCTACGACGTCCGGGAACCGGGCGTCGAGCCGGGCGTCCTCATCAATCCACGGCTCGAGGAGGAGGAGGGCACGGTGCGGGAGCCCGAGGGGTGCCTCAGCATCCCGGGGCTCGAGGAGACCGTGGAGCGTCGCCGCCGGGTCGTGTTCCGGGGCCTCGACCGGGAGGGGCGCGAGGTCCGGGTGGACGCGGACGGCCTCCTCAGCCGCTGCCTTCAGCACGAAAACGACCACCTCGACGGCGTCCTGTTCCTCGACCACCTGAGCCCCCTGAAGCGGAAGATGCTCCTCGCGAAGTGGGCCCGGAGGGACGGATAGGGCCCCGTTCCGGTCCGGAGCGGTCAGGAGAACCATGCGCATCGTGTTCTGGGGCACTCCCGACTTCGCCGTCCCCTCCCTGCGCGCCCTCCAGGAGGAAGGCCACGCCGTGGCGGCCGTCGTGACGCAGCCGGATCGCCCGGCGGGGCGCGGCCGGGCGCCGCGCGCCAGCCCGGTGAAGCGGGAGGCGGAGGCGGAGGGGATCCCCGTCCTGCAGCCCGAGCGGGCCCGCGACGCGGCGTTTCTGGACGAGTTGCGCCGGTTCGCCCCGGACCTCTCGGTGGTGGCCGCCTACGGGCAGATCCTGACCCGCGAGGCGATCGACCTCCCGGCGCGCGGCACGGTGAACGTCCACGCCTCGCTTCTCCCGGAGCTGCGCGGCGCCGCGCCCGTGAACTGGGCGATCATCCGCGGGCACACGCACAGCGGCGTGACGATCATGCGGATCGTGGAGGAGCTGGACGCGGGGCCGATCCTGTACCGGGTGGCCGCGCCCCTGTCCGACGACATCACGGCGGGCGAGCTGCACGACATGCTCGCCGAGATCGGAGCGACGGCGCTCGTCGAGACGCTGGCGCAGCTGGAGGCAGGGACGCTGCGCGAGATGGAGCAGAACCACGACCGGGCGACCTACGCCCCGAAGCTGGACCGGCAGACGTGCCGCCTCGACTGGAGCCGGCCCGCCGCGGAGCTGGCCCGCTGGGTGCGGGGCTGCGACCCGCGGCCGGGAGCCTGGTCCGAGCTGCGGGGCGAGCCCGTACAGCTCTTCGGGCCGTTCGCCGACCCGGCGGACGGCCCGCCCGCGCCCCCCGGCACGGTGCTCGCGGCCGATCCGCGCCGCGGCCTGCGGCTCGCGACCGGCGAGGGGTCCCTGTGGATCGACGAGGTGCGGCCGGCCGGCCGCCGGCGCATGGCGGCCCCGTCGTGGATCGCGGGCCGCGGCATCGCCGAGGGGGACCGGCTGACGTGATCCTGCCCCGGCTGCACGTCGTCTGTCCGGACGACGTCCTGGCGCGGCCGGAGTTCCGCGACGTGGCGCGCGAGGTGCTCGCGGCGGGCGGGCGGGAGCTGGCGCTCCACCTGCGGCCGCGCCACGCGCCGATCCGTCCCTGCCTCGAGGCGGCGGCGGCGCTGGTCCGGGCGGCCCGCGACTCCGGGGGGTGGCTGGTCGTGAACGGCAGGGTGGACCTGGCGCTGGCCTGCGGCGCGCACGGGGTGCAGCTCGGGGCGGGGGCGCTGCCGGTCGCGGCGGCCCGCCGCATCCTGCCGGCGGGGACGGCGATCGGCGTCTCGGTGCACGGGGCGGCGGAGGCGCGGCGGGCGGCCGCCGACGGAGCAGATTTCCTCATCGCGGGTACGATCTTCCCGACGCCGACGCACCCCGGCGGGACCGCCGGGGGGCCGGGTCGCGTGCGTGCCTGCGCGGCGGCCGGCCTGCCGGTCATCGCGATCGGCGGGATCGGGCCGGACCGCGTCGCGCCCGTCCTCGCGGCGGACGCCCGGGGCGTGGCGCTGGTGCGGGCGGTGTGGGACGCGGACCGTCCGGCGGAGGCGGTCGGCGCGCTGCGACGCGCGCTGGAGGTGGACGGGCCCGGGTCCGCGTGACGGGAGGGGAGATGCGCATCCAGGTGAACGGCAGGGACAGGCAGATCGAGCCCGGCACGACGGCGCTCGGCCTCCTGGAGGCGCTGGACCTCGACCCGCGCTCCGTCGTGCTGGAGCGGAACCGGGAGATCGTGCGGCGGGACGCCCTGGGCGACACGCCGCTGGGGGACGGAGACCGGATCGAGATCGTGCACTTCGTCGGCGGCGGCTGAGTCGCGCCGGCGGAGGAGGAGTCCCGCCGCCGGGCGGGGCGCCGGGACACGGGACGCGAGTGGAATCGGAGCGGGGGAGCGACATGGCGGCACGCGAATCGACGCTGCTGGACGTGACGGACGGGGACGGACGGCTGGAGATCGCCGGGCGCAGCTTCCGGTCGCGCCTGCTGGTGGGGACGGGGAAGTACCGGAGCCCGGCCGAGACCGTGGAGGCGGTGCGCGCCTCGGGAGCGGAGATCGTCACCGTGGCGGTCCGGCGCGTGGATCTCGACGCGTCGAAGGAGGAGAGCCTCCTGCACCACCTGGACCCGTCGGAGTTCTTCCTGCTGCCCAACACGGCCGGGTGCTTCACGGCCGAGGAGGCGGTCCGCTACGCGCGGCTCGGCCGCGAGGCGGGCCTGTCGAACTGGGTGAAGCTCGAGGTGATCGGCGACCGCGAGACGCTGCTGCCCGACACGGAGGCGCTCCTCGAGGCGACCCGGACCCTCGTCGCCGAGGGGTTCGTGGTGCTGCCGTACACGAACGACGACCTGATCACGGCCCTGCGACTCGAGGACGCCGGCGCGGCGGCGGTGATGCCGCTGGCCTCGCCGATCGGCAGCGGCCTCGGCCTCCTGAACCCCGTGAACATCCGCATCCTCCGGTCGCGCGTGACGGTACCGCTCATCGTGGACGCGGGCGTCGGAACGGCATCCGACGCCTGCCTGACGATGGAGCAGGGCGTCGACGGGATCCTGATGAACACGGCGCTGGCCGCGGCCGAGCGGCCGGTGGAGATGGCGCGCGCGATGCGCCTCGCCGTGGAGGCCGGGCGGATCGCCTGGCGGGCCGGCCGCATGCCGCGCCGGGAGTGGGCCGTTCCCTCCAGCCCGACGGCCGGGATGCTCGCGTGACCCGGCGGGGAGTCGGTCCGGCGGCCGCTGCCGGGGCCGGCCGTCCCCCCGACGCCCATCGCCGGCGTACGGCCGCGGCGTCCCCCCGTGCCGCGGCGCGCGAGGTGCTGAGGGACGTGCGGCAGGGGGCCTACGCGGACCGGTCGGCGGAGCGCCGGCTGGGCCGTCTCGCGGGCCCGGACCGTGGCCTGGCGATGGAGCTCGCGTACGGCGCGATCCGGCTGCGGGGACGGCTCGACGCCGAGCTGTCGCGGCTCGTGGACCGCCCGCTGGACCGGCTCGACCCCGACCTGCTGGACTGGCTCCGTCTCGGCCTGTTCCAGCTGCGGGAGACGCGCGTGCCCCCGCACGCCGCCGTGAACGAGACGGTGGAGGGCGCGCGCCGCGAGCTCGGCGCGGGCGCTTCCGGCCTCGCGAACGCGGTGCTGCGGCGCGCCGCGGCGGAGGGACGGCGGCCCGATGCGTTCCCGGATCGTGGCGGCGACCCGGCGGGCTGGCTGGCGGCCTGGGGGTCGCACCCGCGCTGGCTCGTAGAACGCTGGCTGGGGCGCTGGCCGGAGGCCGACGTGGAGCGCCTCGTGGCGCACGACAACCGTCCGCCGGGGGTGGTGCTGCGACTGCTGCGGACCGACGGCGACCCGGCGGGCGCCGCGGCGGGTGGAGCGGCGAGGGACGTTGACGGGGCGGACCCACGGTGGCCGGGCCTCGCGCCGGTGGAGGGGCATCCGCGCTCGGTCCGGGTGACGGGCGGCTCCCCGGCCACCGCGCTCGACGCCCTGGACGCGGTGGCGCAGGACCCGGCGGCCTCCGCGGTGGCGGAGTTCGCCTGCGCGGAGGCGCGCGGCCCGTTCGTGGACGTCTGCGCCGCGCCCGGCGGGAAGACCGCCGTGGTGGGAGCGATGGCCCCGGCCGCCCGCCCGCTCGTGGCGGCGGACGTGTCGGCGCGGCGGCTGCGGCGGGCCCTGGACACGTTCGCGCGGACGGGCACGCCGGCCCGCGCGGTGGTGATGGACGGACGGCGGTCGGCGTTCACGGGCGCCGGCACGGTCTTCGTCGACACGCCCTGTTCGGGGACCGGCGTCCTGCGCCGGCGGCCGGATGCCCGCTGGCGGCTGTCACCGCGGCGGCTGCGGTCGCTCATCGACCTGCAGGCGCGTATTCTCGACGGTTGCGCGGCCGCGGTGGCGCCGGGCGGGCGGCTCGTCTACGCGACGTGTTCGCTCGAGCCGGAGGAGAACGAGGCGCAGGTGGAGGCGTTCCTGGCCCGGCACCCGCAGTTCCGGCGGGAGCCGGGCGACGGGCCGTGGAGGTGGGGAGGCGAGCGGACGAAGGCCGGGGACCTGAGGTTCCTGCCCTTCCGGCACGGAACGGACGGCGCGTTCGCGAGCCGGCTGCGACGGAAAGGCGAAGCGGAATGAAGTACAGGAGGAGACGGGGCCTGGGCGGCCGCATCGCCTGGCGCCCGGGGAAGGCAGGCGGCGACGACGCGGACGACGGTTCCCGCGACGCTCCGGCCGGACGGCGGATGCCGGCGCCCGGCCGGTGGATCATCGTCGTCGCCGTCGTCGTGGGGCTGTTCTTCGCCGGCTACCTGGCCGGCGGCATGGCCTTCGGGTCGCGCGGCGCCGGGATCGACGCGGGCCCGCTGGTCGAGGTCCCGGAGCTCGTGGGGCTCGCGGATGCGGAGGCGCGGGAGCGGGTCGAGGCGGCAGGGCTCGCGTACGGCGTGCGCTCGTCGGTGCCCCACCCCCGCGCCCCGGAAGGGGCCGTGCTCGCCCAGG
>JAVVDU010000029.1:26937-33166 GCA_032251515.1 Gemmatimonadota bacterium
GTGCGCTCGTCGGTGCCCCACCCCCGCGCCCCGGAAGGGGCCGTGCTCGCCCAGGCGCCGCTGCCGGGCCAGCGCGTGCGGCCCGGGGCGCCGGTCGGCGTGACCCTGAGCCGCGGTCCGGAGACGCACGTCCTGCCGGACGTGTCGGGGCTCTCGAGCCGCCAGGCGAGGATCGTGCTCGAGCGGCTGGGGTTCCGCGTGACGGAGGAACGGTCCACCCACGCCGTCGAGGCCGGCCGCGCCTTCGGCACGGAACCGGAGGCCGGCCGCGAGCTGCCCGTTCCCGCCGAGGTCGTGCTCCGGGTGAGCGACGGTCCCGGCCTGACTCCCGTGCCGCAGCTCGAGGGGCGGCCCATCGACGAGGCGCTGCGGCTGCTGGAGGAGGGCGAACTGGCGCTCGGCGCGATCAGCTACGATCCCCGGGCCGACGCCGAGCCGGGCACGATCGTGGGGCAGTACCCGCCCGGCGGGTACACGCTGCGCCGCGGGGACGCGGTGGAGATCCGGGTCGCCGGGGATCCGGACCGGGTGAACCGCCGGCGCTCGCGACCCGCGCCTGCCGGCCCGGGCGAGGTGTGACGCGGTGGACTGGCGCCGGGCCGTGTTCGCGAACTGGGGCTACAAGCTGGCGGCGCTCGCCGTCGTCTCGCTGTTGTGGCTGAACCTCACGGCCGACGAGCGGCAGACCCAGTCGGTGGCGACGCGGCTGGAGGTCGAGGTGCTCGACTCCGCCTGGGTGCTCGTCGAGGACCCGGGCGAGATCCTGACCACCTTCCAGGGGCGGAACCGCGAGCTCCTCGGCCTGCTTCTCGAGGAGCCGCAGGTCGCGGTCGTCATCGATTCCGTTCCGGGGCCGGCGATGCAGATCGAGCTCGACGCGGAGGACGTGCGCTACGACCGCGACCTGGAGGTCCGGCCGACCGCCGTGATCCCCCGCGTGCTGACGCTCCGCTTCGAGCCGGTCGAGGAGCGCCGGGTGCCGGTCGTCGCCGACATCGAGGCCGAACCGGCGTCGGGGTTCACCGTCCTGCGCCCCGTCATCCTGAGCCCGGACAGCGTCACGATCCGCGGGCCGGCCTCCGAAGTGGGGAAGGTGAGCCGCGTGACCACGGCGCCGTCCCGACTGACCGAGTTGTCACATCCCGTCGTGCGCGACCTCCCGGTGGTGCTCCCGTCGGGCCTGAACGCGACCGGCGTGCGTCCGTCCTCGGTCCTCCTGACCGTGGAGGTGGACTCGCTGGTGATCCGCCGCCGGACGGTCCCCGTCCGCGTGGCGGGATCCGGTGCGGGCGGCCTGGTCGCCGAGCCGGACAGCGCCGAGGTGGTGTTGCGGGGCGCGGCGTCCACGGTGCTGCGATTCGCCGCGGGCCTCGACCGGGTCGTGGCCGAGGTGGGAGCACGACCCGACGGACCGCTGACCGTGCCCCTCCGGGTTCCCGGGGAACCGGGCGGGTTCGTCTCGGTGAGCGTGATCCCGCCCGAGGCGTCCGTCCGGCCGGGGCGGGGCCGGTGAGCGGCCCGCGGTCTTCGGCCGGGCCCGCCCGGCCGCCGGGGCTCGCGGGTCCGGTGCTCGGCATCGAGACCTCCTGCGACGAGACGTCGGCGGCCGTGGTGGTGGACGGGCGGATCCTCGGCCACGTGGTCCTGTCGCAGGACGCGCACCGGGCGTTCGGGGGCGTGGTGCCCGAGATCGCGGCCCGGGCCCACCTGCGACAGCTCGACGGGGTCGTGCGGGCGGCGCTGCGCGAGGCGGACCTGCCGGCCGACCGGCTCGCCGCGGTGGGCGCGACCGCCGGCCCGGGCCTCGTGGGAGCCCTGCTCACCGGCCTGAACTGGGCCAAGGCGTACGCCTACGGGCTGGGGCGGCCCTGCATCGGCGTGCATCACATGGAGGCGCACCTGTTCGCGAATGCCCTCCACGATCCCGAGGCGCGTCCCCCGTTCGTCGCCCTGCTCGTGTCGGGCGGGCACACGCTGCTCCTGTACGCACCGGAGTGGGGCCGCTACGAGCTGCTCGGCGAGACGCGCGACGACGCGGCCGGCGAGGCGTTCGACAAGGTGGCGCGCCGTCTCGGCTTCGGCTTCCCCGGCGGTCCCGAGATCGAGCGACAGGCGCGGCAGGGCGTCGCAGGGCGCTTCCGGCTGCCGCGGCCGATGCTCGCCGGGAAGGACGGGCCGGCCGACCCGGCCTGGTTCGACTTCTCGTTCAGCGGCCTCAAGACGGCCACGGCCCTCCTCGCGGCCGAGCTCGAGCGGCAGGGGCCGGGGGCGCTGGAGGAAGCCCGGGCCGACCTCGCCGCCGAGTTCCAGGCCGCGGTGATCGAGACGCTGGCCGAGAAGACGCGGCGGGCCGTGGCGCACACCGGTTGCGCGCGGGTGCTGATCGGCGGGGGCGTGGCCTGCAACGGCGCGCTCCGCGACCGGCTGACCGCCGTCCTGCCCGCGGGCGGGCGGCTGTTCGCGCCGCCGCCGCGCCTGGCGGGCGACAACGCGGCCATGGTGGCGCACGTCGCCGCCTGGCGCCTGGCGCGGGGAGAATCATCTCCCCTCGAGTTGAACGCGGACCCGTCGCTGCCCTTTCCGGGCCTCGTCCGGCGCACGACGAGGCCGGGGCCCGACCTTCGAACCGAAGAGGCCGCATGTATCCCGAATTGATCACGATCCGCATCCCGGGATTCGGGCCGCTCACCGTCACGTCGTTCGGCGTGATGATGGCGGCCGCCTTCCTGGTCGGGATCTGGCTCGTCCACCTCGAGCTGAAGCGCCGCCGTCTCGACGAGAACCTGGCCGGCGACATCCTGCTCGGTGCGGTCGTCGGGGGCATCCTCGGAGCGAAGCTCTACTACGTTCTCCTGAACTGGCCCCTCACCGTGCAGGACCCGCTCGGCATGCTGCTCTCCCGGGCCGGCCTCGTGTGGTACGGCGGGTTCCTGGGCGGCGCAGCGGGCGTGATCTGGGCGATCCGCCGCCGCGGCGCTCCCGTTCCGGCGACGCTCGATGCCTGCGCCCCCGCCCTCGCGATGGCGTACGGGGTGGGGCGGATCGGGTGCTTCCTGGTGGGCGACGACTACGGACGGCCGACCGACAGCTGGGTGGGCATCGCCTTCCCGAACGGCGCACCGCCGAGCACCGCCGGGTACCTCCGCCGGTCGTTCGGGGTCGCGGTGCCCGATTCGATCCCCGACCAGGCGGTGCTCGCCGTACACCCGACGCAGCTCTACGAGATCGGAATGGCACTCGTCATGTTCGCGGTGCTGTGGCGCCTGCGCACCCGTCGCTGGGCGGCGGGCCGGCTGTTCGCCCTGTGGATGATCCTCGCGGGGGCCGAGCGCTTCATCGTGGAGTTCTTCCGGGCCAAGGATGACCGCTTCTTCGGCTTCCTCACCCTCGCGCAGGTCATCAGCATCGTCCTGCTCCTGGCCGGCGCGGCCCTGTTCGCGCGCCTGGCGGGCCGCGAGCCGGAGCCCGCTCCGGCGAAGGGCTGACGTTCCCGCCGTGCGGCGCGCCGCGGTCGTCGTGCTCCTGGCGGTCGTCGCCGGCCTCGCGGCGGCGACGCGTCCCGGCGCCGCGGCCGCGCAGGTGTCGGCCGACCGCGAGGTCGTGGACCTGCGGTTCGAGGGCAACGAGGCCGTACCCGACGACGAGCTGCGCACCGCCATTCTCACGGGCGAGACGAGCTGCCGGTCGTTCCTGTTCCTGTTTCCCTTCCCCTTCTGCCCCCTGACGAACTGGGGGTTCGCGCACGAGCGGGAATTCCTGGACGAGGACGAGCTGCCGCTGGACGTGCTGCGGCTGCGGCTCCTGTACCGGCAGCGGGGCTTCCGATCCGCCGCCATCGACACGGTGGTCGAACGGCGCATCGGTTCCGCGCGGGTGGCGTTCCTCATCGACGAGAACGAGCCCACGACCATCTCGCGCATCGACGTGCGGGTGGAAGGAGCGGGGATCGACTCCACCGAGGTCCGGTCCCTGCTCGGCGTGGAACCGGGCGACCGTCTCGACCTGCTCCGCCTCGAGAGCGGCGAGGCGGCCGTCGTGTCGCGCCTGCGGAGCGAGGGTCACATCGACGCCGTGGTGCTGCGGGACTACTTCATCCCCCGCGATTCTCTCACGGCCCGTCTCACCCTGCGGGTGGACCCCGGCCCGCCGGTACGGGTCGGCCGCGTGCACGTGGAAGGTGAGCGGGACGTGGGCGAGGAGGTGGTCCGCTCGCTGCTCGGGATCCGGAGCGGCGAGAGATTCCGCGACACGCGGGTCATCGATGGGCAGCGCCGCCTGCACGCCCTGGAGGCGCTGCGGTTCGCGAACGTCACCACGGAGCGGGTGGCCGACAGCACCGTGGACCTGCGGGTGCAGGTGGCGCCCGCCCCGCGCCGGGGCCTGCGGACCGGCGTCGGCGCCCAGACCGACGAATGCCTGCGGGTGCAGGCCGAATTCACCAACCGGAACTTCCTCGGCGATGCGCGGACGCTGCGGCTCACCGGCCGCGTGTCGAACCTGTTCGCCTCGCAGTTCGAGGGGTCGTTCCCCTGCACGGACGTCAGCTCCGACGAGGTGTTCCAGGACCCGAACTTCCTGCTCAGCCTCGCGTACGAGCAGCCGGTGCTGTGGAACGGCGACAATTCGCTGCGCGCCCGACTGTTCGGGGAGCGCGAGACCGTGCCCGACCTGTTCGTCCGCGAGAGCACCGGCGGTGAGGTGGCGTTCAGCCGGCGTCTCTCGTCGCGCATGAACGTGACGCTGTCCTGGGCCCCGGAGCTGACGGCGTTCGGCGAGCAGTCGGCCGACATCTATTTCTGCGTGAACTTCGGGTTCTGCGACCCCGACGACATCGACGTCCTCACCGACCGCAAGTGGCTGTCGCCGGCCACGGTGCTGTGGGCGTGGGACAGGACGGACGGGCGGCCGGAGTCCACCCGCGGCTTCTACGTGGCGGCCCAGGGGGAGCGGGCGAGCGCCGTGACGGGTTCGGACTACACCTACCTGCGCGGCAGCCTCGAGTTCGCGAACTTCCACCGGGTGGGTGGCGGCGCGGTGCTGGCCGCGCGGGTCCGGTTCGGGGCCGTAGGAGTGACGGGCGGCAACGTGTTCGGCCGCGAGCTCGATTCCGACGACGTGATCCATCCCAACAAGCGCTTCTTCGGCGGCGGGCCGGGCAGCGTGCGCGGGTTCGGGCTCAACCTCCTCGGGCCGACGGTGCTGGTGATCGGGGAGGACGACTGCGCGGAGTTCGCCGGCCTCGAGGAGTGCGTGCGGGAGGACCCGGGGGCCTTCGACGAACGGGCGATCGGCGGCGACGCGGCGGTGGAGGGCTCGCTCGAGCTGCGCTTTCCCGTGGGGGACCGCTGGACCCTCGCGGCGTTCGTGGATGCCGGGCAGGTGTGGGAGAGCGTCGACGATCCGCGGTCCATCGTCGTGACGCCGGGAGCCGGCTTCCGCTTTCGCAGCCCGGTGGGGCCGCTGCGCCTCGACCTTGGCTACAACCCCACGGGATCGCGGATCCGGCCCGCCGTGATCGTGCGGGATGACGGGTCCATCGTGGAGGTGGACACGCCGCTCCGCTTCGACCCCTTCACGTTCGACGATCCGGGACTCGTGAAGGAGTTCCTGCGCCGCATCCAGCTCCAGTTCTCGATCGGCGAGGCGTTCTGATGACCGCGCCGGCCGGACCGGCAGGACCGGGAAAAAAGGGAAGGCCGGGAGGACCGGAAGGGGGGGCGCGCAGGATGGCGGCCCGTCTGCTGCGAATGCTCGGCGGCACGGTCGGCCGGATCCTGCTCGGCGTCGTCGGGCTCGCGTCGCTGACCGCGGCGGGGGCGCTCGTCGCCCTGAGCCAGACCGTGGTGGGGCGCGGCTTCGTGGAACGTCTCGTCGAGGATGCCCTGAACGGGGTCGTCGAGGCCGGCGAGGTCCGGGTCGGGCCGATCCTCGGCGGAGACCTCCTGTCGAGCGCGCTGCTGGGGCGGTTCGAGATCGCCGGGCCGGACGGGCGGCTGTTCGTGGGACTCGACAGCGTCCGGGTCCGTTACAATCCGCTCAGCCTGCTCGTCGGCACGTACCGGTTCGACGCGGTCACGGCCCGCCGGGCGGAGCTCGTCCTGCGCCAGTACCCGGACGGCCGCTGGAACTTCGACCGGATCTTCGAAGGCGAGACGCCGCCGCCGGAGGAGGAGCCGGAGGGCGTCGTCGGCGGGACGCGGGTCCTGCTGGCGGACGTCCGCATCGATTC
>JAVVDU010000030.1:0-5816 GCA_032251515.1 Gemmatimonadota bacterium
TCGCCCGGGTCGCAGGCCATGAAGATCGTGACCAGCCCGTGCACCACGGCCCACAGGAAGAGAACCACGAGGTCCGGGTCTTCCCGGCGGATCGTCCCCGCCTCCATCGCCTCCACCACCGACTCGCGCAGCACGAGATAGCCACCATGCCCGGGCACGTCGTGGATCGAGCGCGGGTGCTCGCCCTGGATCGCGAAAATGATCTTGAAGTACTGGCGGTTCTCGAGAGCGAACCGGATGTACGCCTCTCCCAGCGCGGCGACCCGCTCGAGCGAGCCGCGCGGCCGGTCCGCCACGGATCGGCGCAGGTACTCCTCGGAGCGCTCGAAGCCGTGCTGCACCACCCGGTCCACCAGGGCGTCCTTGTTCTGGAACCAGTGGTAGATGGCCGTGGCGCTGAGGCCGATTCGCCCGGCCACGGCGCGCATCGACAGGGCGTCGAGACCGCCGTCGGCCAGCAGGTCGCGGGCCGCCTCGAGGATCGCGCGTTCGGTCTCGGAGGCGACGGGATCGCCGGCGGGTTCCGGCCCGATCGCCGGCGGGTCCGCCGGAGAGTCCGAGATGGGGTCGATGGTGTCCGGGCCGGGCATCGCGGCCTCCGCGGTTAACGGTGTAAGGTTTACGCCGTTAACCTACGATCCGGCGGGCGCCGCGCAAGCCCCCGGAGGCCGCTGTTGCCGGCCGGGACGCCGAGGCCGGCCGGCGGGCCGGTCAGACCGTGCGCAGCTCCACGGCCAGCTCGTAGTCCCCGGCCTCGCCGGCTCCCGCTATGCGGTAGGCGCCGGGCTCGCCGAGCCGCGCGGAGCCGCGGAACAGCAGCCGGTCCGCCCCGGCCATCTGCGCCACGAGCGCGGACTCGAGGTCGGAAGAGGCCGACCCCAGCGAATCGGAGAACACGCCGGCCACGTCCGGCAGGGCGGCGCGCGCCCGGCCGGCCAGCGTCCCGATCACCTCGCCCACCCCGCGCAGTACCCGGTCCACGGCGCCGCGGCGATTCACGTCGTACACGCGGAGCTGCAGGGAGTGGATCGCGTCCCCCCGCACCAGCAGCACGAGCCGGTCCCAGTCGTCGACCTTCGCCACGTCGAGGGTGCCCGACTCTCCCTCGTCCGGGCCGCGCACGTAGTCGAGGTCGCCGGCGTGCCCCGGGTCGCACTCCCACCAGCGGTCCAGCGCCGGCAGCACGGCGTGCTCGGTGGCGTGTTCACCGCGGCCCGTCACGTACCGCAGGTCGGCCACGACGCGGAAGTTCGCGCGGCGCGACGGCAGCGCCCGCGGGAATCGGAACGACGCGAGCGAGATCTCCCAGTTCAGCGGTGGCACCAGGCCCTCCTCGGTGAGAGAATCGGGACGGGGACGGTCAGCCGGCCGGCGGCGCTTCGGATGCGTGTTCCTCCCACGCCCGGGCGAGCTTTCGTTCCAGCTCGAGCAGCGCCCGCTCCCAGTCCGGGGCGGACGCCTGGCGCACCAGCGACTCCTCGCCGTCCGCGAAGGCGAGAACGACCGCCACGGCGCAGGTGGACGGCTCGCGGCGCTCGAGCGCGAACTTGGCCAGCGCCACGCGCTCCACGGCCCCGGGCAATTCCTCCACGAGGGAGAGCGCGCGCGCCTCGACCTCGTCGGTGTCCACCGCGTTCCGGCGCGTGACCTGTACGTTCATACTCCGTCCTCCTCGTCCGCGGTACGGTCGCTCGACGGGTCGAGCGGTTCGGGGGCGCTCCGCGCGGCGCCGTTCTCGAGCCACGCCCGGCAGGCGTCCCGCGGCCATCTCCGGAAGTGCGGGACGCCGCCCTCGGCCCTTTCCGGGAAGCGGCTCCGGTCCTGGCCCCGCGAGCGCAGCCCGCAAGGCAGCGGCTTCCCGGTTGCGTGCGACGGTGGCCGCCGAGATGTTACCCGAAGCGCCGCGGGCGCGACAGCCCGCGGGCATCCCGCCGTCCGGGAGGCAGACATGGCGCGCCGGCCCCTGCAGAAGCTCGTCCGGCTCGACCTGCGGCGCCCCATCTGGGACCGCTTCTACTGGGTCGCGCCGCTGGCCGTGATCGGCACGCTGGATCCGGACGGCCGGCCCGACTTCGCCCCCAAGCACATGATCACGCCGATGGGCTGGCAGAACTTCTTCGGTTTCGTCTGCACGCCCCGGCACGCCACGTACGCGAACGCGGTGCGCGAGGGGGCCTTCACGGTCAGCATGCCCCGGCCCGACCAGGTGGTGATCGCCAGCCTGTGCGCCGCCCCGCCGTGCGGCGCCGAGGCGGAGGATACGCCCGCCCGGCCGGAGATCGAGACGCTGCAGACCCGGGCCGCCACCCGCGTGAAGGGGCACCTGCTGTCGCAGTCCGCGGTGTTCCTCGAGTGCGAGACGCACAAGGTCGTCGACGGCTTCGGCGACAACAGCCTCGTCACCGGCCGGATCGTGGCCGCGCACGTGGCGGCCGACGCCCTGCGTACCCTCGAGCGGAACGGCCAGGACGTGATCGGCGCCGCCCCGCTGCTCGCCTACCTGCACCCCGACCGGTTCGCGCGGGTGGAGCACAGCTTCTCGTTTCCCTTCCCGTCCGGGTTCCGGCGCTGAGCCCGGTGGACGCGGAGGCGCCGGCGCGGATCCGTGCCTGGCTCGAGGCGCGGCGCGAGGCGATGGCCGCCCTGCTGCTCGACCTGGTCGAGGCCGAGAGCCCCACCCTCGAGCCGGAGTCCCAGCGGGTCCCCCAGGGCCTGCTCGCCGACCGCCTGCAGGCGCTGGGACTGCACACGCGGCTGGTTCCCGGCCGCGTCGCGGGCGGTGCGCTGCTCGCACGGCCCGACCGCGCCGGACGGGCGGGGCCCGCGCAGCTCCTCATCGGACACTCCGACACGGTCTGGCCGCGCGGCTCGGTGCGGGAGATGCCACCCCACGTGACCGACGGCCGCCTGTACGGCCCCGGGGCGTTCGACATGAAGGGCGGCCTGGTGGAGATCGTGTTCGCCCTCGAGGCGCTGCGGGAGCTCGGCCTGCCACCCGCCGTTCCGCCGTGTGTGCTCGTCACCAGCGACGAGGAGATCGGGAGCCCGGAGTCGTTCCGTCTCATCCGCCGCCTCGCCCGGTGCGCCGACCGCGCGTTCGTGCTGGAGCCGGCGCTGGGCCCGGCCGGCCGGTTGAAGACGGCCCGCAAGGGCCACGGACAGTTCCGGCTCGAGGTGCGGGGCCGCGCGGCCCACGCCGGCCTGGAGCCCGAGAAGGGCGCGAGCGCGATCCTGGAGCTGTCCCACCAGGTGCAGCGGCTGTTCGCGCTGAACGACCCGGAGCGCGGCATCACCGTGAACGTGGGCACGATCGACGGAGGACTGCGCCCGAACGTGGTCGCACCGGCCGGCTTCGCCACGGTGGACGTGCGGATCCTGAACGCCGCGGACGCGCCGCGCGTCGAGGCGGCGCTCCACGGGCTCACGGCATCGACGCCCGGCACCACGCTGCACATCGAGGGAAAGATCGAGCGGCTGCCGATGGAGCGCACGCCCGGCAACCGCCGTCTGTGGCAGCGGGCCCGGAGCGCCGCGTACGAGCTCGGGCTGGAGATCGACGAGGGCACGTCGGGCGGAGGCTCGGACGGCAACATCACGAGCCTGTTCTGCCCCACCCTGGACGGGCTCGGTCCGGTGGGCGACGGGGCGCACGCCATGCACGAGAACGTGGTATTGGAGAGCCTGCCCGAACGGGCCGCCCTGCTGGCGCTGCTGATCCTCTCGCCGCCCATGACGACTCGCCGGGACGGCGCGACCCGCGCGGCGGCGGCCGAAGCGCCGGTGGCCGCGCCGGGCACGGCCACGCCGCGGCTGCTGGGGCGCGGCGGGCCGGATGGTCCGGGACCGGAGAGCACCTCCGGCTGAGGGCGCACGCGAAACGGCCCCGGCGCCCGCGTCGCGGGCTCCGGGGCCGTCCTCGTTCCGAGCGTTCGCCCGGCTCAGGCCGGGCTGCGGATCACATCCCGCCGCAGGGGTTCTTCGCCGCGCACGGGTTCGCGCCGCACGGGTTCATCCCGGCCGCGCAGGGATTCGCGCCGCACGGGTTCATCGCTGCGCAGGGATTCGCGCCGCACGGGTTCATCCCGGCCGCACACGGGTTCTTGCCGGCCACGTCCTTGCCGTGCTTCGCCTGCAGGTCCTTGGTGTACGCGGTCAGGGCCGCCAGCTCCACCGAGCCCCAGTCGAGCGGCTCGGCCGCCATCGGGATCACCATGCACAGCTGCACCATCTCGGCCGCCGTGACAGTCTCCATCCCGGCCCGGTCCTTCGCCATGGCGACGGCGTGCGGGTAGGGCTTGGCGAACGTGGCGTTCATCATCGCCGTGCCGTTCCCCGTGTGACACGTCGAGCACGCCGTGGCGCCCGTGCCGCTGAGGGACTTGTCGGACCAGAGCTTGGCGCCGAGCTCCACGAGCTGGGCGTTCGAGTTGCCGTGCGCGTTCAGCTCACGATCGCCCTGGCGGATCTTGTCCGCGGGCACGTCCTGCGCGGCGCCGCACGGGTTCGCAGCCGCGCACGGATTGCACGGGTTCGCGGCCGCACACGGGTTCGCCGCCGCGCACGGATTCGCCGAGGCGCTCGTGTCCGCCCCACCGCCACACGCGGCCAGAAGGAACGCTGCCGTCGGTGTCATCCAGGTCAAGCTCGCTCTCATCCGTCGTCCTCCCTGAGTTTGGTTCCGTCCGGCGGCTGCGGCTTCCGGTCGTCCCGGCCGGCCCGCCGCCTCGCTCCCCGCTGGAGTCCCCGCCCCGCGCCGCAGCGCGTCCGGGCGGGTGTCGTGCCCCTGTGAACCGCGACTCCCGCCGCTCGGTTCCCCGGACGGCGCGGGCGCCTCGGACGGATTCGCGGGGCCGCGCGTCTCCTACGAAAACCAAGGACGGGCGGCGCGGTCAAGGCCCGGGAGGGAACCCGGGACGGACGGCGGCGGTACGGAACAGCATTCCGGACGGGTCCGGCCGGCGCCTCCGGGCTCCCGGAACGAGGCCCGTTCGGCGCGCCCGGGCGCCCGGAAGCAGGCCCGTCAGCCGCCCGCCCGCAGCGTACGACGCGAGGAGCGCACAGACCGATGTCCCGCCCCCAGAGCCGCCGCGAGGAGATCGCGAACAGCGTGACGCACGGGGTCGGCGCGGCCGCCAGTCTCGCCGTGGGCACGGGCCTCGTGACCCTCGCCGCGCTGCGAGGCGACGCCCTGCACGTGGTCGGGGCCGCCGTGTTCGCGGCGAGCCTCGTGGTGCTGTACACGCTCTCCACGCTCTACCACGCGATCCCGGCGCCGCGCATCAAGCGGCGCCTCAAGGTGGCCGACCACTGCGCGATCTACGGGCTCATCGCGGGCAGCTACACGGCCTTCCTGCTCGGCGGAGTGCGCAGCGGCGCCGGCTGGGCGCTGCTCGCCACGGCGTGGGGCCTCGCCGCGGCGGGCATCGTGTTCAAGCTCTTCTTCACGGGCCGCTTCCCGCGGCTCTCGACCGCGCTCTACGTGGCGATGGGCTGGATGGTCGTGCTGGCGGCGAAGCCGGTCTCGGACGCCCTGCCCGGATCGGTGCTCGCGTGGATGGCGGCGGGTGGACTGGCCTACACGGCCGGAGTCGGCTTCTACGCGAGCCGGCGGATCCCGTTCGCGCACGCCATCTGGCACCTGTTCGTGATGGCGGGCAGCACGCTGCACGCCGTGGCGCTCGCCGTGCTCATCCTGGCGGGCTGAGCCGCCCGGACGGCGGCGGGGCGGCCCGAACGGCCCGTCCCGCCCGCCGGGCGGACGTCAGGCGAACTCCACCTCGTCCTCGAGCCGCGCGCCGCCCTCGAGCGTGCGGTGC
>JAVVDU010000030.1:5916-31952 GCA_032251515.1 Gemmatimonadota bacterium
TCAGGCGAACTCCACCTCGTCCTCGAGCCGCGCGCCGCCCTCGAGCGTGCGGTGCACGGGGCAGCGCGACACGATCTGGGCGAGCCGCTTGCGCTCCTGCTCCGAGAACTCGCCCTCGATCCGCACCCGGCCGCGGATCACGTCCGCCGTCCGGCGCCGACCCTCCCCGTCCGTCTCCTCCGCCTTGTCGTGCTCGTACGTCGCCGACGCGCCCGCGAGCGCGATGCCCTTGTGATCGCAGTACATGCGCAGGGTGATGAGAGTGCAGGCAGCGAGCGACCCGAGCAGGAGCTCGTACGGGCTCGGGCCGGTGTCCCGCCCGCCCTTGTCCGGCGGCTCGTCGCCGCGCCACTCGTGCCGTCCGTTCGCCAGCGATACGGCCGTTCCCGTTCCGAGCTGCGCCGTGATCTCGTGCATGTCGGTCTCCTCCGTTCCGTGTCCGCTCCGCCGCCGCGGGCCGCTCCGCCGCCCGCGGCCGACGGTCCGCCGGACGCCGTCCGTCCTCAGCCCGTGCCGATCGCCTCCGAGGCAGGCACGCCGCTGTCGAGCGCCTCGTAGTCGAGCTCGCTGCCACGGGCGCTGTGCGGGATCAGGTACACGGCCACCGTGACGATCGCTGCCACGAGGACGAGCGCCCGCGCGCCGCGGCCCGACAGGCCCGGCTCGCCCGGCGGCGTGGCGCCCCGGCGGCGGATCCGCTCCAGCGCGAGGGCCGCCAGCAGCCAGGCGAGCCACATCACGAGCGTCTTGTTGTCCGTGAGGTCCCAGCCGAAGGGCACGCCGGTCCAGTACTCGCCGAACGCGGCCTCCTGCACGATGGGCCCGAAGACGAGCCCGCCGATCGTGAACAGGCCGAGTGCCCACCAGGCGAGCCGGCGGAGCCCGCGGGGACGGAACAGGGCGCCGAGGCCGGCGCGCCACGCGACGAGCACCCCGAAGAACATGAACGCCACGTGCGGAACGAGGACGGTCGCGGGCACGGGGTCGCGATAGCGCAGGACCGCCTGCCCCCGCTCGGCCGCCGGGAGGCGCACTTCACCTCCGTCCACGCGCAGGCGCACGAAGTACTCGAGCTTGCCGGCCGCCGGCTGGATGGGAAGCCGTGCGGCCCACTCTCCGTCCTCGCGGACCAGCGGCACGGCCGTCCACTCGTCGGCGGTCGGGAAGCGCCGCCACACGACCTCGCCGCCCTCCACGCCCGGCGCGTCCGGGACGGCGATGCGCGCCGGACCGTCCGTGCGCGCCGCCCGGGCGAGCCGGAAGCCGACCTCCTCCCCGGCGGCGGCGAACGTGCCGCGCAGGGGGTGGGTCGGGCCCGTGAGGCGCTGGTAGACCCCCGCGCCCAACATCAGGAGGAAGGCGAGCGCCCAGAGCCAGGCCCCGCTGCGCGTCCGTGCCGTGCCGTTCGTCATGCGATCCGCTTCCCGTCCCGTGGTTCGAGTCCGGCCGCCCGGCGAGCCCGGGCGGCGCGGCGGGGATCATACGTCGGCTGGCGGCAGGAGCACAGGCCCGGAACGGGCTTCCGGCGCCGGACGACCGGCCCGCTGGGCCGGCGCGGCGGGGGCGTCACGGACGCCGCGGGCCCGTGAAGCCCATCTGTTTATCTATTGTCCACCTTTTCTTCGACAAACTATTGACAATCAGTGCGCCGCCGGGTATCCTCGGGCGTCGACTCGAACCGGTGGAGGATCAAATGCGCGGACATGCCTGGGGCCCGGTGCTGGTCCTGCTCGTGATGCTGGGGCTGATCGTCGTGACCTCGCTGGAGGCCGGGGAAAGCCTGCACGGCGGCGCGCCACCGGCAGCCACGGCGACGCGCGGCCTCGACGTGGAGGCGCTCGTCGACGCCGCGCTGGACGCGGCGCTCCTGGGCGGCATGGACGTCTCGCACCGGAGCGAACCCTGGGAAGCGACGCCGCTTCCCCTCTGACCCCCCTGCAAGGAGGACGAGCATGCATCGCCGAAGCCTTCTTCTCGTGGCCGTCTCCGTGTTCGGACTGGCGGCCTGCTCCGACGCACCGACCTCGCCCGAGGCGGACGCCCTGCTCAAGCGCGCGCCCGCCCCGGCGGCCAGCGGCGGCGCCGGCCAGGCGGACGCGTCGATCGTGGGCACGGCGCTGGCCGTGAACGGCGAGTCCGGCGAGTTCTCGACCCTGATCGCGGCGCTGCAGGCGGCCGGCCTCGTCGAGGCGCCGGATGGCCGTGGCCAGTACACCGTGTTCGCGCCCACCGACGCCGCGTTCGCGGAACTCGACGCGTTTCTGCAGGCGAACACGCCGCTCACGCTGGCTGACGTAGTGGCCGACACGGAACTCCTGACCGACGTCCTGCTCTATCACGTGAAGGAGGGACGGCGCATCTCGAACAGCGTGCTGCCGGCGCGCCAGCTCGACATGGCGAACGGCGACAAGGTGTTCGTCGCGGAGGGCGGCCTGCGCGACGCGGCCGGCCAGTCCGTCGGCTTCGTACCCGACCTGATCGACATCGGGGCCACGAACGGCGTGATCCACGTGATCGACACCGTTCTGCTGCCGCCGTCGGTGGTGACGCTGCTCGCGTCGCTCGAGGGCTGAGCCACAGGCGGGTGCCCCCTGCGCGGGGCGCGCGGCGGGGTGCGGAAGGGCGGGCCATACGCCCGCCCTTCCCTCACTGTCCCCGTTTGCGTATTGATGGAATCAGGACCGGCCGGCCCCCCCGGTTCGAGACGCGCACGCCAGGTGCGCGTCCATCCCGGCGTGTGAAGTGAGTCGGGAGCATGCGGAGGGGGCCGCCTCCCATGCTTTCCGGCTTGCTTCCACGTCGGGATTTTTCCGTTCCGGGTCGTCTGCGGGCGGCACGGCGGCGCGCCGAGCGTTGGGCCGTGGATGGCCGAAGGGCCGCCCGAGGGCGGCCCTTCGGGGTGGGGGCAGGGCACCTGCGACGCTACGGCAGGGCTGGAAGGAAGATCCGGAATCCGTCCGTCGCTTCGGCCACTCCAACGTCGAAGGCGAGTTGCTTCGGAGTTCCCGCATCCAGGAACGGTGGCGTGCCGTCCTGATCACCGCACTCCAGCCCACGGTGATTAGCTGAGGCGAAGCTCGGATAAGTCGTACCCGGGAAGCCGAAGTCGGCGTCCGTGTCGTAGAGCCTGAACAAGCCTTTGTCACAGGCCGTGTTCGTTATCGCAGTACTTCCCGTGTACGCCAGGGCGAGAATGTCTTCCGCGAACGTAAGCGATCCGCTGATTCGCTCCAGCGAACTTCCGTCGGCGTCCGCATGGAGATAATAGGTGCAGACGAAGCTCTCCTCACCGACCGAGCCCTCGTCGACTTCCACGCCGGCCGGAACCTGCGTCACACCTTCTTCGAAGAGCTGTGCGGAAGAGTTTTCGCTCTGCCCCGGCGCCACACTCGCCGGAGGGCCGATGATCGTGACATTCGCGTACGAATCCACATCCGGACAGACGCCCTGGATCGTGTACTGGAAGTACGTCGCCCAGTTCGCGCCCGGGAACGGAGTCTCCCCGACCGCCGTGCCGGCCCAGGCCGTCTCGCTCACCTCGTAGTAACTGACGAACCCCTTGTAGATGAGACCGGTCGGGTTCGATGTGGGCGTGCCACTCTCGAGGCCGTAGTTCCGCACGATGAAGGCGAGCTCGTTCGAGCCCATTGACGGCGTGAACGGATAGGCGTTGATCGTGCCCCACTCCTGGTCGTCGCTCGACGGGCCGGACAGTTCGCCATCGGAGCCGATCGAGACACCGTTGAAGAAGACCTCCTCGGCGTTGTCGGCCGTCGCGTCGGTGATCCCGCCCCCGGTCGGCCATCCGGGCACGTCGATCGTCTTCGTGAACTTCCTCCAGCTGTCGTTGACGTAGTCCTCGGCGAGGGGTTCAGACTCAGCGGGAGGATTGTCCTCCTCGTTCCGCGTCGAGATCCACGTCGCACCTGTGATCGACGGCCAGTTCGAGTGCACCCACGCCGCCACGGCCGCCTTCTCCGTCCCCCAGTCCTCATCGAGTCCTGCATACGACGCCAACGGGCCGAACACCGGGTCGCCGGCCGTGCTGGCGAAGTACTCGGTCGTCTCGGACGACTCGTCCCACACGACGGCGTGCACGGCGACGTAGACGGCATCGCCCACACCGGGTCCGCCGAGGTCGGCCAGCGGGAACTCGAAGGTCTCGCTGTCCGTGCACTCCGTGTACTCGGCCTTCTTCTCGAACTTGCCGGGGATCGGGTTGCCGTTCTTCTGCGGAATGTCGTCGGGGCTCGACGCGACCTGGACGTGCGACTCCGTCATGCACCAGCCCTCGTCGATCTCGAACGTCACCGTGACCTTCACCGCATCGTTCGAAACGAACACGTCGCCGACGTCCGTGAATTGCCCCGCGAACAGGTCGGCGACCTTCTGCGGGACGGGTTCGGGAACGACGATCCCGCCCGTCGTTCCATTGAACAGCGGCACCGCCGCCGGCGCATCCGCCGCCGCCTGCGGCTCCATCGGAAGCTGGCCGTCGGTACAGCCGGTCAGGGCGAACGCCGCCAGGGCGAGCGCCGCGAAGCACTTGTTCCAGCGAATCATCTCCATCCTCCTCGCGTGGGGGGACACCTGCGCCTCGAGGTCCGGCGGGGCCGCGATGGGAATCTGGCACGACCCTCCGACAGTCCCGGGGCTCCCGGGGCCGGGGCGTCGCGCGCTGCGATCCGCCGTGCGGTGCATGTGCCTGGACTCCGTGCGCGAAGTGCGTGCGTCCGACTCGGGGAGAGGCGCGGTGGGAGCCGCGCCGGCGCCGGGGCCGGGGCGCCGTTTTCTCCGCGGTGTCGCCGGTCCCGCTCGGGACCCGGCCGGGCACAAGGTGGGGCCAGCCTTGCCCGGGACTCGTCGTGGCATCCTTCGACGGACCATCCTTGCTGCAATTCACGTTCCGCGCGCGCGCACCGATCGACGATAGAAATGGTGCAATTTGTTGATCGACAATGGATTGTCTATCGCAGTTCAAGTGATGCCTCACACGAGACACCGCCGAACCGTTGCGTACACGCCACGGTCGCGGCACGCTGCCGGCAGGATTTGACGCTGATTTGACGCTGGTTTGACGCGGCGCGGCCAGTTCCACTGACAACCCGTCCCGACCATACCCGCCCCTGTTGGGACGATGTGTCGCACCGCCGTCCGGACCCCCGCGCCTTCCCGGCCCCCTGCTCGCGCCGTCCCGGACCGGGACCCCCGCGCCGTGCCGGCCGGCGTGGCAGCTTCCCCCACCGACCGCCGGTCGCCCGGCGCTTGCGGCACCCGTCGTGCTGTGGTTCGGTTGGATCCGCACGAGGAGGTCACGGCCGGCCGCGGGAAGCGGCGGCCGGCCGTGCGCCGTGGACCGTCACGACCCCGGAGAGAACGCATGGACGCAGCAGTCTTTCCCGCCCGCCGCCCCGTGGCCCCGATCCGCGCCGCGGCCGGAGGCGGACTCGCCCTCCTGGCCGCCGCGGCCATCCTCGCCAGCGCGCGACCGGCCGCCGCCCAGGACGCGGGCGGCGAGGCGACGGGCTACCGGACGCCGCACCCCGCGATCACGCGGATCGTGGATGCGCCTCCCACCCCGGCCGTCTCGCTGTCTCCCGATGGCGCCCGGCTGCTCGTGATCGAGTCTCCCGGTTATCCACCGCTCGCCGATTTCACGCGGCCGGAGCTCAAGCTCGCGGGCCTGCGGATCCGTCCCGACGTCGACGGCCGCAGCCGAACCACCGGCGCCGCGGGACTGCGCCTCGTGGACGTGGCCTCGGGGGACGAGCGTGCCGTGTCCGGCCTGCCGGAGGAGCCGCGGCTCGAGAACTTCCGCTGGTCGCCGGACGGACGGCACGTCGCCTTCACCCACACCACGAGGACGGAGATCGAGCTGTGGGTCCTGGCGGTGGAGGCGGCGCGCGCCCGCCGCGTCATCGACGCCCGCCTCAGCCTGGTGGCCGGCAATCCGCCGGCGTGGCTCGACCCGCAGAACCTCGTGGCGGCGCTGGTGCCCGAGGGCCGCGGACCCGCGCCGGCGGCCGGAGGCCTGCCCGCGGGGCCGGTGATCGAGGAGGCGGCGGGCCGCAGGGCCCCGGCCCGCACCTACCAGGACCTGCTCGAGAATCCGCACGACGAGGCCCTGTTCGATCACTACTTCACGGTGCGGATCGCCCGCGTCGGCCTCGACGGCACGGTCGCCCCGCTCGCCGGGCCGGGCATCGCGTGGGACTTCGAGCCGTCGCCGGACGGACGCTTCGTGCTCTTGCAATGGCTCCACCGGCCGTACAGCTACCGCGTCCCCGCCTATCGCTTCCCGCGGCGGGTGGAGGTCCTCGACCGCGACGGCGAGCAGGTCCGCCTCGTGGCCGACCTGCCGTTGCAGGACGAGGTGCCGATCGCGTTCGGCAGCGTCCCCACCGGGCCGCGCAGCTTCACGTGGCGGGCCGACGCGCCGGCCACGCTGCTGTGGGCCGAGGCGCGCGACGGGGGCGACGCGAGCGTCGAGGCGGAGATCCGCGACGAGCTGCTGCTCCTCGCGGCCCCCTTCGACGGGGAACCGCGCTCGCTCGCCACGCTCGGCCTGCGCTACGCGGGCGTGCGGTGGGGCGGCGACGACCTCGCCCTGGTGACCGAGTCGTGGTGGAAGACCCGGCGCCAGCGCGTGTGGCGCGTGCGGCCGGGCGAGCCCGGCTCCGCGCCCGAGCTCCTGTTCGACCGCTCGTACGAGGACCGCTACTCGGACCCCGGCTCGCCGGAGACCCGGACGAACGAGTACGGGCGGGAGGTGATCCTCCGCAGCCCGGACGGAGGCTCGATGTACCTCATCGGCGCGGGGGCGTCACCGGAGGGAGACCGGCCGTTCCTCGACCGCTTCGACCTCGCCGCCGGCACGGCGATGCGGCTGTTCCGCTCGCAGGCCCCCTGGTACGAGGTCCCGGTCGAGTTCCTCGACCCGGAGGCCGGCGTCCTGCTGTCGCGGCGCGAGAGTCCCGACGAGCCGCCGAACTACGTGCTCCGCGACCTGGCGGGCGGCGAGCCCCGGGCCGTCACGGCGTTTCCCCACCCGGCGCCGGAGCTGCGGGAGGTGCGCAAGGAGCTCGTCCGCTATCGACGCGCGGACGGCGTCGACCTCTCCGGCACGCTCTACCTGCCGCCGGACTGGACGCCCGGCGACGGCCTCCTCCCCACCCTGCTGTGGGCGTATCCCACCGAGTACAAGAGCGCCGACGCGGCCGGGCAGGTCACCGACTCGCCGTACCGTTTCGTGCGTCCGTCGGCCTGGTCGTCCTACATCTGGACCCTGCTCGGCTACGCCGTGTTCGACGATCCGTCGCTGCCGATCATCGGCGAGGGGGACGAGGAGCCGAACGACACGTACATCCAGCAGCTCGTGGCGGGCGCCGAGGCGGCGGTGCGCGAGCTGGTGCGCCGCGAGGTCGCCGATCCGGCCCGCGTGGCGATCGGCGGGCACAGCTACGGGGCGTTCATGACCGCGAACCTGCTGGCACACTCCGACCTGTTCGCGGCCGGGATCGCCCGCAGCGGGGCGTACAACCGCACGCTCACCCCGTTCGGCTTCCAGGCCGAGGAGCGGACGTACTGGGAGGCGCCGGAGATCTACTACGCGATGTCGCCGTTCATGCACGCCGACGCGGTGGACGAACCGATCCTGTTGATCCACGGCGAGATGGACAACAACTCGGGCACGTTTCCCATGCAGAGCGAGCGGTTCTTCGGAGCGCTGAAGGGCCTCGGCGCGACGGC
This sequence comes from Gemmatimonadota bacterium, assembly GCA_032251515.1. Classification (GTDB taxonomy): domain Bacteria; phylum Gemmatimonadota; class Gemmatimonadetes; order Palauibacterales; family Palauibacteraceae; genus Carthagonibacter. Next base: position 13,666 of record JAVVDU010000030.1, read on the forward strand.
ACGGCTCGTGGTCCTGCCGTTCGAGAGCCACGGCTACCGCGCCCGGGAGTCCCTCCTGCACATGCTGTGGGAGCAGGAGCGGTGGCTGGAGACGCACGTGCGCGGGACCGTGTCGGCGGCCCGCTCCGGGGACACGGACGTACGGCGGGAAGGAGGCCAGCGATGAACGACTTCATGGAAGAGTACCGGCGACGCGCCGGCGAGGCGGGCGCGGGCTGCGGTCCGCGCTGTCCGGGAAACCGCATTCCCCTGACGCCCTACGAGGCGGCCCGCATCGCCGACGGGCTCGGGATCACGACGGGCGAGCTCATCCGCCACTACCTGGATGGCCGGACCGCCGTCCTCACGGTGAAGGACGACGGCACGTGCGTGTTCCACCGCGAGGGCGAGGGCTGCGAGGTGCACGGCGACCGCCCCCTCGCCTGCCGCAGCTTCGTGGAGCCGGCCGACCAGCCGGGCCGCTTCGTGGAGCGGGCCCGGCAGTATCGCGAGGTGCTGCGCGCCTGGCGCCGGGCCGGCCTCGCCCGGGAGGCGGAAGCCGGCGACGGATCGGAGCGAGCCGGCGGGAACGCGCTCGCGACCGCCGGCGGCGGCCCGCAGGCGGAGCGGCAGCCCCACCCTGCCCCGGACCTCGGCACGTGGATCCTCGACGTGGACTCGCTGGTGACGCAGCGGTGCGCGGAACGGGGCCTGACCGTGCCGGGTGACCTCGAGGCGCGGGTCGACATCCACCTGGAGGCCCTGCGGGCGGCGCTGGAGTAAGGCGGGACCGGCCGGACGGGGCGGTTCCGGCGCTCCCCGGCGGCGGGCTCTCAGCGGCGCGCGTCCTCGTGCAGCAGGGCGCCGGTCACGACGTCGAACACCCGCGTCCAGCGCACGACGGCGTCGTCGCCGAATTCGCGCACCACGACCTCCTTCTTGTCGCCCGTGGGCCGCCATACGAGCCAGCCCCCGGGCGGCACGCGCGTCTGGACGTAGCCGCAGTCACCCGACGGCCGCCCCTTCTGCTTCCCGGGCGGCTCGCCGGGCATCCACACCCGGCACTCGCCCGGCGCGGGCAGGTGGCCCGGCGGGATGCCGAGCCGCGCCGCGGTGGAGGCGTTCGGGTTCGTCGTGGCGCCCTTGGCGCCCGCCGGCAGGTCGGCGGCGCTCTCCTGGGCCCGGCCGGTGGAAAACACCGCGCCGCCCGTCCCCGACTCCACGGTGGCGTTGCGGCTCGAACACGCCCCGGCCGCGACGGTCAGCACGCACAGCATCGCGCTTCGAATTCTCATCGCCTGCACTCCCTTCACCCGGGGGGATCCTCCCGTTTCGCCCCCCGGGGCCTCCAGAATCGTGCCGGAGCGGAAGCGGCGGACTTCCAGCCCGATTCCCGCCGACGGGTTCGCCCGGGCGGGCGGATCACCGCACGTTCTGCACGATGTGCAGGGTGCAGGAGAACCTCCCGTTCCCGCAGGGCGCCGTCATGGCGTTTCCCTTGCAGGCTCTGCAGCCGGCGGGTCCGGGCCCGACTCGGGCGGCATGTCCTCGACCATGCGCAACAGATTACGCCACATGAGCATGAGACGGTGTCACGCTCCGGATGGCCCGTCCCGGGATGACGGCATCGGTCGTGCGACGCGCCAGCGGCTGGCAAAACGCGCGGGCTACGGGACCCGGTCACAGCGGGAGAGACAGGCGTGAACGAGAGTGACGAAGTCAGTCTGGGCACGGATGTCGACGAACCGAGGTGCGTTCCGGCCCCCGCGCCCCCCCGGGCCGAGGTGGCACCCCCGACACGCCTGCGCGAAGCCGTCCGGCGGGCAGCGGCGCACGCCCGGTCCCAGATGGCCGAGATCGAGCGCCTGCGCTCACGTCTGATCCAGCAGGAGGCCGCGATAGCGAACCTCCAGACGACGCTTGGCGAAACCGAGGCCGAACGCGACCTCGCGCGATATCGAACCGCACCCGTTCCACGACGACCCGGCCGCCGAGCGGTGGCACTCCGGCCGGCCAGGGCCGGAGGGCCGGCAGCTCCGTCGACGTCGGAGGCCTCGCGACCGGAGGGGGAGAGTACCGGCGCACGTTCTCTCTACGACTCCCGCACGGGTCTGCCCCTGGCCGCGATTCTCGAAGACCGCGTCGCCCAGGCGATCCGCCGGCGCCAGCGTTCGCCGAAGAACCTGTTCGCCGTGCTGCTCGTCCGGGCCGACGTGCGTGCGATCGGCGGCGACGGGCAGGCCGCGCCCCCCGCACCGGACGCGGTCCCCGACGTCCCCGCCCCCGACCTGGTGCGCACGGCCCTCGGCCGGCGCATCGTCGCCCAGGCCCGGCAGGCGGACACCGTGGCGCACCTGGACGAGAGCGGCACGCGCTTCGCGCTCGTTCTCGAGGAGATCCGTTCGCTGGAGGAGGCGAAGGGGGTCGCGGAGCGCCTCGTGAAGGAGCTGCGCCACCCGGTCCAGGGACCGCTCGGCGAGGTCCGGCCCGACGTCCGCATCGGGATCGTGTTCGGAGGTCCGGCCTACGACGACGCCGCGCCGGTCCTGCGCGACGCCGCTCTGGCGCTCGACCGCGCCGCGGGAGGTCTCGATCCGGTGGCCGTGTTCGACGAGACCGCGCAGGCCTGCGAGGAGTCGCGGCGTCGCGTCGTCACCGAGCTCGGGCGCGCGATCCGCGAGGACCAGCTGTTCCTCGAGTACCAGCCCATCGTGAACCTCGCGGACGGTCGGATCGAAGGAATCGAGGTGCTGGTGCGGTGGCGGCACCCGCAGCGAGGGCTCGTGCCGCCCGACCGGTTCATCCCGGCCGCGGCCGAGTCACCCCTCATCCATGACCTGGGCGTGTGGCTGCTGGAGCGCACCTGCGAGCAGGCGCGTCGCTGGCAGGCGCTGCTGGGCCGCCCGGTTCCCACGCTCGACCTGAACGTCACCGAACGCCAGCTCTTCCACGAACGGACGCCCGACCGGGTGCGCGAGATCCTCGCGCGCCACGGCCTGGATGGGTCCCGGTTCCGCTTCGACATCTCCGAGGCGGACTTGATGCGCGACCCGGAAAGGGCGGCGGCCGCCCTGGGTCGGATGCGGGAGCTGGGCTGCCGGGTGGCCGTGGACGACTTCGGGACCGCGGCCTCTTCCCTGCGGGCCCTGCACGCCCTGCCGATCGATGCGGTGAAGATCGACCGCGCGTTCGTGAGCGGGCTCGAGGCGCGGGGGACCCTGTCGGTGGCCCGCACGGTCGTGGAGCTGGCGCGGCTGCTGGACGCGGAGGCGATCGCCGAGGGCGTGGAGACCCGCGACCAGTTCCGCTTCCTGCGCAGCATCGGCTGCGACCAGGCGCAGGGATACCTGTTCTCGCCCCCCGTGCCCGCGGGCAAGCTCCTCCCGATGCTCCGGGAGGGCTACCCGCTGGCGGCGGATCAGCCGAAGTAGTCGGGCTCGTTCCCCGGCTTCCACTTGATGTTGCAGCCCACGCTCGGCTGCTGGGGCTCCGGCACGGGGTCGCCGGCGGTCACGGCGTCGAGGGCGGCCCTCAGGTCGGCGCCGTGCGGCTCCCCACGGCCCGGCCGCGTCTCGTCCAGGCGGCCACGGTAGGCGAGGCGGCGGTCGGCATCGAACAGGAAGAAGTCGGGTGTGCAGGCGGCCCGGAACGTCTTCGCGATCTCCTGCGAGGCGTCCAGCAGGAACGGGAAGTCCCACCCCTCCCGCTCGGCGAGCTCCTTCATGCGGGGCGGCGCGTCGTCCGGGTAGCGCTCCGTGTCGTTCGCGTTGATCGCCACGATCCCTACGCCACGGCCGGCGGCGTCGGCGGCCAGTCGCCGCAACTCCGGCAGCACGTGCTTCACGAACGGGCAGTGGTTGCAGAGGAACATCACGAGCAGGCCCTCGTCACCCGTGACGTCATCCTGTGTGACGGCCCGGCCGCTCACGGCGTCCTGAAGGGTGAACGCGGGAAGCGGCGTGCCGAGGGGAAGCATGGTCGATGGAGTTTCCGCCATTGGGTCTCCCGGGTCGAGGTTCGTGTCCTGCGAAGCCGGGCCCGTTACGGGACCGGTACGGAACTGGTACCGGGCGATGCCCTCGCGGGTCCAGTTTCGGAACGTGCGATCCGGAATCACCCCGGAGAAGAGGGATGATGGAACTTCTGCGGAGGATCTTCCTGCCGCTCTGCATGCTCGGCTGCCTGCTGGAGCGCCGCGGGCCCGGCGCCTGAGCGCCGACCGCGCCCGTGCCGCTTGACAGGCGCCGCCCGGCGGCGTCCTGTTCTCGCCATGGCCGCGGCGCGCCGCGCCGCCCCGCTCCACGTACCGTTCGCCGGAGATGCCCGATGCGCGTCCGCGCCCCGATCCTGCTGTCCGCCCTCGTGCTGCTCGCCCTGCCGGGACGGGCCGCCGCCCAGCTCGCCACGTCGGTCGGAGCCGGCGTCCGGCTCGTGTTCCCGACGGGAGACCTCGACGATATCGCGCAGTCCGGCTGGGGGCTGGCAGGAACGGGAGAGGTCCGTCTGCTCGAGTTCCTCGCCGCGACGGGCGAGGTCAGCTACACGCACCTCGACGGCGAGGAGCGAGACGGCGGAGACCTCGAGGACCTCGACATGCTCGGCGTCGCGGTCGGTGCGCGCCTCTACTTCCCGCTCTGGTATCTGAGCGCCGAGACCGGGTACTTCTCGGAAATCGACGAGGGGGGATTCCTGCCCGGCGCGGGTATCCGGATCGGGGTCCTGGACGTGGGCGCCCGCTACAAGGCCACGGGCGAGAACTGGATCGAGCTCCGGGGGGCCGTCGTCTTCTGACAGCGAACCTTCGAGGTGGGCCGACCCCGAAGCACCCCGGAAGCCCGAACCTCGGGCGTCGCTCAGACGAGGATCGCGCGGACCGATTCCCCGTAGATGTCGTTCGCCCTCCGTGCCAGGTCCGCGGCCTGGAGCCGCAGCATCCGCGCGAGCACCCGCCGCCAGTCCTGTGGCGGCGGCAGGTAGAACTCGTTGCGCCGGTCGAGACGCGCCCGCCGCAGGTCCGCCTCCGAGACGTCGAGCGCGTCGGCCAGCACCCGCAGGTCGATCCAGGACCCGAGCTCGTCGGTCACCGCCCGGAATTCGTTCCCGTCCACGACTGACATCTTCATCGTCACCCCTCCATCACGAACGCCTGCGAGGAGCTGCGGATCTCGCGCCGCCTCAGCCCGCCGCGGCGCGTCGCGGCGCGGATTCGAGGCCCGTCCGCCGCGCCCGGTCCAGGTGCCCATCCGCCAGCCGTCCTGCGATGTCGCGGCACCAGGCGGCGAGCGAGTGGAAGTTCCCGTCCTTCTCCAGCACGCCGTCGGCGCCGGCGCGCAGGCAGGCCTCCCGCGTCGGCAGGTCGGCGTGGCCCGTGTAGACGAGCACCCAGGGCCGGGCCTCGGACTCGCCCAGGGCCGCGAGAACGTCGAGGCCGTGACCGCCGGGCAGGTCGAGATCGAGGATCAGCAGGTCGGGCTCGACCTCCGCGACGCCCTCGAGCGCCCGCTGCGCCGTCGCCGCAAGTCCGACGACGTGGAACCGCCGATCCTGCTCGAGGAAGATGGTCAGCGCCTGGCGGACCATCCGCTGGTCCTCGGCGATGAAGATCCGTAGCCTGCGCCGCATGTCGACCTGTTTCCTTCCCGGTGATCGGCCCTGCCGCGCGCCGTCCGCCCGGACGGCGAAGGGGGCCACGGGAAGAAACGTGACGAGACGGTGAAAGACGGCCTATCGGCGCGGATCGCCGGGGTCTGTACGTCGAGACCGACGGAGGATGTAGGCGAGATCCTACAAGGAAGCGCCGTGAGCTACGGTACCAGCCCGTGTTCGACGGCGTACCGGGCCACCTCCGCGTCCGTGCGCATGTCCAGCTTCTCGAGAAGGCGGCTGCGGTAGGTGCTGACGGTCTTCGGGCTGAGGTGCAGGGTGGCCGCGATCTCGGACGGGGTCCGGCCCGCCGCGATGAGGCGCAGCACGGTGAGCTCGCGGTCGGACAGCCGCTCGTGGGGCAGGACGACATCCCCTCCATCGAGCGCGCCGGCCAGGACCTCGGCGAGGTCCGGCCCGATGTACCTGCCGCCCTGGAGGACGCGCCGCAGGGCCGTGACCAGGCGTTCGGGGGCGGCATCCTTGGTGAGGTAGCCCGTGGCGCCCGCGCGGATGAGCCGCACGGCGAACTGGTCCTCCGGGTGCATGCTCAGCACCAGCACCGGCAGGTCGGGCGCCAGCTCCCGGATCCGCGCCAGGGTGTCCAGCACGTCTCCGCCGGGCATGGAGATGTCGAGCAGCACCGCGTCCCACGTCTCCGACCGGACGAGTCGGACCAGCTCGCGGGCGTCGCCGACCTCCCCCTCCACGGAGATCTCCGGCGCCGCCTCGAGGATCCGGCGGATCCCCTCGCGCACCACCGCGTGATCGTCGGCGATCAGGATCCGTTTCACGTCACCGCCTCCGGCCGCGCCGGGAAGCGGACCTCCAGCCGGGTGCCGGCGTCGCTTCCGGTCTCCACGTGCATACCTCCCCCGAGCAGCTCCGCCCGCTCTCCGATCCCCACCAGTCCCAGCCCGGTCTCCGGGCTGCTGCCGATCTCGAATCCCCGCCCGTCGTCCGCGATCCGCAGCACGATGTGACCGTCGACGCGGGCCAGCTCGACGCGGACGCTCGACGCCCGGGCGTGCCGCTGCACGTTGGTCAGGGCCTCCTGCGCGATGCGGAACACGTGCGTGGCGCGGTCCGTCTCGATCGGCTGCCGGTCGAGGTCCGAGACGAAGCGCGCCTCGACGCCCGAGCGCTGCGCGAAGTCCGACACCAGCCACTCCAGCGCCGGCACGAGGCCCAGCTTGTCGAGCACGCCCGGGCGCAGCTCCGAGGCGATGCGGCGCACGGTGGCGATCGCCTCGGAGACGCGTGTGGACGCGGCGTCGAGGCCCGCACGGATCTCACGCGCCGCCGGCTCGTCCCCCGCAACCCCGGACGCCACGTGCAGCAGGTCCATGCGCACGCGCGTGAGCACCTGGCCCAGCTCGTCGTGGATCTCGCGCGAGATCGCCTTCCGCTCCTCCTCCCGCACGTTCTGGAGGTGCGCCGAGAAGCGCCGCATCTGCCGCTCGGACGCACGGAGCTGTCGCTCGATCCGCAGGCGCCGCGTCACGTCGCGCATCACGACCAGGCGGGCCGGCTGATCCCGGAACGCGAGGGGATACTCGTGGACCTCCACGTCCATCTCCTCGCCGTTCCGGGTCCGGTGCCGCCACGTGCGGACATCGCGGCCCGCCTCCGTACCGAGGCCGCCGGCCCCGCCCGTCTCGGCCAGGAAGGCGATCGCCTCACCGGGCGCGAACAGGTCCGAGACGGTGCGCTGCAGCAGCTCGTCGCGCGACCACCCGTACGTGCGCTCGGCGGCCCGGTTCACGGCGAGGAGCTTCAGCGAGCCCTCCGCGAACACGACCGCCGGGAGAGGAATCGACTCGAACAGGTGGCGATAGCGCTCCTCCGATTCCCGCAGGCGGCCGATGTCGCGGGCGATCGCGAGGAAGACCGGCGGCGACTCCTCGCGCGAGTACTGCAGTCGCATCTCGACCGGGTATTCGGTCCCGTCGCAACGCCGACACCTCGTGGTGAGCAGGATGCTCTCGGCGACGCCATCGCGCAGCCGGGCCAGGAGGCGGTCGAGCGAACCCTCGTCGAACTCCGGCAGGAAGGCCACCGGACTTCCACCCTCCACGGTCTCCCGCCGGCAGCCGAGGTTCGCGAGCGCTCCGGCGCTCACCTCGAGCACGCGCGGCGGGTCGTCGGACAGGACGTAGACCTCGTCGAACGCTTCGCCCAGGATGCGGCTGAGACGGCGCGACACGTTGCGGGCCTCCCGCCGCTGCCGTCGCGCCTGCTCGTCGAGAATCGCGATCGCCTCGTTCAGCCGGACGGTGACCCGGCCGAATTCGTCCGCGTAGCGGACCGGCACCCGCACGTCGAGTTGACCGGCCGCGACCTCCTCCAGCGCCCGGTCGAGGCGGGCGAGGGGGCCGTAGACCCGCCGCCCGATCGCCGCGGCGGCCAGGACGAGCGCCATGATGCCCCCTGCCAGCCAGCCGAGCAGGACGCGCCGGAGCCCCTCCGCCCGCTCCGCCATCGTCGCCTGACGCCGTGCCAGGTCCTCGAACCCAAGGGCCTGCGCCACGCGGATCTCGGTCTCGAACAGGCGGGCGAGGCGCCGGGCTTCCGCCAGGCGATCCGCTGCCGGGAGCTCGTCCGTCGCGCCCCGCCGGGCGATCTCCAGCAGCACGGAGGCGAGCTGCGCCTCGAGGTCCGCGGCCCGCGCCAGCGCCTCCCGCAGGCGCGGGTTCACGTCCTCCAGCGCCAGCGCGGTGTGCACGGGATCCACGTCCTCCAGGCGCTCCCGGGCGAGGGCGGCGGCCTGCTCGATGCTCTCGGCATCCCGCGGATCGGCGGCCTCGCGCAGGGCTTCCACCCGGACCAGCGCCTCGGACATGTCGCGGGCGCCCTCGGTCAGCTCCTCGAACGCGAACCGGAGCTGCGTCGTGCGTGCCGCCACCGCCCGGAACTGCGGGGCGACCACGAACGACACGTACACGGCGAGAGCGGCGGAATAGAGGCCGGCGGCGACCATGCCGGCGAGCACCAGCCGCCGCAGCGGCGTGCGGGCGAGCCGGCCCCGCACTCCGCTCCGCTCAGGCATCCGGGGGACCCTCCGCCGCACGCTCCGCGGGGTCCCGCTCCGCCGCGGCGGGCAGGATCACGAGCCGTCCGGCCTGCGTCCCGCCGAAGGCGATCGGACCGGTCACGCCCGGCAGCGGCGGACGCGTGCGTCCGAGACTGCGCAGGAAGCCGGCCACGGCAGCGGGATCGGGGCCCGCCTCCCGGATCGCGCCGACCACCGCCATCACGGCGTCCCGCCGCATCGCGTTGGGGGCCCGCGGCCACTCCCCGGTGAGCGCGAAGTAGCGTTGCCGGAACTCCCGCGAGAGAGAATCGGGCCGGGCCGGGTCCCAGAACTGGGCCACGTGCATGGACCGGGCGGCCGCCCCCGCCCAGTCGAGCAGGCCGGGACCCGCCTCCACTCCGTCGGCGGCCACGTACAGGCGGCCCGGGGCGGCGCGCTCGAACGCCCGGGCGAGCCGGCCGGCCGCCTCCGTCCGCGTCGCCAGGATCACTGCGTCGGGGACTGCGCGGGCGGCAGACGCCGCGGCCACCGTCTCGAAGTCGCTGGCCCGGGTCGTGGAGACGACCTCGAGGACCCGGATTCCGCGGCGCGTCAGCTCCGGCTCCAGGTGGCGGCGCAGGCCGTCACCGTACTCGTCCTGCTCGAAGAAGATCGTGGCCGATGCGACACCGTCCGCCGAGGCGACGAACCCGGCCAGACGCTCCGCCTCGACGCGCTCCGACGGCGCGAGCGTGAATACCTCCGGGCCCAGCGCCTGCAGGAGCTCGCTCGTGCCGGTCGGGACGACCAGCGGCAGGCCCGCCTCCCGGTACAGGGGCCAGGCGAGGAGGGTGCCGCGGCTGCCGCCGTGGCCGACGACCGCGACGACGCCCGGGTGGCCCGCGATGCGGGCCGCGCGCGCGACCTCGGCGCCCGCCGGATCGTCGAAGCCGGCGCTGTCCCACACGATCCGGATCTCCGGATCTCCGGGCCGCGCCGTGCGCGCGATCTCGTCCCGCGCCACCACCACGACATTGCGCCCCCAGTCGGGGAACGCGTAGCCGATGACGGCGGGGCCGGGCGCCTCACGGCACCCCGCGAGGCACAGGGCCAGGACCAGCGCGACGGATCTGCGCATATCCACGAGGATAGGCGCTGCCGCCGGCACGGCAAGGACCCGCTCCGCCGGGCGCGTATGGATCAGCCGAAGCGGATCCCCTGCGCCAGGGGCAGCTCCGTGCTCCAGTTCACCGTGTTCGTCTGGCGGCGCATGTAGGCCTTCCAGGCGTCGGAACCCGATTCCCGTCCCCCGCCCGTCTCCTTCTCGCCCCCGAACGCGCCGCCGATCTCCGCCCCGCTCGTGCCGATGTTCACGTTCGCGATGCCGCAGTCGCTGCCGCGGTGCGAGAGGAAGTACTCCGCCTCGCGCACGTTCTCGGTGAAGATCGCCGACGACAGGCCCTGGGGAACATCGTTGTGGATCCGCACCGCCTCCTCGATCTCGGCGACCGCCTCCCGGGGAGAGGAATCCTGCTTCCCGTACCCGATGATGTAGAGGATCGGCGCGAACGTCTCCTCCTGCACGATCGTGTACTCGTTCCGGGCCTCGGCGATGCACGGCGTGACGTAGTGCCCGCCCGGGTAGTCGTCGCCGCCCAGCTTGCGGCCGCCGCACAGGACGGTTCCGCCCTCCGCCTTGAGCCGATCGAGCGCGTTCATCATGTCCGCGACCGCCCCCTTCGTGACGAGCGGCCCCATCAGCGTGTCATCCTCCAGCGGGTCGCCGATCCGGATGTCCTCGTAGGCGCGCACCAGCCGCTCGACGAGCTCGTCGCGCACCGACGCGTGGACGATGATCCGGCGCGTGCTCGTGCAGCGCTGCCCCGCCGTCCCCACCGCGCCGAACAGGATCGCCGGGAGCACCAGGTCGAGGTTCGCGTGCGGGGTGACGATGATCGCGTTGTTCCCGCCCAGCTCGAGGATCGTGCGGCCGAGACGCTTGCCCACGACTTCCGCGACCCGCGTACCCATGTTCGTGCTGCCGGTGAACGAGATCAGGGGGACGCGGCGATCGTGCAGGATGCGCTCGCCGACCGTGGAGCCCTTCCCCACCACCAGCGAGAAGACGGCCGGGTCCACGTCGTTCGCGCGGCAGACCTTCTCGGCGATCTTCGTGACCGCGATCGAGCAGAGAGGCACGCTGCTGGACGGCTTCCAGAGCGTGGCGTCGCCGCACACGGCCGCCAGGGCGGCGTTCCAGCTCCACACGGCGACCGGGAAGTTGAAGGCCGTGATGACGCCCACCACCCCGAGCGGATGCCACTGCTCGAACATCCGGTGGTCCGGCCGCTCCGACTGCATGGTGTTCCCGTACAGCTGCCGGGAGAGCCCGACCGCGAAGTCGCAGATGTCGATCATCTCCTGGACCTCGCCCTCGCCCTCCGCCCGGATCTTGCCCATCTCGAGCGCCACGAGACGTCCCAGGTCCTCCTTCGCCTCGCGGAGCGCGAGGCCGAGCTGGCGGACGATCTCGCCGCGGCGGGGCGCCGGCATCTTCCGCCACTCCAGGAACGCGGCGTGCGCGCGGCCCACGATCTTCTCGTACTCCTCCTCGCTGACCTGGCGCACGTAGCCGATCGTGGACCCGTCGATCGGCGTCGTCACCTCCAGCTCCGGCCCGGAGCCGATCCAGCTGCCGGCGAATCCGCCCGGGTTCATCTCCTCGATGCCGAGGCGCTGCAGGAAGTCTTGCATGGGAAGTCCCATCCGGTCTCAGTTTCGTCTGTCGCGGCCGGCGATGGCAGCCGGTTCCGGCGGAATGCAGCCAACGTATCCGCTCGCAGTGGTCCCTGCCACAGCGGCGCCCCGCCATCTCTCCGGGGTGGACCGCCCGGCGAGTCGACAGCGACGGGACGGGGCCGATGACGCGTGATGAGACGGGATTCCGGGGGCGACTGGAGGTCCGAGGCCGAGGGCGAGGGATTCCGCAGGATCACCGTCAACGGCCTGTACCGAAAGCGGCCCGGCCGGAGCCGGGCCGCCGTGGAACGCGGAGAAGGCGGATCGTCAGGGGAGCAGGCCCCTCGTTTTCAGGAGGGGCTCGATCGTCGGCTCCCGTCCCCGGAACGCCGTGTACGACTCCATGCCCGGTCGCGTGCCCCCCTTCGAGAGGACCTCGCGGCGGAACCGCTCCGCCGTCTCGCGGTCGAACAGGCTCGTCTCCTTGAAGGCCTGGAACGCATCGGCGTCCAGCACTTCGGCCCAGATGTAAGAGTAATAGCCCGCCGAGTAGCCGCCGGAGAAGATGTGGGCGAAGTAGGGGCTCCGGTAGCGCGGGATGATCTCGTCGATCAGCCCGATCCGCTCCATCTCGGCCGCCTCGAAGGCGCGCGGCTCGCGCGGAGTCGGCTCGTCGAGCGTGTGCCACGCCATGTCGAGGTAGGAAGCGGCGAGGTACTCGACCGTGGCGAACCCCTGGTTGAACTTCGAGGCGGCGTCCAACCGCTCCACGAGCTCCACCGGGATCGGCTCACCCGTCACGTAGTGCCGGGCGAAGCTCCGCAGGAATTCCGGCTCGCCCATCCAGTTCTCCATCACCTGCGAGCCGAGCTCCACGAAGTCCCGCTCCACGCTCGTGCCCGACAGCGACTCGTAGGTCACGTCCGAGAACAGCCCGTGCAGCGCGTGTCCCATCTCGTGCGCCAGGGTCTCCACGTCGTCCCAGGCCAGCAGCGACGGGGCGTCCCCGGTGGGCGGCGGGAAGTTGAAGTTCGTCGTGACGACGGGCGTCACCTCTCCGTCGAGCCGCGACTGCGAGCGCAGCGAGTTCATCCAGGCGCCGCCGCGCTTGCTCTCGCGCATGAAGAAATCGAGGTAGAGGATCCCGATGTGGGTCCCGTCCGCCTCGCGGACCTCGAACGCCTGCTGGTCCGGGTGCCAGCGCGGAAGTTCGGGCCGCGGCGTGAAGGTGATCCCGTAGAGGCGGCTCGCGACGTCGAACACGCCGTCGCGCACCGCGTTCACCTCGAAGTAGGGACGCAGGACTTCCTCGTCGAGATCGTAGCGGTCCTGGCGGACCTTCTCGGCGTAGTAGCGCCAGTCCCACGCCTCCAGGTCGTCCTCGACCCCGTCCTCCCGCATCCGGGCCTGCAACGCGTCGCGCTCTTCACGGGCCACGCGCAGGGCCGGCTCCCAGATCCGGTCGAGCAGCCCGTACACGCGCTCCGACGTCCGAGCCATGTTGTCGGCGAGGACGAAGGCCCCGTGCGTCGGGAAGCCGAGCAGGTTCGCACGCTCGACCCGCAGCGACGCGGTCCGCGACAGGATCTCCTTGTTGTCGTTCTCGTTCCCGTTGTCCCCCCGCATCGCGTACCCCTCGAAGATGCGCCGGCGCAGCTCGCGGTTCGGCGAGAACTGGAGGAACGGGTTGATGCTCGGCCGCTGTAGGGTGAACGACAGCCCCTCGTCGTGGCCGCGCCGGCGCGCCTCCTCCGCCGCGGCGGTCAGCAGGTTTCCGGGCAGGGCGCCCGCGTCGGCGCGATCCGTGACGTGGAGTTCGAAGGCGTTCGTCTCGGCGAGGAGGTTCTCGGAGAAGGTCTGCGACAGGCTCGCCAGCTCGGCGTTGATCTCCTTCAGGCGGGCCTTGTCCGCCTCCTCCAGGTCCGCCCCGCCGCGCACGAACGACTTGTGCGACTCCTCGAGGAGCTTCTGCTGCTCGGGCACGAAGTCCGCCTGCTCCCTGCCCTCCCACACGGCCTTGACCCGCAGCCACAGGCCGGGATCCAGCCGGATCGCGTCGCGGTGCGCGGCGAGCTCGGGCGCGACCGTCCGGGCGACCTCCTTGAGGGCGTCGTTCGTGTGAGCGCCCTCCACCGCATAGAACACGCGCGAGACACGCGCGAGGTCCTGCCCCGCGCGCTCCATCGCCTCGATGGTGTTGGCGAAGGTCGGGTCGGCCGTGTCGGCGACGATCGCGTCGATCTCGGCCCGGTGCCGCCGCATCGCCTCGCGGAAGGCCGGCAGGTAGTGGCCGTCCTCGATGCGGTCGAAGGGCGGCACGCCGAACGGCGTGTCCCACGCCGCGAGGAGCGGGTTCGCGGCGAGGTCCGCCCCCGCATCGGGAGCATCCGGGGCGCCGCAGGCGCCGGCGAGAAAGGTCAGGAGCAAGACGAACACCGTGGGCAATGACGGACGGCAGATGCGCGGCATGGAATCGGGCCTCCTTCGCGGGTGTGCGAGTCGAACCCGGCCCTCTTCCGCAAGTCGGGGACCAGCCGGACGGCCCGAACCGCCGCGCCCCCGGGCCTGCCGACGGGTCCGGCTGTCCCGATTCGGGACCATCTGTCCGGCCGGCGCCCGGGCGGCGGCGGACGATCCGGTACGCGGGCTCGCGATCCCGCCGGCGGCCGGGTCCGACGTCCGGGCCCGATGCGGCACGGGGCGCGCGCCGGATGGTCTCCGGCGCGCGCCCCGCCCGCTTCCGTCCGTGCCTGCAGCCACGTCAGCGCAGGTGCGCCTCCACGGCGATCTCGATCGAGACATCCGCACCGACCACGGCCGTCTGCGCCCAGTTGCCGACGCCTACGCCGAACTCGCGCCGGTCCACGTCGCCCGTCGCCTGGAAGCTGGCGACCTTCTTCGAACCGCCCAGCATCTCCTGCATCTGCGGCGGGATCTCCTGGACGCCGAGCAGCGTGATCGGCAGTTCGACCTTCTGCGTCACGCCCTTGATCGTGAGATCGCCCTCCGCGACGAACTTCCCGTCGCCGACCGGGCGCACGCTCGTGCTCCGGAACGTCATGGTGGGCCACTTCTCGGCCTCGAACCAGTCGGCCGAGCGCAGGTGGGCGTCCCGCTTCTCGTTGCCCGTGTCGACGCTCACCACGTCGATCGTGACGGACACCTCGCTGTTCGTCGGGTCCACCGGATCGAACGCGAGCTGCGCGTCGAAGCTCCGGAACGAGCCGCTCACCGGCGTGAAGAAGTGCCGGATCGAGAAGTTCACGGCGCTGTGGGCCTGGTCCACCGTCCAGGATTCCGCCTCCGCGGCCGCGGCCGGCTGCTGCGCCTGCGCCCGGGTGCCGGCGCCCGCGGCGCCGAGTCCGACCCCCAGAGCGGCCAGCGCCGCCAGCGGGGCGATATCGAAGAATCTCCGCATCGTACGTCTCCTCCGTCAGTCGTTGTCGCGACACAGGGGGCACCGGAACGGGCCCCTTCAGCCATCCCCGCCGCCACAACCCGGCAAATCGTCCCGCGGTTCCGCGGCCGCCGGACCGCTCAGCCGTCCCCGCCCCCCGCGTCTTCCCGGGGACCCCGGTAGATCCGCGACACGACGACGGTTCCGACCACCGCCGCACCACCCACCAGCCACACGAACCAGGGCCGCAGCGCCCCCCGGGACGACACGACGCCGAAACTGGCCGACACGCTGACCCAGATCAGCGCGATGGTGACCAGGCGGGCGCGCAGCGGCATGGCCTGCTCGCCGTCCAGGTAGCGCAGGTAGGGGCGGAACACGGGGGCGCGGACCAGCCGCTCCTCCAGCCACGGGCAGCTGCGGGTGAAACAGTAGGAGGCGAAGATCAGGAAGATCGTGGTGGGAAGGCCCGGCAGCAGGACCCCCAGGAACCCGAGGCCCACCGACAGGAGTCCGAGCAGCGCGAACGCCCAGCGCCGGACCGACCGGCCGGGCCACAGCCCGGCCGGCCCGCTCCGCACGGGGCACGACGCCTCCTCGACTCGTCCGGTTCCCTCGCTCACCGTCCGCCTTCCCTCGCGTTCCGTCTATGGTCGCACGACGATATCCCTTCCGCCGGCTTCAGGCGAGGTCGAAGCGGTCGAGGTTCATCACCTTGTCCCACGCCGCCACGAAGTCGCGCACGAACCTCTCCGCGGCATCGTCGCAGGCGTACACCTCGGCCACGGCCCGGAGCTCGGAGTGCGAGCCGAAGGTCAGATCGACCCGGGTGCCCGTCCACTTGCGTTCGCCGCTCGCCCGGTCGCGGCCCTCGAACAGGTCCGGGTCTCCGGAGGCCGGGCTCCACGCCGTGCCCATGTCCAGCAGGTTCACGAAGAAGTCGTTCGTGAGGGCTCCGGACCGGTCGGTGAACACCCCGTGCTTCGACCCGTCCCAGTTGGCGCCCAGGGCGCGCATGCCGCCCACCAGCACGGTCAGCTCCGGCACGGTCAGGGTCAACAGCTGGGCCCGGTCCACCAGGAGCTCCTCGGCCGTCACGGCGAACTTCGCCCTCTGGTAGTTCCGGAACCCGTCGGCGGCCGGCTCGAGCGGCGCGAACGACTCCACGTCCGTCTGCTCTGCCGTCGCGTCCGTGCGTCCCGGCGTGAAGGGGACGGTCACGTCGTGGCCGGCGCGGCGTGCGGCCTCCTCGACCGCGGCGCACCCGCCGAGCACGATGAGGTCGGCGAGCGAGACCCTCTTCCCTCCGGTCTGCGCGCCGTCGAAGGCCTGCCGGATCTCCTCGAGCTTCGCGAGCACCTTCGCCAGCCGCTCCGGCCGGTTCACCTCCCAGTCCTTCTGCGGCGCGAGGCGGATGCGGGCTCCGTTGGCCCCACCGCGCTTGTCGGAGCCGCGGAACGTGGAGGCCGACGCCCAGGCCGTGGTGACCAGCTCGGGAATCGAGAGGCCCGACTCGAGCACGCGGCGCTTGAGCTCCGCGATGTCCCCTTCGTCGATCAGGTCGTGGTCCACGGCGGAAACCGGGTCCTGCCAGATCAGCTCCTCCTCGGGGACCTCGGGCCCGAGGTAGCGCGAGCGCGGACCCATGTCACGGTGCGTGAGCTTGAACCACGCCCGGGCGAACGCGTCCGCGAACTCGTCCGGGTTCGCGTGGAACCGCCGCGAGATTTTCTCGTAGGCCGGGTCCATCCGCATCGCCATGTCGGCGGTGGTCATCATCGTCGGGACGCGCTTCGACGGGTCCTCGGCATCCGGCGCGAGGTCCTCCTCCGCCACGTCCTTCGGCGCCCACTGCCAGGCGCCGGCGGGGCTCTTCACGAGCTCCCACTCGTAGCCGAACAGCATGTCGAAGTAGCCGGTGTCCCACCTGGTCGGATTCGGCGTCCAGGCGCCCTCGAGCCCGCTCGTGATCGCATCGGAGCCCACGCCGCTCCCGTGGCGGCTCTTCCACCCGAGGCCCTGCGCCTCGATCGGGGCGGCCTCCGGCTCCGGGCCGAGGAGCGCGGCGTCCCCGGCTCCGTGGCACTTCCCGAAGGTGTGGCCGCCGGCGGTCAGCGCGACGGTCTCCTCGTCGTTCATCGCCATCCGCTTGAACGTCTCGCGGATGTCGCGGCCGGAGGCGACCGGATCCGGATTGCCGTCCGGGCCCTCGGGGTTCACGTAGATGAGGCCCATCTGGACGGCGGCGAGGGGGTTCTCGAGGTCACGGTCCCCGCTGTACCGGCTCTGCGGGTGATCGCTCGTGGCGAGCCACTCCTCCTCCGCCCCCCAGTAGATGTCCTTCTCCGGCTCCCACACGTCCTCGCGTCCACCGGCGAATCCGTACGTCTTCAGGCCCATCGACTCGAGAGCGACGTTGCCGGCGAGAATCATGAGGTCGGCCCACGAGAGCTTCCGGCCGTACTTCTGCTTGATCGGCCACAGCAGGCGGCGCGCCTTGTCGAGGTTCACGTTGTCGGGCCAGCTGTTCAGCGGCGCGAACCGCTGCGTGCCCGACCCCGCGCCCCCGCGGCCGTCACCGATCCGGTACGTGCCGGCGCTGTGCCACGCCATGCGGATGAACAGGCCGCCGTAGTGTCCGTAGTCTGCCGGCCACCAGTCCTGCGAGTCGGTCATCAGCTCGTGCAGGTCCCGCTTCACGGCCGCCAGGTCGAGCGACCGGAACGCTTCGGCGTAGTCGAACTCCTCGCCCATGGGGTCGCTCTTCTCCGAGTGCTGCCGGAGCATTCCCAGGTCGAGCCGGCCCGGCCACCAGTCGTGGTTCGTCGTGCCGCGGTCGGTCTTCCGTGCGTGCCTGCCGCCCGTCACCGGGCAGTCGCCATTCCCGCTCATCGTATCTCTCTCCTCGCCGTGTGAATGCTTCGAACGGTTGCAGGTCCCCGGGTTCGTCCGCCTTCAGGCCGCGTCCGGCTCGCCGCGGCACGCGGGGCAGAGCCCGCGGAAGATCACCTGCGCCTCATCGATCTGCAGGCCGAGGCCGGCCGGGGCGTCGAGGCAGGGTTTCCTGCCCCGGGTGCAGGGCACGTCGATGATCGTGGCGCAGCGCCGGCACACGAAGTGGTGGTGCCACTCCTCGGCCGCCTCGTACAGCGCCCGGCCCGGTCCCGCGTCCGCGCACATCAGCAGGCCCGCCGCCGTGAGGTCGGCGACGACGTTGTAGACCGTCTGGCGTGGCAGCGGCTCCCCCGCCTTCGCCAGCCGGCGCGCGATGTCGTCCACCGAGTGATGGCCGCCCGCCTCCCGCAGGTGCGCGTAGACGGCGAGACGGGGCCGCGTGGCGCGCAGTCCGGCTTCGTGCAGGCGGGATTCGGCAGCGGGCGGGTGCATGGCCGGCAACATACGGCGTGATTTTACATTGTCAAGCTAATCGGCCGGCTGGCGGCGCGGCCCTCGCGCGGAGCCCGCGCGGGGGCGGGCGACCCCACTTCACCACAGGGCGCCGAGCCGCCGGTCCCA
>JAVVDU010000031.1:0-31797 GCA_032251515.1 Gemmatimonadota bacterium
CCGAACAGCCGGTCTCCCGCGTCGCCGAGTCCCGGCAGGATGTAGCCCTTCGCGTTCAGCTCGCGGTCGAAGGCGGCCGTGAACACCGGCACGTCGGGGTGGTCGCGGCCCATACGCGCCACGCCCTCGGGCGCCGCGACGATGCACATCAGCCGGATCTCCCGGGCCCCGGACCGCTTCAGGAAGGTGACCGCGGCGCTGGCCGAGCCGCCGGTGGCGAGCATCGGGTCGGTCACGATGAACAGGCTCCGCTCCGGCTCCGGCGGGATCTTGAAGTAGTAGTCGATCGGCTCCAGGGTGTCGTGGTCGCGCTGCAGGCCGATGTGACCGACGCGCATGGTGGGGATCAGGTTCAGAACGCCCTCCACCATGCCCAGGCCCGCCCGGAGGACGGGAACGAGGGTCAACCGCTCGCCCACCACCCGCTCTCCCCGCGTCGTCTCGAGCGGCGTGCGGACCTCGACCGGCTCCGTGTCGAGATCGGCCGTGACCTCGTAGGCCAGCAGCATGGCGATCTCGTCGATGAGCTCCTTGAAGATCTTCTTCGGCGTGTCGGCGGCGCGGAGCAGCGTCACCTTGTGCCGGAGCAGCGGGTGCCGGGTCACCACGAGGTTCGGGTGCCGCTCGTCCCGCCGGAACGGGGACGGATTCGCTCCCATCAGGCCTCCACGCGGATCAGGTCCGGGCCGGGTTCCTCGACCCGGCCGATCACCGCGGCGGCGTAGCCCGCCGCTTCCCACTCCCGCGCCAGTCCCTCCGCCAGTTCCGCGGGCAGCGCGGCGAGGAGTCCACCCGAGGTCTGCGCGTCGCACAGCAGGGCCCGCCGTGTCTCCGGTACGTCCGGGTCCCAGCGCACGACGGGCTCGAGGGAGGCGCGGTTGCGCCGCGACCCGCCCGGTAGCTGGCCCGCCGCGGCGAGTTCTTCCGCACCGGGCAGCATACGGGGCGCGCCGGCCCGCACCACGGCCGCGACGCCCGACGCCTCGCAGACCTCGCGCAGGTGGCCGAGCAGGCCGAAGCCCGTCACGTCGGTCAGGGCCCGCACCGGCCGGCCCTCCAGCGCGGCCGCGGCGGCGGCGTTGAGCTGGCGCATCGACGCGACCGCGGCTCGCACCGTCTCCGGGTCCGCCTCACCGGCCTTGATCGCCGTGGAGACGACGCCCGTGCCGAGCGCCTTGCCCAGCACCAGCGCGTCCCCCGGCCGGGCGCCCGCCTTCCGCAGGATGCGACCGGGCGCCACGAACCCGACCGCCACGAGGCCGAACTTCGGCTCCCGGTCGTCGATGGAGTGGCCGCCGGCGATCGGCGCTCCCGCCTCCCGGCAGACCTCCGACGCGCCACACAGGATCCTCCCCACGACCTCCGGCCCCAGCTCGGACAGCGGAACGCCGAGCAGGCTGAGGGCGAGCGCCGGCCGCGCCCCCATGGCGTACAGGTCGCCGAACGCGTTCGCCGCCGCGATCGCCCCGAAGTCCTCCGGGTCGTCGACCACCGGCGTGAAGAAGTCCACGCTCAGGACGAGCGCGCGCTCCCCGTCGAGCGCGTACACGGCGGCGTCGTCCGGGGCGTCGAGGCCGACCAGAAGCCGGCCGTCCGCCCCGGAGGGCAGGTACTGGAGCACGGATCGCAGGTCCTCCGGACCCAGCTTGCAGGCTCAGCCGGCTCCGTGGGAATACTGCGTCAGGCGGACCCGTTCCGCCGCCGGGGTGTTCATGCGCGCCAAGCTAGACGGCCCCGCCCCTTTGCGGCAACGGAGCGACGCGGCCCATCTTGTTCCTGTCCGCAGGGGCGCCCGCCATCGCGGGAGGAGCGATGCGAGTTCGCCGCACACCCAGCCCCGAAGCCCTCCGCCGGGCGATGGTGGAGAGCCAGGTCCGCCGGCGCGGCGTGACGGACGCCTGCGTGCTCGAGGCGCTGCGCGAGGTGCCACGGCACCGCTTCGTGCGCGAGCGCGACGAGGCGCGGGCGTACGCCGACTGCGCCCTGTCGATCGGTCACGGCGCCACGATCTCCCAGCCCTACATCGTGGCGCGCATGACCGCGGCGCTGCGCCCGGACCGCGGCCTGCGGGTGCTCGAGGTCGGGACCGGCTCCGGATACCAGGCCGCCGTGCTCGCCGCCTGCGGCTGCGAGGTGTGGAGCGTGGAGCGGGTGCGGGCCCTGCACGAACGGGCGGCGGAAGTCCTCGCGGACCTGGGCCTCACGGACCGGATCCGGCTGCGGCTCGGCGACGGCCGGCTCGGGTGGCCGGAGGAAGCGCCGTTCGACCGCATCCTCGTCACCGCCGCGGCCCCCGCCCTGCCGCCGGCCCTTCCCGACCAGCTCTCGCCCGGTGGTGTCCTGGTGGCGCCGATCGGCGACGACTGGGACCAGGTGATCCGGATCTTCGAGCACCGGGAGGGTCGGCTCGTCGCGCGTTCCGTGGAGCCGGTCCGGTTCGTTCCCCTGCTCGAAGGCGTCGACGCGGGGGACCCCGACGACGGGAGCGCTCGGACGCCGGGCGACTGAGCGCCGGGCGGCGCCCGGGACGGCGCGGCCGCTCCTACCAGTCCTTCTCGACGACCGGGTCCCGGCTCCTGTTCCGCTCCAGGCGGCGCTCCTGGACGGCGCGCTCGGCGGCCGCCGCCGCATCGAGCAGACGCTCCGCCTCCGCCTCGGACATGGGACGGGGATCCGCGTCGCCGCCCCCGCCGCCACCGCCACCGCCTCCACCGCCCCCGCCGCCGCCTCCACCGCCGCCTCCGCCCCCGCCGGCCGCCGCCTGCTCCTCGAGCCACCGCTCCACGAGCTCCAGGTTCCAGCGCGCATCGTCCGCCCCCGGCGCTTCGCGCAGCACGGCCCGGAAGCCGTCGCGGGCCCGCAGCAACGCCTCCCGCCGCTGTCCCGCGTCGGGCGGCGGCGGCGCGACGCCCTCCCCCTCGCCGATTCCCGGCGGCCGGCCGGCCACCGCCTCCGCCAGGGCGATGTCGTAGGCGGCGTCCCGCTTCTGCTCCTCCGCCTCGGCGGCCTGCTGCGCCCGCTGCAGGGGGTCCTGCGCCCCTTCCCAGTCGCCGCGGCGCAGGAGTGCGGCGCCCAGGGCGAGCCACGCATCCGGCTCGTCCCGGCTCTCCGCGCGTCGGCGCAGCCGCTCGATCTCCTCGTTGCCGGGCGGCTCGCCCGCCACCCCGGAGTCGAGCTGCCACAGCGGGCCCACGACGGCCGAGTCGGCCGCCGCCTGGCCTGCCACGTCGCGGCCGGGAGACTCCTGGGCCCGCAGCAGCGGCACGGATGCCGCCGCGAACGCCGTCCCGACCACGCCCAGCAGACGCGCGGCGGCGCGACTCCTCCGGGCGGCGCGCCTTCGCCGGCCGGCGAAGCGGCCCGGGGCGCGCCGGGCCCGGCCGCACGATCGTCCCGGCATCAGGCCCTCCGGAACAGGTAGGCCTCGGCCGACAGGGCCAGGAACGCCCCGAGCAGCAGCAGCGCCGCTCCCCTCGATGCGGGACGGCCGGAGGCCGGGAGCCGGCGGATCAGCGCGTCCGCCCCGGCCTCCGCGCCCGGCGCGTACAGGCCGCCGGTCGCCGCCGCCACCGACCGCAGCGACTCCTCCTCCAGACGGCTCACGACTTCGCGGCCCTCGGCGTCGCGCATCCACGCCCCTTCGCCCGCGCCGGCGTCCTCCGGTGCGGCGCCCGGCCGCGGCACCGGCCCGCCCTCCAGCGTGCCCACCCCGAGCACGTGCACCGGAATGCCCGCGGCCGCCGCGGCGGCCAGCGTCTCCTCCAGCGCCCCGCCGTCGACCGTCTCCTCGCCGTCGGACACGAGCACGACGGCCCGGCGGCGGCCGTCCTCGCCTCCCTGCAGGGCGGCGAGCCCCTGGGCCAGCCCCGCGGCGAGAGACGTGCCGCCCCGCCCCACGAGCGACGGGTCCGCCGTTTCCACGAACATCCGCGTCGCGTCTGCATCCTCGGTGAGCGGCGACAGCACGTACCCGCCCCCTGCGAACGCGACCACGGCGAACCGGCCATCCACCTCCGTCACCAGCCGGCCGACGAGCGCGCGCTGCCGCCCCAGCCGGTCGGGTGCCACATCGCGCACCCGCATGGAGTTCGAGGCATCGAGCACCAGGGCGATGTCCATGTCTCCCGCTCCGTCCCGCGCCGACCCGTCGGTCCACCCGCCTCCCGCCGCGGCCGCGCCGAGACACCCGGCGGCCACCGCCAGCAGCGCGCCGCGCACGCCGGGCGCCCAGGCGGGCGGCGGCGCCGAGATCCGGTCCAGCAGTTCGACGTCTGCGAGACGTGCCCGGTCGTCGCGGGCGCGCGCGTGCGCGATCCACCGCAGCACGACCGCCGCGGCGGCGGCGAGGACCGCCGCGACGACCGGTCGAGCGAGCCCGCCCGGAACGAGGTCCACGAGGCCCGCGATCACGGTCCGAGGGACCTCCGGCCCCGCGTGGCGGCGCCGGCCAGCTCGGCGAGCAGGGCGAGGAGTGCGAGGAGCACGAGCTCTCCGCGGACCGACGACCGCTGGACGGTGCGCGACTCACGGATCGGCGCCGTCTCCAGGGCATCGATCCGGTCGTAGATCCGCCCCAGCGCCTCCGAGTCCGTCGCCCGGAAGTAGAGGCCTCCCGTGCGCTCGGCGATCGCGCCCAGCAGCTCGTCGTTCACCTGCACCGGCATGTTCGCGTACTGGAAGCCGAACCGGGTGCGGCCGATCGGCACCGGCGCGACGCCGTCACGCCCCACGCCGATGGTGTGCACCCTCACCCCGACCGCCTGCGCGGCGGCCGCCGCGTCGAGCGGAGCGATGGCCCCCCGGTTGTTGTCCCCGTCCGTCAGGAGTACGACGACCCGCGCGCCCTCGTCCGTCTCCCGCAGGCGGTTCACGGCGGTGGCGAGCGCCGTCCCGATGGCCGTCCCGTCCTCCAGCTGACCGACGCCGAGCCCGTCCACGGCCCGCAGGAGCAGGTCGTGGTCGAGCGTGCCGGGCACGACGGTCAGGGCCTCGCCGGCGAACGCCACCAGGCCGATCCGGTCCCGCGGCCGGCCGGAGACGAAGCGGCGGATCTCCCGTCGGGCCACTTCGAGCCGGTTGTCGGGCCGGAAGTCCTCGGCGAGCATCGAGCTCGACACGTCGAACGCCACGACGATGTACGTGCCCTCCGATTCCAGCTCGACCGTCCGCACGGTGCGCACCGGGCCGGCGAGGGCCAACGCGACCAGGAGAAGGACGAGCAGGCGAAGGCCGGGAGACCAGAGGCCCCAGGCGCGGCGGGGCGCCCGGGCCGCGAGCTCCTCGGCCCCCGGCAGCGGCAGACGCCGGCGCCGGCCCCGAGCGAACGCCAGCCCGGCTGCCGGCAGCACCAGGAGCAGCAGCCACGGCCAGGCCGGGAACGAGAGACCGGTCACGGTGCGCCGCCCCGGTCTGCGGGGGCCTCCTCTCCGCCGTCCGGTTCGTCGGCGGCGGCACGCTGCGTCTCCGCCTCGTCCAGCCAGGCCGATACGACCGCGATGTCCTCCAGCAGGCGGCCCGCTCCGGCCGCGAGCCCGCCGAACCGCACCGGCAGGGACCGCTCGGCGACGGGCTCCAGCCCCGGCGGTCCCGGTCCGGCCTCACCCTCCCCCACCACGCGGTCCGCCAGGACGGGCATGCCGTCCGGCCAGTCGCGGGTGCGGCCGAGGTAGCGGCGCAGGACTCGCTCCAGGGCGTCGTAGCAGGCCGCCGCCCCGAGATCGCCCGCCAGGGCCCGCGCCTTCAGCGCCGCGAGCGCGTCGCGCGCCTCGTCCACAGGGCTGGGCGCATCCTCCCGCTCGTCCGGACGGCGGCGCGCCGCGAGCCAGCGCCGCACGCCCTCGGCCAGGGCCGCGGCCACCAGGGCCGCGAGCAGCCACCACCACGGAAAGCCCCGTACCCAGTCGGGCATGCGCGGCGGTCGCAGCCCCAGCGGGCCGTCGCCGGCGGGCAGGGTCGCGACCACGGTCACGGGCGGCGGACGGACCGGGAGCGAATCCGCCCCCGGAACGCCCCGCAGCACCACGGCAGGCAGGTCGTGGGTGCCGACCTGCCAGCCGGTGAGCCGGTAGATCGCCCTCCACTGGCCCGCTCCGATGCGGGCCACCTCGGGGGAAGAGAGCTGCTCGATGGGCTCCGGCAGCGCGAGGATCGCGGGAAACTGCGGGGCCGTGTCGGCGCGCACGGACACGCCCAGGCCGAAGGGCTCGCCCACCCGGATGGTGTCCGGGGTCAGCACGGCCACTCCGCGGGGCCGGACGGCCTGGGCCCCGAGCGGTGCCGTCGTGGCCACCAGGCTCATGCCGGCGAGCGCGATCGCCGCGGCGCAGAGGGGCGGAACGCCGAGCACCCGGCGCCTCATCGCAGGCGCACCCTGGCCCGGCGGGCGAAGAAACGCGCGAGGTCCGCCGCGTAGGGACGGTCCGTGTGCAGGACGATGCGGTCGGCCCCGGCCCGCAGGAAGCAGAGACGCAACCGTTCCTCCCGCTCCGCCGCGAGGCCCCGCAGCGCGTCACGCACCGCGTGGCTCCCGAGGTCGAGCACCACCCGGCGTCCCGTCTCGGGATCCTCCGCTTCGACCAGGCCGGCCGGCGGCAGGTCCTCGTCGGACGGGTCCCGGATCTCGATCCCCACGAGGTCGTGGCGGCGGGCCGCCACGGCGAGATCGCGGTCGAAGGCCGGCGCGCGGAAGTCGGAGAGCACGAACACGAGGGAGCGCGTGCGCAGCGCCCGGACCGCGGTGCGCAGGGGCAGTCCGATGTCGGTCGCGGTGCCTTCCGGCCGGTGGCCGATCAGGGTGTGCAGGAGCTGCCGCAGGCGGCCCCGTCCCCGGCGGGGCGGCAGCCACCGCTCCACCCGGTCGGTGAACAGCAGGAGGCCCACCCGGTCGTTGTTGCGCGTCGCGGCGTGCCCGAGGAGCGCCGCCACTTCGAGCGCCAGCTCGCGCCGGGTGACGCGGCGCGTGCCGGGTGCCAGCGAGCCGGACACGTCGACCGCGAGGAGGATCGACAGCTCCCGCTCCTCGACGAAGCGCTTCACGAAGGGGCGCCCCATCCGCGCGGTCACCTTCCAGTCGATCGCCTGGAAGGGGTCGCCCGGCTCGTACGCCCGCACCTCGGCGAACTCGATCCCGTGGCCCCGGAACACCGAGTCGTAAGCGCCCAGGGCGCGGTTCTCCATCAGCCGGCGCGCCCGGATCTCGAGCCGGCGCAGAACCTCCGGGCCCGGCGGCGCGGGGAGGCGACCGGGTGCGTCGGGGCGCCCGGACGTCCGGCGCTGCCGCATCAGGGAACGGGCACCGCCGCCAGGAGCCGGGCCAGGACGTCGTCCGTGGTCACCTGCTCCGCCTCCGCCTCGAAGGTCAGGATGACCCGGTGCCGCAGCACGTCGAGCGCGAACGCTCCCACGTCGGAGGGCACGACGTAGGGCCTGCCCTCCAGGAAGGCGTGCGCGCGCGCCGCCCGGGCGAGGAAGATCGTGGCGCGCGGCGATGCCCCGAACTCGACCCAGCGGCCGAGCTCCGGATCCGTCTCGCCCGCCGCCCGCGTCGCGCGCACCAGGTCCAGGATGTAGTCCTCGACCCGCGGGTCGAGCCGGATGCCGGGCAGCAGGGCCCGGGCCGCCAGGATCTCTTCGGGCGTCGCCACCGGCTCCAGCGGCAGCAGCTCCGCTCCGGACATCCGCCGCAGGATCTCGCGCTCGTCCTCCCGCCCCGGGTATCCGACCCGCACCTTGAACATGAACCGGTCGACCTGCGCCTCCGGCAGGGGGTAGGTGCCCTCCTGCTCGATCGGGTTCTGCGTGGCGAGCACCAGGAACGGGACGGGGATCGGCCAGCTCGTGTCGCCGATCGTCACCTGGCGCTCCTGCATCGCCTCGAGGAGGGCGGACTGCACCTTGGCCGGCGCCCGGTTCACCTCGTCGGCCAGCACCAGGTTCGCGAAGACCGGCCCCTTCTTGGGCACGAACTCGCGGCGCTTCTCGTCCCACACCAGCGTCCCGATGAGGTCGGCGGGAAGGAGGTCCGGCGTGAACTGGATGCGGCGGAACGTCGTGTGGATCGCGTCCGCCAGGGTCCGGACGGCCAGCGTCTTGGCGAGCCCGGGCACGCCCTCGAGCAGGACGTGCCCCCCGGTCAGCAGGCCGACCAGGAGGCGCTCCATCATCTCCTCCTGGCCCACGATGCGCCGCGCCACGGTCTCACGGACGCGCCGGAACGCTTCGCTGGCCGTCCGGATCCCGGCGGCGCGGCGCTCGAGTTCCGCCTCGTCGACCGTTTCCTCCGGCCCGGCCGGCCCGGCGTCCGGGCCCGGATCCGCGATGTCGGCCGGCGCTTCGCTCAACGCTTCATCCTCTCTCCCTCGTCCTCGTAGCGGAACACGAACGCGGCCAGCGACCCCGGCCGCACGGCTCCGCCCCGGCCGCGCACGTCGAGGTCCGAGCCCGATCCCGCCTCGGCGCCCGGGGCCTCCAGCACGCGCTGCCGGTAGCTCGCGCAGCGGCCGCGCCAGTGCTCCCACGATTCCGCCCGCAGGTCCACCCAGCCCCGGTTCGCCCAGTCCGGTCCCGGCGGTCCGTCGCCGTCCGGCACGAAGGCGAGCCGCGGCCCGCGCAGCACGCCCGACCCGTCGGGCAGCAGGATCGGGATCCCGACCGACACGATGTCCGACCGCAGACGCTCGTCCTCGCGGACCAGGTCGTGCGACCGGCGTGCCGCATCCGCCGCGTCGAGAGACTCCGCCTCCGTCACGGTGCCGTACAGCCGCCGCAGGATGTCCGCCTCGAACAGCAGCTTGCTCAGGCGCGGCGGACCGAGCATCTCGAACGCCACCGAACGGACCCCGTGCCGCTCCTCCAGTTCCTCCATGCAGCGGAGCGCCGCGTCCCGCATCGCGCCGCCACGGTACGTGGGGCCCATGGTCGCGGCGTCCAGCGCGCCCACCACGTCCCGGCCCGTCGGCCGTCCCCGGATCTCGGCGATCGCGGCATCGGCGATCTCCTCCGGCGTGATGACCTCCATCAGTCCGAGCGCCGAGATCGTCTCGAACTCCCCGAGACTGAACAGGCCGTTCTCGCCCGCGTCGAGGTACACCGACTCGAGGGCCTCGCCGGTCCGCTCGCAGCGCACGTCGACCCCCTCACGGAACGCTTCGTCCAGCGCCAGCGGTTCCCGGCAGTCGATGCGCGGGATCGGCACCCCGCCCCGCAGGACGGGCCCGAAGCGGATCCGCTTCCACGCCACTGCCGCCGTCGGCTTCACCTCCTTCACCACGGGTGATTCCGGGGTGCGGCCCATCAGGAAGAGCAGCGCGGAGTGCGCCCCCGCCACGCTCGACTTGGAGAGCAGGGTGGCCGACGGGCGTTCCTCGGAATGGGTGAACGGGATGTTCAGCCCCATGCCGCCCGACCCCGACGTGCCGACCTTCAGGTAGACCTCGGTACCGGCGCGCCGCATGCCGTGCAGCAGGACCTGCACGTGACGGATGAGCTGCGGCAGGTAGAGCGTCGTGAGGTGCTGCTCGATGTCGGCCACCGTCGGATCGCCCGGGCCGCGGATCAGCTCGCGGATCCCGGAGGCGGACCGGAACAGGTCCTGGTAGGCGATCGCCGTGGCCAGGTTGATGCAGTCGATCACGATCTCCGGCTCGTGGCGATCCAGCAGGTCGTACAGCAGCGAGCGCCGGAAGTCCTCTCCCGAGAGGGACCCGAACAGGTCGTCCAGGATCTCGGCGCGGCCCTCGTCGGTCTGCATCAGCTCCCGGCGCGACGCGTCCCGCCGCGTGGCGCGCAGGAGAACGTCGCCCCACTCGGCCACGAGCTCCACGCCCTGCGCGGACGGCTCGGCCGCCAGCGTCTCCACTCCCTCCTCGGCCTCGCCGCGCCGCAGCGCCGCGATGACCAGGCGGCGCGGCCGCAGCGGCATCAGCTTGCGCGCGATGGCGAGTCCCACGAGTCCGGAGCCGCCGAGGAGCAGCACGTTTCGTCCATGTATGTCCATGTCTCAGTTCCTGTTCGACAGAGTTCGCAGTGATTCGACCTCCCGGTCCTCCAGCCGGCGCCACGCGCCCGGCGCGAGCCCTCCCAGCTCCACCGGCCCGAACGCCACGCGCCGCAGGCGCCGGATCCCCACCCCGAGCGCCCGCAGCATCCGGCGGACCTCGCGGTTGCGCCCCTCCCGCAGGGTCAGCGCGAGAATCGACGAGCCGTCCCGGCGCCGTCGCACCCGCACCTCCTCCGGCCGCGCGGGTCCGTCCTCCAGCTCCACTCCCGCCGCGAGCGTCCGCGCGAGTCCCGGGCGGACCGGCTCGCGCAGGAGCACCTCGTAGCGACGCGGCACCTCGCGGCTCGGGTGCAGGAGCTCCCGCGCCACCTCCCCCTCGTTCGTGAGCAGCAACAGCCCCTCGCTCATCACGTCGAGACGGCCGACGTGAAACAGCGTCCGGTGCGCGTCGGGCAGCAGGTCGTAGATCGTCGGGCGCCCGCGCGGGTCCGACCGCGTGCACACGACGCGCGGCGGCTTGTGCAGCAGGAGCCACACGGGCGCGGCGAGACGGACGCGCCGGCCGTCCACCTCGACCACGCTGCGCTCCGGGTCCACGCGGACCCCCTGCGCGGCGACCACGGCGCCGTCCACCCGCACCCGGCCTGCCGCGATCACCCGTTCCGCGCCCCGGCGCGAGGCCACGCCGGCCCGGGCGAGAAACCGGTTCAGGCGCATCTCCACGGCGGTGCGCTCACTCCGCCGCGGCGAGGGCTACGGGGAGGTCCTCGGGCGACGGCAGTTCGTCGAGGCTCCGCAGGCCGAAGTGCTCGAGGAACCTGTCGGTGGTCCCGTACAGGAGCGGCCGGCCGAGGCCCTCCCCGCGGCCCACGACGCGGATGAGCTCCCAGTCGGTGAGCGTGCGCAGCACGGAGCTGGCGCCGACGCCGCGGACTTCCTCGATCTCGATGCGTCCGATGGGCTGGCGGTAGGCCACGATCGCCAGCGTCTCGAGCGCCGCGCCGGACAGGTGCGGCGGACGCGGCACCGAATCGAAGCGCTCGAGGTACGGGGCGAACTCCGGACGCGTGAGGACCTGGAAGCCCCCGCCGAGCTCGTAGATCTGGAACGCCCGGTCCTGTTCCTCGTACGCGGCCCGGAGCGTGTCGATGGCCGCCGCGACCGCGTCGGGCGTCAGCTCGTCGTCGGCGCGGGCCAGCTCCTCCGCCGTGAGGGGGGCCTGGCTGGCGAACAGCGTCGCCTCCACGATCTGTTCCGGTCTCACGTCCTCCACCTCCCGATCCCGCCGCTCACTCCGCCTCCTCCGCCGTGCCCGTTTCGGTGGATCCGGCCGCGCCCGCGGCCCGCGGGGCGCGCACCGGGAAGAGCCAGATGCGTCCGAACGCCGAGGCCTGTTCGATGCGCAGGACCTGCCGGCGCGCCAACTCGAGGGCCGCCAGCAGGGCCGCCACGGCGTGTGCGCGGGTGCCCCACGGCCTGACCAGCCGGTCGAACGCCACCCGCCGGGCGCGGGCGAGCAGCCCGCGCAGCAGCGACACCTTCTCCTCGACGGTCACCGGCCGCGAGGGGGCCCGAAACGCCGCCGCCGGCCGGGGGCGCGGCATCGCGGCCGCGGCCCGCAGGAGGTCCTCCAGCGTCGTCTCGAGCGGCGGCAGCTGCAGCCGGGGCGGCGGCCGCGGCTCGACGTACCCGCGCGCGAAGTGCCGCCCGCGCTGCGACTCCGCGGTCTGCAGCACGTGGACCACGTCCTGGAAGTGTTCGTACTCGAGCAGTCGCCGGACGAGCTCGGCACGCGGGTCTTCCTCCCAGTCCAGCGGCTCCGGGCGCGGCAACAGCAGCTGCGCCTTGATGCGCACCAGGGTGGCGGCCATCTCCAGAAACTCGCCCGCCCGCTCCAGGGGCATGCCCGCCAGACCGTCGCCGATCGCCACCTGGAACTGGCGCGTGATGCGGGCGATCGGGATGTCGAAGATGTCGATGTCCTGCGACCGGATCAGGTGGAGCAGGAGGTCGAGGGGGCCCCGGAACCGCTCGAGTTCCACGAAGAACGACTCTCCCCCCGCGGTCGCGGTCGCGGGGGCGCCGGCCGCCCGGGGCCTCTCCGCTTCGCGCTCCGTCACGTCCTGCCCCGTGCTTGATTCCACGGGCCCTCCGGACTATTCTTGAGGATTCCGGAGCAGAACCCGACCACCGAGGATAATCGACCGTGCCGAACATCAAGAGCGCCAGCAAGCGACTCCGGCAGTCCCGGGCCCGCCGGGACCGCAACCGGGCCGTGAGGTCCGAGATCCGCACGCGCGTGCGCGCCCTGCTCGCGACCGAGGACGCGGAAGCCGCCGCGGCCGAGTTCCACGCCGTGACGGCCCTGCTCGACAAGGCCGCGGGCAAGGGTGTGATCCCGGCCAACACGGCCGCCCGCCGCAAGGCCCGGCTGGCCCGCCACGTCGGACGTCTCGGCGCCTGACCCCGCGGCGGCCGCGCGCGGCCGCTCCACACGCTTTACGCGGACACCCCGACCCGCCGGGCCGGCCGGTTCGCCGGCCCGCAGCCGGGAGCGGAGTCTCAGCCGGATCCTCCCCGCTCGTCGTCGGGACCTTCCTCGTCCTCGTCGAGCATCCGGGAGACGGCGTCGAAGCTGTCCGGGTCATCGAGGCTGAGCGACTCCAGGAACTCCAGGTCGTCGGCGAACTCCTGCTCGTCCCCGTCCCCGCCGGCCTCCACGGCTGCCGGGCCCTCGTCGGCGGCTTCCGCGTCCGGCGCGTGCTCCGCCTCATCCTCGTCCCGGAGCGTATCCTCCGCCTCCGGTCCGGCCTCCGACCCTGCCTCCGGTCCGGCGAGCGCCACGGCCCCGGCGGCTGCCGCGGCGGCACTCTCGTCTTCCGCGTCGGCGTCATCCGTCCCCTGCGGGTCCGCGTCCGGTTCCGGGTCGGGAGGATTGGTCCACGCGCCCGGCTCGACGCGCCGCGTGGCCGGACGGGCCTCGGCGCCTTCCACCTCCGCGAGCACCCGCTCGATCTCGCTCACCGCCTCGCGCTCGCGGTCGCGCGCCTCGGTCACCTCGGCGAGCTCCGCCTCGCTCTCGGCCCGCAGGTGATTCCAGGTCTCCTCGTCGTGCTCGCCGACGCGGAAGCGGATCTCCGCTTCCTCGAGCCGCGCCGCGCGCTCGCCGTGCCGGCGGACGAGGTCATCCAGCGCGCCGCGCCGGTCGGCGAGCGCACTCTCGAGCTCGGACCGGTGCGAGCGGATCTCCTTTTCGACCTCGTCCAGGCGGCCCCGATAATCTTCGCGCACCCGCTCGGCGACCTCCGGGCGGTAGTTCTCCCGCAGGTCGTCCAGCTTCTCGAGCCACTCCTGGAAGCGCGTGCGCCGCGCCAGCAGGTCCCGGATCGCTTCGGGAATCACGTGTCCGCCCATCTCCTGCTCCGGTGTCATTCGCCCGCCTCCACCTCGAACCTCGTCTCGCCCGCTACGATCGTGCGCCGCACGCGTCCGGTCAGCTCCCAGCCCGCCAGCGGCGTGTTGCGACTCCGCGACCGGAAGCGGGCCGGATCGACCGTCCAGCGCTCCTCGGGGGAGAAGATCAGGATGTCCGCCGGCGCGCCGGGCCGCAACGTGCCGCCCTCGAGACCCATGATCCGCGCCGGGACGCAGGACATGCGATCGATGAGGCCGGCGAGCGACATGTGGCCCGGGAGCACGAGCGCCCGCATGCACAGCCCGAGCGCCGTCTCGAGCCCGTCGATCCCGAACGGGGCATCGTCGAACTCGCGTTCCTTCTCCTCGTAGTGGTGGGGCGCGTGGTCGGTGGCGATCACGTCGATCACGCCTTCCACCAGGGCATCCCGCACCGCCTCCACGTCCTCGGCGGTCCGCAGGGGCGGATTCACCTTCGCCTGCGTGTCGTAGCCGCGCACGAGCTCCTCGGTGAGCGCCAGGTGGTGCGGCGTCACCTCGGAGGTCACCGCGAGGCCGCGCTCCTTCGCCCAGCGCAGGAAGTCCACCGACTGGCGGGCCGACACGTGGCATACGTGCAGGCGTCCGCCGGTGAGCTCGGCCAGCAGCACGTCGCGGGCGATCATCCCCGCCTCGGCGGCGTTCGGGATGCCGCGCAGTCCGAGCGCCGTCGCCACGCGTCCCTCGTTCATCACGCCGCCGTGCGTGAGCTGCGGGTCCTCGGCGTGCTGGAGCACCGGGATGTCGAACGCCTGCGTGTATTCGAGGAGCCGTCGCATGAGCCCCGCATCGCGCACCGGGTGCCCGTCGTCGGACACGGCGACCGCTCCGGCCGCCACGAGCTCGCCGATCTCGGTCATCCGCTCGCCCTCCTGGCGGAGGGAGGCGGCGCCCACCGGCATGACCCGGGCGCCCCGCGCCGCGCGGCCGGCCGCCCGCACGAACCCCACCGCGGCGGGGTCGTCGATCGGCGGGTCGGTGTTCGGCATCGCCCACACGGTCGTGTAGCCGCCCGCCGCCGCCGCCGCAGCCCCCGTGGCGATCGTCTCCTTTTGCTCGCCGCCCGGCTCGCGCAGGTGGACGTGCAGGTCGACCAGGCCCGGCGCCACGACGAGGCCGCCGGCGTCGATCACCTCGGCGTCCTCGGGCTCGCCGAGGCCGGTGCCCACCGCCTCGATCCGGCCCTCGCGCACGAGGACGTCGGCCACGGTGTCGAAGTCGCGGCTCGGGTCCAGGACGCGGCCGCCGCGGATCCACAGGTCTCCGTTCATTCTCCGCCCTTCTTCGCGTCCTCCGCCTGCTCCGGCCGCCCGCCGGCCAGCAGGTAGAGCACCGCCATGCGAACCGCCACGCCGTTCGTGACCTGCGGCAGGATCAGCGACCGCGGGCCGTCCGCCACGTCGGAGTCGATCTCCACCCCCCGGTTCATCGGTCCCGGGTGGAGGACCACGATGTCGCGCGGCGCCCGGTCGAGCCGGACCCGGCTCACGCCGAATACCCGGTTGTACTCCCGCAGGGAAGGCACGTAGCCCGCGTTCATCCTCTCGAGCTGGAGCCGCAGCACGTTCAGGGCGTCGGCCCACTCGATCGCCTCCTCCACGTGACCGAACACCCGCGCCCCCAGGTCCTCGACGCCCGCGGGGATCAGGCTGCGCGGCCCGCAGACGCCCACCTCGGCGCCCAGCTTCCGGAGGCCGAAGATGTTGGAGCGCGCCACGCGCGAGTGCACGATGTCGCCGACGATGCAGACCTTGAGTCCCTCGATCCGACCGAACGCGTCGCGCAGGGTGAGAAGGTCGAGCAGGGCCTGCGTGGGGTGTTCGTGCTGGCCGTCGCCGCCGTTGATCACGTTCGAGGGGATCCGCTCCGCGAGGAAGCGGGCCGCCCCGGAAGAGCCGTGACGGATCACCACCATGTCGATCCGCATCGCCTCGAGGTTGCGGGCCGTGTCGACGAGGGTCTCGCCCTTGGCCACCGACGATCCGGTGGACGCCACGTTCACCGTGTCGGCGCCGAGACGCTTCTCCGCGAACTCGAACGAGATGCGGGTCCGCGTGGAAGGCTCGAAGAACAGGTTCACGATCGTCTTGCCGCGCAGGACCGGCACCTTCTTGATCGGCCGCTCGCTGATCTCCTTGAACGGCTCCGCCGTGTCGAGGATCGTGCGGATCGTGGCGGCCGACAGCGTCTCCAGCCCCACGAGGTCCTTGCCGAGCGTCCCTTCTCCGCCGCCGGGCTCCGTCACGGCCGCCTCCCTCCCGGCACGAGGGTGACCGAAGACTCCCCGTCCAGCTCCGGCACCCGCACCTCCACGAGATCGTGTTCGTCCGCGGGGACCTCGAGGCCGACGTGGTCGGCCTGGATCGGCAGCTCCCGCCCGCCCCGGTCGACGAGGACGCACAGCTCGATGCGGCGCGGCCGGCCGAAGTCGGCCAGCTCGTTCAGGGCGGCTCGCGCCGTCCGGCCCGTGAACAGCACGTCGTCCACGATCACGACCCGTCGGCCGGTGACGTCCCCGGGTATCTGGGTGCTCCCGATCACGGGGCGCGGCCCGATCTGGTGGAGATCGTCGCGATACAGCGTGATGTCGAGGCTGCCGGTCGGCACGTCGACACCGAGCCTGTCGCGGAGGAGCGTCGCGAGCCGCGCGGCCAGCTGGACGCCCCGACGGCGGATCCCGATCAGGACGAGCCCATCGGTGTCCGGTCCGGCCGCGGCGATGCCCGTCGCGAGGCGGTGGAGTGTCTCTTCGACGCCGGCGTCGTCGAGCAGGCGCCGGGCGGTTTCCGGTGTCATCGAACCCCCTCTCCGGCGCGGCTCACGGCCGGGCCAGCGGCCGTTCGCATCCGCGATCGCGGCCCGAGGGATGCGGCGGGCGGGCCCCGCCGCCGGTCCGGGCCGCCGCAGTATACCGAGGGGGTCACGGCGGATCAACGCCGCCGCGCCGGAGGGTCCGGCTCGCTTGTCCGTGCGCCGGGCGGCCTCTAGCTTGCCGCCGCTCCGAGCCGCGCCGGCCCGCTTCCGCGCGGCGGCCCGAGGCCCGCGGGAGGCACATGAGACATCGTCAGGCCGGTCACAGCGGCACCCTCGTGCGCCGCCGCGTCGCCGCACTCGCGACCCTCACGGCGCTCGCGGGCGCACTGTCCGCCGGCCCGGCATCCGCCGCCCCGGTTCCCGTCGCCCCGCCGCAGGCCGATTCCACCCCGCGGTTCGCGCTGGAGACGCCGCGCGTGCTGCTCGCCTCGATCCCGTTCGGCGTGAGCGTCCGGGCCACCGCGCAGGAAGGCGTCGACGCCGTCGTGGCGCTCCGCGTGGTGACCGCGCGGGGGCGCGAGCTGGCGCGGGGAACGCTGGAGCCGTCCGGCGTGCTGGAGCTGGAGGGCCTGGTGGTGCACGGCGGCGACGATCTGCCGCTCCGGCTCCTCGCCGCTCCCGCCGGTGGTGGTCCGGACGGGGCCGTCGGCGGGATGGCCGCGGAGCTCCCGGACGGAACGCTCGCCGAGGCCCGCGTCCGCGTCCTTCCCGGCTGGACGAGCCTGCTGCCGCCCCTCGTGGCCATCCTGATGGCCCTCGTGTTCCGCGAGGTCGTCACGTCCCTGTTCGTGGGCGTGTGGCTGGGCGCCTTCTTCGCGGCGGGCCTGAACCCGCTCGCCGCCTTCCTGCGCACCATGGACCGGTTCGTCGCCCCGGCCCTCGCGCATCCCGACCACGCCTCGATCCTCGTGTTCTCGTTCCTGCTCGGCGGGATGGTGGGCGTGATGAGCCGTTCGGGCGGCACCCGCGGGATCGTCGAGGCGGTGCGGCCGATCGCCACCACGCCCCGGCGGGCGCAGCTCGCCACCTACCTCGCGGGACTCGCGATCTTCTTCGACGACTACGCGAACACGTTGATCGTCGGCAACACCATGCGCCCGATCACGGACCGGATGCGCGTCTCCCGCGAGAAGCTGGCGTACCTGGTCGACTCCACGGCCGCTCCCGTGGCCTCGATCGTGTTCGTGTCCACCTGGGTGGGCTTCGAGATCTCGCTGATCGGCGACGGGCTGGCCGCCGCGGCCGCGCAGGCTGGTACGGACCCGGCGGCGGCGGGGCTGCTGGACGCGAACCCGTTCACCGTGTTCATCCACTCGATTCCGTACCTGTTCTACCCGCTGCTCGCGCTTCTCATGGTGGGGCTGGTCGTCTTCCTGCAGCGCGACTTCGGGCCCATGTGGAAGGCGGAGAACAGGGCCTCCCGGGGCGAGGGCCTGGTGCGAGACGGCGCCATGCCGATGACCGACACGGGGTCGGAGGCGCTGGAGCCCGATCCCGGCGCGCCGCTGCGCTGGTGGAACGCCGCGCTGCCCGTGCTGACCGTGGTCGCGGTCGTGCTGTCCGGCCTGTGGCTGGAGGGCCGCGCGAACCTCGGCCGCCCGGGCACGGCCTGGGAGGTGCTCGGCGAGGCGGACCCGTTCCACGCCCTGCTGTGGGGCTCGCTCGCCGGCTGCCTGGTGGCCGTCCTCCTTCCCGTCTCGCAGCGGATCCTGACGATGGAGAAGGCGATCCAGGCGCTGGTGGGCGGCATGCGCGCGATGCTGCTCGCGGGGATCATCCTCGTTCTGGCCTGGTCGCTCAGCGAGGTCACGGTGGTGCTGGGGACGGCGCGCTACCTGGCCGGCATCCTCGCCGGGAGCCTGCGGCCCGAATTTCTCCCCGTGCTCGTGTTCCTCACGTCCGCCGCCATCTCGTTCGCGACCGGCACGTCGTGGGGGACGATGGCCATTCTCATCCCGCTGGTGATCCCGCTCTCCGTGGCGCTCGGCGGGGCGGCGGACTTCGACGGGGGGGCGCATTACACGGTCCTGCTCGGCGCGATCAGCTCCGTGCTGGCCGGAGCGATCTTCGGCGACCACTGCTCGCCGATCTCCGACACGACCGTGATGAGCTCGATGGCCTCGGGCTGCGACCACGTGGACCACGTCCGCACCCAGCTCCCGTACGCCCTGCTGGTGGCGGGCATCGGGATGGCGGTGGGCGACATTCCCACGGCGTTCGGGATGCCCCCCTGGATCAGCTACGCCCTGGGCGCCGCCGCCCTGTTCCTCGTGCTGCGGTTCCTGGGACGCCGGGACGACGACTCGCCGCAGTGGTCCGCGGAGGCGCGTCAGGAGGTCGTCGCGGGCTGAATCGGGGTGGGCGGGGACTCCCCGCGCAGCACCGCACGCACGTTCGCCGCCGCGAGGTCCCACATCGCCGTGCGCGCCTCGCGGGTGGCGCTTCCCAGGTGTGGCAGCACGAAGCAGTTCGGCAGTTCGCGCAGGGCCGGCGGGACCCGCGGCTCCTCGGCGAACACGTCGAGCCCGGCCGCCGCGAGGCGCCCCTCCCGCAGCGCCGCGGCGAGGGCCGCCTCGTCCACGACCGCCCCGCGCGCCGTGTTCACGAGGATCGCGCCCCGCCGCATCCGCGCGAGCGCCGCGGCATCCAGCAGCCCCCGCGTTTCCTCGGTGAGAGGCAGGTGGACGCTGACGATGTCGGATCCCTCCAGCAGCTCCCCGAGGCTTCCCGCCCGGCGGGCCTCCAGCTCGGTCTCCAGCGCGGGGCGAGGCGAGCGGTTCCAGTACAGGATGTCGAGCCCGAAGCCGCGGGCGCGCCGGGCCGTGGCGCAGCCGATCCGGCCGGCTCCCGCCAGGCCCAGCGTGCGCCCCCGCAGGCCCGCGCCGAGAAGCTGCGTCGGATGCCAGCCCGACCACGTTCCCCCGCGCGCCAGGTCGAGGCCCTCGCGCAGCCGGCGGGCCGCGACGAGCACCAGCGCCATCGCGAGGTCCGCGGTGGCGTCCGTGAGAACGTCGGGCGTGTTGGTGGCCGCGACGCCCGCGGCCCGCAGGGCCTCGAGGTCGAGGTTGTCGTACCCGACGCCGTAGTTCGCCACCACGCGGAGCGCGGGAAACCGGGCGAGCTCCGACGGTCCGACTGGCTGGGAGACGAGGGGAAGGAGGGCGACGACCCGGCCGTCGTCCCCGTTCCCGGCCCTCGCGGCGGGCGCGCCGAGGCGCGTCTCCGCTCCCGCCGGCCACTCCGGGGCCACGCCCGCGAAGTCCGCCAGCTCGGGCGCCACCAGGACGAGCGGCGGGCCGCTCACGGGGCGGCCGTCCCTGCGCCGCGGCGGGCCGCGAAGAACGCCCGCAGGAGCGCCCCCGCCTCGTCCTCCAGCAGGCCGGCCGTCAGCTCCACCCGGTGGTTGAGCCGCGAGTCGCGCACCAGGTCTCCCAGCGAGCCGCACATCCCCGCCTTCGGGTCCGGCGCGGCATAGACGAGGCGGGGGATCCGGGCCAGCACGATCGCCCCGGCGCACATGGCGCAGGGCTCCAGGGTGACGTACAGGGCGTGATCGAGCAGCCGCCAGTCGCCCAGCCGCGCGGCCGCGGCCCGGATCACTTCCAGCTCGGCGTGCGCCGTGGGATCGGAGCGCCCGCGGGTGCGGTTGTGCGCGGCGAACGCCGTGCCGTCGGGCGACACGAGCACCGCGCCCACCGGCACCTCGCCCTCCGCCGCGCCCCTCCGCGCCTCGTCGAGGGCGCGCCGCATCCAGGCCCGGTCCGCCGCCGCCGGGGCCGACGTCACGACGCCGCTTCCCGGCGGCCGATCTCCTCCAGGGCCCGGTCGATCCGCTCCAGGGACCGGCGGCGCCCCAGCAGGACGAGCACGTCGAAGATGCCCGGGCTCTCGGCCGATCCCATCAGGGCCACCCGCAGCGGCTGGAAGAGCTTTCCGGCCCCGATGCCCAGCCGCTCGGCCACGGCCCGCAGTGCCGGCTCGAGCGTATCCGCCGCGTACGGGTCCGACTCCGCGAGCACGGTCCGCACCGCCAGGAGCCGCTCGCGCGCCTCGGACGGTACCTTCCAGTGCTTGTCGGCGG
This sequence comes from Gemmatimonadota bacterium, assembly GCA_032251515.1. Taxonomy (GTDB): domain Bacteria; phylum Gemmatimonadota; class Gemmatimonadetes; order Palauibacterales; family Palauibacteraceae; genus Carthagonibacter. Next base: position 20,346 of record JAVVDU010000031.1, read on the forward strand.
CCCGCGCGTCGAACGCGAGCGAAGCGAGCGGCGTGAAGAACGGGCGCGCCTGCGCCGCCATGGCCTCCACGGTGCGGGCACGCCCGCGCACGAGTTCCGTGACGGCCAGCAGGCGCTCCCGCTCCGCGGCGGCCCGGCCGCGCTCCGGCTCGGGCAGCAGCTCCAGCAGGACGGGAGCCAGCCGCTCGGGCGGTCGGCGCTGCAGGTGCCGCCCGTTCAGCCACGCGAGCTTCTCGGGATCGAACACGGAGCTCTTCTTGAGAATCCGGGCGAGGGAGAAGGCTTCCACGAGCTCCGGCAGGTCCATCACCTCGCGGTCGTCCCCGGGAGACCATCCGAGAAGGGCGAGGAAATTCACCAGCGCCTCGGGGAGAATCCCCTGCTCCCGGTACGCTTCCACCGACGTCGCCCCGTGCCGCTTCGAGAGGCGGCGGCCGTCGGGTCCGAGGATCATCGGAACGTGCACGAACGTCGGCAGCTCGGCTCCCAGGGCCCGGTACAGCAGCACCTGCTTCGGCGTGTTCGAAAGGTGGTCGTCGCCCCGGATCACGTGGGTGATCCCCATGTGGAGATCGTCGGAGACGACCGCCAGGTTGTACACGGGCGTCCCGTCCGTGCGCAGCACGACGAAGTCGTCGAGGTGGGCGTGCTCGACCCGGGTCGGACCGTGCACCACGTCGTCGAACGTCGTGGCGCCCTCGTCCGGCACCCGGAAGAACAGGGCGTGCGGCTCGCCCGTCGCGAGGCGCGCAGCGGCCTCCGCGCCGGCATGCCCGGGCACCTCGTGCGGGCGCAGCGGCCGGCCCTCTTCCCGCAACCGGGCGCGCACCTCGGCGAGCTCCTCCTGCCCGGCGAAGCAGGGCCACACCCACCCCGCCTCGCGCAGGCGCTCGACGTCGGCCCGGTGCCGGTCGAGCCCATCCCCCTGGTGGACGGGCTCGCCATCCACCTCCAGCCCGAGCCACTCCATGGCGGAGAGGATCTGGCCGGTCATCGCGTCGCTCGACCGCTCCCGGTCGGTGTCCTCGATGCGCAGCAGGAAACGGCCGCCCGTCCGGCGCGCGAACAGGTAGTTGAACAGGGCCGTCCGGGCACCCCCCACGTGGAGGTAGCCGGTCGGACTGGGAGCGAAACGGACGCGGGGGCGTGGATCGGTCATGACGGCTCGTGCCGGAGGTGCCTGAGTTCGCGCGGGATGCGGCGGCGCCGGTCCCGCGGCTCCACCCGCCCGTGGCGTGCCCGCGGACGGCGTCTCATCTTGCACGGATCCGGGAGGCCGCGCCAGCACGGCCCGGACGCCGCCCGCGCGGGGCGGGCGACGGGTCGTCCGCTCCGCCCGCCCCACGACCGGGAGACGACATGAGCCAGCCGAAGGAAGTCTTCGTCCTTCCCGGGCTTCGCAGCCCCTTCGCGAAGATCGACCGCGAACTGTCCCGCGTCGGGGCGCTCGAGCTCTCCGTACCGGTCGTGCAGCAGACGGTGGCCGGCGCCCGCGGCCCCGGCGCCGACCGGGCCGGCGAGGTGGACCTCGTGGTCTGGGGCTCGGTCATCCCGGTCCTTTCGGTCAGCAACTGGGGGCGGGAGGTGTGGCTGGACGCCGGGCTCGATCCGCACGTACCCGCCCTCACGATGGTCGAGCAGTGCGCGACCAGCCTGGCGGCCGCGACGCACGCCGCCGCCCAGGTCCGCACCGGTCACGCGGAACTCGCCCTGTGCGGGGGCGTGGAGTCTATGTCGAACACCCAGGTCGGCCTGTCCCGCGGACTCAGTCGGGCGCTCCGGCGGGCCGGCACGGCGAAGGGACCGGCCGCGGCCCTGCGGCATCTCCGGGCACTTCGCCCGCGCGACATCCGCGTCTCGGTGCCCGCCGTCGAGGAGCGCACCACGGGCAAGTCGATGGGCCAGCACTGCGAGGAGATGGCCAAGGAGTGGGGCGTTCCCCGCGCCGAGCAGGACGAGGTGGCGGCGGCGAGCCACGCGGGCGCCGCGCGGGCGGCCGCCGAGGGGTTCTTCCGCTCCCTGCTCGTCACGCCCGGCACGTTCGCCCTGGACGCCGACTCCATCCCGCGCCCCGACACCACGCCGGAGGCGCTGGCGGCCCTCCGGCCCGCCTTCGACCGGGTGCGGGGCACGCTGACCGCCGGGAACTCATCGCCGCTCACCGACGGTGCGGCGTGCTGCTGGGTCGCGGGGGCCGCGGGCGCCGCCCGGCTGCCCGCTGCCCTGCCCCGGGCCCGGCTGCTGGACTGGGAGCAGGCGGCGATCGACCCGCGCCGGGACGGCCTGCTGATGGCGCCGGCGCTGGCCATTCCCCGTCTCCTGGCCCGGCACGATCTCGGATACGCCGACATCGGCCTGTGGGAGATTCACGAGGCGTTCGCGGCGCAGCTCGTGTGCACGCTGCGCGCGCTGGAGAGCGAAGAGTGGCTGCGGGAAAGGGCGGGGACGGATCGCGACTTCGGCGCCTTCCCGCGCGACCGCATCAACCCGAACGGCGGCTCCGTGGCGCTCGGGCACCCGTTCGCCGCCACGGGGGCGCGCATCCTGTCGCAGGCGGTGGCCGAACTGGCCGGCCGGCCCGCCGGGACGCGGGCCGTGGTCAGCATCTGCGCCGCCGGCGGCCTGGGCCTCGTGGCGCTCCTCGAGGCGGTCTGACCGTCCGACCGGCCGGGCGGCTCCGCGCCTCCCGGCCGGCCCGTCAGGCGCCGGCGCCCGCCGCCAGGCTTGCGGCGCCCGCCGTCTCCGTCCCCGTCCTCGGCGCTCCGGCCGCGGCGACGGCGGGCCGCCGGGCCTCCCACGCGAGCCGCACCAGCGCCACGAACACCAACGCGCCGAGTCCTACGTGGACGGCGCGCAGCCAGCCGGGCAGCGCCGCCAGCACCATCCAGGCGCCCACCACGATCTGCAGGACCGTGACGCCCGTGGCGACCAGCGCCGTGCGGCGGAGCGGCCGATCGCCCGGGCGCAGGCGCCCGATCAGGCCCGGCAGGGCGAGCGTCCACAGGGCGAGAGCGTAGGCGACGAGCCGGTGGCCCCAGTGGGCGTGGATGAGAGGGTTGTCGCTCTCCGGCATCCACGACCCGTTGCACGCGGGAAAGCCCTGGCAGGCCGGGCCCGCGTCCAGGTTCGCCACCAGGGCCCCCGCCATCACCACCAGCCCGGCGAACACGGCCGAGCCCAGCGCGAGCCGCGAAGCGCGGTCGCGCAGCGAGGTGCGACCATCGGCCGTCGCCTCGCCCGCCGCCACGGCGAGCACCGCGAGCAGGGCCATGGCCGTGCCGAGGTGGAGAATCACCGACGCCGGCGGCAGCTCGAGCCACACGGTGATCGCCCCGAGCAGGATCTGCACGACGAGCAGCCCCACGGCCAGCAGCATCAGGCCGCGCAGGCGCCGCCAGGTGCGCGGCCCGTCGCCCGGCGGCTCCGCGCGGGCTTCCGATCGCGCGCCCCGCAGGGCGCCGGCGGTGAGGATGCCGATCAGCAAGGCCACGAGGAGCGCTGCGATGCGATGTCCGTACTCGATGAACGTCGGCAGGTCCATCGGCGGGAGCAGGCTGCCGTTGCACAATGGCCAGTGGTCGCCGCAGCCCATGCCGCTCCCCGTGATCCGGACGATGCCGCCGAACACGATCAGCGCGAACGTGGCGGCGACCGCCGCCACGCACAGCCGGCCCCAGGCGCGTCGGGGCCCATCGGGATGCTGCACGATGCCCTCCTGGTGAACCGCGGGCGCGGCCCGCGGGACGTATGGACCGGGCGGGCGCCCCGCCCTTAGGTTCCCGTCGTCGCGTCGCCGGAACATAGGAGCCGCAGGCCCGCGCCGCACGGCGGGGCCCGGGCCGCCCGAGCGGGAGCCATGCGCCAGACCCGAACCGCCGTGAAACAGCCCCTGTCCGCCCTCGGGCGGCTCCTTCCCCGGCTGCGGGAGCACCGGGCGGCGCTCGGCGTGTCGGCGGTGGCGCTCCTGCTGAGCGCCGCGGTTGGCCTCGCCTTCCCGCTGGTCGTGCGCTACCTGATGGACGCGGCGTTCGAGAGCCGGGATGCGGCCGCTCTCGATGCCATCGCCCTGCTGCTCATCGCCCTGTTCGGGGTCCAGGCCGTCCTGAACTTCGTGCAGGTCTTTCTGCTCGGCGCCACCGCCGAGCGGGTCGTGGCGGGCCTGCGCACGGACCTGTACGGCCACCTGCTGACCCTGTCGCCGGGTTTCTTCTCGAACGCGAGCTCCGGCGAGCTGACGAGTCGGCTCGCCTCGGACTGCTCGACGGTCGGGACGGTGCTCAGCCATCAGGCCGCGGAGGCGGTGCGCCAGTTCCTGTTCCTGGTGGGCGGGCTCGCGCTGCTCGCGGTGCTGCACTCCCGCCTGATGCTCACCACGATCACCGTGGCGCCGATCGTCGTGCTCAGCGCCTACGGGTTCGGCCAGGTGCTGCGGCGCAAGAGCACGCGGGTGCAGGACCGGCTGGCCGCGGCGAACGCCACCGCAGAGGAGGCGCTCACCCAGATCCCCATCGTCCAGAGCTTCGTGCGGGAGGGATGGGAGCAGGAGCGGTACGCCGGCCGGATCCGTCACGCCCTGCGGGAAGCCCTCGGGCGGGCGCTCGTCCGGGGCGTCTTCTTCGGCCTCGTCACGTTCATCGCGTTCGGCGGCGTGGCCGTCGTGCTGTGGGAAGGCGGGCGGCTGGTCCTGGCCCAGGAGATCACGGCGGGTGAGCTGGTCTCGTTCCTGCTGTACGCCGTGACCGTGGCGGCGGCGATCACGTCCCTGGCCTCGCTGTGGTCCGGCTTCCAGGAGGCGATCGGCGCGGCCCGGCGGGTGTTCGAGCTGCTCGACGAGGAGCCGGAGATCCGGGAGCCCCGCCACGCGGTCGCCCTCCCGCCGGCCAGCGACCCCGCCGGAATCACGTTCCGCGACGTGTGGTTCCGCTACGGCCCCGACGAGCCGTGGATCCTGCGCGGACTGAACCTGGACATCCGCCCGGGCGAGATCGTGGCGATCGTGGGACCGAGCGGCGCGGGCAAGACCACCATCGCCTCCCTCGTGCCGCGCTTCTGGGACCCCACGCAGGGCCAGATCACGCTGCGCGGCACCGACCTGCGCCGCCTGCCGCTCATCGAGCTGCGCGGCGCCGTGGGCATCGTGCCGCAGGAGCCCCTGCTGTTCGCCGACACGATCGAGGCGAACATCGGGTACGGCCGGCCGGAGGCGGCGCCCGGAGAGATCCGCGAGGCGGCCCGCCTGGCCCACGCCCACGAGTTCATCGAGCGGCTGGGCGAGGGGTACGACGCGCAGGTCGGCGAGCGGGGCGTGCGCCTGTCGGGGGGGCAGCGCCAGCGCATCGCCCTGGCCCGCATCTTCCTCAAGCAGCCGGAAGTGCTGATCCTCGACGAGGCGACGAGCAGCCTGGACACCGAGAGCGAACGGCTCGTCGAGCAGGCGCTCGAGAGCGCCATGAAGGGACGGACCACGCTGATCATCGCGCACCGGCTGCGCACCGTGCAGCGCGCGGACCGGGTGCTGGTGGTGGACGCGGGCGAGATCCTCGAGGAGGGAACGCACGCGCAGCTCGTGGCGGCCGACGGCCTGTACGCGCGCCTGTACCGCGGCCAGCTCCTGGAGGTGGCGGCGCCCGACGAGGTGCCGTTTCCCGCCGCGCCCTGACGCGCCTCAGCCGGCCGCACCGGCCGCCAGCGCCTCCACGTCCCGCATGAGCGTCTCCTCGGTCTGGGGACCGAGGTAGGTGCGGCGGATCACGCCGTCGGGATCGACGAGCAGCGTGAACGGGTATCCGGCCACGCCGAACCGGCGCACCGCCACCTCGTCGCTTCCGATCCACACCGGGTAGTTGATCCGGTGCGCGTCCATGAACGCCCGGATCGCCTCCGGCGTGCCCGAGCCGATGGCCGGCCCCACGATCGTCCCTCCCATCTCCTCGAGCCGCTCCTGGACGCGCACGAGGTGTGGGATCTCGGCGAGGCAGGGCGGACACCAGGTGCCCCAGAAGTTCAGCAGGAGGATGCGTCCCCGGTACACGTCGAGCCGCACCGTGTCCCCGTCCAGCGACAGGAACGGCTGGTCGGGCAGCGGAATCTCCAGCCAGTCGGAGGTGCGGGCGACGAGCCGGTCGCCCTGCGTCGTCCCCCCCTCCGCCGGTGCGCTTCCCGCGTCGCGATCCGCCACAGCCCGGCCCGTCCGGTAGCCCGCGATGCTCGCCGCGAGGACCAGGAGGCTCGCCAGCAGCAGGTAGACGGATCGCCGCAGGGTCATCGGGACCTCGTGAACGGGTAGAACTCGCCGGCCATCGTGCAGGCGGCGAGGTGGTGAACGCGGGCCGCATGCACCGACTCGATCCGCGTCAGAGGCGGCAGCCGGTACACGAGGTCCAGCGGGCCGAGGAGGTCCGCGAGGCGGCTGAACGAAACGGCCGGGACCGTGCCCAGGCCCTCGCCCTCGACCGCCCGCTCGATGTGCCTCCGGTCGCGGGTCACGAAGGTGAGCAGGGCCCCGGGCGTGAGCGCCTGGAACTGGCGCGACAGGGCCCCGGGGTTCCGGGCCCGCAGCTCCACGAGCAGCTCCGACCACCGCCACAGGACGTCGAGGCAGCGATCCAGCTCCACCTCGTCCTGCAGGGGGTCGAGGTCCGTGTCGGTCCGCAGGGGCTCTGCGAGGATGCCGTCCGGCGGCGGGATCCGTCTCTCGAGCTCCGCCGCGACGCGGGACCGGGCGGGCCCGTCGAACGGCAGCTCCACGCGCAGGCCGTCGATCGCGCCGCCCCGCTCGGACGACGACCACCGCAGGTGCCAGCGCACGCCCGCCAGCGCCGGCCGGATCGCCGAGAGACAGGCGAGAAACTGCACGTACTCCAGGGCGGGGGCGCCTCTCTCCCCCCGGATGCGGAAACGGGTCCAGTCACGCATGGCCCGAAGATCGGGGCGCGCTGGAGGCGCCGCAACCGGCCCGTCCGACCCCGTGGCCGCCGCTTGTCGGGTCGCTATCCGGGAACGATCTTCTCCGGCATGCGTGGCCGACCCGTCATCGACACTGCACGTTTTGCCGACCCAGCATGGAGGCGAAGGATGGACGTTCCCCGCGCCGCCTCGCGCCCCGCCGGCCCGGCGACGGCGACGCCCCCGGTGCCTCCACGCGCCCTGTGGCTGTCCGGCCTGGCTCTCGTCGTCGCCGCCGCGGCCAGCCTCCTGTGGCCCGACGCGCTGCGCGACTATGCCGGGTTCGCCTGGATGCTCGCCCTCGTCCCGCCGTTCCTGCTCGCGCACTACAACGGCTGGAAGGGCGCCGCAGCCGGCCTGGCCGCCGCGCTGCTCGTCCTGATCGGCCTCGAGGTCGTGGCGGCCGCGGTGATCGGCCGGCCGGTGGACTGGCGGCTCGCCGCGGTGACGGCGGGCCTGTTCGCCGCAGTCAGTGTCGGAGCGGGCATCTCGGCCGAGGCGCTGCAGCGCCGCACGTTCCGGGCCCTGCAGCTCGCCTACGTCGATTCCCTCACGGGCCTGGGCAACCGCCGCGTGATCGACTTCTTCCTCGCCCACCAGGTGGCGGGCGCGCGGCGCGGTGGGTCCGTCGCGGTCGCGATCTTCGACCTCGACGACTTCAAGACGTGGAACGACCGGTTCGGACACGCGGCCGGAGACGAGGCCCTGGAGGCGTTCGGCCGGACGCTGTCCGCCTCCACGCGGGCCTCGGACCTCAGCGGACGGATCGGCGGCGAGGAATTCCTGACGGTGCTGGCGGGCGGCGACGCGACCGGCGCGGAGCGGTTCGCCGAGCGGGTCCGGCAGGCCTTCCGCGCCGAGGAGTTCTCGACCGGGTCGCGCCTGTCGGTCAGCGCCGGGATCGCCGCCGCGCCGCCCCTGTCCGCCGACGCCGAGGCCCTCGTGCGGGCCGCGGACGCGGCGCTCTACGCCGCCAAGCGGGCCGGCAAGGACCGGGTGGTGCGCGCGGGCCGGGACACGCCCCCGCCGCGCGAGGCGGAGAGCCGCCGCAGGATCTGAAGGGGCGGCCGGCCGTGCCCGGCACCTCTCACCGCGCCGGGACCAGCCGGGAGTCGTCCGTGGCGTCCCGTCCCCCCGGTTCCGTGCCGCCGTCCGGATCCGCCGGAGTCCCGCGCCCGGCGCCCGTCCCCGCCTCCGCCCCGTCGGAAGCAGCCCCCGTGCCTTGCATGCGCCCGTCGGCGCGCCAGTGCCGCGCCAGGAAGGCGGTGAAGTCGTCCACCAGGGCGTGCATGACGGGCAGGAGGACCAGCGTCAGGAACGTCGCGAAGCTGAGCCCGGCGATCACCGCCACGGCCATCGGTCCCCACCAGGCGGCCTGCTCCCCTCCCCAGTAGAGGTCCGGCCGCAGCGCCCCGTACAGCCCCTCGAAGTCGAAGTTCAGCCCGATCGCCAGCGGTACGAGGCCCATGACGGTGGTGATCGCCGTCAGCGTGACCGGCCGGAAGCGGGTCAGCCCGCCCAGGACCAGCGACTCCCGCTCGTCCATCCCGTCGCGTTCGCGCAGGATTCCGATGTAGTCGACCAGCACGATGGCGTTGTTCACCACGATCCCCGCCAGGCTGATCACGCCGAGGCCGGTCATGATGACCCCGAACGGCATGCGCAGGACGAGCAGGCCCACGAGCACGCCCATCGTCGACAGGATCACCGTGCCGAGAATCAGGCCCGGCTTGAGGATCGAGTCGAACTGCGACACCAGGATCATCGCGATCAGGAACAGGGCCACCAGGAACGCCCCGCCCAGGAACTCCTCGCTCTCCTGCTGCTCCTCCTGCTGCCCGGCCCACGTGAGCCGGTAGCCGGGCGGCAGGTCGGCGATGAACGGGGCGAGCTCGGCCTGCACCTCGACGAGCACCGCGTTCGCGTTGTGGCCGGCCCGCACGTCGGCCGACACCGTGACCACCCGGTCGAGGTCCTTGCGGTTGATCCCGCCGAACCCCTCCTCGACGCCCCACGTGGCGACCGCGGGCAGGGGCACCTGGATGCCCTCCTCGGTCGAGATCGTCAGGTCGGCCAGCGCATCGGGGTCCCGGCGGTACCGCTCGGCCAGCCGTACCACGATGTCGTACTCGTCCTTGCCGTCCCGGAACTCCGAGGCCTCCGTGCCGTTGATCGCGCTGCGGACCGTGGCGCCGATCTCCTGCGTGCTCAGGCCGAAGCGCTTCGCCCGCTCGCGATCCACGACGATCCGCAGCTCCGGCCGCGCCTCGGCCAGGTCGCTCTCGAGTCCTTCCAGCTTCGTCGCCACCGCCGCGTTCGAAAGGATGCGGACGATCTCGTCGCCGAGCCGCTCCAGCGTCGCGAAGTCGTCGCCCGCCACCTCGATCGTCACGGGAAGGCCCGTGGGAGGCCCTTCCTGCGGCTTCTCGACCGAGATCTCCGCCCCCGCGATCTGCGAGCCCACGGTCGCCCGCATCGTCTCCAGGGTCTCGAAGGAGTCGTAGCGGCGGTCCTCGTAGTCGGCCAGGTCGACCGCGACGGTGGCGAGATGGGTCCCCGTCTCGTTCCCGAACCCGCCCACCTTCTGGCCCGTGGTCGCCACCACGGACTCGTAGTCGACCCGCTGGGCGAGGGCGTCGAGATCGGCCTCCACCCGGCGCGTGACGTCGTCCGTCACCTCGGCGCGTGTGCCGGTCGGCGTCTCGACCTGCACCCAGACCGTCTGGGGCGGCACGTTCTCCGGAAAGAACTCGATCCCGGCGTTGAACACGGCGAACGCGCCTCCCACCAGGACGAGCATCGCCACGGCCTGGCCGGTCATGAGCAACCGGTGCCGCAGCGACCAGCGCAGGAGGCGCTCGTAGGCGCGCAGGGTGCGGGGGAGGGACACCTCGCGCACCCAGCGGCCCGCCGGCTCCAGCACGCGCTCGTGCAGGACGTGGAGCGCGACGGCGGTCAGGACGAGAAGGCCCGCGGTGAGCGGATTGCGGAGCGCGATGGCGAGCACGACGAGCCCCGCGAGGCCCCACGCCACGAGCCGTGCCTCGCGCGTCAGCTCCATCCGCGGCTCGTCCGGTCGCCGCAGGAACAGGGAGCACAGGGTCGGGTTGACGACGAGCGCGACGAACAGGGACGAGGAGAGCGTGATGATCAGCGTCAGCGGCAGGTAGCGCATGAACTCGCCCACCACGCCCGGCCAGAACAGCAGGGGCGCGAACGCGGCGAGCGTGGTGACCGTCGCCGCGATCACCGGCATCGCGACCTCGGCCGTGGCGAGCTTCGCCGCCTCCGGCCGGTCGAAGCCCTCCTCGCGGAAGCGATAGATGTTCTCGACCACCACGATCGCGTTGTCCACCAGCATCCCGAGCGCGAGGATCAGCGAGAACAGGACGATCATGTTCATCGTCATTCCCGACAACTGGATGACGCTGAACGAGAGGAACATGGACAGCGGGATCGCCACGCCGACGAACGACGCGTTGCGGATCCCGAGCGCGAACAGCAGGACCGCCACGACGAGGATGAGCCCGGAGATGATGTTGTTCTCCAGGCTGCTGACGATGTCGCGCACGAACTCCGCGTTGTCCGAGGTCACCGATACGACGGTGCTCGGCGGGAAGCCGGGGCGCATTGCGTCGATCACCGCGTGCACGGCGTCGGAGGTCTCGATGATGTTCTCGCCCGACCGCTTCGTGACGCTGAGCGTCACCACCGGGGCCCCGTCGAACCGCGCGTAGCTGTCGCGCTCCTCGAATCCGAATTCCACGGTGGCCACGTCCCGCACGTAGACGGGCACGCTGCCCGGGCTCGCGACGATGATGTCGGCGATCGGCCCCGGGCGCTCGAACTCCCCCGGCGTCCGCACGAGGTACTTCAGGTCGCCCACGTCGATCGTGCCGCCCGGCACGGTGACGTTCTCGTCGCGGATCGCGTCGATCACGTCGTCGAACGAGATCCCGTAGAACTTGAGCTTCGCGAGGTCCACGTCCACCTGGACCTCCCGCTCGAGCCCGCCCGACAGATTGACGCTCAGGACGCTCGGGACCTGCTCGATCCCGTCCTTCAGGTCCTCGGCCACCTCCTTGAGCCGCACCAGGCTGTATTCCCCGGCCACGTTGACCTGCAGGATCGGGAAGTCCGAGAAGTTGAACTCCACGATCTGCGGCTCCTCGGCCGCCGGCGGAAGCTCGGGCTTCGCGATGTCGACCTTCTCGCGCACCAGCTGCAGGGCCTCGGTCATGTCCATCCCGGCCTCGAACTCGGCCGTGATGCTCGAGTACCCCTCCACCGACCGCGAAGTGAGCGTCTTCAGGTCGGCGATCCGGTTCAGCTCCTCCTCGATGGGCCGGGTGACCAGCGACTCGATGTCCTCCGGCGCGACCCCCGCGTACAACGTGTTCACGGCGATGACCGGCACGGTGATGTCCGGCGTCGCCTCCTTCGGCACGGTCACGTAGGACCACAGGCCCGCGACCACGATCAGCAGGGTCAGGACGAGCACGCTCGT